>JBCDLL010000016.1:0-56498 GCA_038745425.1 Verrucomicrobiota bacterium | reverse complement strand
GGCATTCGAGGGGAATGGATTGGTCGAAGTCTTTGAATTCGTGGTAAGGCCCGGCGTTGGGCAGGGTCGCGACAAAGAGCAGGTTGTAGAGCAGCCCCAGCCCGGTGCCCGAGAGGTGCGGCACGCAGGTCGCTCCCACGGTCGCCGCCATCCGGGCGATGCGGGTCGAGCGGATCATGCCGCCGCAGTAGAAAAGGTCCGGCTGGGCGATCTGCAGGGCGCCGCGGCTCAGCAGCCAGCGGAAGTTGCGCAGGCTGGCCTCTTGCTCGCCACCAGCGATCGGCAGGCCGAGGCCGCGGGCGACTTGCCGCGTCTCTTCGTAATGGTCAAAGGGCACCGGTTCCTCGAAAAAGCTAAATCGGGCCTCCTCCAGCAGCCGCCCGATGCCTAGCCCTTCAGCCACGTCGTACGATCCGTTGGCGTCGGCGTAGAGGACCATCTCCGAGCCCAGCGTTTCCCGGACCAGCGGGATGAGCGCCTCGCTCCGGCCCGGCGGCTCTTCCGGCAGGCCCATCCGCCCGCCGACCTTGATTTTGATCGCCTTGGCTTGCGTCTTTGCCAGCCCGGCCTGAATTCGCTCGAGGGTCTCCTCGGCGCTGCGGCCGCGGTTGTTGTTGGCCTGATAGATCGAGACGGACGGGTGGCGGATTTCGCCGATCACCTCGGTCAGCGGGCGTCCCGCCGTCCGGCCGAGGAGGTCCAGCAAGGCAAACTCGATCGTGGCCAAGGGCAGCCAAAGCGCCAGCCCCTGCAGCTTGTAGTTGCTTCCGTGGACGTAGACGCCGTCGAGCAACGCCTCCAAATCCCGCGCGTCTTTGCCCAGGAAAAACGGGCGCAGCCGCCGGTTGAAGATGGGATAGAGCGAGGCGATCTGCTTGTCGTTGGAGACGCAGATGCCTTCCGCGCCGTCCGTGGACCGCGCCCGGCAGAGGAAGCTGTCCCGGTCGCGCAGCAGGTCCAGGCTTTCAATCGTGACCGGCGCGGGAAAGAGCTCCCGACGGAGCACCGGTTCGGCGGCGGCTTGGTCCAGCCGCCGAAGGGTGTTTTCCAGGTCGGAACCGGCGGGGTCGCTTGGCGTCGTCACGTTTCTCCCAACCTGCCCCTGCCGCCCGGCCGGCGGCAAGGCGAAAGCGGCGCGGAGGGCGCCCCGTTCTAGCGCCAAACTTCGAGGCGGTTGGCGCGCACCAGCATGAGGGCGATGACGGTGACCAGGCAGTAGACGCCAATGTTGGCCGCGCCGCCGAAGTTGCCCAGCAGGCGCAGACCGATCGACAGGCTGACGAAGAGTAGGCCCACCGCCGCCAGCGTCCACTTGGTTTTAACGCCGACCAGCAGGAAGACGCCCAGGACAAACTCGATCAGGCCCAACCCATAAACGTAAGGCACCAGCATGAAGTTGGGCAGCGGCGATGCGGAAAACGTCTCCAGCATGTTCTGGGCGTTGGTCTGCCAGTGGGTGAAGCCAAGCTCCCAGACGGACTTGTCCGGGTTTTCGAACTTGCCGAAGCCTCCCAAAATCATCGTGACGGCCAGGTAAAAGCGCAGCACCAGGAAGCCCCAGGTGGCGCCGCCCCAGTTGGCTTCTTCGTGAAAAAAGTCGTCGAGCCGATCGGCCCAGGTACGGCCGGCGGGTGGGTCGGAAGGAGTGCTCATTCCTCTATAGAAGCGCGCTTTGCGGCGGCGTCAAACTGGCATCCGCGGATTCCGGCTGGAGCCTCTCGTCATAGACCAGGCTATTTTTGTGCCGGCTGATGCGGCGGTAGAGCCAGGCGTTCTCGGTGTTCTTGACGATGACGTGGAAACTCCCCGGCAGGTTGAGGACGGAGGCCAGAATGCTGCCGAACTGGGCGTCGTTGAGCGGCTTTTGGTTGGGTTTGCGCACGGCGCCGCGCTGGATGCCGATCACGTAGTGCCGCCGGGTGGGCAGGTGCTGGACGCGCTTGCAGGCCAGGTAGGCGCGGGAGATTTCCGGGATGCTCTCGAGCTGGAAGAGCAGAGCTTCGCGGTCGGCGGCGTCGATATCCGCCGGGACGATTCCATCCAGGCTGGTGATGGTTTCCCGCTCGGCCTGGGAAAGCTGGAGCAGTTCGCGCATTTCGTCGATCCGGTCAAACAGCGCCCGGAACTCTTCCTCGCGGCCGTGCTCCTGGAAGAAGGTGGCCATCAGGTCGTAGCCCTCGGGCTTGTTGTCGTGGTTGAGGTCCATCGCGCGGCGAAGGTCGTCCAGACCGGCTTCGTTTTCCAGGTAAAGGAGGATGCGGGCGCGCTCCATCAGGGCCTTGTCAAAGCGGGGATGGCGCAGGATCAGGTAGTCGAGCAAAGGAAGGCTGGCGACCGGGCCGTAAAGGCGAATGCACACGCTGACAAACTGCCAGCCTAGGCTCTGGTTGAAGTTGCCCGTGTCCCAGACCGGGCGCAGCCGGGCGAGGGTCTTTTTGAGCGCCTCGCATTCCAGGTGTTGATCCTGCCAGGCTTCGTGGGCCATCTGCTGCCAGGCGAGTTCGGCGTCGGTCAGCAAGCGCAGCCAAGCGGGCGCCAGCAAGGTCTCGCAGGCGTCGGCGGGCGCCGTCCAGTCGATCACAGTGGCGTCTTGGTGCAGGTTGGCGAGGCGTTCGCTCAGGCTGGGATGGGAGTCGAAGAGGTCCCGGCGGCGAGCCAGGCTGGAGGCAAGGTGGGCTTGCAGGCTGCCGTTGTGCGCGGCTTCTTGGATGCACTGGCGGCTACGTTCCAGGATGTCCTGGGGAGGCCGGGCCACGTCGGCCCGCATCAGTTTGATGGAGTACCAAAAGTCCCGGTCCATCAGGCGTCCAATGGCCTCGATGCGGAGCAGTCCGCTGGCGGCCGCTTTCGGGCTGGTGACCTCGGCGGCGAGCCGGTCGGCCTCGAACTCGTTCTCGCGGCTGACGACGCTGGCGTGCAGTCCCAGGCTGCGGTTGAAGAACAAAGCCATCCGCTGCAGCCGGCGGCGAATGAAGCCCGAATACTGGCCCAGCGCGTGGCTGAGACGGGCCCAAATTTGCACGTTGCGCCAAACAAAATTGCCGAGCCGGTTGTGGCGGCGGGAGAGATGGCTGAGCTCGTGAGCCACCACGGCCCGGGCCTCCTCGCGGGGCATTCCCAGGAGCAGGGGCACGCCCAGAACGAGGTAATGCCGCGGCCAGCTCCAGAGTCCCCACCTGGGAATGGCGGCAAGAAAGGCGTTGTGGTCAAGGCTGACGCCGACGTGGTGCAGCGGGCCGCAGCCGAGCTTTTGGCGGATCTCCTCGATCACTTTGAACAACTCGGGAGCCTCCTTTTCCGAGAGCCAGCGCGCCGAAGGGAGATCCATTCGGACGTGGAAAACCCGCCACAGAACAACGAGCAACAGCACCAATAGCGCCGCCCCGACGCCGCCGGCCCAGTAGACGTCCTTTGTCCACAGCCACGTCAGCCAGCCCACCAGGACGCCGAAGACGACTGCCAGGAGTAAAGGTAGCCACGCCCCCAGATAACAGATCAGCGCCAACGTCCAAACCTTGGTTTGGTAGAAAAACGGGCGGTTGCGGGCTTGGCGTTCGTACTTTTGGTTGAGTTCGAACTGTTGCTGCAGGCTGGGGGCCACGGGCATAGGCTTGTCCTTGCTGCCAGGATTGGCAAGCTGATACAGGCGGGTTCAGTCAAGTTTCCGCGTGGAACGCGGTCAATCCCGGGTGTGGAGCCACTTGCGCACCAAAATCAGCAGCAAGTTGAGCCCGGCAAAAAGCCAGCAGGTGCCGTAGAAGCCCAGCCCGGTGGTGGCAAAGCCGGCCAGGGGGTAAGTGAAGCCCCAGATCAAGTGGCTGAGCGAAAACTGGGCGGCGTAGACGGCTTCGCGTTCGGCTTCCACCGAGTTCTCCGCCAGGTACTGGTTGGCGCGGACGTTGACCATCACCCCGCCCGCCCCGGCCAGGATCCAGCAGGCGACCAAAAGCAGGTAGCTTGGCGCCAAGGTGACCGCCACGAGCACGGCGGTGAGCGCCCAGGGCACGATGGCGATCACGACGCGGTGGATGCGCTCGCCGCCCAGGCTGTAGAGCCAGGCTCCGGCCAGCGCGCCCAGCCCGTAGGTGGCCATCACCCAGGCGTAGGCGCTGTCGCTGCCCTGGAGCGTCGTCTTTACGTAGTCGACCGTGGCAACCAGGATGAGCCCGCCGCTGATGCCGGAGTGCCATTCCAGAAGAAAGGCCTCGCGCAGCATCCGCCGGCCGAAGACGGCGCGCAGGCCGTCGAGGGCACGCGGTTTGTTGCCGCCAGCGGCGGCGGCGGCGCGTTCGGCGCGGGTCTGGAAGTAGCGTCGCGGCAGCCACCAGACCACCGCCATGGAGACGGCGTAGGTGGCCAGGTCGAGCAGGAAGTTGCCCCTAATGCCGATGGTGGAAACAACCAGGCCCGCCACGGCCGGTCCGCCGATGGTCGAAATTTGGTAGGCCATGGAGCTGTAGGCCAGCGCCTTCGGATACTGGGTGGGCGTGACCACCCGCGGAATAGTCGCCTTGTAGAGCGGGGTAAAGAGGGCGTCGCCGACAAAGAGCACGACCGCTCCGGCGTAGATGTGCCAGATGTCCTGGGCAAAGAAGAAGACCAGCACGCCGAGCGCGGCGGTGGCGTCGCACAGCAGCATGGCCCCGCGCGTGCCGACCAGGCCCGCCACCTGCCCGGCCAGCGGCGAGACCAGCACCCGCGCCGCGATCCGGATGGTGAGCACAATGCCGACGACCTCCGAGACGTTGGCGCCGACGAGCTGGAAGGCGAGCATCCCCAAGGCGATGGCGCTGACGCCGCTGCCGGTCAGCGTGGCCGCCTGCGCGCTGAACAGCGCCACGTAGACCGGATTGGTCCAGACGGAGGGCTCTCGGGCCGGAGAGGGGGCGGCATCGCTCATGGGGGCCCCTCCTGCATATGCCTAGCCGTCGGCTTTGTCCAAACCGGATTCGGATTACGGCCGTCGGCGCGGCTTAAACAGAACGCGCCCAAGGTGGCCGAAGGCGATGGCGCCCAGCGCGACGGAAAGCAACACCAGCAGTGAGAAGCCGGCAAACAACCAATCGTAAAGCGAATTTGCGTGGAAATAGCCCGTCGCGTAACCATGGAGATCAAGTAAAAACCAGCCGAAGAAGGGCCAGCCGCAGAGGTCCCAGCACCACCCGCGCACACGCCGCGATAGCCAAAGCCAAAAAAGCTGAAACCTAAGCGCGATGAATATCAAACCTATCACGGTAATGAACACTGAGCTGACGGTCTTTTGCAGCACGCCTGGCCAGTTGCCAATGTTGGCTTCCCGGGCAACCTCTTCGGCGCGTTCGATCAGGTAATGGGGATGCGACTGGATCTGTTCTATCTGAAACTCCCCGACCGTTTGGACCGTGGGATCGCGCGCATGGGGTTCTCGGGGAATCGGCGTCAACATCAGCCCCCAAAAGAGCATCTGGCACAGAAGCACGGTGGCGGTCTCTGGCCAGCGGGTGCGCGGCTGCCACCAGGGGCGGGTGTTTTGTCCGTCCATGGATTAACTCTTGGGTGGCGAAGGTTGAGGCTGACCTCGCGGCTTCAACAGAAGGCGCCCAAGGTGGCCAAAGACGAGGGCACCGAGGGCGACGGCAAGTAGAAGCGCGAGGAAAAGCAAAATCAGCAGCAGATCGTAGATCGATCCGATCGGAAACGAGGCCTGAATGAAGTAAGCGTTGCTGTAGACCAAGAACAGGCCCAAGCAGGGCAAGCCGTAGCCGTCCCAAAGCCATCGGCGCGCCCTCGGCGCCACCCAGAGCCAGGAAAGCTGCAGTGCCACGAAGCCGAACAACAACAAGTTGACGCTCATCAGCAGCGGACTGATCACGAGATTGAAGAGGGTTCCCCAGTCGCCGCCCCTGAGCGACCACAGAATTCCGCTGTACCTTTCGGAGAAGTATTGCGGAAGGCTCAGCAGCGCTCCCATCTGAGCCTCCCCGACGGTACGAGGGGAGTCCTCGGGGGAAGACGGATCCGGTCGAATTGGCGCCAGCATCAGCCCCCAGAAGAGCACCTGGCAGAGGATCACGGTCGCCGTCTCGCGGCGGAGGGTGCGCGGCTGCCACCAGGAGCGTTTGTTTTGCCCGTCCATGGATTAACTCTGGGGTGGCGAAGGTTGGGGCTGACGGCGCGGCTTGAACAGAAGGCGCCCGAGGTGGCCGAAGGCGAGCCCGCCCACCGCGACGGCGAGGAAGAGCACAATTATCAGGATAAGAACCAGCCGGTCGGAAAGAGACAGGGATGGCACCGACGGGGAAACGAAGTGGCTGTAGGCAAACAAAAGAAACAGCCCCAGGCAGGGCAGGCCGCAGACGTCCCATAGCCATCGGCGCGGCCGCGGCGGCACCCAAAGCCACAAGAGCTGAAGGGCAAGGGCAACAATGATGAGCAGAGATGCGGTCGTCAGCAGAGGATTGATGGTCCACGTCGCGAGGTAAAGCCAGTCGCCCGCGTTGACCGCCCGGGAGATTTCCCCGGGGACGGAAGCCAAGTAATGGTGGTGCTCCAGTACCTGTTTAATTTGGTGCTCCCCGACGGTTAGGAAGTCACGAGATGCCGGCCCGTAGCGTCTTTGGCCGCTCGGCGAGAACATCAGCCCCCAGAAGAGCACCTGGCAGAGAAGCACGGTCGCCGTCTCGCGGCGGAGGGTGCGCGGCTGCCACCATTGGCGGGAGTCCATGGCGCGGCATTGTGGCCGTTCGCATGGGGGGCTGTACAGCAAACACGGCGTGGGCGGCGATCGGGCTTGCTGGTCCCTTGACCGGCTCACAGGCTGGTGGGGTGAAGTTGGCACCGACCAAGGAGCAGCTCGCCATGAGCCGGGCGGAGCGGTGGATGCTGGTGCTGGCGGTGGCGTTTTTTTGGGTGCTGATTGCGTTGGAAGTGCCGCCAGACGGGAATTCGATTTTTTTTCAGCTGCCGCTTATCTACGAGTCCATGGCAGTCAAAGCGTCTGGCCTGCTTCGCCATATGGTTGCGAGTTTTGCTTTAGGTGAACTCCCTCTCGCCGCCTTAATGCTATGGGGTTTCGTGATTATCGCGATGGCGATGGCTGCGATGATCCTTTGCTTAAGCCAAGCGGCTTGGTTTGTGATCCCGTTGCGCACGCGTCAGTGGTTGTGGGATTTCATTGGCCTAGTCTCCCTGGCGCCGGTACTGCCAAAAGGTTGGGAGCTTTGTGTGGTGGCAATGCACGAAAATGGTTATGCGTTCAATCAAGAGACCTCGGCTTATATTGGCATCGTGATGGGCATATTTTTTGGGATTCAGGTCGCGGGCGCACTCAATTTCGGGCATCTGGGGCGGATTCTGTTCCGCTCCCGGCGGCCGGCCCGGCCCACGCCGCCGGAGTAGCGGCTCCGCAGACGAGTCTGCCGGTAGCTGCGTTGGGCGGATTGGGGATGATGAGAAAGACATCGCGCGGCGGGAGCGTGCGCGGCAGGGTAGACGTCATGGCGGGCCCCTTTGTGCTCCGGCCGCAGATCGGCCGAATGGAGCTGCTGCTGATCCTGCTGGGCTCGGCCATGGTGCTGGTGATTGCGACCATGACGACGCGGGGCTCCCAGATGACTTATGGGGAGGGAGCCTGGCGCTACTTTTACATCGTTTATTACGATGAATTCTATCTTTATGGTCGGATGGAGCCGTTTACCTCCGCCTGGGAGAGCGGGGACTGGCGGGAAAAGACACGCGCCGTCATTTGGGGGCCGGTGAAGTGGTTGATGGACTTGCTTTTGCTGATGAACGTGACTTTGCCCTTGTGGATCTGGTTGCGCCCGTCTTGGCGGTCGTGGCTCTGGGACATCATGGGCTGGTACGGCTTCATGAAGCTGCTTCTAATGATGCTTGTGTTTCTGCTCAGGGGTTTTTGGGACTGGTACGCTCGGGATACCGGGGTGGTCTACACCTGGATGTTGGGCTTATACCTGCTGTATTTTGTTGGTGCCACGCGTTACGGCCGGCTGGCGCGCCTCGTCTTCGGTGCTTGGGGCCGACGCTAGGGCGGATTCTCCCAGCAACGAAACAGCGCCCGCTCACTCGAACGGGCGCTGCCACGCACTCACTATTTCACTTGCTAACTCACTTACACTAAAAAAAGTGACGGCCGGGGGACTCTGCCCGGTTGGCCATCCCCCTTTCTTACGGTGTCGGCCACCTTTTCTTTAGCGCCCGCCGGTGATTTCGTGAGAATTACGGGACGGCCCTTGCGCCGGAGGCGGGCGGGGAGGAGATTATCCGATGCGCTCTCTCCGAATCCCCGTTCTTGCCGTGGGCTGCCTGGCCCTGATCCTCTCCAGCCCGCTGCCCTGCCCACTCTGGGCGGGCATTGTCTTCAAGCCGGTGGAGTACCTGCCCGGGCAGGCCGCACCGGAGGCGGGCACGGAGCAGAAGCCGCCCGCCTCGGTCGAGTGGCCGCGCGAATTCAAGCAGAACGGCTACACCTTCACCGCCTTCCAGCCGCAGGTGGATCGCTGGCAAAACCAGGTGCTGGAGGCGCGCCAAGCCGTGCAGGTGACCGGCGGCGACCTCAAGCAGCCCGCTTTCGGCTCCGTTTTTCTGGAGGCCCAAACTTCGTCCAACATGACCACCCGCGAGGTCACGCTCTCTGGCATCAAGATCACCAAGGTAGACTTCCCCACCCTGCCGGCGGAGGTCACGCAGATGATCCAGCAGAAGGCGCTCCCGGCTTCGATGGAGGTTTCTCTCGACCAGCTCACCGCCAACTTGGCGCGGACGCAGGACATCGAAGCGAAGAAGACGGTCTCGATCGCCGACAGCCCGGTGCCGGAGATCATCGTCAGCACGCAGTCGCCCGCCATCCTGGTGCTGATCGGCGGCCAGCCGGAGATGCGCGATCTGGCGGGCACCAAGTACATGACGGTGCTGAACACGGAGTGGGTCATCATTTTCGACCAGCAGCCGGACACCTACTTTTTGCTGACCGACAAGCAGTGGCTGAGTTCACCGGATTTGCTCAAGGGGCCCTGGCAGGCCGCCGCGCAGCCGGCCGGGCTTGACCAAGCGCCGAAGGACAGCCCGGTGGCCCTGGCGCTGGCCCAGGCCAAGCTGGAGAGCGGCGCGCCGGTGCCGGCGGTGTATGTGGCCACCCAGCAGGCCACGCTGATGGACTTTCGCGGCCAGCCCACCTGGACGCCGGTGCCGGATACCGGCATCCTTTACGCGACCAATATTGACCAGCCGGTGCTGAAGGAGAGCGGCGAAATCTACGCGCTGCTCTCGGGCCGGTGGTTCAAGACCAGCAACCTGGAACAGGGCCCCTGGAGCTACGTCGACCCCAGCCTGCTGCCGGCGGACTTCGCGCAGATTCCCTCAAACTCCACGCTCGGCCAGGAGGTGCTGGTGAGCGTGCCGGGCACGCCCGAGGCCAAGGAGGCCGTCATTACCGCGCAGATTCCGCACAAGGCGACGATCAACAACCAGGAGGCCAAGCTGGACGTGACCTACGACGGCGAGCCGAAGTTCGAGCCCATCTCCGGCACCACCGGACTGGAGCGCGCGATCAACACCAGTTACACCGTCATCGAGTACCAGGACAAGTACTACTGCTGCTACAACGCGGTCTGGTTCATGGCCGCTGCGCCGACCGGCCCCTGGGCGGTCACGGCCGATATCCCGTCGGCGATTTACACGATTCCGCCGACCAGCCCGGCCTACAACGTCACCTACGTGCAGGTCTACGAGAGCACGCCCCAGACGACCACCTTTGGCTACACGGCGGGCTACCTGGGCGCTTTCATTGCCGGTGGGCTGCTCGTCTACGGGCTCTCCACCCTGTGGCGGAACAATTACTACTGGTGCGGGCGCTACTACTACCCGCCGCCCTACACCTACGGCTGGGGCTACCGGCACTACGATCCCTGGACCGGGGTCTACCGCGCGCGGGGCTACTGGCATACGCCGGGCTACTGGCACACCGCCGGCGGGCGCTACAACCCGTGGACGGGCAACTACGCCTACGGTCACCGCACGGCCACGCCCTACGCCAGCTGGGGCCGCGGCGTGGTGGGCAACGTCAACACCGGGCGCTGGGCCGAAGGCGGCTACTACGACAACTGGCGTCGCGGTAGCGCGGGCGCCCACGGAAGCGACGGCAACGCCGGGTTCATCAGCCACAACAAGATCACCGGCAACACCGTCTACGGCGGGAAGAAGGACGGCGACTACTACGTGGGCCGCGACGGCAAGGTCTATAAGTACGACGACGGTAGCTGGAGCAAATACAATGACGGCAGTTGGAATCCGGTGCAGCGGCCAGACCGCGACCAACTGAGCCAAGTGAACCGGGAAAACCTGCAGAAGAACGCGCCCGAGTATGCTCAACGGGCGCAAGACCGCGTCGCCAACCTGACGCCGGAACAACGCCAGGCCGCCCGGGATCGCGCGGATAACATCAGCCCGGAGCGGCGCCAGCAGGTGCAGGACCGGGTGACGCAGCGGCCGCAGGTCCAACGGGAACTGCAGCGCCCGGAGCACCTCAACTTCCAGCATCTGGAGCGCCAGCGTGCCAGCCGCAACTTTGGCCAGCAGCGCTCGCGGGAGTTCCACCGAGGCATCCGTCATGGCGGCGGGGGCTTCCGCCACGGCGGGGGTGGTCACCGAGGCGGTGGCGGGCATCTTCGGAGGTAGCTTAAGCGGCCACGATTGAGATGGCGACAAGTGGCTGCGATACAGTTGCTTGTGGCCCTTAAATCTCGAGAGAACAGTCTAAGTCCCTTCAACACATAAGGTTAAATTCTTTTAAGCGGAATATAAAATAAATAATTTTTCCCTTTGGATCGATAAGTGTTTTGGTTTGGATTAGTTTAGAGAGATTGAGTAAAGTGGCGGTAATAAGAGCCCTACCTCGCCCTTTACGCCTAAACCTCACTCCAACCAATTCTCTCTCGACATGAAATTTTTCAATTTAAGCACTCTGGTTACCACGGCTGCCGTTGGGTTTCTGATTTCACTGACACCCGTCCGGGCGGCCGTCCTGGTGGACTATGAGATCATTGATGAATCTCCGTCCGTGCAGGCCGGCATCACGGCCAGCGATTTCACGCCGGGGCCTTTTACCGACTACGACAGCAACGACTTTGGCTTTGCTACAACTAGCACGATCCGGAACGCGTTTTACGACGGCCTGAGCGGCTCCGGCGAGTCTGCCCCGCAGAACCTGGCCGACTCGATTACCGAAGGCTTTTTCTTCGAGTTCACGATGACCGGCGTCGACATGACGATCACCGACTTTGACTTCCAGTTTGGGGGGGAACGCGGCGGCGGCGGTAACACGGCGCACACCGGTTTTTACAGCGCTCAGTATTCGCTCGATGGTTTCTCCACGGCGGGTACGCAATTTGGCACGGGTTCCCGTGCCAACAACTCCAACAGCGCCGCGTACACACTTCAGGAGATTTCGGTCAGCGACCCCGCCCTGACCAACTACACCGGCACCATCACTTTTCGCATCTATTCCTGGGACGTTCCGACCGTCGCGCCGAGCAGTGCTCAGCAGGTGCGCCTTTTTGACGTGCAGGTGCTCGGGACTGCCATCCCGGAGCCGACATCCACTGCGCTGTTTGCCGCTGCCGGGCTTTTGCTGGTTGTTCGCCATCGCCGGAAGAGCTAGCTGTCGGGCTGAAAGGATCTAGGTGACTGTGGACTGTGTTGTGGCGCTTTCAATCATGCCAATGGTCTTAAGAAATGATGCAATCCGTTAAATTGAAGGCCTTCGCGTTTATCACTAGGGACTCTTTAGAAAGTCATGCGAAGCAGATAACACAAGATTAGAATTCCACAACTGAAATGACTTTAGAAACCTAAGCTCTTACATACTGTTCAATAACGATTGCGAATGATCTGAATTCCAATCCACTCACTTAAAAAATGACGATTCCTTACTCTTTGGCGAAAGCTATCACGTGTGCTGTTGTGGCAACTGGCCTCCTTGCTTACCCGGCTGCCGCTCAGATTGTGGCGGGCAACACCGGCGGAACCGCCGGCGCTCTGTCGGTTCAGAATCAGGATGCTGGAGCCAACACTTCCACCAGCTTCTCCTTTAACAACAACGGCGACTTCATCGCCTTGGCGGTGACAGTTGGTAGCGGCACCAATGCCCAGCGCACCTTTTCGGGTGGCGACGCCACGGTCACCTTCGGCAGCCAAACCATGACCTTTGCGGCTGAGCAGCAGCGCAGCAACGACGAGTGGGCCGCTGTTTTCTACCTTCCAAACGCGGTCGCCGGTACGGCCACGCTGTCTTTTAACTTCAACACCAACATCTTCTCAGCTGATGGCGGCGGCGCGCCGACGGACATCCGGGGCGCTTATCAAATTGGCGTGATCAGCCTTTCCAATGTTGATACGGCCAACCCCATTGCCGGGATTGAGACGAACTCGGTTGTGGGTGACATGACGATAGCCTCGCAAACTCCGGGCGAAATTAATTCAGGCGATTTTGTTTTCACTTCCACCGTTTCCCGCACGGACAACGCTGATCATTTCGCAACCAATTCCTTCGTGGGCGATCCTTCCAGCCAGCCCACTACCATTTCCAACCCGCTGCCGCAAGACGGTGGTGGTGGAGACGGGTCCTCGAGTTCTTTTCAGTCCCTCTATCAGGTGTTGGTCCCGTCCGACATTACCGGCGATTCGGTCATCCTGACGGAGTTTAACGAAGGCGGCATTGCGGCCAACGTCGGTGTCGTCTTCAATCAAGTTCCGGAACCGACCTCCGGAAGCCTTCTGGCTTTGGCCGCGGCCGCGCTGCTTTATCGCCGCCGTCGCGCCTCGTAGGTTGGTTTATATCGAACATCACCGGGCCCGACACCAAGTCGCGCCCGGTTTTTTCGTGTCGATAACTCTCAAACCCTGACATCTCCCTGACAGCAGCACACTTGCCAAAAGAACCCTTCGGCCTCACACTGATTCCGATGACTCGCCCCCCCTCATCCAGCGAGACCACCCAAGGCTTGCCGCACGGCTTTATTGCCCGGCACGTGGAGGGGATTCCGCGCTCCGGCATCCGCGATTTCTTCGAAATCGTCCAGTCGATGAGCGACGTGATCAGCCTGGGCATCGGCGAGCCCGATTTCGTCACGCCGTGGACGATCCGCGAGGCCGCCATCTACGGCCTGGAGAAAGGCCGCACTGGCTACACCAGCAACCTGGGCCTGCCCAAGCTGCGCAAGGCCATCGCCGGCTACGTCGAGGACAACTACGGCGTCACCTACGATCACGCCACCGAGATCATGGTCACCGTGGGCGTGTCGCAGGCGCTTGACACCGCCATCCGGGCGGTGACCAATCCCGGGGACGAGGTGCTGTACCACGAGCCCTGCTACGTTTCCTACGCCCCGGGCGTGGCGCTGGCCCACGGCGTGCCGGTGGCTCTGCCCACCCGCCTGGAGGACGAATTCAAGCTGCGGCCGGAAGTGCTCGAGGCGGCGCTGACGCCGCGCTCCAAGGCGCTCATCCTGAACTACCCCACCAACCCGACCGGCGGCGTCATGACCCGGGCGGAGCTGGAACCGATCGCCGAGCTTTGCCGCCGGCACAACCTGGTGGTCTTGACCGACGAGATTTACTCCGAGCTGACCTACACCGGCGACGGCGGCGCCAAGCACCACGCCAGCATTGCCGCGCTGCCCGGCATGCGCGAGCGCACCATTTTCCTCCACGGCTTCTCCAAGGCCTACGCCATGACCGGCTTCCGCATCGGCTACGCCGCTGCCCCCGCCGCGCTGACCGAGGCCATGATGCGCATCCACCAGTACTCCATGCTTTGCGCCTCCATCACGGGGCAGGAGGCCGCCTACGAGGCGCTCGAAAACGGGCAGGAGGAAATGGCCCGGATGCGCGAAAAGTACCGCCAGCGGCGCAACCTCATTGTCAGCAGCTTCAACCAAATGGGCCTGCCCTGCTTCGAGCCGCGCGGCGCCTTTTACGTCTTCCCCGACATCCGCCCCAGTGGCCTGCATTCCCGCGAATTTGCGGTGCGCTTGCTGGAGGAGGAGAAGGTCGCCGTCGTGCCGGGCGACGCCTTTGGCCCCAGCGGCGAGGGCTGCGTGCGCTGCAGCTACGCCACTTCCTACGAGCAAATCCAAATCGCGATGGAGCGCATTGCGCGCTTCCTCGACCGCACCCGGCGCGGTTAGCCCGGACGACCGCCGCTTGCCCGCTGGCGCAAATGATGCTCATTTTTCTTTCAAAGGTTTCATGACGGCGCTGGAGAAAATCATCCGGGACGAGTGCCTCCCCGAAGGGGATTGCATGCTCACGGTGATGGATGCCAACGGCGAGGCCGGTTTCCTTTACTTCAAGGATGCCGAGTTGATCGAGAGCAACTACGCCGCGCTTTGGGGGAAGGAGGCCGTGGCCGAGCTGCGCAACTGGGAAATTACCGAACACACGGTGGCGCCGCTGCCGCTGGGCATCAAGCGCTCGCTTTGGGACAGCCTGGAGGCGCTGCTGGCAGCCGATCCCAACATCGTGAAGGAGGAGCCAAGCGCGGTCAGCCCGCGCTTTAACCTGGACAACCCCGACGCCGACACCCAGCCCTACGAGGCCCTGGCCAGCCTGCCGGGCGTGCTGCAGATCCTTAGCTTCAAGGACGGCGGCTACGAGGTGACCTACAACGCGAATCCGGACCTGCCCGAGCAGACCGACTGGACCAAGGAGTTCCTGCTGCGAGCCAAGGGCGTCGGCGAAACCCTGGGCATGGGCCGGCTCGCGAGCTGGATTGTGACGACGGAAAACTACCTGGTCGTGGGCCTGAGCCACTCCGGCAAAATCATCGGGATTGTCCGCGCGAATGACTCCGAGGTGGACGATTTCGAGCAGCAGTGTCATCTCGCCCTACACGAACTTTAATCCGTCATGACTCCCCAACCGGACACCAACAAAGTCGAGGAGGCGCTCTCCAAAATCACCAAAATGGACGGGGTCAAAGCGGCTTACGTCTTCGACCAATACCACACCATTGTGGGCCGCGACGTGCCCGCGCAGTACGGTAACGAGATTCTCAAGCGCATCGCCGGCCAGCTTAGCGCGCTGGCGGAGTTAAGCTGGCAGAGCGGCAGCGCGACCCAGGAATTCCGCCTGACCTACGAGAAGTTTGCCGTCTACAGCCGACTCTTTGGCAAGGGCTACTTTTTGGTCGCTTTTATGCTCAAGGAGCTGGAGCCCGCCGACATGCGCCAGCCCATCAATCTGGCCGTGCTGGTTCTGGAGAAGGCAATCCGCTCGGAGGTCGAGGCGTCTTCCTCCTCCGCCTTTTCGCAGATCGCCCAGTTGGCGGAAAAAAGCATTCGCGAGCAGACCGAGGCGGACGAGTCCTTTGCCGGGATGACGCGCCGCCACGCCATCAAGCTGATGGGGCCGCTCGGCCGCGAGCTGGTCGACAACGCGATCGAGGACGAGGTGCTCGTGCTGCCCCTGCTGGCGGAAAAAGACATGCGCAAGTTAATGAAGTATGTGCTCGCGCGCATTCCTCATCCGCTCATGCGCACCATCATGGAGCACGACATGGACGACATGCTCCAGATCGCCCTCAAGCAGAAGTAAGGAGAGAAGGTTCGCGTTTCAGCGACTGCCCTTTTTCTTCGGAGAATCCGCTCCCGCCGCTGGGCTCAGCGGCGGCTACCGGGGACAAGGCTTTGCTAAACAAACGGAGGGCGGCGCTCTCGCGCCTCCGCCGCGAGGGAGAAAAGCATCGTCCAAAACGGAGGGCGGAGCTCCTGCTCCGCCGTGAAAAAGGGACGGGCTCCCGTGGTCGAGCGGAAGCTTGAAACCCTGTCTGGCTGGGTGGTCCCATTTTGGTGGGCCAGCGGTCGGTAGCCGCCCTTGTCCTCAAGGGCGGAAGGCATCGCCTTGGGGAAACGCCAAGACCACCTCTTTTAGGAACACGGGAGGCGATCGGGACTGGGTCCGCAGAATTCCCTCGCCGCGCGCGACGCCGGTCTTTAATGAGGTTGGCTGGCCATGGAAAAGCCATTGATCATTGGGTTGGGCGAAGTGCTCTGGGATTGCCTGCCGTCGGGCCGCGTGCCCGGTGGGGCCTCGCTTAACTTTGCCTGGCACGCCAACCAATTGGGCGGGCAGGGCGCCGTCATTACCGCGCTGGGTGACGACGAACTGGGCCGCGAGATGCGCGCGTTCATCGCCTCGGGTGGCGTGCGCACCGACGGCATCCAAACCAGCGCGCTGCCCACCAGCACGGTCGAAGTGACGCTCGAGCATGGGCAGCCCAGCTATGTCATCCACAACCACGTGGCGTGGGACGACCTTCGCTGGACGCCCGCCGTGGCCGACCTGGTGGCGGAGGCCGCCGCCGTCAATTTTGGCACCCTGGGCCCGCGCGAGCCCACCAGCCGCGACGCCACCCGGCGGGCCATTGAGCACGCCCGCGCCCACCGTACCAAGCTGGTCTTTGACCTCAACCTGCGCCCGACCCGCGCGCCGGAGGACTTCATCCAGTGGGCGCTGGGGCGGGCGGATTTGCTCAAGCTCAACGAGGAAGAAGTGTCCCTGCTGGCCCGGCAACGTGGCCTGGACGGCAACGCGGAAGAGCAGGTGCCGGAGCTAAAAAGCCATTTCCCAAACGTCGACCTTCTCGCGGTTACCCTTGGCGAACGCGGCTGCATCCTGGCCCGGGGCGACGAATGCGTGCAAATGCCGCCCGAGCAAACCGTGGAGGTGGAAGACGCCGTGGGCGCGGGCGACGCCTTTCTGGCCGCGTTGGTTTTGGGGTGGCTGCGGGCAGAACCCTTGGCCGCCATCGCTCGCCGGGCCAATCGCGTGGGCGGCTACGTGGCCAGCCAAAAGGGTGCCATGCCTGTCCTGCCTGCGGAGCTCACGGAAGCGCCGTAGACGCACCGGTTCGTCCAGGGCGGGTCGCCGGTGTTTCCAGACGCCGTCAGGTATTGACGGCGTCGACCGAGCGGACTTGGCGCCCGGTCGGGCGGCCGGCGTGCTCGCGGCGGGCTTTGCGGTTGCGGGCCACCGATCCGGCGCCGAAGGCGCCCTTGGTGTAGTCCCACGCCACCTTGCCCACCTTGCGGGCGGTCTCCCGGACGGTGATGGACTCGGGCTCGAACTCGACCCGCCCGGCCCGCGCGGCGTCAAAGAGCGCGCGGGGGGTGGGGGCCTCGGCTTCGATGCGCGAGGGCCAGCGGCCGACGGCGCTCGCGACGTGGGCGTCCGAGCATTGCAGAATGGGTTTGCCGTGGCGCCGGGCCCAGCGGCGGGCGCGCTCGTTCGGGTTAATCTTGCCGGGGACGGCGTCGCAGTGCAGGTGGCACCATTCCACCGCGTCAAACAGATCGGCGTGCCGGTCGAGCATTTTGCCCAGACTGCCACCGATTAGATAGTAGGGGTGCGGGGCGATGATGAGGATATCCGGACCGCGGCGCTCGCGCAGGTCGCGCAGTTCGGCCACCGAGGCGTGGCCGCTGACCTCCTCCGGCGTCACGTTCAGTACCAGCGTGTGGTATTTGCGCTCTAGGTTCACCTCCACGCCGGGGATGAGCAACAGGCCGCGTTGGGCGGCGCGCTTGATCCACTTGGGCTGGTCAAAAACCTTGGTGTGCCAGGTGATGGCCAGGGCGTCGAGCCCGGCGGCGACGGCGGCGTCGATGTGCTGACCGACGCTATGGGAGAGGTGGTCAATGGGATCGCCCTTGCAGTGGGTGTGGAAATCGACCGTGTAAACAGGCATGGCAGGGAGAGAGTTGCGCTTCCAAAAAAGGAGCAGGGAGCGGGCCGTTTGATGGTAGTCTTCCATTTTATCGCGAAGGGGGGCGGAGTCAATTCCACCGAAGGACCGCGGGGCAAGCCTGCCCTTTACTTGGAGCGGGCAAAAGGGCTACGCTGTCCGTGCATTCCCCGTCCGACGGGAACGCCGACCCTCTCTTTTTCATGCGCCCCTCGTTTTTTGCCCTTGGCTGGTTCGGAGTCCTCGCGGTCGCGACGGCGCTGCCGGCGGCGGCGGAAGGCGGCCGCTACGTGGAGATCCCCGAAACGGTCGACCCGAACGTGGTGGTTTCCGGCACGGGTGCTTTTGCCACGCCGTCCGACGCGGAGACCACCCCGGGCGTCCCCTTTCCCGGCGTGGTCGGCACGGCCGGCGTCAACCACGACGGCGTGGCCGCGTTGAACGCCACGATTGCCGGAACCACGAACACGACTGGAGGCAGCACCGCGCTCCTCTGGACGGGCCGGCACGTCTTGACGGCGGCACATGTCCTCACGGATGCCAGCGGCACGCTCAATATCTCGACGGGTTCTCTTTTCTACGAAACCAGCGGAGGAGTTGTGGTCTACGGTTTCGACGCGGCCGACGTCACCATCCACCCGGGGTGGAACGGCGTCTTCGGTACGGGCGTGGACCTGGCGATTATCACGCTGGACAACCAGGTGGACTTTACGGTGCCCCGCTACCAGGTGTTTAACGGCAACCTGGTCGACGACCTCGTCAACGAAGACTTGGCCTACTTCCGGTTCGGCGCCGGCTACGGGCAAACGGGCACCGGCACCACCGGGGCGCAGAACGGCACCTCCGGCGTCAAGCGATTTGGCTACAACGTCTACGACGGCGTCTTTGTGGACGGGCAGGGAACGCCGGAGGACATCTACATTCTCTACGATTTTGATTCCGGCCTGGAGGAGAACAACCTGCTCGGTGCAACCGGCCTGGGAGAGCTCGAGGCCAACACGGCACCGGGAGACTCCGGCTCGCCGGGATTCATTTACGACGAAGAATCGGGTGAGTACCTCATCGGCGGCGTCACCTCCTTCAGCGCGCGCCTGGCGGATGGTCCCGGGCAAACCGACATCGATGGCGCCCTCAACCGGACCTTTGGCGAATATTCCGCCGACATCAACGTGGGGGCCTACAGGGGTTGGATTGCCTCGGTTGTTCCGGAACCGGCCACCGGCTCGCTGCTGGTCTTCGGCGGAGCGGCCGCGTTGCTCTTGCGTCGCCGCCGGCGGGTTTAAATGTCGAGCCGCAGCCCGTCGTAGGCGAGGCGCACGGGAACGTCGCGGGGCAGGTCGGCCTCGCGTTCCTGGTGTCGGCGGTGATGCGTGAGGTGCGTCAGGTAGGTGATGCCGGCGCCCACTTCGCGAGCCACTTCGATGGCGGAATCGATGCACAGGTGTGTGGGATGAGGCTGTTCGCGGAGGCCGTCGATCACCAGCGTGCCCACGCCCTGCAGCGCCTCCCGCACCGGCGGCGGCACTTCTGCCACGTCGCTCAGGTAGGCGGCGCGCTTGGTTCCGCCCAGCTCAAAGAGGTACCCGTAAGTTGTCAGGCTGCCGTGCGGCGCGGGGAGCGGCACAATGCGCAGCCCGGCCAGCTCAAACGGGCCGTCGACCACGTGCGGCACGGCGTGGACGTAGCCGTAGGTCTCCGGTGTGGGACCGAAGGCGTAGTGGAAAAAACCCTGAATGGCGGTGAGCGTGGCGGCGGAGCCGTAGATGGGCATGGACTGCTGCTGATGGAGGCAGAAACCGCGCAGGTCGTCGAAACCCATGATGTGGTCGGCATGGGCGTGGGTGAAGAGGACGGCGTCGACCCGGCGAAGTTGCTCGCGGTGAGCCTGGTGCCAGAGGTCCGGGGTGGTATCAATCAGCAGGGTGCCGCCGGGCGCGCTCAGGAAGGCCGAGCAACGGGTGCGGCGGTCTCGCGGATCGCTGGTGTCCAGCGCGTCGTAGTCGCAGCCGAGCATGGGCACGCCAGTACTGGTGCCGGTGCCCAGGAGCGTAAGCTGCAGCGGCGAGGCCGAAGAATCCGAAGCCATCCGGCAAGCTTAGGAGCGATTTTGGGATAGGCAATCGCCCCGGAGGCGAAGCTCGCTTCCGTTTCCGCCACGCGTTGAGGTCGAATTCAATGTCCCGCCGGACCGACCACCAGGCTAGCCGCTTCCGCCAAGAGCTTGAGCGGCGTGGGCGGCAGGACCCAGAGCCCCCGGTAGCCGCCAAAAACCATCAGCACGCAGGTCGGGACCAGCAGGCATGCGCCCAGCGCGAGCGCCACCACCACGCGGGCGGTTTCGCGCGTTGCCCGGCGGGCCACCTCCGCGAGCAGGACCAGCACCAGCGGGTAGCCGAAGCAGGCCGTGCGGGACATGTCCGCCACCGTCACGCAGGCGATACCCAGAAGCGTGTAGGCCGCGACCAAGGCGGCCAGGGCCGGCCAGGCCCGATCGCGGGCCAGCCGCCAGCCGAGAAACAGGCCGAGGATGGCGCCGCCTTCCACCACCATCGCCGCCGTTAGCGGGGCAAACTTCCAGGCCGATACGAGCTGCGCAAAGCGGATGGTTTCCGCGTCCGCCGGCCAGCCCAGGGTGGCGAAGGCGGCCTGGCGAGTCAGGAAATAGACCAACGCGCCCAGCGCCAGCGCGCCCCAGCACGTCCACACTTCCCGCCACGGTTGGCGTTGGAAGAGCGCGGCGGCGGCCGCCACCAGCCCGCCCAGAATGACGCGCTCGTCGCACCACATGCCGGCGACCAACAACGGGCCCGCCAGCCAAGGCTTTTGCCGTGCGGCCACCACCAATCCGGCAAAGAGAAAGGCCAGGGGATCGAACAGGTAGGGGGTGCTCGCCAAGGCGAGCGCGACCGGCGGCATCAGTGCCAGAACCAAGCCACCGGCCAGCACCAGGGTGCGGTCCCGCGTTTCGGCATGGAGCATGGCCATCCCAACGAGTAGTATGCCCAGCCCGCACAGAAACTGGACCGTGTAGGCCGAGGCGGGGTGGCGCGGCAGCGCGTGCAGAAGCAGCGCGGGCAGCACCCGGGGCGTCAGCTTGGGCGCGTGCTCCTGGGGCGCCAGGCCAAGGAAACTGTCCGCCCAGGGATGGTCGATTTTGTAGAGGTAGCCCTGGACGGGCTCGGGCAGGGGCTCCACCACTGCTCGTACAAAAATGGGGGTGTAGTTGGCCAACGCGCCAACCAGGAAGCAGATGCATAGAGCCGACGCCAGCCACCAGCGCCCGGCAACGAAGCGGCGCAGCTCGGGAAACAAATCGGAGGCGGTGGACGTCATCAAACGGCCAGACTAAGCAACGCCGCCCGCTTGGCGAGGCGGGAGTTGGGGGCCTACTCCGTTGGCCGCACGGGCAAGTGCAGCTCGCTGCGTTTGGTCCAGGACGGCACAAAGGGCCCGTTCCAGTAAACCATGCGGGCGGCGCCATCCGGCTGCCACTGCGGGTGCTGCGCCAGCCAGGCCGCGGCCTGCTCCCGCGCCTTTTGGTAGTTCTCTTCGCTGTAGCCGCCGCGGATGCCCACGCTCAAGACGCGGCGCTCGGGCACGCGCTCGATCTCGATGCCCTCGGCCTGCGTCAGCGCCTCGGTGGGCACGTCCCGGCCAATGAAAAAGGCCATGGTGCCGGGGTCGATCTCGGCTTCCACCGGCGTGGTCATGGCAATGTCGCGCTTCTCGATGTAGCGGAACAGCGGCATGAAGAGCCCGTTGGACTCGGCAAAGTAACCGCCCGGACTGGAAGAACGGATAATGGTCGCCTCCGGCAGGGTCTTGACTTCGATCTCGCCCGGTTCGGTCGGCGCGTAGGCCTGCTCGTAGTTCTCGGCGGCCATGGCGCGCCAGTACCAAAGACCGACCCCGGCGGCAGCCAGGGCGCCGATCAAAAAGAGACGTTTCATGCGGCAAGATAAACCGAAAGCGGTCGCGCTCAACCCGGAGACGGCGCCCTATTTCTTCGGCTTCCAATCCGTGGGCGCAATCTGACCCAGGATCGTGAACTTGCCCTCGCCCTGAGGTTCGAGGACGTAGAGGATGCCCATAGGCTCCGGGTAAATGCCGGTGGCCGCCTCGAAGGGGTCGTCGTGCGCCACGATCACGGTATTGGTACCGGCTGGCGGCTTCTTCGACAGGTACGGGGTGACCCGCTTCTTCATCTCGGCAACCTGCTCGTCGTTGTACTCCTCGAAGGGCAGGAAGTTGAAGTCCGGGTTCTTCTGGTACTCGCCGAAGGCCAGCCACGCGGTCTGCCAGGCGCGGAAATACTCGCTGCTCAGGACCTCGTCGATGGGAATCCGGTAAAAGCGGAAGGCGTTGCCGATGTCGACCGCCTCGTGCCAGCCCTTCTCGCTCAGCACGCGCTGGGTGGAGCCGTCGTTCACGTCGGCTTTGATCTGGTCGGCGTAGTCTTTCTCGGTGGAGGCGTGGCGGATGTAGAGCACCAGGCCGCCGTCCTGCATTTTTTCAATCAGCTCTTCGGTCGGGAGGTTTTTGCTCTCGGCCGCAAGCAGCGAGGTGGCGAAGGCCGCGCTGAGCACGGCACCGGTCAGGGATGATACGAACGCTTTCATGACGAATAGCCTACGAGAAAGTGGAGAATCCGCTACCCGCCGATTGCGGTCCTTTGGTGGTGGTTGTGGCTGGCGGGCGCAAAGGCGGGGGTAACTTGCGACTGACAACAGTGAATCGGGGCGGTATCATCCGTCTGTGTTTGAGCCGGTCAAGCCACAGGCCCTGGAAGAGGAAACTGCGGACGGTGAAGTTGCCCCGAGGTTGCTGGAACGTTACCTGCAGAACCAGCGCATGGAAAATCTCTACACGGCCAAGTGTTATCTGGCTGTTCTTTTGCTCCTAGGTTGCTGGCCTCTCCTGGTCGATTTGTCTCTGTCTTTTTTTGGGGCGTCGATTTTGGTCGGGTTGATTGTGGCGTTCTATGGCTACGAGTTCTACGTCCTGAGGCGCGAGGAAGATTCGATCAAAGGCCAGGACACGCTGTTAATGCTGGTGGGTTTTTTCGTCATCTATCTCGTCTTCGGCCACGGCCCGGTCCTGGCGGTTGATGGTAAGCCCGATCCGGAACGCCTGCGCGAGTTTGCCCAAGTCACCTTTTCTGACTACGGGAAGTGGGTGGTCATCGTGACCCTCTGTGTGTACCGAGACCGGCACCGCGCCCAGCTCCGTTGGGAATCGGAGTTCCGTGGCGCCGGATATCTAAACCCGGCGGCCGCTCTGCCAGTCAAATAAAGGACCCGCGCTAGGCGATGGCTTCGGCGGCGGCTTCCCATTCGGCGGTGGCGCGGGTCAGGCGTTGCTCGATTTCCTCCAGCTCGCGCGAAAGGGCGACGGGGTTGCCCCCGGCTTCGTAAAGGGCGGGGTCTTCCAGTTGGGCGGTGATTTCCTTCTGCCGGGTCTCGAGCCGTTCGATCTCGCTTTCCAGCTCCCGCACCCGCGATTGCTGCTCCTTTTGCGCCTGGGAGCGGCGGGCGCGTTCCTCGGCTTCGCGGCGCTTCTCCTCCTTGGTCTTGCGGCGGCGGGCGGGCTGGGCGTTTGCGCCGGAGCCGAGCTGGCCTTCGGCGGGGCGGTCGGCCCGGGCGTCGGAAACGCTCAGGCGTTCGCCGGCGACGAGGGCGGCGCGGGCGTTGCGCGCGCCGGTGCGCTCCAGGTAGTAGTCGTACCCGCCGGCGTAGGAGGTGAGCTCGCCTGCGCTGATGTGAACGGTGCGCCGGGCCAGCTGGCGGATGAAGTAAACGTCGTGGCTGATGAACATGAGCGTGCCCTCGTATTGCCGCAGCGCGGCGATGAGCGCCTCCACGCTGGGGATGTCCAGGTGGGTGGTGGGCTCGTCCAGCAGCATGAAGTTAGGCGGATGGAGAAGCAGCTTGACCAGCGCCAGCCGGCTCTTCTCCCCGCCGCTAAGCACGGCCACTTTCTTAAAGACGTCGTCGCCGCGGAAGAGGAAGCAGCCGAGCAAGCTGCGGGCCTCCTCCTCGCTGTAGCCGGTGACGCCGGCCATGGCCTCCTCCAGCACGCTGTTGTTGCCCTCGAGCTGCTCGGCGCGCTGCTGGGCAAAGTAGCCCAGCTCGACGCGGGGGCCGATGTCGCGCCGCCCGTCCTGGATGGGAACAGTCCCGGCCAGGATTTTGAGCAGGGTGGATTTGCCCGCCCCGTTGGGCCCCACCAGCACGATGCGCTCGCCGCGCTCGACGGCAAAGTCCAGCCCGCGGTAGACCGGCGTCTCGCCGTAAGCCTGGTCCACTTGAGAGAGGGTGGCCACCTTGAGTGCGCTGCGCGCGGGCTGGGGAAAGCGGAAGTTGATCGTCTTTTCGTCGGCTTCGGGCGCCTCGAGCTTGTCCATGCGCTCGATCTGCTTGAGCTTCTGCTGGGCCTGGCTGGCGCGGCGGGCCTTGGCGCGGAACTTCTCCGCGCTGGAGCGCATCTGGGAGATTTGGCGCTGCTGGTTGTCGTAGGCCGCCCGGTGGCGGGCGTCGCGTTCCTCCCGCTGGAGGAGGTAGGTGTCGTAGTTGCCGTCGTAACGGGTGACCTTGCCGCGGCGGATGTCGACGATGCCGGCGCAGAGCGTGTTGAGGAACTCACGGTCGTGGGAGATCATCAGGATGGCGCCGGGGAAGTTGGCGGCGAGGTAATCCTGAAACCAGCCGACGGTTTCCAGGTCGAGGTGGTTGGTGGGCTCGTCGAGCATGAGCAGGTCCGGCTCCATCACCAGCAGCCGGGCCAGGTGGGCGCGCATGATCCAGCCGCCGGAGAGTTCGCGGGCGTGGCGGTTGAAGTCGCTCTCGCGGAAGGCGAGCCCGGCCAGCAGGCGCTTGGCCTGCGGCTCGAGCCGGTAGCCGTCCAGCTCGCCGAAGCGGGCGACGGCTTCGTGGTAGCCGATGCCCTCGCGCCGCTCGGTTTCCGCCAGCGGGTGCGGCGCGTCTTCCGGGCGGTCGTGGGCGCGCATCACGTGCTGGATGGCGGCCATTTCCTCGCTCACGGCGGTGGCCAGCTCGAGCACGGTTTCGCCGCCGGCGGGGGCGCTTTCCTGCGGCAGGTAGCCGAGGGTGATGCCCCGCTGCAGGGCGATCTCGCCGTCGTCGGGCGGGATGTCGCCCAGAATGACGCGAAAAAGGGTGCTTTTGCCCGCGCCGTTGGGGCCGACCAAGCCCAGCCGGTCGCCTCGGTTGACCTGCAGGGAGACGCCGTCGTAAAGGGCCTTGGCCCCGTAATGCTTGCTGAT
The DNA here is from genome assembly GCA_038745425.1 of Verrucomicrobiota bacterium. Taxonomy (GTDB): domain Bacteria; phylum Verrucomicrobiota; class Verrucomicrobiia; order Methylacidiphilales; family UBA1321; genus CAWUJC01. Next base: position 31,479 of record JBCDLL010000016.1, on the reverse strand, counting down.
GTTGGCGAGGGTGAGCATGGCGAGCACGGCACTATGCCGCCTCCCGGGCGGGACCTCAAGCCCGGGCTTGTGCCCCGGACCGGGGTTTGCGTATCTCACGTGTTAATAAGTAATTACTCGCCCAGAGGTTGCGACAACCTTTTTGAGGAAAATCGCGCTAATCCCTTGACGAACATTCTTCATCCACGCTAAGAAAGTCGGACCAATCCATTCCATGGCGGCAGCCGATCTCATCACCTGTTGGGGAACAGGGGTTGCCGCCGCGGCGATGAACTAGGAGAAAAGAATGAAGCTAGGAGAATATTCGCGAGCGCGAAAAATGTTTTTTGCCGGGCTGATCGCCCTGAGCCTGAACACGGCGGCGCAGGCCGACGATGTCATCATTAACCCGGGCAACAGCCCGTTCACTGTGCCGGTGACGTTGCTGGACGGAGAATGCCTCATCATCACCAACGGCGGTGACCTGTCCACCAGCGACCTTTTTGGCCAGACGGCGGTGTCCGGCCAGGGCAACAACGAAATTTTGATCGAAGAAGGCGGCAACCTCTTTTCCGAGGCGACGATCGTCGGAGCGGCGCCGGGCATCGTGCTGGACAACGGCGGCACCGTCACGGTCAACGGTACATTGACGACGGACGGGACTTTCTTGTCCGGCGGCGTCAGCTTCCTCAACGGCGTGGGCGGCACGGTCATCGTGGGCCCCAACGGAAGCATCACGACCTTGGGTGCGACCACCTCCGGCGGCATTTTCACCGACGGCGGAGCGCTGAACGCGACCGTTAGCGGCAACGTCACCACCCAGGGTGGCGCCTCGGCCGGCGTCGTGGGTGGTGCCGGCTCCAACGTCTCCATGAACAACGGCGGAAGCGTGGACACCAACGGCATTGGCAGCGCGGGTGTCCAGCTCGGGGACGGCTCCACCATCTCCCTGTCCGGCAACTCATCCGTCAACACTAACGCAGGGGTGTCCACCGGTATCGACGTGGGCAATGGCTCTTCGGTCTCCCTGACCGGTGGTTCCTCCGTGAATGCCACGGGTGCCGCTTCCTCGGGCATCACCACTGGTGACGGTTCTTCCGTCAACGTGGACGCCACCAGCAACGTGACCTCGGACCTAACTGGAATCTCCGTGGGTGATGGCTCCATCGTCACGGTCAACGGCCTCGTGCAAACCTCCGCAGTGACTCTGGCCAGCGGCATCTCCGCCGGCGAAGGCGCCATGGTGACTGTGGGCAGCAACGGCACCATCACCACCCAGGGCAGCCTGAGCGCTGGCATCATCGTGCAGGAGGGTTCCACCGTGGTGAACAACGGCAGCATCGAAACTCAGGGCCTCGGCTCTGCCGGTATCGCGGGCTTCGAGGGGATTACCCCCGAGGATAACGTTACGGTGATCAACAACGGCGTGGTTCTCACCAATGGGGACGCCTCGCCCGGCGTGATCGTGGGCGACGACTCCTCCCTGATGAACACCGGCAACATCATGGCCCTTGGCGGTGGCTCCAACGGTGTTTCCGGGGGCGATAATTTGATGGCGGTGAATTCCGGCGCCATCCAGGCTGACAATAACGGTGTCCAGGCCGGGGAGAACGCCACCATCATGGTGTTTAGCGGCGGTAGTGTGGTCGGCGGTAACGACGGCCTCAACTTGCAGAATAACGCCACGGTGCTCGTCGGGTCAGGCGCTACGGTGGGCGGCCTCGATGACGGTATCGATGTGACCGGCGACGCGAGCGTCACGAACAGCGGTACGGTGTTCGGCACTGACGACGGCATCGATGTGGACGGCAACGCGAACGTGACGAACCACGGAGGGGTTGGCGGCATTGATAACGGAATCGTGGCCGACCAGGGTTCAACCATCAATAATACCAAAAACGGAAACATTCAGGCCGAGAATGGCCGGGCCATCTTGGCGACGGGCGGCGGCGCCAATTCCACGACAATTCACAATGAGGGGGCCATCTCGAGCGTCAACAACGAGGCGATCCGGACCGGCAACGGCGCTGACAGCCTGACCGACTTTTTCGGCAACATCTCCAACCAGAACAATGAGCCGGTGGTGAACACGCGGGGCGGCGCGGACGTGGTGACGCTGACGGGTTCGACGATCACGCAGGGCACCGGTACCGGGCGCTCCGTTTTCCTCTTCAACGGCGGCGACACCCTCAACATCGTTGGTTTCGGCACCTTCAATGCCCTCCTCGATGGCGGCAACGGCACCGATACCCTGCTGCTGAATCTGTACCTGACCGAGGCCCAGCGGGCGTCCATCTTCGCTCAGCTGGGTATCGCGCCGGGCGATCCGCTTCCGACCGACGGCACCTTTACGGTGGGCGACAAGACCTACGACTACGCCAGCTTTGAGAACGCGACGCTGCAGGCGGTGGTGCTTTCGCTGATTGGCACCCCCAACCAGCAGGCGATCGGCGGCGCGGTGAGCCCGACCTTCCAGAGCAACAACGTCAGCGACGACTTTGTGCTGCTGCAGCAGGCGATCATTGCTGTCGGCCCCGGCGGCTGGCCGGAGATCGCCAACAACCTGAGCCCGCAGGACATCGCGGAAGCCTTTACTGACATCGGTTTCAACAACGCGACCTTCTTCGGCCAGCAGTTGGACCGGCACTTCGACACCATCTTTACCGACGGTTTTGAGAGCGGCGACAGCAACGCCTGGAGCGGCGTGCAGTTCGACGCGAGCGGCCTGGAGCTGCTCGACCCGACGCAGGACACCAAGCTGCAGCGCTGGGACCGCCGCCTGGCCAGCCTGGGCCTGGGCAGCGGCTTTGCCAGCGACGTGCCGGGCGCCGCCTTTGGCGGGCTGGACCTGGCCAGCGACGATCCCAAGTACATGGTGGACGACTCCAAGAAGATGATGGAAGTCCCGCTCTACGACCCGCGCCGCTTTGGCGTGTGGCTGGCGGGCCAGGGCATTCTGGCTGAGATCGACCAGGCCGACGCCGACCTGGACGACGCCAGCTACGATTCCGCCAACGTGACAGTGGGTCTGGACTACCGCATCACCCGCGAGTGGGTGGTGGGCGCCCTCTTCAACTGGGGCTACACCGACGCCGCCATCGACGGCCGCGGCTCGCGGATGGAGGTCAACACCTACCAGGGCGGTCTCTACTCCGGCTGGAAGAGCATGGACGACGGCTGGTTCGCCAACGGCTACGTGGCCGGCGGTGCCAGCGACTACAACCAGAGCCGCCGCATTGTGGCCGGGAGCACGATCAACCGCACCGCGCTCTCCGACCCGGACGGTTGGCAGCTGACGACCGGCGTGAACTCCGGCTACCTTTTCAACCTGGACCGCAGCGGCACGTGGACGGCCGGCCCGATCTGGGGCGTGCAGTACACCCACCTTGAGATGGACGGCTTCAACGAGACCGGCGCCCAGTCGCTCAACCTGGCGGTGGGTGACCAGGACGCCGACAGCTTCCGCACCTCGCTCGGCGGCAAGCTGCAGGGTCGCTGGCAGGTCTCCAACGATATCGCCCTGGTGCCGACCATCACGGCTGAGTGGCTGCACGAGTTCCTGGACGACAGCCGCGGCATTACCGGCGCCTTCAACGAGCCGGCCGCGGGCAGCTTCATTATCGACACCCGCGACCCGGACCGTGATTACGGTTTGGTGGGCCTGGGCCTGGACCTCCACATCGGCGAGGCCTGGAGCGCCTTCCTCTCCTACGACGCGCAGTTCAACGAGGAGTACCTTGGCCACGCGATCGGGGGCGGCGCCCGTTACGAGTTCTAGAGCTTGTTACAAAAGTCCCACGCAACCTTTTCAAGGCCAGTGTCTTTTGACCACTGGGCGCTGCTAGCGCAGGGCAGCTCTTAACCGTTTGAAAAAAACTGCCCTCCGCCAGGAGTCGTTGCGCCTAGCCCAGCAGCCAAAACCCAACTGGCGCGGGTACGCGGGACTTTTGTAATAAGCTCTAGGGTCACTCCGCAGACCGGATTCTTTACCCCCCGTTTCCTCCGTTCATTGGGAGAGAACGGGGGTATTTCTTGGGGGTTAGATAACTCTCTGAAAACAAATTAGTTGGACGAATTTTTCGATTCCGGCGGCGGGGCTTATGCCCTTGACCTTCGGTGCAGATTCCGCTACTCCCAGAGTTAGGAGCTCCGTTGATGGGACGGGGCTAAGGATGAGTTAAGCGGCGGCAGGATTGCGGCCTGCTTGTTCCCCGCATGGAGACCAACGACATGAAACGACACCTGTGTGCTTTTGCCGCGCTGGCGCTGCTGGCTGTGCAGCCTTCCGTGGCCCAAACCTTTACGATCGACAACACGGTGAACCCCGGCGATGTCGGTACGGTGCTGGGGCAGGGCGAATCCGTGCTCGTGACCCCCACTGGCCAAGTGCAGGGAACGGCGCCCAACCAAAACGGCATCACCATTACCGACCCGTCGGTGACCAACAACGTCGTTACGGTCGACAACGGCGGCAGCATCAACATGGTCGGCGCCAACACCCAGGGCATTGCTTTGGGCGCGGGCAGTACAGTCAACCTCAACGGGGCCATCACCGTCAACACGGGTGGCGGCGACGTGGCGCGCGGCATTTTTATCGACGGTGACAGCACGGTCATCATCGGCGAAACAGGAACCATCAACACCGACACCGAAGGCGGGGTGCTCTCTTACGGCGTCAACATCCTTGGTGACGGCACGGTGACCAACAACGGTTCCATCACCGCACGGACGGCTGATGTGGGCGATGATGGCGGCAACTTAAGCATTGGCATCATCGTGTCGGTTTCCGGCACCGTCATCAACAACGGCAACATCACGACCGACGGCGGCCGCGGAAACCTGAACAACCGCGGCAACAACGCCCAGGGTATCCTGATGGGCTTTGACGACCAGAACCCCGACGCAACCCGCCTGCTTATCAACAACGGCAACATCAGCACCCGGGGCCGTAGCTTAACCCGGGGTATGGTGATTATGGATAACGGTGGCAGGGTTGAAAACCACGGTGACATCAGCACCCTGATCACCTTTACCGGTATTCGCTTTGGCGAAGGCATCGCCATCATTGGCGAAAACTCCACCGGCACCAACACCGCGATTAACACCGGCAACATCCTGGTGACGGGGATCAGTTTGCGCGGCAGTGCTTTCGCCAACAGCAACATGCACGGCATCGCGCTCTATGGCGACAATCTGGGCAACAACATTTATGCCGACCTTTCCAACGGCATCATCGATAACTCCGGCTCCGTTTCCGTTGTGATCAACGATACGCAGGCCCCGCCTGTCGAGTTAGCCGGCCTCTACATCCAGGGCAGCGGCGAGGTGCACAACTCCGGCGACGTGTCGGTTGACGTGACGCTGGTCAACATGGGCGACACCAACGGCCAGGCGATCTATGTGACCGTGGACGCCACCAAGATCAGTAATTCCGGCACCTTGCTTGTCAATCTGGACAACGCCGTTGAAGCCGGCAACAACCTCGAGAATTTCTTCAACAGCGGCACCATCACCACCACCTTCACCGGCGTGGGCAACGGCGTGGAGGTCGGTAACGATCTCGGCTCGTTCTTCAACTCCGGCGACATCAACGGCGAGCTTTACGGCGTCAACGTCGGGGGCGCCATTACCGGCAGTTTGAACAATGCCGGTAACATCTGGGGCGTGACAGGCGGCATCAATCTGGGCAATGGCGACGCCAACATCGTCAACAGCGGCCTCATCTCCGGAGGTGCTACCGGCATCATGAAGAACTTCAACAGCGAAGTGACCCTGGCCAACAACGGCGGCACGATCAGCGGCGGCACCGGCCGCGCGGTTGATTTTACGGGCAGCGGCGGCAACGACATGGTTTCGAGCAACGGCGGATTCTTCACCACTCAGGCCATGACGGAAGCGCTCCATACCGGCAGTGGCGATGACACGTTGACCGACTTGAACGGCACCTACACCAACGCGGGCGGTGCGCGGGCGGTCCGCATGGGCGGCGGCATGGACACGGTGACGCTGACCGGCACCACCATCATCCGCCCGGACGCGACCGGCACGGCGATTGGTCTCGGCGGGGGCGACGACACCCTCATCATCAACGGCTTTGCCTCCATTAACGCGAGGATGAACGGCGGCGGCGCCACCGACACCCTCTGCCTGAACCTCTGGGGCCTGACCGAGGGCGACATTTCCTCCATCCTGGCCGCCGGCGGCGTTCGCAATCCCGACGGTACGATCACCCTGCCGGGGATGGGCACTTTCACCGTGGGCAGCAACACGTACGACTGGACCAACTTCGAGAACGCCAAGCTTGTCGCCGTCATCTTGCAGGAGATCCCGGGCCTGACTCCGAACCAGCGGGCGATCGCCGCGGCGCTGAACCCGGCCTTCCAGAGCGGCGCGGCCGGCTCCGATCTTTCCGAGGTGCTCACGCAGATTGTCCTCGCGGGGACGGGCGCCGTGCCAAGCATCCTCAATCAGTTCAGCCCGCAGCCCTTTGCGGAGATGGCGCGCAACAGCGCGGTGGAGAACGCGACCTTCTTCTACCGCCAGATGGACCATCGCCGGGACAACATCTTTGCCGACGGCTTTGAGAGCGGAGATACCTCCTCTTGGAGCCGCCTAAAGCTCGACACCAGTGGTTTGGAGATCCTCGATCCGACCCAGGAGCAGAAGATTCAGAGCTGGGACCGCCGCCTGGCCAGCCTGAGCTTTTCGAGCGGTTTCGCCAGCGACGTGCCCGGCATCGCCTGGGGAGGCCTGGATTTGGCTACGGACCAGAAATACATGGTCGACAACAGCAAGATGATCGAGAGCCCGATGCTTGACCCCAACCGCTTCGGTGTCTGGCTGGCGGGCCAGGGCATCCTGGCCGACATCGATCAGGCCGATGGCGACTTGAGCGACGTCCGGTACGACACTGCCTCCGTCACCGCCGGGCTGGACTACAAGGTCACCCGGGAACTCTACGTGGGCGCGCTCTTCAACTGGGGCTACACCGACGGCCCGCTCAATGGCACGGGCTCTCGCTTCGAACTCGACACCTACCAGGGCGGCCTTTACACCGGCTACCAGAGTGCCGACAGCGGCTGGTTCGCCCACGGCTACGTGGTGGGCGGGGCCACCGAGTACGACCAAAGCCGCGAGATCGCCTTCGGCACCATTCGCCGCACCGCCAGCAGCAGTCCCGAGGGCTGGCAGCTAACCAGCGGCGCCAAGGGCGGCTACCTTTTTGACCTCGACCGGGGCGGCAACTGGCAGATTGGCCCGAGCCTGGGCCTGTTCTACACCCACCTGGAGGTGGACGGCTATACCGAGACGGGCGCCGGTTCGCTCAACCTCGCCGTCGGCCAGCAGGATGTGGACAGCCTGCGCAGCGCCCTGGGCGGCAAGCTCACCGGCCGCTGGCAGGTGGCGACTGACTTCGCGATCGTCCCGACCGTGACCGCCGAATGGCTGCACGAGTTTCTCGACGGCAGCGAGGGCCTCAACGGCGCCTTTAGCGATCCGGCGGCCGGCAGCTTTATTATCCAGACCCGCGACAACGACGAGGACTACGGTCTCATCGGCCTTGGTGTTAACTTCCTTGTCGGCGACGAGTGGAGCGCCTTTGTCAGCTACGACGCGCTGTTCAACGACCAGTACCTGGGCCACGGCATCGGCGGCGGCGCCCGCTTTGAATTCTAGAGCTTATTACAAAAGTCCCACGCGGCCCGCGTTGCGAGGAGTTTTCCGCCGTGGCTAGAAGAGAGGAAAGAGCAGGTATCAAACATACCTGTGACTGACGAACGACAACGCCACGACGGAAAAAAACCGCAACCTTTTCAAGGCCAGTGTCTTTTGGCCGCTGGGCGCTGCTAGCGCAGGGCAGCTCTTAACCGTTTGAAAAAAACTGCCCTCCGCCAGGAGTCGTTGCGCCTAGCCCAGCGGCCAAAATCCAACTGGCGCGGGTACGCGGGACTTTTGTAATAAGCTCTAAAAGCCGGGTTCGTCGGTTCCCGTGCTCGGCGCTTTGGCGCCGGGCGGGGATCAGCCCGCTGGACCTGCCCGCGGCCTACTTTACTTCGCCGGTAAGTTCGACGTTCCAGTAGGCGATGTCGAGGAAGTGGCGCCATTCCTGGGCCGGCTGGCGGCCGACCTGGACCTGCAGCAGGGGCCGCCACTTGGGGCGGCGCGGGGCCTTCATGAGCCGCATGCCGGCCTGTTGCGGCGTGCGGTTGGCCTTCTTGCTGTTGCAACGGATGCAGGAGGTGACGATGTTTTCCCAGCTGGTGTCGCCGCCCTTTTCGCGCGGCACCACGTGGTCCAGGTTCAACTCCTTGCGGTCGAATTTCTTGCGGCAGTACTGGCAGACGTAGTTATCGCGCTCGAAGACGTTCTGCCGCGTGAACTTCACTTCCTTCTTGGGCAGCCGGTCGAAGACCAGCAGCAGGATTACCTTGGGCACGCGGATTTTGAAGGTCACCGTCCGCACGACGTCGGAACCGGTATAAACCTGGCTCTCGCTGTGCCAGGCGTCGAAGTCCATCACCTGAAAGCTGCCGGCGTCCTGGTCCACCACTTGGGCATGCCCCTGGTAAAGGAGGGTGAAAGCGCGTCGCGCCGAGCAGACATTGACCGCTTGCCACAGCCGGTTCAGAACGAGCACGTTTTCGTCAAGCATGGCTTCCATGGAGTGGAGAAGACTTACCGGGAACGCGCTAAGCAGATATCATATGCGTTTGGATAAGTCAACGGCCTGACCGGAGGGAAGTGTGGCGATTAGGTTAATTTTACTCACAGGTTATTCACCGTTCACCGAGATTGCTTTTTACTCCCTTAGTCTTTAAAAATAGGGTCTAAGTATGTTGCGCATGAAGTTTCATCCCCGCTTGCTCGCTGCCCTGGCGATGCTCTCGCTGGTCCTGTGGCTGCCACTGGGCGCGCAGGAGGATGACGTGCCGCTTCAGGATCAGTTCCTGGAGATTTACATGTTCATCCGCGAGGCCGACCGCCTGGAGGAGGCCGGCCAATCCGAGTCCGCTTACAAGCGCTACGAATTTGCTCTAAAGAAGCTCAAGGAACTGCCCAGCAAATGGAACCCGGCCATCGTGGGGTACCGGATCAAGTACTGCGAAAGCAAGATGAAGGAGAACAAGGGCAAGAAGGACAAGGACCCCGGCGTGGTCAGCGACCTGCCGCTGCCGGAGCCGGCCGCGGATCTGCCGCAGCCCGAGGAGTCCGTGGAGGCGGTCGAAAGCGCGGTTGTCGATGTGCCGGCGATCGACCCGGCGGAGTTCGAGCAGCTCAAGGCCACCGTCTCCAAGCTGGAGCAGGACTTGCTCGATTCCCGCAACCGCTACGACGCCCTGGTGGTCGAGCGCGACCAGCTTCGCACCGAGGTGACCAAGGCCAACGCCGAGCTGGCCAAGGTCAGCCAGGACGAGACGGAGACGCAAGTGGCCGATCTCCTGCGCGAGAACGAGCAGCTCAAGCAGCAGCTTAACAACGCCGAGGCGCAGCTCGAGAGCCTTTCCGAAACCACCGACTCCGAAAGCAGCATCGCCCTGCTCAACGCCCAGCTCGACAAGGTGCGCACGCAGCTGGCCGCCCAACAGGCCCAGAACAACAGCTACGAGGCGGCTACCGAGGCGCTCAAAAAGAAGCTGGAGGAAAACCAGCGTGAGTTGATGCTCGCCCGCCAGAACCCGCCCGCTGCCGGCGACGACCGCGACTTGAGCAAGGAGAACGAGATGCTGCGCGATATCATCCAGCGCCAGCTGCAGGAGCAGGCCCGCCGCGATATCGCCGCCAAGCTGGCCAAAGAGGAGCTCGACAACCTCAAGATTCAGAGCACCGCGCTTTCCCAGCAGATTGACGTCCTGGGTTCTCCCCTGATTGAACTGACCGACGAGCAGATGGCCATGTTCCGCCTCTCTCCGCCGGCGGTCGTCGCGGATGAGACCGCCACCGAAACCATCACGATGGTGCGCAACGCCGCCGCGGTAAACGCGGATGAAGCCCTGCCGGAGATCGCCGTTGCCGATGTCCCCGAGGCTCCCGCTGCCGCGGAGGAAGCCGCTGGCATGCCCGCCGAGGAAGAGACCGTCGTTGCCGCGGTTGAGACCGACGCCGACCTGCCCATGCCGGAGGAGGACTCCACTCCGGGTCTGGAGGAGCCGATCCTGGCCAGCGCCAACGGCAGCTCCGCCGCCACCCCGGCCGCCGTCCCCGACGACAATGCCGACGTGGCCAGCAAGCCGCGCGTGCCGGACGACGTCAAGGCACTGGCCCAGAAGGCTTCCGAGTACTACGCCAACGCCCGTTACGACGAGGCCGCCGATCTCTACGAGCAGATGATCGAGCGCTACCCCGAAAGCCTCTACGCCTGGTCCAATTTGGGCGTGGTGCGCTACCAGCAAAAGAACTACAAGGAGGCCACGCTGGCCCTGCAGCAGGCGGTCAAGCTATCGCCCTCCGACGGCTTCAGCTACTCCATCCTCGGCATCGTTTACTACCAGACGGGCAAGCTCGACGACGCGATTGAAGCGCTGACCAGCGCCAAGGCGCTCGAAGCCAACAACGCCAAGACCCGCAACTACCTCGGCATTGCCTTTGCTCAGAAGGGTTGGCAGGAAACCGCCGAGAAAGAACTGCGCGAGGCGGTCAACATCGCCCCCAAATATGGCGACGCCCACTTTAACCTGGCCGTCATCTATGCGACCCAGAAGCCGCCGAGCAAGGAGCTGGCGCGCAAGCACTACAGCCGGGCCAAGTCCCTGGGCGTGCCCGCCGACAAGCAGCTCGAGCGCCTGCTTAATTAGGCTCCGCGGCGGGTTATCGCAAAGCGTCCGAGGCTTCCGCGTTCGTCCTACAACGCGATCAAGTGCGGTTTTACGTGAGGGTCTCCAGTCAATTCGGGCGTCGGCATTTCTTTTCGCCGGGGGGTGGACAAGCACCAGCAGCGGGGTCATCTTTAATTTATGTTAAACAAGCGACTGCCGTTGTTCCTCCTGTTGATGTCCCTGGCCCCCGTTTCGGCCCTTTTGGGAAGTGAAACCATCCCGCAAATGTTCCGCGACCTTCAGCGGAAAGCCGAACTGCACGCCGTGATCGAAACGCTGAAAGTGGACGCCACCAACCTGCCCTCGGCCAGCCCCGATCCGACCAAACTGCGTCCGGGCCAAGCCATTACCGTCGAGGCCAAGGTAGTCCGGGTGCTGGGCGGCAGCGTCAAGGTTAAGCCTGGCTCGGTCATCACTATCCGTTACGACTGGGTGCCCAAGCCGGTGGGCGAGCCCGCCGCCCCCGCGCCGATCCCCGTGCTGCGCAGCGGTATCACCCGCCAGGCCTGGCTCAACCAGGAAGGCGGCGACAACTTTGTGCCGGCGGCCTTCGCCTACAGCTTCAACGAGGTGCCGGCGCAACTCCCCGTGACCGGCGGGCCCGTAGCCGACTAGGCGTCGCTCACCTGGGATTTGGCATGATAAGCCACCGGTTTGTCTATGGGCTGGCTCTATTGTTAGCTGCAGGTGGTCCGGCATGGGGTGAATTGCCGCCTTTGGCCTATGCCAGTATGAAGGAAAAAGCGCCCGTTGTTCTGAACTTGCTGCCGATCAAGGTAACCAGTTCGCTCGACCCGGCTGCGTTAGAGGACTCACCAGGAGACTTAAAATTACTCCCATATTCGGTGAACGTTCAGGCTTTGGTGCTCAAGATTCACAAGGGGGCCGACCAGCTAAAGGGCAGCGACACTATCAGCATCGCCTACCAGCGCCGGAATCTTCCAGAGAGCTACGTGGGTCCTCCCCAGGTGCCGGTGCTTGAGATCGGAAAGGTGTATCGGGCTTTTCTCGCCACCGATGCCGCGACGCCGGATCTGCTTCTCCCCGCCGCCAAAGGCCAAAGCTTCGAGCTTCTGACGGATTCCTAGAAGGTCTTTTCGCGTCGAGTTTGCGAACAAATCGGTGCCGCCGCGTTAGGCACCCTGCCTAGTCGATTTCCAGTCGGCGCTGGATGCCGAACTTCTCCACGCGCTTGCGCAGGGTGGCGCGGGTGATGCCGAGCATCTTGGCGGCGCGGACCTGGTTGCCGTTGGTCTCGGCCAGGGCACGCACGATGAGCTCGCGCTCGGCGGCGGGCAGAAGCTGGAGCTTGGAGTCGGCCTTGGCCGCGGCAAAGAGCACGTCCAAAGCGCGTTGGAAGGCGTCGTCTCCCTCGCCAGCGGGCGGCGCCGGGAGCGTGCCGTTACCCGCGGCATCGGCCGGGGCCGGAGGGGCTGGGGCGGCCTCAATGGCGGGTGACTGGGTAACCTCGCTCGGCAGGCAGTCCAGGGTAATGGTGTCACCGGTGGCCATGACCATGGCGCGCTGGATGCAGTTCTGCAGCTCGCGCACGTTGCCGGGCCAGCCGTGGATGGCGAGCGCCTCGAGTGCCTCCTCCGAAATCTGGCTGGGGCCGCCGCCGTTGACCTGGCGCAGGCGGCTGACGAAAAAGGCGATGAGCAGGTTGAGGTCCTCCTTGCGCTCGCGCAGGGGCGGCAGGTGCAGGCGCACGACGTTAAGGCGGTAGTAGAGGTCCTCGCGGAAGGTTTTCTCCTGCACGCACTCCCAGAGGTCCTTGTTGGTGGCGGCGAGGATTCGCACGTCCGTCTTGATCGAGTTGTTGCTGCCCAGGCGGGAGATTTCGCCCTCCTGGAGCACGCGGAGGATTTTGGTCTGGGTTGTCAGCGGCATGTCGCCGATTTCGTCCAGAAAGAGGGTGCCGCCGTCGCATTGCTCGAACTTGCCCACGCGCTGGCTCATGGCGCCGGTAAAGGCGCCCTTCTCGTGGCCGAAGAGTTCGCTTTCGAGCAGGTTCTCCGGGATGGCGGCGCAGTTGATGGCGATGAACGGCTTGGCCGCGCGGGTGCTGTGCTGGAAGATGGCGCGGGCGACGAGTTCCTTGCCGGTGCCGCTTTCGCCGGTGATGAGAATGGTGGCCTGCGTGTTGGCGACCTGGCCAATGAGTTTGTAGACCTGCTGCATGGCGGGCGAGTTGCCCACGATGGTCTGGCGGAGGTCTTCCGGGCTGAGCTGGGCGCTGCGCTTGGGCGCGACCTTGTCCTTGCCGGCGGACTCCAGCGCCCGGTTGAGCATGGACTTGAGCTGCGGGATGTCGAAGGGCTTGAGCACGTAGTCGTAGGCGCCGAGCTTCATCGCCTCGATCGCCGTTTGCGAGGTGCCGTAGGCCGTCATCATGATCACGGTCTGCTTGGGGTTGCGGCGGCGCAGTTCCTTGAGGGTGTCGAGCCCGCTCTGGTTGCCCATGCGGATGTCCATCACGATGAGGTCGGGCCGGAAGCCTCCGGCTTTCTTGATGCCTTCGTCGCCGTTGGCCGCGGTCTCGATTTCCAACGGCTCCTTTTCCAGCAGACGGCGGAACGCGAGGTGGACGTCCACCTCGTCGTCGATGATCAGGATTTTCTGTTTGTCGTCGGCCATCGCGGATTCGTCAGGAGCGCGGAATTATGTCCGCCCCGCGGCGGAAACAAAAGGCTTAATCGCCGCACAGAGCTCGGCAAACCGGTCGAAGTCCACCTGTTGCTGGCCGTCGCTCCAGGCCTCGGCCGGATTGGGGTGGACTTCCACCAGCAGGCCGTCGGCGCTGAGCGCGGCGGCGGCCTTGCACAGCTCGATGACGAGTTCGGCGCGGCCGCAGCCCTGGCTCGGGTCGATGATGACGGGCAGGTGCGTCTCCTGCTTGAGGATGGCGACGGCGCCGAGGTCGAGGGTGTTGCGGGTGTAGGTCTCAAAGGTGCGGATGCCGCGCTCGCAGAGGAGGACGTTGGGGTTGCCGTTGGCCAGGATATACTCCGCCGCCAGCAGCCATTCCTCGATCTTCATGCTCAGGCCGCGTTTGAGCAGGATGGGCTTGCCCGTCTTGGCGGCGGCCACGATGAGCCCAAAGTTCTGCGCGTTGCGGGCGCCGATCTGGAGAATGTCCGCGTAGCCGGCGACCAGGTCCACGTCGCCTTCCTTGAGCACCTCGGTGATAACGCCCAGATCGTACTCCTCCCGCGCCTTGGCCAGCAGCTTGAGGCCGGGCTCGCCCAGGCCCTGGAACTCGTAGGGGGAGGTGCGCGGCTTGAAGGCGCCGCCGCGCAGGAAGGTGGCGCCGGACGCCTTGACCGCGCCGGCCGTGGCCATGAGCTGCTCTTCGCCCTCGACCGAGCAGGGACCCGCCATCATGCACAGGCCCTGGCCGGCGCCGATCTTTTGCCCGCGAATTTCCAGCACGCTGTCCTCGGGGCGGCTCTCGCGGCTGACCAGCTTGTAGCGCTTCTGCACGCGCAGCACCTTCTCCACCTGGGGCCAGGCGGTCAGGGTTTCGAGCGTGTGGTGGCTGGTCTCATCGCCGACGGCGGCCACCACGGTCTGGAACTCGCCAAAGATGGGCCGGGGTTCGTAGCCGAGTTTCTCCACCTCGGCGATCACGGCGTCGATGTCCGCCCGCGCCGCGCCTGCCTTACAAATGACAATCATGACAATACCTATTCCAACACATCCCGACCGGAGCGCACGCAGATTCTCCAGGGTGGAGCGAGGGAGTCGCCCGCCGAATCCCTCATCAACCGCAGCGTGTAAATGGCACCTCGCACTCCGCCGCTGGGCTCAGCGGCGGCTTTCGGAGCAGGGGTAACGCGAAGCCGGGGTAGCCGTCGATGTCCCCATCGACGGGCGCGGCCATCGACCAAGCCTACCGCCAGCTGCGGCTCTAACCGTCCTTCTTCTCGATCTTCACGATGCGGCCGGTGCGGGTTTCGCAGTCCGGGTCCAGCAGGTCGAGCACGGTGGGCACGACGACCTCGGGCGGCTCGCCTCCGGTGTGCATCTCGGTGTCGCAGAAGGGGGGCTCGATCGCGGTGATGAGGATGTTCTGGTCGCGGTGCTCGAAGGCGGTCGCCTTGGTCAGCGCGTCCAGCGCGCTCTTGGAGCAACTGTAGGCGGCGGCCTGGGGCATGTGCTTGAGCGGCGCGCTGATGTTGACGATGCGGCCGAAGTCGCGGTCGATCATCCCGGGCATGACGGCGCGGGTGAGCAGGAACGGCCCGCGCAGGTTGGTGGCAATCACCTGGTCCCAGTCGCTCGGGGATTGCTCGTGGGTGAGGATGTTCTCCGGGAAGTAGCCGGCGTTGTTGACCAGGAGGTCAATCGGGCCGAGCTCGAGTTGGACGGCCGCGATGAGAGTGTCGACGTCCGTAGCCACGCCGACGTCGGCGACGAAGACGGCCGCCGTGCCGCCATCCTGTTCGATCAGCTCTTTGGTTTCGCGCAGTTTGTCTTCGCGCCGGGCGGCCAGGGCAACCAGCGCGCCCTCGCGGGCCAGACCGATGGCGATGGCCCGGCCCAGCCCGGTGCCCGCGCCGGTCACCAGGGCGGTTTTGTCCTTCAACTTCATGGGACAAGATGCGGGATTTTGCCGTGGATGCAAAAAACTTACCGGAGCGCAATGGTTTCAGTAGCTTCGCTCTCCGATGCGCGCGGGGTGGCCGCCTCCGCTGGCATGGCTCCGCCGCTGGGCTCAGCGGCGGCTACCGGGCGGCTGAGACGGCGCGGCTCAACCAGCGGAGGGCGAAGCTCCTGGTCCGCCGCCGGTCCGGTCGACTGACGGATCGGCGGTTGGCGGGCGTCCAAGCGATGCTAGGCTTTGCCCGATGCGTTTTTTGATTTTTATCTCCATCGTTCTCACGGTCTACACGGCGATGAACGCCTTCATCCTCTACCGGATGTGGTCGATGCTGAAACGCTGGCCGGGGGTGCGCACCCGGCTTTGCACGGGGCTGACGATCATCGCGCTGCTGTATCCGCTGGGCCGGGTGTGGCTGGCGTATTCGGCCAATCCGGCGTCGATGTTCACGGTCTGGCTGGGCAGCTTTTGGGTGGTGGGGATCATGTATCTGGGCATTTTTGGCATGGCAACCCTGCTGGTGGACACCGCCGCCTGGCTGCGGCCGCGCCAGCGCTGGGTGGAGGGTTGGCGCGGGTTGCGCTCCCCGCTGGCCGCGTTGGCCGTGGTCACCACCGGCTTGCTGATGGTGTTCGGTTACTTCAACGCGCAGTACCCGGTGGTGACGGAGCTGAACGTGAAACTGCCTCCGGAGCGGCAGCTCTCGCGCCCGTGGAAGCTCGCCGTGATGACGGACATCCACCTCGGCGCGATCATCGACCGCGACCACCTCGCCCGGCTGGTGGACCAGGTTAACGAGCTTAAGCCCGATGCGGTGGTGCTGGTCGGCGATTCGGTCGACTCCGACATGAGTCCCGTGCTCCGTGAGGACGCCGGGAAGGAGCTGCAGCGGCTGCGGGCGCCCGCCGGGGTCTACGCCGTCACCGGCAACCATGAGTTCATCGGCGAGACCGAACTGATTGTCGACTATCTGGAAAGCCACGGCGTGGAGTTTTTGCGCGACGAGGCCCGGCTGGTCGGCGGCGAGCTGTGGCTGGTGGGGCGGGAGGACCGCGCCAAACCCGGCTTTACCGGAGAGGAGCGCAAAGAGCTGGCCGATTTTTACGGGCAGACGGCCACCCGTCCCGCCGCGCCCGTGGTGGTGCTGGATCACCAACCGAAGGACGTGGCCACGCCCGCGCGGCTGGGCGCGGACCTGATGCTCAGCGGCCACACCCACGCCGGGCAGCTCTGGCCTTTTTACTGGCTGGTTTACCTGCAGTACGAGCACGTCAGCGGCGAGGCCAAGATTGATGACATGACGCTTTACGTGCTCAATGGCACCGGTACCTGGGGCCCGCCGGTGCGGGTGGGCAACCGGCCCGAGATCCTGATGGTCACGCTGGAGCCGGCAGGCCAGTAGGGACTCGCTTTTGGTGTCCGGTTGTAGTTGAATAAGGTATGGCTAAAGCCCGCTTTCCGCTGGCGTTTCTGGCAATGGCAACCTTGGTCGGTGCGCTCGTCCTGACGGGGGCGTTGCTTGGCCCTGAAGCCGAACCGGCGAAGGAGGACCTGGCCGAGCGTCCCCGCGTGCCGGCCGAAGTCAAGCCCTTGGCCCAGGCCGCGGCCGATCACTTCGCGGCGGGGGCTTTCGAGGAAGCGGCAACGCAGTACGAGCGCATCATCGACCGGTATCCGGATAGCCTTTACGCTTGGAGCAACCTGGGCGTCGTCCGCTCTTACCAGAAGTGCTACGGCGAGGCGGAGGCGGCGTTGCGGCAGGCGATCGAGCTTTCTCCCAAGGACGCGTCTGCCTGGATGCAGCTAGGCGTCGTTTACTACCAGACGGGCGAGTTGGAAAAATCCATCGAGGCGTTGGAGCGCTCGCTGGAGCTGAGGGCGGAGAACAGCCAAGCGCTGGCTTATCTGGAAAGCGCCCAAGAGCGCAAGTCCTGGCAGGAAGAAGCGATCGAGGACATGAAGCGCCAGCAGCGCCGGGGAATCTATCCGCTGCTGGATGCGCCCTTCCGCGAGCCGCTGCGGGAGCCGCAGAAGGCGCCACCCGCGTCGCCGTTGCTGGACGCGCCGAGCGATCACTTCAATTTCTAACGTCGGTCGCACAAGCCTTTGCCGTGAGGAGGCCGACCCAAGTGAGTCTCCGTGGCGGAGCGGAAGGTCCGCCCTCCGTTTGAATGGCGATACCGTGAACCCGGTAGCCGCCGAAGTCCCGGCGGCGGAAGAATTTTCGACGGAATGAACGGAATTAACAAAAGGGATGCTTCGCATTGCGCCGGTCGCCGCCGTACTTAGCAGTCGGCAGCTCCCCGGCGGTGGAGGAATTTTCGACGGAATGAACGGAATTAATAAAAGGGATGCTTCGCATTGTGCCCGTAGCCGCCGGACACGGCCGTCGGCAGCTTCGCCCTCCGTCAGTTTGGCAGTGCCCGTCTCGTTGTGGGCGGCGGCGCAGGAGCACCGCCCTCCGTCGGCTTGGCGCCCCACCGGCCCGGTAGCCGCCGGACTTAGCAGTCGGCAGCTCGCCAGCGGCGGAAGCTCCGCCCTCCGTTTGCGTTCGCATCGCTGCGGGCCGGTAGCCGCCGACGTCCCGGCGGCGGAGGCATTTTCGACGGAATGAACGGAATTGATAAAAGGGATGCTTCGCATTCTGCCGGTAGCCGCTGGACTTAGCAGTCGGCAGCGCCCCAGCGGCGGAGCGTTCCGGCGGGGTCCGAGCGCTTCTTGCATTTCGCGGTCGTTGCGTTAGTGGTTGAGGTCCGATGAATCGCACCGTCTTGATGGCGTTTTGGTTGCTTGGCGTGGCCCTGTTGCTGGGGCTCCCGGGCTGGACGCAGGTTTCCGCCCCTTCCCTGTACCAGGACATCGAAAAGGTCGAGAAGGCGGAGAAGCCCGCGCCCGGGCAACCCGCCCCGCCGCCGGGGGCGCCGGCTCCTCCTCCGCCACCGCCGGGCGCGGCCAAGGCACCAGATACGTTGCCGCCGCTCGAGGAGCTCACGGCCAAGGCGGGCGAGGCCGGCATCTTCAAGGTCCGGCTGGACAGCCCCCGTGCCACGATGCGCACCTTCATGGTGGCGATGAACCTCTACCTGCAGTCCCAAAAGAAGAACGCGCCCCTGCAGGCCGACAGCTACATGCGCGACGCGCTGCGGACGCTCAACCTCGGGGACATCCCGGAAATCAATCGCTCGGTGGAGGGCCCGCAGGCCGCCGTGTTCCTCAAGGAGTACATCGACCGCACGATTGCGGTGGACCTGAACAAGGTGCCGGACCAGCCCGCCCGGATGGAGCGTAAGTTCTGGGAGCTCAAAGGCACCAACGTGGCCATCGCCGAGGTCCAGGACGCGGAGAACCCGGACGCCGACGGCACCTGGCTCTTTAGCCCGGAGACGGTGGCCAATGCCAAAATCTGGTACGAGAAGACCAAGCAACTGCCTTACGTGGCGTCCATCCCCCTCGACCTCCAAGGCGCGGACTACCGGGAACCCTGGGTCAGAAAGAACCTGCCCGGTTGGGCCTTCGACGAGTATTTCGGCATCCAGCTCTGGCAGTGGTTCGGCCTGCTGATCTTCATCTTTCTGGGCCTGACCAGTCGGGCGCTCGTCAAGGCCCTGGCGCAGGTGGTCTTGCCCTACACGCGCAAGACCCGCACCAACGTGGACACGCTCATCGTCGAGCGCTGCAGCGGGCCGGTCGCGCTGGTCGTCAACGGCCTCGTCTGGATGCTCGCGCTTTACGTGCTGAGCTTCTCCGGGATGACGCTGACGGTGCTGACCTACATCGTGCGCATCGTGGTGAGCATCGGCCTCATCTGGTTCTTCTACCGCCTGGTGGAGGTGGCTGATCACTTCCTGCACAAGTGGCTGGCCAAGAAGAAGCGCCAGGACGGGATGGACGAGCAGCTGGCCAAGCTGGCGGTGCAGTCGCTCAAGGTCTTTGTGCTGGTCTTCGGCGTGCTGCTGGCGGTGCAGAACCTGGGCGTCAACGTCTTTAGCCTGCTGGCCGGTCTGGGCATCTTCGGCGCGGCGCTGGCCTTTGCCGCGCAGGATACGCTCAAGAATTTTTTCGGCTCCATTCTCATCATGATCGACCGGCCCTTCAAGGTGGGGGACTGGGTCATCGTCGGCACCAGCGAGGGCACGGTGGAGGACATCGGCTTCCGCTCCACCCGCATCCGCACTTTTTACAACTCGCTCATCACCGTGCCCAACGGCGAGGTCGCCATCCAGGCGGTCGACAACATGGGGCTGCGCACCTACCGCCGCTACAAGACCACCCTGGGCGTGACCTACGACACGCCGCCGGAAAAAATTGAGGCCTTCTGCGAGGGCATCAAGAACATCATCAAAGCCAACCCGCACACGCGAAAGGATTACTTCCACGTCGTGGCGAACGACTTCGGCGCCTCCTCCATCGACATCATGCTCTACATGTTCTTCCGCGTGCCGGACTGGTCGATGGAGCTGGTCGAGCGGCACAACACCATCTGCGAGATCATTGCCCTGGCCAAGCGCCTGGAGGTGGAGTTCGCCTTCCCCACCGAGACCATCCACATCGAGAGCCTGGTGAAGGAGGGCGTGATGAAACAGCATCCCGCCTACACCCGCGAGGACATCGCCGCCGGCGCCAAGGAATTCGGCCCGGGCGGCGCCAAAGCCCAGCCCGAGGGCACCGGCCTCTACGTCCCGCCCTTCCTCGACCCCGACCTCAACACCACGTCGAAAAAAGGCGGCGGCGACGCCGGGGAGTAGGGACTTTGCGCCGCGGCGGGTTTCATCCACAGATTGCGCCGATTCACACAGATTTTGGTTTCTGACCAAGCCCTAACGGCCAAGGCAGACTATATCTTTCGTCAGTTGCGTTCGTTCCGTAGATAATTACTCCGCCGCTGGGTCAGCGGCGGCTACCGGGCTCAAGGTGTCGCCAAGCAAGCGGAGGGCGGAGCTCCTGCTCCGCCACGAGAACCGAACGGGATGCGTGGTCGAGCGGAAGCTCGACCCTCCGTCTGGTTTGTCGTTCCTATTTTGGCCAGCCCAGCGGCTGCCGGGCTCAAGGTACCGCCTAGCAAGCGGAGGGCGGAGCTCCTGCTCCGCCGCGAGAACCGAACGGGATGCGTGGTCGAGCGGAAGCTCGACCCTCCGTCTGGTTTGTCGTTCCTATTTTGGCCAGCCCGGCGGCTACCGGGCTCAAGGTACCGCCAAGCACGCGGAGGTCGGAGCTTCTGGTTAGCGGCGGGTTTCATCCACAGATTGCGCCGATTCACGCAGATTTTGATTTCTGACTGGGGCACCATTCTAAGAGTCGGGCTCGCACGAAGGGCACTAAGTTGGTTGGCTTGCCCTTGGTCCGTTAGCCGCCGGATCTAGCGGTCAGCATTGAACTACCCCCCGCAAATGAGTCTCTCCGGCTTGCGTTCCGGGTTTTGCGACCGAACTCACAGGGATGGAATGGCGGTAATCTTGGACACGGCAAAAGCGTAGTTTTTTTGATACTGTTCCCAACCGCGTGCACCTAAACTGAGGAGATGAAAAGCCGTGATGAAAAATGGTTCTACCTCCGCGCCGTCCTCATTGCGTCCGGGTTCGGATTGCTAGTCTACGTCAGCCCGATTTTTTTTCTTCTACTTGATTATGGCTTCCCCGAACCCGCTTGGTCGAAGGAAGACATTGCGTTAACAGAACGGCGGGGCAACCTGATTGTTGATGCATTGGAGAACTACCATACGGATCATGGGAAGTACCCGAAAGAGCTCACGCAACTGATTCCCAAATATCTCGTCTCAATTCCAAATCCGGCCGTCGACGCTAAGGAGTGGGAGTACTGGCCGGTGAGGGAAAGAATCGGATTTGTTCTCTTTTTGCATGGGAGTGAAAGCCTCCATTTCTATGATAAAAACAAGATATGGTTTCACGACGATGGTCGGCTTTAACCCTTCTTCGCGGCACTAGGCGTCGGCGAAACCCTTGCGTCCTGAGCAGAGTTTGCGTGGAACCCGGAGCGCAAACGGCAGAGTTTCCGCCGCCGGGAGGTCGGCTACCGGCCGCAAGTTGTCGCCAAGCAAGCGGAGGTCGGAGCTCCTGCTCCGCCGTGGGAACCGGACGGGATGCGTGGTCGAGCGGAAGCTCGACCCTCCGTCTGGTTTGTCGTTCCTATTTTGGCCAGCCCGGCGGCTACCGGCACAATGCCAAGCATCTCTTTTATCAATTCCGTTCATTCCGTCGAAAATTGCTCCGCCGCGGGGTCAGCGGCGGCTTCCGGGCTCACTAAGGCCTGCAAAAATCGGTGTGAATCGGTGAAATCTGCGGATTGAATCGGAAGACAGACCAAATCCCGCCATCATCGGCGGAAATCGGTCAAAATCGGCAAAAACGCCGGTTTTTCAAAAAAAAAGAACGCACCTAGCACACCGAGCGCACCTAAGACTAACCGGGGCCGAAAAACTGGGGTAATTTAGGGACATGCTCAAGGCAAAGAATCTCAGACGACAGATGTTCAGACGGCAGCGAATAGCGCGAGGCGCGAAGCTTGGTCGGTCGGGCAGTCCCTTGCCCGCCTCGGAAAGCCGGACAGGGTCGAGCTTCCGCTCGACCTGGCACCACCTTGCTGTTTTGCGCGGCGGAGCAGGAGCTCCGCCCTCCGTCTCTTGTCGGCCGGCATGTGGCACCCGTCACCCGCCCCAGCCATTGACAAAACCCGCTGGGCGCGGCTTACTTAGGGCGTGGAATTACCGTCCCGTTTTCGCATTTTCAGCGCAGCCCCTGGCTTACCGGCCACGGGTGGACGGATCATCGTGGTCATTAGCTAGGTCCTGGGCGTGCGGGTTTCCCCGGTCGCCGCAGGGCCGCAGGCAGCTCTTTGAACCGGCCGAGCGCGTGCTTGGCTCCCTCCCAAAACCCGTTAACCTAGCAATTCTCTTTTGACCCCATGACTTCCCAACCCCGACCCGTCTCCGATGCCGCACCCGGCGCCTTTGTGCCGGCGGTAACGCTTTACGACACCACCCTGCGCGACGGCTCGCAGGGCGAGGGCATCAACTTTTCCGTGGCCGACAAGGTGCACATCGCCCAGCGCCTGGACGCCTTCGGCATGCACTACATTGAGGGCGGCTGGCCCGGCAGCAACGACAAGGACATCGAGTTCTTCCAGCGCATGAGCGAGGTGCAGCTGGCTGGCGCCAAGCTGGCCGCCTTTGGCAGCACCCGCCGCGCGAACGTCGCGGTGGAGGACGACCCGCAGGTCAAGCTGCTCGTCGAGGCCGGCACGCCGGTGGTCACGCTGGTGGCCAAGAGCTGGCTGCTGCACGTCGAGCACGTGCTGCGCACCACGCCGGAGGAAAACCTGGAGATGATCCGCGAAAGCGTCGCCTACCTGAAGTCCCTCGGGCGGGAAGTGATCCTGGACGCCGAGCATTGCTTCGACGGCCACAAGGACGAGCCCGCCTACAACCTGGAGTGCCTGCTGGCGGCCGAGGCCGGCGGGGCCGACTACGTCGTGCTCTGCGACACCAACGGCGGCACTCTGCCGGACGAGGTGGCCGCGATCACGGCCAAGGCGGTGGCGGCGCTCCGGACCAAGGTGGGCATCCACACCCACGACGACAGCGGGCTGGGCGTGGCCAACGCGCTGGCCGCGGTCGGCGCCGGGGCGGTGCAGGTGCAGGGCGTGCAGAACGGCTTCGGCGAGCGCACCGGCAACTGCAACCTCACGACCACCATCGCCAACCTGCAGCTCAAGATGGGCCGGCCCGTCCTGCCGGAGGACCGCCTCTCGCAGTTGCGCGAGCTCTCCCTCTTCATCGACGAGATGGCCAACCGCCGCCACAACCGGCAGCTCCCGTTTGTCGGCGCGAGCGCCTTTGCCCACAAGGGCGGCATCCACGTCAACGCGGTCAACAAGCTGGCCCGCAGCTACGAGCACATCGTGCCCGAGGCGGTGGGCAACGCCCGTCGCGTGTTGGTGGGCGAGCTCAGCGGCGGCACCAACGTGATGATGAAAGCGCAGGAACTCGGTCTGGACCTGGAGGAGAAGTCCGACGTCACCCGCCGCATCCTAGCGCGGATCAAGCAGCTCGAAAACGAGGGCTGGGAGTTCGAGGCTGCCGACGCTTCCTTCGAGGTGCTGGTGCGCCGCTACCTGGAAAACAAGGAGGACGTGGGCCAATTCTTCGAGCTGCTCGAGTACAACCTGGACATCCACAAGGACAAGGCGATGGACTTTGACGAAGCCGAGGCGACGGTCAAAATCAGCGTCGACGGGCAGATCGAGCACACCGTGGCCGAGGGCGACGGGCCGGTCAACGCGCTCGACCAGGCCCTGCGCAAGGCGCTGCGCCCGCACTTCCCGGCGCTCGACGCGATCAAGCTGACCGACTACAAGGTGCGCATTCTGGACGGGCGCCTGGCCACCGCCGCCCGCACCCGGGTGCTGATCGAAAGCACCGACGGCAACCGCACCTGGAGCACCGTGGGCGTCTCCGACGACATCATCGAAGCAAGCTGGCGGGCCCTCCGCGACAGCTTTGAATACAAGCTCCTCAAGGACCAGGAGGCCGCGCAAGCCTGAGCGTGATTTCTCACAAAGCCACAAAGGCCACTAAGGTTGTAATCCATGAACGAAAACGAAATCTCCAAACATATCGTGGATGCCGCCTACCGGGTGCACGTGAACTTGGGCCCCGGCCTGCTCGAGCACGTGTACGAGGTCGTGCTGGCCCACGAGCTTGAGAAGCGTGAGTTGGACGTGCGGAGGCAAGTGCCGGTTTCCATTACGTATGATGGCCTGGCCTTCGACGAGGGTTACCGCGCCGATTTGATTGTGAACGGTCTCGTCCTGGTTGAACTGAAGTCAATTGAGGCGCTTTCTCCGGTCCATCCCAAGCAGGTGCTGACTTACTTGAGATTGTTGGATTTGAAGCTTGGCCTCCTGATCAACTTCAACGAAGCAAAGATTAAGAATGGAATCAAACGGATCATCAACGGGCAACTGCAGGAAGCTTTGTGCTCTTAGTGCCTTTGTGAGAAACCGAAGAATCATTTCCGCATGAAAGAACTAGCCAAAGCCTACGAGCCTCAGCAGGTCGAGGACCGCCTCTATGCCGGGTGGTTGAAGAGCGGCGCCTACCACGCCGACCCGGCCTCGCCCAAGGAGAAGTTCTCCGTGGTCATCCCGCCGCCCAACGTGACCGGCGTGCTGACCATGGGCCACGTGCTCAACAACACCATCCAGGACATCCTCTGCCGCCACGCGCGCCTGCAGGGCAAAGAGGTGCTCTGGCTGCCGGGGACGGACCACGCCGGCCTGGCCACCCAGGTGGCGGTGGAGAAGGCGCTGCGCAAGCCGGCCGAGCTGCCGCCCACCGTCCGTGCCAAGCTGGAAAGCTACGGCCTGCCGGAGGGCGAGCCGCTCACCCGCCAGACGCTGGGCCGTGAGCGCCTGCTGGAGCTGATCGAGGCCTGGCAGCAGGACCGCGGCGGCGTCATCATCAAGCAGCTCAAAAAGCTGGGCGCGAGCTGCGACTGGCAGCGCGAGCGCTTTACCATGGACGCCGACTACGTCCGCGAGGTGCAGGAGCGCTTCGTCGAGCTCTACAACCAAGGCTACATGTACCGCGGGCTCAAGATGGTCAATTGGTGCCCGGCGACGCTCACGGCCATCTCCAACGAGGAGGTCATCCCGACGCCGCAGAACTCCAAGCTCTACTACCTGCGCTACGAGATCGCCGAGGAGCCGGGCCGCTTCCTGGAGATCGCCACCACCCGCCCGGAGACGATCATGGGTGACAGCGGCGTGGCCGTGCATCCGGACGACGACCGTTACCGCGACCTGATCGGCAAGCACGCGATCCGCCCCTTCCCGCGGGCGGAGCTGCCCATCGTCGGCGACACCTACATCGACCGCGAGTTCGGCACCGGCGTGCTCAAGGTCACCCCGGCCCACGACCACGCGGACTTCGACATCGGCCGCCGCCACAACCTCAAGATCATCGACGTGATGACCAAGGACGGCAAAATCAACTGCCCGGGAGTACCCGAGCTGCACGGCTTGGAGCGCTTCGCCGCGCGCCAGCGTGCAGCCGAGCTGCTCGGCGAAAAGGGCGCGCTCATCCGCGAGGAGGATTACCGCAACAACGTCGGCTTCAGCGAGCGCGGCAAGGTGGCGATCGAACCCAAGCTCTCCGAGCAGTGGTTCCTGCGCTACCCGCGGATCGACGAGGCGCTCGACGTGGTCAACAACCCGGAGAACAAGCTGATCCGCTTCTACCCGCCGCATTGGGAGAAGACTTACTCGCACTGGCTGGAGAACATCCAGGACTGGTGCGTCAGCCGCCAAACGTGGTATGGCCACCGCCTGCCGGTCTGGTACCGCAAGGGCCATACCGCCGCGCAGCTTGCCTCCCCCGGAGAGGACTGGGATCAGGACGAGGACACCATGGACACCTGGGCCAGCTCCTGGCTCTGGGCCTACGCCACCATGGACCCGGAAACCCGCCGCGCCTTCTACCCGACCAGCGTGCTCGTTACCGGGCCGGACATCATCTTCCTGTGGGTCGCGCGGATGATCGTGGCGGGATTGGAAATCCTCCCCGGCGTGACTGAGCAGCAGAGGGACAACATCCCCTTCCGCGACGTCTACTTTACCGGGCTGATCCGCGACGCCAAGGGCCGCAAGATGAGCAAAAGCCTGGGCAACTCGCCCGACCCGCTCGAGCTCATCGCCAAGTACGGCGCCGACGGCCTGCGCTTTGGCCTGATGCGCATCGCCCCCCAGGGCGCCGACATCCGCTACGACGAGAAGCAGATCGAGGAAGGGCGCAACTTCTGCAACAAGCTCTGGAACGCGGCGCGCTTCCGCGCCCTGCAGGGCCCAATCGACCCGCACGCCGATCCCCACGATGCCGGCACGGAGAAATCCGTCTTCGCCTGCGACATCCTCTTCCAGCTCGGTGAGTTGAACGCCGACGTCGACCGTGCGCTGGAGCAGTACGAGTTCAACACCGCCGCCGGCCGGCTCTACGATTTTGTCTGGAAGAGCTTTTGCTCCCGCTTCCTGGAGGCGGCCAAGGTCGACTTCCTCGATCCGGAGTCGCCCACCCGCGCGGGCACGCTGGCGGTGTTCGACTACGTGCTCAGCCACGTGCTGCGGCTGCTGCATCCCTTCGCGCCCTTCATCACCGAGGAACTCTGGCAGGAGCTGGGCTTCGCGGACGGAGCGGGCGCGGACGGTGGGTCGATCCAGTTCGCGCCGTGGCCGACGCTGCGCTTTGGCGACCTCCCGCAGCGCACGCACTTCCTGGAGGCCGAGAGCTTCTATCGCCTGGTTGACCAGGGTCGCGTGCTGCGCGGCGAGTTTGAAATCCCCAGCAAGCAGGCGCTCAAGTTCCTGCTGCACGCCAGCAGCGAGCTGGCTCCGGCCGACCTGCGCGTGGCCGCCAGCATGCTCAACGCCAGCGAAATCGAGGTGGTGCCGGAGAAGGTCAAGCATTGCCCGGTGGTCTTCACGCCGTTGGGCGAGCTCTACCTCCCGCTTGAGGGCGTCGTTGATCCGGTCGCCGAAACCGAACGGCTCAAGAAGGCGTTGGCCAAGGTGGAGAAGGACATCGACGTGACCGGCAAGAAACTCGCCAACCAGCAGGTGATCGAAAAGGCCCCGGCGGAAAAGGTGGAGGGCTGGCGCCAGCACGCCCGCGAGCTCGACGCCAAGCGCGACCGCTTGCGCGAGCAGCTCGACTACTTTGCCGAGCAGGTTTCGGGATAACCACTAGGCCGGTTCTTCCTCGACCGGGTTGGCCAGCACGCCGATCCCGTCAATCTCGAGCTCGAGCTGGTCGCCGGGCTTGAGGTAAACCTCCGGGTCGCGGCCCGCGCCGACGCCCGAAGGCGTGCCGGTGAGGATGACCGTGCCCGGCTCCAGCGTGGTGCTGCCGCTGAGGAAGGCGATCAGCTCGGGGACGGGAGAGATCATGTCGCCGGTGTGGCTGGCCTGCATGGTCTCGCCGTTGAGCCGGGTGGCCAGGGCAAGCTGGCCGGAGTCGGGGATGTCGTCGCGGGTGGCGATGCAGGGGCCCAGCGGCAGGAAGGTGTCGAACATTTTACCCCGGCACCACTGGCCGCCGCCGTGGTCCTTCTGCCAGTCGCGCGCGCTGACGTCGTTGGCGATGGTGTAGCCCAGCACGTAGTCGAGCGCGTTGGCCGGGGTGACGTTCTTGCAACGGGTGCCGATGACAACGGCGAGCTCCACCTCGTAGTCCACCCGGTCGGAGCGCAGGGCCCGCGGCAGCTGGATGGCGGCGCCGGGGTCGAGCAGGGCGCTGGGCGGCTTGAGGAACATGACCGGATACTCCGGCTTGGGGTGGCCCATTTCCTCCAGGTGCTTGAGGTAGTTGACCCCGATGCAGAGCACCGCCGGCGGTTCCACCGGGGCCAGGATGCTGCGCACTTCCAACTGCTGGTTGGTCACGCGCAGCTCGCCGTAGAACGGGTCGTCGGCCAGGGCAAAGAAGTCGCGCCCGTTATCGGAGGTGGCGTAGAGCACCTGGTGCCCGCTGTCCTGCACGCGGTAAATCTTCACGCTCTTTTTCTACTCCGCCGCGAGGGCGGGATCAAGCGCCGGCGGGCGCGGCGCCGTGGAAGGGCACCGGCTGCTGCAGGCCCAGGTCGAGCTCCTCGAGGAGCTTCAGGTCGGCCTGCGCCTGCGGGTTGGAGGTCGTCAGCAACTTCTCGCCGTAGAAGATGGAGTTGGCCCCGGCAAAGAAGCAGAGGGCCTGGGCTTCGCGGCTGAGGCTCTCCCGCCCCGCGGAGAGGCGCACCTTGGCCTTGGGGAAGAAGATGCGGGTGGTGGCGATGAGCCGCACGAGCTGGAAGACTTCCACCGGCTGGGCCTTGCCCATCATCGGCGTGCCTTCGATCGGCACCAGCAGGTTGATGGGGATGCTTTCCGGCGCGGGGTCGAAGCCGGTCAGCACTTGGAGCATGCGCAGGCGGTCGGCCTCGGTTTCGCCCATGCCCAGGATGCCGCCGCAGCACACGGCCATGCCGGCATCCTGCGCGCTGCGGATGGTGCGCAGGCGGTCCTCGTAGCTGTGGGTCGTCACCACCTGGTCGTAGTACTCCGGGCTGGTGTCGATGTTGTGGTTGTAGGCGGTCACGCCGGCGTCGCGCAACTGGCGGGCGGCTTCGTCGGAAAGGTCGCCCAGGGTCACGCACACTTCCAGATCGAGCTGGCTGACCTCGCGGATGGTGTCGAGCACCTGCTCGAACTTTTTCTCGCCCTCGCGCACGCCCTTCCAGGCCGCGCCCATGCAGAAGCGGGTGGAGCCGTTTTCCTTGGCGCGGTGGGCGGCCTCCAGAATGGTCTCCTTTTCCAGCAGGCGCTCCCGGTTGAGGCCCGTGTTGTAGCGGGCGCTCTGGGCGCAGTAGCCGCAGTCCTCGCTGCAGCCGCCGGTCTTGATACTCAGCAGGGTGCAGAGCTGGACTTCGTGTTCGGGCCAGTGCTCGCGGAAGACGCGGCGCCCTTCGGCAATCAGGTCAAACAAGCGCTGGTGGTAGACGGACTCAAGTTTTTCCAAAGGGACGGTAGCCATAGGGGAAGATCATGCTCGGACGCGGCGGCGTTCGTCAACCCCGACGTTGCGCGGGTTGACGAAAGTGGCGGGATGGGCCGCGGCGGTAAGGATTCTTTTGGATGCTCCTGGGGACGGCAAAGGCAGGCCGGGCGCTACCTTGCCCGTCAACTGGCAAGGCCGGGTCTAGCCAGAGTCGCGCGGTCTGTGTCCATCTCGGCCGGCAATCGGTTCGTGCTGTAAGCAGCGGTTGAGAAGTTATGCTTTGCCCGTATCATCAATCAAAAGCTCCAAAATCCGTTTAGCAGCCTTACTCTGATTGTTTTCGTACATGTATTCGGCAAGTTCTTTGGATTCATCAAAAAGCCTGTTTGCTAGCTCGTTGTTTTTTTCTGTGCCTATGCCAAATGCATAACAACGCGCCAAATTGTACACGCCTATAAATCTGCTGGGGTCGTTTAACTTTTCAACTTTAGTATATAAGTCAAAAGCCTCTTTGTACTTGGCATGTTGTTCATAATAGTGACCCAAGTCTACCATGGCTTCAGTAACTTCCTTCGCGGAAGCAAATTGCAGTAGATACAGATGCGAATCGCTTGATTTGTCATCCTCTCTTTTTTGAAGGATGCAGTATAAAAGATATGCAGAATCTGGATCGCCCGATTGAGCGCTTACTTTCAATTTATCCAAAGTGTTTTCCGCTGCCTCTTTAGGGAGCGCGCCTTCGTTCAGCAAATTGCCGCATTCATGCAAAAGATATGATTTATTGGGATCCTTATCGCTGCAATAGATGTAGCTCATATAGCAGTACTTGGGCGCTAACGAGGCGTCGGAATCTTCAGTTAACGCCAAGTCGTGATACCTCCATAACAAGCGCGCGCACTGATATGATTTTTGGTCCAGTCCCAGCGCCGTATATTTTTTAAATGGCTCTACATCAAGTTCATGGTCTTTGATTCGATCAAAGTAGTGCTGCGCCGCTTCTTCAATCGCGTCCACATCGCCTGCGTCGGCTTTGGCACGCAAGTCTGAACTCAAACTGTCTTGCGAACGCATGCTCAGCCATTGAGCCCGCCGAGCTTGAGCAGCGCGGTCTTTTCCTTGGCGGTGACGGGCATGACGGAGAGCCGGGAATTCTTGGCCAGCACCATGTCCTTGAGCGTGGCGTGTTCTTTGATCGTAGGCAGTCCCACCGGCTGGGGGAAGGCCTTACCCGCCTTGAGCTCCACGCAGGACCAGTCGCCGTCCTGGGCGGTCGGGTCGGGGAAGGCCTCCTTGGTGACGGTGGCGGTGCCGACGACCTCCTTGCCCTCGTTGCTGTGGTAGTAGAAGACAAAGTCGCCCTTCTTCATGGCGCGGAGGTTGTTGCGGGCCTGGAAATTGCGCACGCCGGTCCAGTCGGTTTTCTTCTCCTTCTGGAACTGGGAGAAGGGGTAGCCCTTGGGGCCGGTTGGTTCCTGTTTAACGAGCCAGTAGTTCATGAGGGTTGTTAACTGCGGTAGTTGGTGAAGGCCAGGGCGCGCTTCCATTTGCCCGCGCGCAGGTGGGTGATGACCTTCTGCAGGTCGTCGCGCTTGCCGCCGGTCACGCGCACCTGGTTGCCCTGGATTTGGGCGGTGACCTTGAGCTTGAGCGCGCGCACGGCAGCGCAGATGGCTTTGCCCTCTTCGCCTTCAATACCCTGGTGGATGGTCAGCACGAGCCGGGCGTGGCCCAGGGGGGAGATGTCCGGGTCCTGGCGCTCGATGTTCTTAAGGCTGACGCCGCGGCGGGCCAGCTCGCTCATCACGACCTCGACCAGCGCGTCGAGCTTGAACTTGTCCACCGCCTGGAGCTTGAGCGCGGTGGCTTCCACGGCGATCTCCGCCCCGGCTTCGCGGAAGTCGAATCGGTTGGCGATTTTCTTGCGCGCCTGGTTGACCGCGTTGTCGACTTCCTGCATGTCGACCTCGGAGACCACGTCAAAGGAAGCCATGGTGGGAGGAGCTAGCGGCGGCGGCGCGGGCCGCCACCCCCGCGGCGGCGCGGGCCGCCCGGGCCTTGGTTGGGTCGGCGCGGGTCCAGCCGGTAGACGATGCGGGCCTTTTCCAGATCGTGCGACGACATCTGCAGCTTGACCATGTCCCCCGGCGTCAGCCGGATGAAGCGCTTGCGCATCTTGCCCGAAATATGGGCCAGAACCTCGTGACCGTTCTCCAGCTCGACACGGAACATCGTGTTGGGCAGCACCGTGGTGATTTTGCCTTCCAGTTCGATCGTTTCGCCAGAGCTCATAAGGGGTGTGGAGCCGCCTAGCTTCTCCGATTTGGCCTAAATGTCAAACCCCGAGCGGGGTGCGGGTTCAGTTGGCGGGGCCTTCCGGCGCCGGGATTTCCACGACAACGTCGTGGGGGTCGTCGCGGCTTTGGCCGTCGCCGAGGGGGAGGCCGCCGTCGTCGGCCAGGTCGGGACCAACGGACCAGACTTTGCGGGCGGCGGGGTCGTAGTGGAACGGCTCACCGGTGAAAGGGTCGAGCGGAACGGCGTTAATG
>JBCDLL010000015.1:0-56785 GCA_038745425.1 Verrucomicrobiota bacterium | reverse complement strand
GACTTACACCGAGGGTAACCTTCAATTCGGGACCAAGAATGTGACTCTGAAACCCGTCGGAGACGTGCGGATCAAGTAAAGACTTCCAACTGGATTATAGAAAAAGCCCCAACCTGAAAACCGAGATACCAAAATGAAAAAAAATCTCCTTGCCTTGTTAACCTTCGCCGGCCTGGTGCTGGCCGCACCGCTGCTTCAGGCCCAGAGCCTGACTGTGGAGGGCGACCTCAACGTCGAAGGCGATGCCCAGATCGGTGAGGCGGCCAACCCTGGCTCGTTGCTCATTTATGGGCCCACCGGAGCCAGTGCCGGTAACGCAGTCACTGTCCAGAGCGACGGGGGATTTGTGTTGGAGGGTACCTACGGCACCGGCACCCTGCCCAGCGTTACCCCCGGGACCGCCGCCTTCATGTGGTACCCCGCCAAGGCCGCCCTCGTCGTCGGCAGGGATAATCTGGGATTTACTCATGACAGCTTGGTGGGCAATGATTCGATAGCTATCGGCACTGGTACTATGGCAACTGCAAACTACTCCACGGCCATTGGTTGGGCTTCCGAAGCCAATGCTGCTCGAAGCCTTGCCTTAGGCTTTGGGGTTGCGAACGAGAGTGATTCTGTCGCGCTCAATGCGTTTGCGTATGGGGTTGATTCTGTTGGGATCGGAGGGTCTGCCGCCGCCTGGGGTGCAAACTCTATTGTCATTTCCGCAGTAGATAATTCCGAAGTTTGGGGTGATAATAGTATCATAATAGGGAATGGAATTTTTATAGATTCAACCTATAGCAGCGCGATAGGAAATCAATTATATATTAACGTATATGGTGCAGCCGTTTTAGGCAACGCGAACTCACATGATTTTGACTCGTTGCCCAATCAAGAAAATTGGGATCTTACGCACCCGTTGCTGATCGTTGGAAACGGTAGACCTGGAACCGGATCTTCAGCCGATCGTTCAGATGCCATGGTTATGCGCAACAACGGCGAAACCCTCTTCAAAGGCTTCGGCCCGAATTCCGGTTCGATTCTGCTCAAGCCCCAGGACGGCGCTTCCTACATCGAGGTCGACGGCAATCGGGTTCTCACCCAAGGAACGGCCACCCACAACGATACGCTGATCGTGGGTACCGGCAACGCCTCTTCGGCCGCCGGCCAAACCCTTTTGGGCCGCCACGCCGATGCCTCCGCCACGACGGCCTTTGCGATCGGCGACGGCGCTGATGCCGCGAACCGATCCAACTTACTCAGCCTGGATAGCGCGGGCAGCCTCGTGCTAGAAGGGGAACTTGGCACGGGAGCGTTGCCGGGAGTGACTCCCGGCGCTGCCGCTTTCATGTGGTATCCGGGCAAGGCCGCGCTGGTCGCGGGAAGAGATCACGATGGGTTCAATGACGATAGCGTAATTGGCAACGATACAGTGGTGTTAGGCCATGCGAGTCGAGCCAGTGGTAATCACTCCATTGCAATGGGAAGTGGCGCCAACAGTCTTGCCAACTACGCAATCTCAGTCGGTGACGGCACTGTGAATAGTGCGTATGGCATTGCGATTGGCTACTTTGGGGTTGTTAGCGGTGAGTACTCGATCGCGCTCGGTTACGGAAACACGGGCGGAGACCTTGCTTTTGCGTTCAACTCCGACGCGATCGGAAATGAATCCGTGGCGATTGGTGTAGAAAGCGTATCCAATGGTGATCAGAGCATCGCCATGGGCGTAGAGTCCTATGCCACCGGCTCGCAGTCGGTCAGCATTGGCAATTATGGCGACGCTGTCGGAGATCGCTCGATCGTGATGGGCTCAGGGGTGGTGACAGATTCCTTTGGGTCAATTGCGCTCGGTATCTATAACGATAGTTCCACTGCGGGCACCTCGACGAGCTGGGTTGCTACCGATCAGCTTTTCCAAGTAGGCAACGGGCAGGATGATTCCAATCGTTCGAATGCTCTGGAAATCAAAAAAGATGGGGAAACTCTGCTAAAAGGTTACGGCCCGAACTCCGGTTCGATTGTGCTCAAGCCCCAGGACGGTGCCTCTTACATCGAAGTGGACGGGCAGCGGGTGGTGACCCAGGGCAGCGGACAGGGAGAGGGCTACTTGACCGAAGGCCAAAGCGACGCCCGCTATGTCTCATCCGATGCGACGGAGCTTGGTCTGGCCGGGGGCACTGCCACGCACACCGATACGATCGTAGTCGGCACCGGTAACACTTCCTCTGCCGCTGGCCAGACAGTGGTGGGCCGTTACTCCGACGCGACCGCCAACAGTTCCTTTGCCGTGGGCAGCGGACAAGATGACGCCAATCGCGTCAACGCCTTCAGCGTCAGTGGCGACGGCGATGCCGTGATCGCGCGAGACGCTTACGTGAACCGGAATCTGTTGGTGTCGGCCAACACGCAACTGGCCGGAAACGTCGCAGTCAACGGTACGCTCCACGCCCAACAGATTTATATCCAACCCACCGGCGGTCTTTCGATGGGGAACTACACCAACGGCGGCACTCCGGTTTCGACCCTGGATCCGGACGTGGAAGCCTATGTGGCCCAGGTCAACGCGATTCGGAGCGCTCCTTTGGACAATGACGCGGTATCAAAGATCAACGAGCTGGCCCAATACCTGAAACAGCAGGGACTTTGGAGTGAGACGTACGCTCTTTTGTTATTGGAGGAGGCTGGAATAATAGCTCACCCCTTGGGAGGCTGGACTACCAATTCAGCCACACTGTCGGGGACCGGTACGCCGTCATGGACGAGCGGAGGAGGTCTTAGTTTTAACGGTAGCGATGGCTACGCGAGCCTGACGTTGGACGGGATTCAAAGTGCAACGAATTTGACCAGTTTTGTTCGGATAAGACCAAGCGAAGCGAGCGCGCCGGATACATGCAATCTTCGGATCTTCACGTTTGGCTCTTACGATGACGGAAGGTATTTAACCGCAGGGTTGGCGCCTAGTTCAATATCGGGTGAGAGTTGGTCTTTTACCACCAGACAGGGTGCGGCTCAACGTATGCTTGGCACCTCGGAATCGGACTTTTCCTGGTCGACGGGAGAAGACTTTGTGCAAGTGCTCACGCTTTCGACCTCGGGTAGTGACTTGTGGAAGGGGGTCAACTCGGTCTCCTTGTCACTTAGCGATAATGCAACCGCGACAATGGACTTGACGCCAGCTACGACTGGATTCGTTTCGAATGACAACGTCTATATTGGAGCGGCTTACGGCACTGAAGTCTTGGGCGGGAAGATGGATGGTGAAGTTTTGCTTTGGATGATGATCAAGAGTCCTCTCACGAAAGTTCAACGTGAATCGCTGACCGCATGGATGGAAGCATGGTAGCACTTTAAGCTAAGTAAGGTTCTTATCTGGTAACTCTCTGGTGGGGGCGTTGGGTCAAGAAGAAAGGCAGCTGTTTTCGTAGAGTTTTTCTTTATACGAAATGGACAACTTTGAATAAAAAAGCACAGACGCAGCCACGTGCGCTGCTTGGCTTGGCGTTGGTCGCGATATCTCTGTTTACGCTGCCGGTTTTATTGCTAGGGCAGGCGCCTGTACCAGCAGATAAACCGGAAGCATACCCGGCTTGGTGGTTTGAACAGGAGGTGCTGTCGCGGACCGACACAAATCAGACCAACCCGGTTTGGCCGGGGGATTATCCGGAACAGAAGGATTACGCCGCGGTTAATCAGGGCCATGTGAAGTGGATGGCGCGAGGCGGGTTGGCGCATTTGCAGCAGCGGTTCGGTCAGGCCGATGTGCCCGCCACGGTCCTGGTAAGCCCGGAGTGGTTAGCGCTGACCAACATGGTGGCTGCATGGGAGACTCCCGGCGTTGGCGCGACGGATTACGCGGCGGCCAATCAAGGCCAGGTCAAGGAAGTGGCGCGGCATTTCTACGACGTCTTCGCCCTGCAAGAGGTGGGCTACCACTCAAGCTCGGTGGCCGGTTGGAGCCCTGAGGAGGCCTATCCTTGGCCGACGGCGGGTAGCGGTTCTTCGGACTACGCCGGGGTCAATGTGGGGCAGCTCAAGAACCTCTTTGCCTTCGATCTCTCAACCTGGGAGCCGCCCGGTTTGTTTGAACCGAATGATGCGGACGGAGATGGATTGGACCTGGCAGAGGAACTGGCGCTGGGAACCGACCCGTTTGATCCGGACACCGATAATGATGGGTTGAACGATGGCATTGAGATAGGCATTTCGACCAACCCGTTAGCGGACGATACCGACGGGGACGGCCTCTTGGACGGAGAAGAGATCGCTTACGGCTTGAATCCGTTGCAGAACAATTCTTCCGCGCTTCCTTTTGCGGAGTCTTTTGATTCCTATGCCTTGGGCAGCGACTTGGCGGGCCAAAATGGCTGGGGGGCAACTGCCGGCGGGCAAGCCACAGTTGTGTCCGAGCAAGTAGCTAGTGGTGTGGGTGCCTTGCGGCTGACGGCGGCTGAAGAGCCGGCCAAGGTGTTGTATCTGATTGATCCAGCAGGCCATCGTAAAATCTGGGTCGACTACCGAGTTTTGCCCAACGCTTCACCATCAGGGGGAGAAGTTCCCGGGTTCGGTGAAGATTCCGTGGCTCAAATTTACTTTACGGACGATGGAATCTTGAGGATTTATCACGGACTGAACCAAGCTTGGGCAGTGATCGATCCGGCGGCTTTTTCCGTACCCAATGCTGATTTGGGCAATTTTCAGCGGCTTACGTTTTGTTTAGATTATTCCGGCCAGACGTTCGATGTCTATTGGAATGAAGTACTGGTGGCGGATGGGTACGGATTTGCTTTTCCACAAGTAGCTTTTTCACGCTTGGAATTGTCTAATTTTTCAGGCCACGCCTACTATGATGAGGTTTCAGTTGATACGGCCAATCCCTTGGAACCTCCATCCACTGCCCTGCCGGTCATTACCGTTGCCTCGCCCCTGCAGGTGGAGCAAGGCCAGCCCTACACGGAGACCTTCAGCGTTTCAGGCGACCCGAGCGTGATTGAATGTATCGGCTTGCCCGAAGGTTTGGAGCTGGATTTGAGCGGGACGCCGACGATTACGGGAACCGTTACTAGTACGGGCACCTATCCGTTGGTTTTTCGGGCCACAAACCTGGCGGGCACGGTGGAAGCGTTGGCGAATCTGACGATTCTCCCGGGCAGGCCCGTCTTTACCAGCCCATCCAGCGCGTTTGCCGCACAGAACGTTGCTTTCAGTTATGAAGTCGGTGTGCTGTATCAGGTTGAGATGATGGAAATGATCAATCATCCGCCGGAGCTTTCCTTTGACGCTGCGACGAAAACAGTTGAGGGAACCTTTGCCCAGACGGGAACCCAGAATTTTACCATTCGGGCTTCCCAAGACAATCAATGGGACGCAGCAGATCCAGAGTTAAACGTGACGGTGACGATCGGCGTCGGCAAGCCGGTCATCACCAGCGCCTCTGAGATTGATACCGTGCAGCACAGTGCCTTCACATATCAAATTGTTGGCACCAATGGGCCGACGGAGTATGTAGCCACGAATCTACCCCCTTGGTTGTCTCTGGATAGCGCCACCGGAGTACTTTCCGGCACGCCGACCGAACCGGGAAGCCGCCTGATTGGTTTAACGGCCACAAATGAATATGGTACAGGCGAGGTTTTTCTCAACGTGAGCGTGCTTGAGCTGGGCACCCCGTTGCTAAATCTGCCTGGGGTTATCTATCTGGCGGTGGGACAGCCGTTCTCTTACCAGGTAGAAACCACGCCTGTTGCGAACGACTATGGAGCCAGCAGTCTTCCTCCCGGGCTTAGCATCGACACCGGTACCGGCCTCATTTCCGGCACGCCAACCGCGGTCGCCACTTCCAGTGCCACGGTGACGGCGGTCAATGATGCAGGGCAGAACGAGGCCTCGACGGTCTTCGCGGTAATGGCGTCAACACCCGCGGTGACGTCCACCATGGTCTTTCAGTCGGGGGTTAGCCCCTTGCCTGACTATGTGGCCGAAGAAACGGGAATCATCAACGATGCGAGCCAAGCTCCTCCGGAGGAGCTGTTGGCAGATGAAGTATGGGGAGCGGGTTTGATCGGTGCGCCCTCCGCTGCGCAGCAATCCCTGCGTTCGTTTCTCGGTTTCAGTCTCGCCGACCTGCCGGGCGACGCCCTCCTGCTAACTTCCAGCTTAAGTATCACCGGGATCGCCGATGGCACGACGTTGCCAACCATTGAGCTGTTTTCGATCGATGATGGTTTTGACTTCGAAACCGTCACGTGGAATGAGGCGGACTCCTTCGCGGCCACTCTGCTTGCGAGCGTCACCGCCCAAAGCATCGATACCGAGGAGACCCTGGAGCTGACACCCGCCTCCCAGACATATTTGGCCTCAGCTCTCGCTTCGGCTGACATCGAAGTCCGGCTCATGCTCAAGCTTGACGATGAGAACGTGGCTGACGCCGACCGGCCGGAGACATTCTTCTACTACAGCAACGATACCCTGCCGGTGACCCGTCGGCCTCGCCTGGAAATCGGCTACCAGACGGGATCGCCTCCGGTGCTGTTCTTGCCGCATGAGTGGACCATCCAATCCGGGGAGGCGGCCACGTTGGACGTTCCGTCCTTGCATGCGGCGGCCAACTTTGCTTCCGCCAATCTACCCGGCGGATTCACGGTCAATAACACCAGCGGGCAGATTTCCGGGACCGCCCCTACGGTGGGGACTTACCCCATCACGCTTACGGCCAGCAACGCCAACGGCCAGGCCTCGCTGCCGTTCACGATTCGGGTGATTCCGCCGCCGCCGGTGGTCACGAGTGACACCGAGTTGACGGTTGGCGCAAAGGAAGAGTTTCAATACGTGATCACCGCGGACAATTCGCCGACGAGCTACTCGGCGGACAATCTGCCAAACGGACTGAGCCTGGATCCATCCACCGGGGTGATTGCCGGGTCGGTATCTTCTTTTGGAACGTACAGCATCAGGCTCACCGCTCTCAATGAAGCCGGCCAAAGCGCGGAAGTGACCCTGACCCTGACCGTGAACCCAGAGGCGCCGGATATCACCAGCGATGCCACCGTCAACGCGAATGTGGGTTCCCTCTTTGAATTCTATATTACCGCATCGCAGAGTCCCGATACGTATCAAGCCGAGCTCACGGGGTCGCCGGGCCAGTTGCCTTCTTGGTTGTCACTAACAGGAAACAAGCTTCACGGAACACCCGACCAAGTTGGAGATGTCGACCTAACGCTGGCGGTAGCCAACATCACGGGAAGTGATACCGCAAACCTGGTTATTTCGGTGGGAGCTGGACTCAAACCTGAAATAAATCCTATGTATCCCATTACGGGATATGAGGGCGATACGTTATACGACGCCTGGACGATATCCAATAACCCTACTTCGGTTCAAATGACCGGGCTGCCGCCCGGATTAAGCTACGATTCGGCAAACATGGAGGTGGTGGGCACGCCGGACGCCAACAGCTACGGCAGTTATTTTGTTACCATCGAGGCCACCAACGCCTACGGCACGACGACCGAGGAGCGGGAACTCATCATCCATCCGCCCTACTCGGTTTGGCCATGGATTGAAGGCTCCTATTTTTACCAAGCGGTCGAAGGGAAGTATGCATACCTCACACTTCAAGCGGCCTATGGCGCAGAGAGCGCGGTTATTGAGGGTTTGCCGGCTGGGATGAGCTATGATGCGGAATACTTATATGACTATGGGGAAATCTCAATATATGGCACGCCAACCCAAGTTGGGAATTATAATCTAAATGTCAGACTAACCGCTGGCGGGGTTGAAAACCAGGTGCCGGTAACCTTAAGCGTGGTTGCCAGGCCGGTTCTCCTCAGCGAGGACAAGATCCTTAC
Source organism: Verrucomicrobiota bacterium (assembly GCA_038745425.1). Classification (GTDB taxonomy): domain Bacteria; phylum Verrucomicrobiota; class Verrucomicrobiia; order Methylacidiphilales; family UBA1321; genus CAWUJC01. The sequence continues at coordinate 48,959 of JBCDLL010000015.1, read as the reverse complement.
TCGCAAGGGAGAGGCCATTAACTACACGTTGCAGGCCAGCGCCGGTGTTACGGAAATGGCGTTGACCGGCTTGGTGGGAGATTGGTCTTTCGACCCCGCGACCGGAGTGCTGAGCGGCACGGCTGGAGAGCCTGACATCGTTGAATTGACCGCGAACTTGACCGATGAGAACGGTACTTTCCAATACCCGATTCAGGTGCTGATCGAAGCGAGTGCCGGTGACTTGGTGGCGGAGTTCCAAGCGGCACTCCTGCCGGATGCTTCCTACGAGGCCATCATGGCGGGGATCCGCGAGGATGAGAATAACCCCCTGGCGGCGGATGAGAGCCTGCAGGGGGATGGTTCGTATCAGGTCGGTCGGCTTTCTGCGACCGAACGCCGGCGGCTTCTGCTGAGCTATGATTTGTCCGCCTTGCCGGACGATATTGAGATCACCAGCGCGAAACTCACGCTGGAGCTTCCGGCCAACCCGGTTTCCGGGGAATCCGTCGAGATTAATCTGCACGAGATCGCCGATGCTTTGCTCACCACTTTTCCGGATTGGGCCAACAACGCTGGCTTTCAAGAGGCGGAATTGAGTTTCCTCACCTTGGAGGGAAGCGCCTCGTCCGGTCCGGTCCATTTCCATTCGACACCGGCCTTCCTGCAGGCGACCGGGGAGGCCGTGCTCAGCGGCCAGCCGCTGGAGCTTGCGTTGATGGCCACGGCCGCAGAAGCGCAAGGCCAGGTGAACTATCTGCAGTTTGATCTCGCCGCGGCGACGCCGGCCAACAATCCCAAGCTGACCGTCACCTACGTTTTGGTGGATCCCACCGAAGCACCTGAGATCCAGGAACCGCTGGAAGTGGATTTGGTCGTCGGCCAGACCTTTTCCTATCAAATCCAGGCTTCCCACCGTCCGGATACATTCGCGGCCAGCAATCTGCCGGCCGGATTGGCCTTAAATGCATCCACCGGGTTGATCTCCGAAACGAATCCGGGAAGCCTCGCGGTGGGCGAGTACCGGGTGGCGCTGGAAGCCACCAATCTGGTGGGCACCGGAACGGCCGAATTGGTGATCCGAGTCCACCAAAACGTGCCGGTGGACCAGCTGGAAATCGTTTCCGGCAATTACCAGCTGGGCCTGGTGGAGCAGGAACTGGCGGAGCCCCTGGTGGTGCGCGTCTCCCATACGGGCTCGCCCGTGGCGGGGGCGCTGGTGTTGTTTGAGGTCGCCAATGGCGATGGCTGGCTCAAAGCCCCCGACGGCGGAGGCACCGTCAACCGCCTCAAGGCCGCGTTGGTGACGGACGCGCAAGGGCAGGCCTCGGTTCCTTTCATCCTGCCAGCCGCACCAAAGACCGTACCCATAACCGCTACGGTGAGCGGCGCCGACCCGGTCATTTTTTGGGCCACTGCGACGAGCGATGGGAATGGCGACGGACAGGATTCAGTCATCCTGCGCCTCTTGAGCGGCGGAGGCCAGTCCGGGCCGGCCGGGCAGCCGCTGCCCGATCCGGTGGTGATCCAGGCCCTCAATGGAGCCGGCCAGCCCCTGCCGGGCTTGACGCTCCAGACCGCAACGGTTGCCGGGACGGGGAGCATTTCCCCCGCGAACGGCACGACCGATGGTCAAGGGGCTGTTGCGATGACGCTCACACCGGCCGGTGTTGAAGGAGCCGTGTCTCAGTTCTCCGTGACAGAATCGGTATCTGGAACGGCGATCACTTTACAAGTAGCGGTAAATTCTGATGCGGGCTCGACCCCGACTCCCGGAGGTGCCCGTACAGCGGAAGAAGACGACTCGACGGAGCAGATTAAGGTGACCGCATTTCATTTAAATTCGTATAACTGGGAAGAACGTATCTATGAATGGGATCAACCGACACTGCGGTGGTATTTACTAGAGGGTAGTCCAGATAATTTTCTGATTGAACGAAGATATGAAGGTGCTGAGTGGGAGGAAGTTACTCAGGTTTCGGGGTCAGAAACAGAATTTCAAGAGGAAGGGCTTTTAGCCGGTCGGCGCTACAACTACCGGCTGTCTGCGATTAAAAACGGAGAAAAGTCTGTCGTTGCTTCAGCAGAGTATAAATTTTCATCATGGAACATTATTCGTCGTCGGTCAGGTTATGCTCGTGGATCTAAACCAGGTTTTACGCATTTTACTTGGGAGAGAGGAGAGCCTAAGCGTCGTTTCTTGAGTGAAAAATTTGACTTGAGATTTTCAAGGTCAGGCATAACGGGAAGAAGGGTTTCTGTGAGAACAGAAACGCCGGTAATTTCCCAGGGTAGCTATAGCTATCAAGTTGAAACCGATTCTATAGCAAATGAAATTATATATTCGAATGGAAGCAGGCCTTGGAATTTTGAATCTGTTTATGTTGATCCTACCAAAAAGACATTGGAAACAGCTACAGTTAGAAGATATTATCCTTTATATCCTGAGAATCCGGGCTTTGCCAGTACCTTGACGTATACATTGAGTAATGAATATACGACGAGTGCTTTCATATCAGACGTTAACCAATCAATGAGCTCCTACGGAGAATGGTTTGTGGTTGATGAAGTTCGGCATAATGTGGGTGAGGGTTTTGGTGGATTAAGTGGTTCGACCGGATACCATATGTGTTATCGAGATTTATACGATAGCGGTGAATGGGGGTATAAAGCCTCGGTATCTGAATATCAGTTTGTATTCTATCCATCGGTTTCGGGAACGATCCATTGGTACGAAATTGCAATCGAAGAAGCTTCGACTTCCTATCGAGATGATCCGTCAACAACCACAGTGCTGGCGACACGAAAATTTGAGTTGGGTTTGGAAACGGAATCAGAAACCTACACTATGGATGGTCGGCTATTCTCAAATGATGTGGACTGCTATGTTGTTCCAGCCGACACAATTAATTTTTACGAGACTGGCGCCAAAGAGGAGGCGGATTCTCTCGAGCGAATTGAGGGAATTGAGGTCACGACAGATCCTGCCAATACGGCGAGAATTACAGTGGATAGATACGGTCTTCACGCCACCAATTACAAGGTGCAGTGGTCGAGTTCAGAGTTTGAGTTGCGGGGGTACTTTGGACCGGGGGAGGATGACTATGATGTCATCACAAATGGGCACGAATTCACTTACGAAGAACTCGACAATCTTCCTTACAGCAGTTTGGTCTTAGTGGCGACGGAAGGGGCGCCGATTGGCTCCGAAACTGAGTTTACATTTTCAATTATTCATAAGGGAAAGGTTCTGCAGGAAGAAAAGACCAAGTTCATTTATGAAGACCACCGCGATTATTCCTTCCCGATCAGCGAGTCTTCGGGTTCGCGCTACCGCAAGATTGCCTTAAACGGCATGCCGATCGGGGACGGCAAGCCACAGTCGGAAGCGGAGACCGACGAGGAGCCGGAAGAGACCTATGTCGATGCCCTCTCGCTGGGGCTCCGCCACAGCACGACCGATGTTTATCTTTCCGTTCCGGGAAGTGATTTGGCGCTCTCCGCCCGCCGGGACTTTAGCCCGGAGATTTGGAGTGAGCGCGGCGGCCTGCGCCCGCAGGAAGAGCCGGACAAGCCTTTCGGCATCTGCTGGTCGACCAACCTGACCCCCAACGTGAAGATTGTTTCCTCGGTCGATAATCCTAAGCCGAGCGAACCGATCAAAGCGTATGCGACCGACGAGGGCGGCGCGACCCACACCTTCATTGGGGTTTTTGAAGGCTCCTATGGCGGCGCGGTTACCGACCTGACCTTCTTCCCGATGCCGACGGCCCAGAGCCAGCAATCACCGGTGCTCACGTCGCTGGAATGGGACACGGGTACGTATCCGCCCACCCTGGTTCTCCAGCGGAAGTTCGGCACCACGGTTCGCTACGAGATGAGCGAGATCGACATCACGCTGCCAGCCGACCGCTTGGCGGGGAGTTCCGTTGGCCAGCGCACCCAGTACGCCCGGGCCAAGACGGTGACCGACCGCGTCGGCAACACGATTGACTTCACCTACTCGGCCGACCGGAACCTCGTGCCGAAGGAGATTTCCGTCCGGGGGCGCCCGGACCTGAAGCTCCAGATCCGGCAGAATGCCGACGGCATGGTCACCAGCATTTGGGACGCCAACGGCAACGAGACTAGATTCCACTACTCCAACTACGATTACAGCAGCAAGGCGAACGTCGGCGATCTCGTTCGTCTTGACCGCGTCGAACGGGCCGACGGCAGTGAAGTCCGTTATCAGTACGAGGTTGTTTCAGAGAACGGCCTGGAACCGCAGCCTCCTGACGCCAACCCCGTTGTGCATTGGCACGCCGAGATTCGTTCGATTGAAGATGCCTTAGGCAATACCTACCAATTTGCATACGAACTGGATCATTCGAAATACAACTTTAAGAACGACCGGGACGGTGATTATCCGGGCAGCAAGGGCTACTTCATCCAGACCGGACTTCCCCGCAACATCTCGGAAGTTACGCTGCCCGATGGTGCCACCAAGGTGGCATTCCACAACGATTCCCAGTTGTGGATCAGCTACGACGATCAAAACAAGGCGATCGTCAACGGTCAGCGGCTCAACCGCATTGTGGATGCGAGTGGCTTTGAGCGGACCGTTGTCTTTGATGACTCCGAGGTGGTGGATGTTCCCCAGGTGCGCAAGCTCTATCCCGACACCACCAGTTTTGTCGAGCCCAAGATGGTCGTCTTCAAGCGCATGACCTTCGACCACGGAGGTCTCGGCACGGAGTCGTTCGAGTTCAACATCGATGCCGCCATGGCCCTGGCCAAGATCACGGACTTCAGCGGCAACACCACCGAGTTCAAACAAGAGGAAAGGTGGCAGGGAGACCGGGCCGACAGGTTCAAGAGTTTCCTGGCTCCCAACGCCGGGGCCTACAATTACTACAGCGACCCGACGCGCCAGATCGACGCCTTGGGGCAGGCCAAGTTGTTTGAGTACCGGACTCAGGACCGGTTGATGGTGGCGGTCACGGATGAGAAAGGCCGTCGGACGGTCTTCGAGTTCAATCAGGTGGGGCTGCGCACTTCCAAGAAAATGTATGCCGCTGCCGCTGAAGGCGGCGGCCTTCTCCGGCATGAGTCCTTTGAATACGGTGATCCGCGTTTCCCCGGGTTCATGAGCCGGACGACGGTCCACGATCTGAACCGGCCGGGCGAGCCCAGCTGGGTCACGGATCTGGTGACGGAGTACGTGGCGGATGCCAACGGGCGTGTGGCCGAGGAGATCGTGGATCCGGACGGACTGCGGTTGGTCACCAAGTCGACTTACGACGCCAACGGCAACCGGCTTGCCAGCACGGATCCCCGCGGCAACACCACCTGGTTTGCCTACGACAACCGCAACCGCTTAACGGCGGTCACCCATGCGGACGGAAGCCAGAATTCCATCCGCTACGATGCGCGTGGGAACAAGGCCAGCGAAACCGATGAGCGTGGCGTGGCCACCTTGTACGAATACGATGAGTTTAACCGTGTGGTCAAAACGGCTCGGGACATGGACGGCTCCGGTACCATTGAGACTTCGGGCGAGGATATCGTGACCGGCTACGGCTACAATATCTTGAATTCCCGGACATCGGCGACCGATCCCCGGGGGGCCACCACCGAGTACTTTTACGACGAGTTGCAGCGGTTGGATTACGAACTGAGCCCGGCTGTCCAGGTAAAGGGTGGCGGCACGCCGACGCGTCTGAAGACGGTTTACATCTACGGAGCCAATTCCGGCGGCACCGCTTTCAGTAGTTCCGGTTTCAAGCCGACCATGACGGTGGATCCGCGGGGCTATGTCGCCAGCGTGGAGTACGACGCGTTGTACCGGCCCGTGCGTTCCACGCTCCAATACGCCGAACAGCCGGAGGTCTATGCGGTCACGAGGACCCAATACGACGAACTCGGCAACGTGCGCTTCGGCTGGGATCCGCTCAACCGCGTCACCGAGACGCAGTACGATGAACTCAACCGCGCGATCAAGGTCCTCCATCCAGACAGCACTTTCACGCAGACCGCTTACACCAGCACCGGTTTTGCCTTCCAAGCGACCGACGAAGAAGGACGCGTGACCACCACCAAGTACGACCCGGCGGGAAGGGCGGTTGAACTCGTGCAGCCTCCGGTCTGGGACGGCCCCAGCGGTGCGGAAAAAGTGCCGGTGACCTTCACGCGTTACGACGCGGCGGGTAACGTCATCCAGACCGAAAATCCGCGGGGAGAGAAATGGGATTACGTCTATGATGCGCGCAACCGCAAAGTACGGGAAATCCTCCCGCCGGTGCCTGTTCACGACGTGGCGGGCGACCAGCGACCGGTGATTGAAACCGGCTACGATGCGGTTGGCAACGTGGTGGCGGTGACCGACGCCCGTGGTTTCACCACCGATACCGACTATGATTGGGCCAACCGCGCCACGGATGTGTATGCCCCGCCGGTGGAACAGGCCACGACCGACCCGGCCGCTCCGGGGCCGCCGGTGCGGCCGCACGTCCATACGGACTACGACAAGAACGGCAACGTGGTGGCGGTGACCGACGCCCGTGGCATCGTCACCCGCAACACCTACGACGCACTGAACCGCCTGAAAACCACCACCCAGGACGACGGGGGATTGGCCATCGTCGTGGCCAACCAGTACGATGCCACCGGCAATCGCACGGCGGTGATCGACGGCAACAACCAGGTGACCCACTTTGAGTACGACGGCCTGGGGCGCAACATCCGCCAAATCTACGGGGTTGGCAGCGACCAGCAAGACGTCACCGAATACCGGTTTAACGCCGTCCAGAAGACGGATCGCATCGACCCCAACGGAGCGAGGACGACCTACGGTTACGATCAACGCGACCGCCTGCTGAACGTTGCGTACTCCGCGGCGCCGGGTGGGACGCTCGACCCGGCCGTCAATTCCTCCCGAGCCTACACCTACGACGACGTGGGCAACCTGGAGACGGTGACCGAGCCGGGCAAGGGCGGCACGGCGGACGTGGTCTACCGGTACGACAATCTGAACCGGGTGATCGAGGAAACTTCCGGCGGCGAGACCCATCTCTACGAATACGACTTGGCAGGCAACCGTACCGAGGTGACCTACGGGAACACGGGGCGCCAGGTGGTCTCGACCTACGACGCGCTCAACCGCCTGGAGTCGATGACGGAGGGCGCCCGGCTTACGGAGTACGGGTACGACCTCAACGGGAACATTCGGCTCAAGACATTGCCCAACGGCGACACCTGCCTGCGCGGCTTCGACGCACTTAACCGTAAGACTACCATGAGCGGGCGGACCCATACGGCGGCTCCCCTCTACCTCTACACCCATCAGTACGACCTCAGCGGCAACCTGCGCCACCTCATCGAGGACTACCCGGAAACGGGCGCCGGGCCGGGCATCGCCGACCGCACGGTGAGCACAACCTACGACGGGGCCAGCCGGCTGCTGGCCGAGGCGGTCGACCAGGGAAGCGACGGCACCGTCGACACGCGGACCGAGTACGGCTACGACGCGGCCCACAACCGCATCGCCAAGACTGCGATCACCGACCTGGCGGGTACGCCCTCCACGGTGGTCACCGGTTACCATTACGGCAACGCGCTCAACCAGCTCGCGTACGTTTGGACGGAGGCGGGCACGCCCGACGGCCAGTGGAACAGCGGCAGCGAGGCCAAGCGCGCCGAGTTCACCTACGACGCCAACGGCAACCGCCTCACCCGCACGGCCGAAGGCGCCACCGATGTCTACATCTGGGATTATGAGAACCGGCTCGTGGCGCTGGACCAAAACACCACCGACGCCGGTCAGCGCGCGGGCGACTATGTCTACCGTTACGACTACCGCACCCGGCGCGTGCTTCGGGATGAAAGCCAGGCCGGCGGGGCGGCCACGACGGTGGTCTTCGCCGGGGGCACGTCTTACCGGGAAGTGGAGGCGGGCGCCACCACGGTCGAGCACATCCGCGGCAGCGACTACGGCGGCGGCGTCGGCGGCATCCTCTACACCCTGCGCCCCGACGGCCAGGGCGGCACCGCCTCCAGCTACACCCACAGCAACCACCGCGGCGACATCGTGGCAAAAACCAACGGCAGCGGTCTCCTCACCTGGCAGGCCCAGTACGAGGCCTTCGGCACCCGGCCCGAAGAGGCCGAAGACCCCGCCGCCCCCAACCTCGACCGCCAAAAAGCCAACAGCAAGGACGAAGACCCCACCGGCCTGCTCAACGAGGGCTTCCGCTACCGCGATCTCCAGACCGGCACCTTCATCTCCCGCGACCCCCTCGGCTTCGTCGACGGCCCCAACGTCTACACCTACGTCAAACAAAACCCCTGGACCATGTTTGATCCGCTGGGACTGGAAGAAGATAGTCTTAAGGGAAAATCCAACAGCGTATATTTTGTCTCTCGACAGTTCTATTCCGATGATTCAAAAAAACATGAAAGCTATGCCAATAAATTTGAAGGATCCGGCATATCATCGCTAGTTACTGGACGCCTTGCTCACGGATACCTAATGACAACCGATGAAAATGGCGATCCTCGTTCCACCTACTCTTGGCACCCTAATGAATGGCCTGCTGATAGCGGCTTTGAATCAACTTATGACGCGAATTGGGCAAGACCTGGTCGAGTTTGGCAAAACGATCCTGCGGACATGAACCCTCAAGGAAAATACGAAATGATTCTCGTAAGTGATTCTGCTAGAGATGTGAAAATGCTAGAAGACACCGTTTCAGATTGGATTGTGGATAATAAAGTTGGACATGAAATAGGTGAACATGTGCCTGATCTATCTGATCCAAGTGGGTCAAACACTGTGTCTAATTCCCCTGATAGGCGCCCTGCTCAGAGAGGCGCTACTTGCTACAATGTGGCCGGGCAGAATTGCTTTGCGTGGGGCACGACGATGCTTGAAAAATCAGGAATTGATGCGCCGGCAGAAGCCCAGACAGCTATTGAATCATTTAACAATGGGGTAGGTACTCAGAATCATTTCCCAAGTAATACTAATTTAATCTTACGAGGATTTCGTGCTTACGTGGATGACGAATATGGAATTAGTGATATATTTCAACAGTCGCCTGCTTTTCCGAGAGACCAGAATTAACGTGTGAAGTGATGCATTGGTTCCATTTTAATAGTTATTGGATTATTGTTTTGTTTTTGACAGGATGCAGTATGCAAATTCCACACGATGATTTTGCAAACAAGCCTGGCAACAACTATTTTAATGTAACTGCCTATCCTGGATACAAGCATGTATTTTTTAGGTCAACAGAGGCTCTAGCGAAGAATCGCTCAGATTCAGATCTGTTAGCCCTGTCGATTCGGCAATTTCGTGATGCCTTAGACAAGGGCAGGTTTAAAAACGAGGATCTAGAGTACATTGCTTTTGAGGTGGCGCTACCCTCATCTGAAAAAGTTTTGCGTTTGGGTGGGATCATTCCATACAAGGAGCTCGCGAACTTATCGAAAACAGATAGGGAGTTAGCGGAAACGTATGGTTTAGAGAAAGACCTGGCGATGTTTGAGCGAGTGGTTGCTAGGGAAAATCCCGCAACCACTGAAATACGAATGATAGAACGACATGCTAACAAGGATGCGGATTAGACTCTAGCGGTAGAAGAGCTACCCCAGCTCCAATGTCTACACTTACTTCAAACAGAACCCCTGGACGATGTTCGATCCGAAAGAACTAGAAGCCCGAGAGGTCAATGGAGTTCCGATCTAGGGTTAAGGTTGTGAGAGGGGTTTACTAAGCGGGTAGTGCTGCCCCATCCCGAGGGAGCATGAAAGCTTTCGTAAATGTTTTGTGCTGGGGATGATAACGGGCGGAGTAAAACGTTAAGATTTAATAAGCAACAATTAATAGCGCATAAAAGAAAATTTATTCTTGACAGAATAGCTTAGATAGGGAATAATGTTGTCGTTTGCTCGTGCAGGCATCTGACCCGGGTCCAACGGGATGAGGAATCCGCCCCGGCCTGGGCAGCAAGATCTTTGACATACACGCGCGGCGTTGGGAACAACGGCCGGCGGCGTCCGCAAGCAAAGGCCTTTGGGTAAGTGGTGTTCCGGTAGGGCAGGCTCGCCCGGCGGGGAGGATGGATCAAATCCCCTTCCGCCGAGGAGAGTAAGCGCCCCCAAGCCCGGCTCCCGCCCGCGCCCGGACACCCCGCCGGTCCAGTCGCCCACTGCCTGCGTCAACCCTGCTTTTCTAGGCCAACCACGAGCGGGCGAATCCCTGCTGATCCTCAAAGGCTTCCTTAGAATCGCAAACGCCTTAGGCTCGAAGTGATGTCCGCTCCGGCTTTGGCCCAGCCGTGAGTCTGGACGATGCTCTGGATGCTCGCGACAACTTCGCCGTCACCGTCCAGGGAGCGGTACAGGAAATGGAACTGATCGTCCTGGGCGACCAGCGAGCCTGAGGAGTTGCGGATATGCACGAACGTGTTGTACGTCGGCCCATGGGTTCGGTGTCCAAGTGGTAAATGATGCGGAGGGGACTGCCCGGAGGAACAACCCCAGGGCTAAGCAACAGGTTGACGCAGCGCCCGTGAATCGGATGGACGGCGGTCTGGAATTAGCCGGTATTGGGTCGAGTCACGGCATCCGGTCGATCAGGCGAAGCGACCGGCAACGGTCGGGCAAATGCGAACGCTTTATGCCGAAAAAGTGGCCCCTACCGGGCGGGCGCTTCTAGTGCGGCGGGAGACTTCAGCTCGTAGAGGCGATGGGCGTCGTCTTGGGAGAGCAGGTCGTAGTTTTCGCGCACGAATTCCCAGATGGTTGGGTAGTTTTCGATCCGGTACTTGTCGTCTCGGAAGTACTGGTCCTCCGGCCCGGTAATGTCGACGATGAAGCGCGGGCGGTTGCGCTGGAGGTCGGTCAGGTAACGCTCCAGGTAATACGCTCCGACGGGCTCTTCCCATTCGTTGGTTTGGATGAGGAACTGGCTCATGACTTCCCGCGTGCCCTGAGGCAGCCCGGTTTCCACGTGCAGGTTACTGCGAAAGCCCCAAACGGTGAGGCGGTCGCCCGGCTCGCTGAGCGTGCTGATGCGTTCCGACCAGGGGTAGGGCGAGAGCGCGCGGTTGTGGTTTTTTTTGACTATGGCCAGAGATTCATTGCCGCGCCCGGCGAGGAAGAATCCGGGGCAAACGGCGAAGGCGAGCAAGAACGCGCCGATGGCCAGCCAGGGTGGGGCGGAGCGTGGCTCAGCGTCACCGGGCCGAAGCGCCAGCCAGGCCAGCAGCCCCAGCGCTAGCGCGGAAGGCAGGAAGGTAAAGATGTAGTGATGGACGTGGTGAGTGACGGGCCGGATGTTGACGTAAAGCCCCGCCAGGAGCATGAGGACCACCAGCGGCCACCAGGGCAGGGCACCGGCCAGCCACTCGCGACGGCGCTGCCACGCCCGGTAGAACAGAAACGGCAGGACGAGCGCGAACGCCACCAGCCAGGGGATGAACTCCTCAAAGAACACCACGCGGAGCAAGAAGCGGCGGATTTTCCAGAGCGTGCTCAGGTCGCGGTTGTAGAAGCCGCGCTCAGCGAAGACTAAATTGCCGGTGATGTAGCTGCTCCAGAAGTCGGTCCAGAGGCCCGCCTGGGTCAGGTAAAGCGCCAGCAATCCGGTCGGGGCCAGTCCACCCACCACGAAGAGTCCGGCGGCGATCCAACGCTGCTGCCAGAGCAGCCAACCAGCCACGGGGAGCGCCAAGGCCACGCCGACGGGTGCCGCCTGAAGCTTGGCGAAGGGCAGGCACCCCAGAAAAAACCCCGCGAGGAAGAGGCAGAGCAAGGGCAGCCAGGGTTTCTCCCGGAGGGCGAGGCAAACCAGAATCAGGCCCAGGCTCAGCAGGATCACGCTGGGTTGCTCTGAGTTGTAGGCGATGAGATCGACGTAGGTGATGCCGGTGATCAGCACGACGTAGGGCAGGGTGAGGAGCAGGCTCCAGGCCCGCGACCGGCAAACCGTGAGGAAGAAGATGAGCAGGGCGCCGGTCGACACGGCGTTGGTGAGCACGTTGAAGACGCGGATGACGCCATAGTCCAGCGGCAGGCCCAGGGCCGGGAGCACCATTAACGGGTAGATCACCAGCGGCCCGGCGGTGGTGCCGTCGACCGAGAGCCAGTAGCGCGGATCTTCCGCCAGCGTGTGCGCCCCGGCCATCCAGATGCTCTCGTCCGCGTTGGCCTCCCACACGCTCAAGTTGGGGACCCAGAGCAGCGCCATGCCCAAGACCGCCAGGAGCCAGAAAAACGCCGGATGCACGAGCCAACTGGGCGGTGCCTGCCACCAGCTCGCGCCGGTACGTTCGGGGGGCGCGGCCGGTGATTCGGCCCGGAAAGCCAGGAGGCAAAGTCCGCCCAGCGCGAGCAGCAAAGCGAGGTAGCCGAAGATCCAAACGGCCAGATGAATGTGGAGATCCTTCGCAAAAAAGGCGCTCAGCCCGGACTGAAGCCAGTTCTCCATGCGATCTCACGCTGAAGAAATCGCCAGGCCATGACAAGTGCAAAGGCTTGGCGTGGACGCGCCTCCCGCCCGGGTGCGCCCCCTTGTTTCCGGGTGTAGGTTAGGTGGTGGTGATTAAGGATCCGCGTTGGTTGAAGGTTAAGGGCGTCCTCTTTTTGCTGCTGGGGCTGTTGGCGGCGGGGCTCCTGCTTGGGCAGGCCTGGTCCTGGCAAAATGCGCTCCTTTTGGCGGTGGCGGTTTGGGCCTTTTGCCGGTTTTACTACTTTGCCTTCTACGTGCTGCACCACTACGCCGACCCCGATTTCAAGTATGCCGGTCTGCTGGATTTGATGAAATACCTGCTGCGCGTCAGGCGGTAGCCGGGTTGCTTTCCACAAACTGCAGGTAGTAGCGCAGCTCGTCGATTGATTCGCGGATGTCGTCGAGGGCGCGGTGCTTCTGCTCTTTTTCGAAGCGGATTCCGAGCATGTCGCGGAAGACGATTTTGAAGGCGGTCACGTCGAGCATGCGGTAGTGGAGGCGCTCGGAAAAGCGCGGCAGGAAAGCGTCGACAAACTTGCGGTCCTGGCCGATGGAGTTGCCGCAGAGAATGAGTTTTTTGTCCGGCAGGTAACGCCCGGCCAGCTCGACCAACGCGGTGTCGAGTTCCTCCTCGCGGATGCCGCCGGGCACGCGCGCGGTTAGTCCGCTTTCGGCGTGGTGTTTTTGGCACCAGGCGCCCATCGCGGCCAGCACCTCCGGCGTCTGGAAGACTGCCGTCTCGTAGCTCTCCAGCGGATGCAGCTCCTTGTCCGTGATGATGGCGGCGGCTTCGAGGATTCGATCGGTCTTCTCGTTTAGGCCGGTCATTTCCAGGTCCAACCAAAAATAAAAATCTCCCGGCATGATTCGTGACGGTAGGCCGGGAGCGCCAAATGTCAAAAGCGATGGGGCTCGGCGCAGAACTGTGCGATCATTCGCGCGTGACCCCGCTCATCGGCATCACTTGCAGCGTGGACCGCGGCCAGCGGCTGCGACCGGGCCGGGACTACGCGTACGTGGCTCAGGCCTACGTGGGGGCCGTTGCCGCCGCCGGCGGACTGCCCGTCATGATCGGGTCGCCCGCTTCGGCTTCCGACCTGGCCTGGCGGCTGGACGGGCTGGTCATCTCCGGCGGGGACGACTTGCCCACCTCTTTTTCGGTGGGCGACGGCAAGCCCGCCCATCCCGAGCTGGCCGAGGACGCCGAGCGCACCGACTGGACCCGCGATCTCATCGACGAGATGGTGGCGGCGCAGAGGCCCATCCTCGGGATTTGCTACGGCATGCAGCTGCTCAACCTGCATTTTGGCGGCACCTTGCACGCGCGGTTGCCGCCCGCGGTCGATGGCGCGATCGACCATGGCGGAGGTACGGTCAGCACCACGCACCCGCTCGTCAGCGGGGAGGCGGGCTTCCACCTGTCGGGCCCACTGCCGGAAGACATCGAGGTCTCCTCCTGCCACCGCCAGGCCGTTGACCGGGTCGCGCCGGGCTTTGTGGCCACGGCCCACGCGCCCGACGGCGTGGTTGAGGCGATCGAATCCGGGCTGCTGACCGACCAGCCCCACCGCATCGCGGGGGTGGAGTGGCATCCCGAAACCGACGCGAGCGGGCTCTACATCTACGGCTACTTTCTGCGCGCTTGCCGGGGCGATCTCTAAAGGCCGCGACGCATCCTTTACCTTTGAGCCGCAAGCGTTAACCTGCCCGGCATGCTCAACGTTGTTTGGCTGCTGTTTTTTGTGGTCGCGTTCCTGGCGGCTTCCTACCAGCTCCTCTGGCACGGCAACGGCCAGTACTTCAACGACTGCGTTCAGGCCATGTTCGGTAGCGCCCGGGCCGGCTTCGAGCTCGCCCTGTATCTCACTGCGGTGATGACGCTTTTCCTCGGCATTCTCAAATGCGCGGAAGACGCCGGGCTGGTCCGAATACTCTCCCGCGCGGTCACGCCGCTCTTCAAGCGGCTCATGCCGGAAGTCCCGGAGGGCCATCCGGCCTTCAGCAGCATCACCATGAACATGGCGGCGAACTTTTTGGGCCTGGGCAACGCCGCCACGCCGCTCGGCCTCAAGGCGATGAAGGACCTGCAGGAGGTCAATCCGCACACGGACAAAGCCGTTGCCAGCAACGCGCAGATTCTCTTTCTGGTTCTCAACACCTCCTCGGTCACGCTCATTCCGGTCACGATCCTGGCTTACCGCAACGAGCTCGGTAGTTTGAACCCGACGTCCGTTTTCATCCCCATCATCCTGGCAACGTCCTGCTCAACGCTGATTGGGTTGCTCGTGGTGGCGGCGGTGCAGCGGATCAAGCTGTGGGACCCGGTGGTGCTGGCGTACCTGGGGTCGGCGGCAGCCGTCATCCTGGGCATTGCGGCGTATTTTTCCTCGCTGGACGAGGCTTCGTTACAGACGCAGTCCACCATCGCGGCCAACGTCATGCTCTTCGGTTTGGTCGTGTTCTTCCTGGTGGCGGCCTGGGTGGCCAAGGTTCCCGTTTACGAGAGCTTCGTGGAAGGCGGCAAGGAGGGCTTCCAGATTGCGGTGCGCATCATTCCTTACCTCGTCGGCATGCTGGTGGCGATCGGCGTCTTTCGGGCCAGCGGCGTCATGGACGCCACGCTCGACCTGATCGCCAGTTCCGTCGCCTACATGGGCCTGGACCCGCGCTTTGTCGACGGCCTGCCCACGGCGCTCATGCGGCCCTTCACCGGTGGTGGTTCCAGTGGCTTGATGGTCGACACCATGACGACCCACGGCCCGGATTCCTTCGCCGGCAACCTGTCCTCCATCGTCTTTGGCAGCACGGAAACGACCTTCTACGTGCTGGCAGTGTACTTCGGTTCGGTCGGCGTCAGCAAAACCCGCCACGCGGTGCCCTGCGGCTTGGCGGCGGACGCGGCCGGTATCGTCGCGGCGATCCTGCTTACGTACCTGTTCTTCCCGAACGCCACCTAGCCGCGATCGCCTTCGGCGGGCGCGGGCCGCTCGGCGAAGTCCACCGGCACGCGGATGTTTTCCACGAGTTGCTGGACCTCCCGGGGTGGGGGTGGGGTGAGGAACGTCACCACCAGTGTCACGGCAAAGTTGAGCAACATGCCCAGCGTGCCGATCCCTTTGGGGCTGATGCCCCAGAGCCAGTTCTCCGGTTGGTTGGCGGTCGGGTTGATGAAGGCAAAGTAGATGATGTAGGCGGCGGTGAAGGTGATCCCCGCCAGCATGCCGGCAACTGCGCCCTCCCGGTTGACCCGCCGGACAAAGATACCGAGCAGAATCGCCGGGAAGAAGGACGCCGCCGCCAGGCCAAAGGCGAAGGCGACCACCTCGGCCACGAAACCGGGCGGGTTGATGCCCAGGTAAGCCGCCACCATCACGGCGGCGGCGGCGGCGATGCGGGCCAGGAGCAGCTCGCCCTTCTCGCTCAGGTTCGGGAAGACGGTGCGCTTGCAGAAATCGTGCGCCACGGCGGTGGAGATGACCAGCAGCAGGCCGGCCGCGGTTGAGAGAGCCGCCGCCAGCGCTCCCGCGGCGACCAGGCCGATCACCCAGTTGGGCAATTGCGCGATCTCCGGGTTGGCCAGCACCATGATGTCCCGGTCGACGTAGACCTCGTTGTCCCCGGGGCTCGGCGGGTTGTGCAGCAGGAGTTGCCCGTGTTCGCCGCGGATTTCCCGGCCGTCCGCGTCGTGCTGGAAGGTGGGCTTGGGGTAGTCTTCGGTCCGGGCAAAGGCGGGCCCGGGACGGTAGTCGACTCGGCCGTCGCTGTCTTTGTCCACCCAGCCGATGAGCTCGGCACTCTCCCAGGTTTTGAACCAGGACGGGATTTCGCGGTAGGGCTGGTCGTGGACGGTGGTGATGAAGTTGGTCTTGGCGAAGACCGCCACCGCCGGGGCCGTCGTGTAGAGAATCGCGATAAAGAGCAGCGCCCAGCCGGCGGACGTGCGGGCCGCCTTCATGTCCGGAACGGTGTAGAAGCGGATGATGACGTGGGGCAGGCCGGCGGTCCCCGCCATCAGGGCCATCGTCACGCAGAAGACCTCGATGGTGGATGCGCTGCCGGCGGTGTAGGCGTCGAAGCCGAGTTCGCGCTGCATGCCGTCGAGCTTGTCGAGTAGGCTGACGTTGGGCTCGGCGACGAGGTTGCCGCCCAATCCCAACTGCGGCACCGGGTTGCCCGTGAGCATGATCGAGATGAAAATGGCCGGCACCAGATAAGCGAAAATCAGCACGCAGTACTGCGCCACCTGGGTGTAGGTGATGCCCTTCATGCCGCCCATCACCGCGTACATGAAGACGATGAGCGTGCCGATGAGCACGCCCAGCGTGATGTCCACCTCCAGAAAGCGGGAAAAGACGACGCCGACGCCGCGCATTTGCCCGGCCACGTAGGTAAAGCTGATGAAGATGGCGCAGAGCACCGCCACCACCCGCGCGGTCGAGGAGTAGTAGCGGTCGCCGATGAAGTCGGGCACCGTGTACTTGCCGAATTTACGCAGGTAAGGCGCCAGTAGCAGGGCCAGCAGCACGTAGCCGCCCGTCCAGCCCATCAGGTAAATGCCGCCGTCGCGGCCGGCGAAGGCGATGATCCCGGCCATGCCCAGGAAGGAGGCGGCGCTCATCCAGTCCGCCGCCGTAGCCATGCCGTTGGCCACTGGATGCACGTTGCCTTCGGCCACGTAGAACTCCTTGGTGGAGGCCACCCGCGACCAGACGGCGATGCCCGCGTAAAGCGTGAAGGAAACCCCCACGATGAGCCAGGTCCAGAGTTGCACGCTCATCAGATGTCTTCCCCCTGGTGGGTGAATTCCTCGCCCGCGCCGTACCGCCGGTCAAGGCGGTTCATCAGCCAGATGTAGATCCAGATCAGGAGAACGAAAATGTAGATGGAACCCTGATGGCCCATCCAGAAGCCGAGCTTAAAGCCCGTGCCCGGGATGCGGAAGGCGTCCAGGGCGTCCGCCCAGAGAATGGCACAGCCAAAGCTGGCCAGGAACCAAACGGCCAGAAGTACGGCAAGAATGGTCAGGTTGGTGCGCCAATAGGCCCGGCGCTTGGCTTCGGCGGAAGCAGGAATCTCGGTTGCCATGGTTGGTGTTTAAGCTCTACAGAGCTAGCAGCCGGGGCGCGTTTGGCCACGAAAAAAGGCGCGGCTCGCCTCGCCTTTTTGAGTCGGGACCGGGCAGAAGTTACGGCACGAGCTGCGCCGGTTCCTCGGCGTCGAGCTTTTCCAGGTTGAGTCCCTTGGTCTCGATCGCAAAGGCCCAGGTGACAAGAGCCCCCAGAAGCGAGGTGCCCACCAGGCAGTAGAGCAGGACCGCTGTGCCGATTTCTGCCAGGAAGACCGGAAACAGGAACGCCGTGAGGCAGGCGCCAATTTTGGCGAAGGACGCGGCGAAACCAGCGCCCTTGCCGCGCAGCTTGGTCGGGAAGACCTCTCCGGCAATCAGGTAGGTCATCGCGTTGGGTCCCATGTTGGTCATGAAGCTAAAAAGCATGAAGCCGGTGAAAATCAGCACCATGGCCATGGTCGAGCCTTCCGTAAAGTTGAGCGAGAGCGCGGCGATGAAAAGGCCCACCGCGCAGCCGATGAAGCCGGCAATCTGCAGGCGCATGCGGCCCACTTTGTCGGCGAGGAAGATCGCAAAGATGATGCCGACGATGAGCAAAACGTCGATAAAGATGGCCCCCTGAGCGGCCAGCTTGGCGTTGTAGACGATTTCGGAGACCGAGGTGGCGTGTTCAATTCGTTCCTGGCCGATGACCGTGGCGAGGATGATGGGCGTAAAGATGCCGATACCGTACGTGCCCAGGTCCTGCAGAAACCAGGGCAGGGAGGCCAGGATGGTGCGCCCGCGGTGCTTGCGGCGGAAGAGCGCGCTGAAGCTCTTTTGCTTCTTGGGCTGGGCCGTCTCCGGCTTGCGAGCCAGTTTGATCGTCTTCGGGTAGGGCGGATTGCGCTTAAGCAGACGCGCCAGCTCGGCCTCGGCCTCATCGTAGCGGCCTTGGCTCACCAGCCAATGGGCGCTCTTGGTGATAAAGAAGCGCCCGATAATGACGGGAATCGCCGGGATGAGGGTGGCGGCGTACATCCAGCGCCAGGAGCTCAGCTCCGGCGAAACCGAAAGCACCACAAAGCCCACCGCCACGCCGGCCAGCGCGCCCACCGCCTGAAAGCCGAACGCGCTCAGCACCATCCGCCCGCGCACGGTGCTTGGGATGCACTCAGAGATGACCATGTGCGCGGTTGGGTAATCGCAACCCAGGGCGAGGCCGGTTCCGAAAAGCAGGAACACGATCCAAAGAAGAGGATCGCCTGGAAGGAGGTCGCAGAAGGTGAGCGCGACGACGAAGGCGGCAAAGAGGATCAGCTCGATGATGAACATCTTCTTGCGGCCGAAGACGTCGGCCAGGCTGCCGAGCGCGGTCGCTCCGATCAAAATACCCAAAAGGGGCGCGGCAGCGATGAAGCCCTTTTCGGTGGCGCCAAGGCCAAACTCCCGCATCATCAGTGGCAGCGCGACGCCAGTCATGAAGACCACCATGCCCTCGAAGAATTTGCCGAAGCAGGCCAGTGCCCAAACGAGCCACTGCATGTTGGTCATGGGCGAACCGGTCATCCTGGTCTGGTCCGGCCACATCGGGGTCTCGTCGATGTAGTCCTGCACGCTGCGGCCCTTGACCTCCTCCTGGCCATGCCCGGTCACGTCGGTCGGGGGCGGGTTGGCTCCGTTGATTTCGTCTTCGGGGATTTTGGGATTCTCGGTCATGGCGGCTCAGTTCTGTCTCCGGCGGCTGCGTGTGTCCCAGTGGGTAAGGTCACGCGACCGACGCCATCGGAATATCAGAAAGCGGGGCCTCTTGCCAATCCGAGAATTGTTACAAGTTCATGGCAACAAGTCTTTTAGACAAGGCGATACCTGGCCGAAAACCTCTTGAGTTGCCGTGCGTAAGGGAAGCTTATTCGGCCTTCGGATCGAGCATGGACGCCCACCAGCTTTCGTTCTCCAGGTACCACTGCACCGTGTGGCGCAGGGCCTGTTCCATGGCATGCTGCGGTTCCCAGCCAAACTCCCGCCGCAAACGGGAGAAGTCCATCGCGTAGCGCCGGTCGTGGCCGGGACGATCGGTCACGTGCTCGATCAGTTCGGCGTACGGATGCCCGCCCGGCCGCGGCTTGAACTCGTCCATCAGCCGGCAGAGGTGACGGGCGAGGTCCAGGTTGGCGCGCTCGCAGTGCCCGCCCACGTGATAGCTTTCGCCCGGATGGCCGTCGGCCAGGATTCGCTCCAGCGCCGTCACGTGGTCGTCCACGTAGAGCCAATCCCGCTGCTGGCTCCCGTCGCCGTAGATCGGGATGGCCTCCTGCCGCCAAGCGCGCAGGATCACGGTGGGGATGAGCTTTTCCGGGTGCTGGTAGGGGCCGTAGTTGTTGGAACCCATGGCAATGAGCACCGGCAGCCCGAAGGTGCGGTGCCAGGCGCGCACCAGGTGGTCGGCCCCGGCCTTGCTGGCGGAGTAGGGCGAGCTCGGCCGGTAGGGATCGCTTTCGCGAAAGGCGTCGTCGCCGGGCGCGAGGTCGCCGTAAACCTCGTCGGTGGAGACCTGCAGAAAGCGGAAGGCCCGCTGCCGGGTCGGGTTGAGTGCGCGGTAGTAGTGCAGGGAGGCATCCAGCAGCGTGTAGGTGCCGACCAGGTTGCTGTGGATGAAGGGAGCGGGCCCGGTGATCGAGCGGTCCACGTGCGATTCCGCCGCCAGGTTCAAGACGGCGTCGGGTTGGAACCTGGCCAGCGCGGCGGCCATGGCGGGCGCGTCCGCGATGTCCGCCTGGAGGAACTGGTAGCCCGGCCGGCCTTCCAGGGTCCGCAGTGTCGTCGACTGCCCGGCGTAGGTCAGCTTGTCGACGACCAGGATCTCATATCCATCCTGGCTCAGGAGATGCCGTGCGAGGTTGCTGCCGATAAAGCCCGCGCCGCCGGTGAGCAGAAGTCTCATGGCTCCTGCTTGGCCGGGCCGATCGTCCTCATCTCGGCAAAGGTCAGCGTCGTGCCGCCGCCCTCGTTGCTCAGGCGCAGGTCGCCGCCCTCCAGCGAGTACTGGGTCATCTGCGGCAAATCGGTCAGGAAGAGAGTCTCCAGTTTCATCAGCTCAGGAGTGCCCGCAATGCGCGTCACCGCCAGGTTTTCGCTGATGCTGATCTTGTTGGCTTCCTCCAGTTGGTAGGTTCCCGAGAGGCGATTGAGGGGGGATTTGCCGTTGAGTTTTCCGTCGGTGTTGAAAACGAGGAAAATGCTCGCGCCCTGCTTCATCGGCGAAAGGTCCACCAGTTGGTCGCCCTGTTGCCATTTGGCCAGTTTCCAGGGCCGGTTGACGAGCTTCTGGGAAAGATCCTCCGCGAGGAGGGAAGCGGAGCCGAAAAGGGTCAGGAGCAACAAGGCCCAGCGCGCGGGAGAGGGGAGTAGCGGCACTTTCATGCCCTAACGATAGGCCCGGCCCGGCTGCTTGCCAGCCCAGAATGCGCCCGGGGCGGACGTTAGTAGACGACTTCGACCGGAGTGCCCGTGCGGGTTGCGGCAAAGAGCTTGGCCGCAAAGCTGTTGGGCAGCCGGATGCAGCCATGGGAGGCCGGACGGCCGGTGACGTAACCCGCGTGCATGCCCACGCCGCCACTGGTCATGCGCATGAAGTAGGGCATCGGCGAGCCCACAAAGTAGCTGCCCGCCGGCTTGCTTTGGTAGGAGCTGGCGTCGCTGTCGATCACGCGGCCGCCGCTGCCGATAATCTGGCCGTAGAGGTTGCTGCGGTGGTTGGCGCTTTTGTTCATCACGCGGAAGCTGCCGGTCGGGGTTTCATGGCCGGCCTTGCCGGTGCTGACCGGGCTCTTGCCCACGAGGTCGCCGGAGGCGCTGTAGGCGTAGATGCGCTGGGAGCCGATATCGATGCGGATGCGGGTGACGCGGGTGCCGGGCGCGCCGCTCCAGGTGTAGTCCGTGCGCGGGCCGCTGCGGCGCTTTTGCGCCTGGCGCTGGGAGGCGGGGCCGCGGGCCTTGGTGCCGGAACCCATCCGGATGCTTTTGGAGGAGGCGTTGGTGCTTTGGGCTTCGGCCGGCGTGGGTAGGCCTTCCACGCCCAGAAACAAGCTGACGGCAAGAAGGGGGGTTAGGATGCGCATAATGGTTGGAAGATAAGGGGATTCCAGCCATACATCCCTGGCCGGAAATAAGCCCTTAAACAATCACAGACCATACGTATCGTCGAGATTGGATTGCGCAAAAAATTTGCCGGGCGCGGAAAAAAAGAAATTGCCAGCCGCTTGGGCCGGAGGATGTTGAAGGAGGACGTTTTACCCCCGTTCTCCCTTGTCATGACCGCATTTTACGACGTCGACGGCGTGGCCTTCGAGGGCAGAGATTCTGCCAACGCGCTGGCCTTCAAACACTACAACCCGGAAGAGAAAATCGAGGGCAAAAGCATGCGCGAGCATCTGCGCTTTGGCGCCGCCTATTGGCACACCATGCGCAACCCGCTGGCGGACCCCTTCGGCGTTGGCACGGCCGAAATGCCCTGGGATGACGGCAGCAACTCGGTCGCCAACGCCCAGAACCGGGCCCGGGTCTTCTTCGAGTTCATGGAGAAGATGCAGATCGACTACTACTGCTTCCACGACCGCGACGTCGCGCCCGAGGGCGAGACCTTGGCGGAAAGTAACCGCCATCTCGACGCGGTGGCAAAGGTGCTCAAACAGGAGCAGGAACGCACCGGCAAAAAGCTGCTCTGGGGCACCGCCTGCCTCTTCATCAACCGGCGCTACGCTCACGGCGCCGCCACCAGCCCGCAGGCGGAAGTCTTTGCCTACGCCGCTGCCCAAACGAAAAAGGCGATGGAAGTCACCCACGAGCTGGGTGGCGAGGCCTACCTCTTCTGGGGCGGGCGCGAGGGTTACAGCACGCTGCTCAACACCGACATGCAGCGCGAGCGCGAGCATCTGGCCCGCTTCTTCCACATGGCGGTCGACTACAAAAAGGAGATCGGCTTCAAGGGCCCGTTCTACATCGAGCCCAAACCCAAGGAGCCGACCACCCATCAGTACGACTCCGACGCCGCCGCCTGCCTGAACTTCCTGCGCGAGTTCGACCTGCTCGAGCACTTCAAGCTCAACATCGAGACCAACCACGCCTGGCTGGCCGGACAGACCATGCGCCACGAGCTCGCCACCGCCGCTGCCGCCGGTGCGCTCGGTTCGGTCGACGCCAACTGCGGTACCAACAACGTTGGCTGGGACACCGACCAGTTTCCCTGGGATCTCTACACCTGCCTCGACACCATGCTTGTGGTGCTCGGGATGGGCGGCTTCACCACCGGCGGGCTCAACTTCGACGCCAAGCGCCGCCGCGAGAGCTTCCAGCCAATCGACCTATTCTATGGCCACATCCTGGGCATGGACGCCTACGCCCGCGCGCTCAAGGCCGCCGCCGCCATCCGCGCCGACGGACGGATGGACAGCTTTATCCGCCAGCGCTACGCCACCTGGGACGACGGGCTCGGCGAGGAAATCGAGGCCGGCAAGGTCGGCTTTAAAGAGTTGGAGAAGTACACGCTCAAGCACGGCGAGCCGGTGCTGCCATCCGGCCGGCAGGAGCAACTTGAGGCGCTCTACAACGAGTTCCTTTAGCCGCGGCGGGTTTCTTCGGCGCTCGGCGGATTTCGCATCGCTTTTGGGAACGGAATCTGTTTCCCTCTGGCGCCATGGACGAATTCCCGGTTTGTGATTTTGCGATCGAGGTGCGTGATTCCCCCATCGAGGGCAATGGCCTTTTCGCGCGGGTCAAGCTCCCCAAGTGGACCTGCGCCATGGAGTACAAAGGCACGATCGTGCCCTGGGAGGAGCGCGAGGAAGAAGCGGGGGAAAAAACCGTACTCTTTGAGGTGGACGAGGACTTCGTCATCGACCCCCGGATCAACGGCAACGAGGCCCTTTACGTCAACCACTCCTGCGACCCCAATTGCGAGACCTGGCAGGAGGAAAAGCGCGTCTATATCTTTACCCGCAAGAAGATTAAGGCCGGCGAGGAACTGACCATCGATTACGGCCTGAGCCTGGGCCGCAAGCCCACGAAGAAGGATCGCAAAGCCTACGCCTGCCACTGCGCCACCAAAAACTGCCGCGGAACCATGCTGGCTTTTTGAGAACACCCGCTGCCGGGCTGATCCGTGAAAATCCGTCCCCAGAAGTTTCTCCGCCGGTTGGGGAAAGCCGCCGCCCGCTGGCCCCACCGCTGGCGGGAGTGGCGCCAAGGCTTGTGGCCCGCCTGGCCGGGGTGGATGCGCCCGCAGCCGCCGCACGAGTACGCCGGTTACGCCGGTCCGTGGATGGAGCAGCGCATGCTGGCCGCCTGGCTGAAACGGCGCAACGAGTTCCCCCGCTGGGAATACGTACCGGGCTTTTGGACCGAGCTGCGCATCTATCACGCCGATGCCGACTGGCTGGCCCGGGAGGCGGAACTACGTCGGTTGCTGGAAGCACGAATCACCGGAGGGAGGCGGGGCTTTGCCGTGGTCCAGCACGATCTCGGTTTGCCGTGTGCGTTGCCGACCGCAGTGGAGGTCTTCGGCACCAGCGTGGGGCCTCATTACATCCCGCTGCTCAAGCAGCCGCTGCCCCGCGAGCGCGAGACCAGGGAGCAGCCGATTCCCGTCTCGTTTGTCGGCCGAGCCAAGGGTGATAACGACCTAAACGAATTGCGCTCGCGGATGCTGGAGGCGGGGAAGCGCCTGGAGCGCTTCCGTTGTGCCGACGGTCTGGACTACGCGGCCTATTGCGACCTTCTGCGCCAAAGCGTCTTTACCCTGGCGCCGCGCGGCTACGGGCCGACCTCCTTCCGGCTTTACGAGGCCATGGCCATGCGGTCGATCCCGGTCTACATCTGGGAAGGGGAGTGCTGCCTGCCCTTCGCCAACGAGCTGGACTGGGACCGGCTTGCGGTGATCGTCGCGGCGGAGGAACTCCCGCGCCTGGGCGAGATCCTGGCCGCCTGCGGTCCCGAGCGCCGGGCCGCTATCCACGCCTACACCGACGAGGTCTACGAGCGCTCCTTCACCTACAACGGCGTCATCGACCGCGTGTTTGACCGGCTGCGCCGCTGGGAGGCGGGTGCGGCCAAAGGGACGTGACGCGTCGCCACCCGCGCGCTATCCGTGGTCATGGCTTCGCTCCCGCCGCGTCCGCGTCACCTCGAGTTCCCCGGGGACTGGGTGCAACTGGCCGCCCACGGTGCGCACGGGTTCATCACTCGGCTGGTGCACCGCTTGCCGGACGGCCGGCTGCATCTGTGGCATTCGCGCCGCCACCGCAAGCAGCGCCCGCCGATGGTGGTGGAGGCACCTGATGGGGACGGGGACATCGCCTCGCACGAGCGGATCGAGGCGCTGGAGAAACGCCACCCCTGGCGCTGGGTGTGGTGGTGCTGGCAGCCGGCCCGCCTGGCCTGGTGGGTGGGGCTGATCTTCTTTCTCGGGTCCTGGTGCTTTATCTTTGGCACCGTTCCGCCAACCTTTCCATCGGTTCAGGAATGGCTCGGCTCCAATGACATCGAGGCAGACTGGTGGTGCTTCGCCGGGTCGGTCTTTTTTACCGTGGGGAGCTGGTTGCAGTGGCTGGAAGTGCTCAACGCCCCGCCGCCCCAACGGGCCGACGGCGCCGTCGCCGGACGCGGGGCCTGGCGCTGGTGGGGCTGGGATCCGGACCGGCTCGACTTCCGCCTCTCGGCGGTGCAGCTGGCGGGTGCGCTGCTCTTCAACGTCAACTGCTGGTTCAGCCTGTACGAGGGTCTGCCCTGGCAGACCGCCAACCTGATCGTTTGGACTCCAAGCACCATCGCCTCCTGCTGCTTCATCGTCGCGGCGCACTTGGGCTTGGTGGAGGTCGCCCACAAGCCCTGGGGCATCAAGCCCTACGACATCGGCTGGTGGACCAACCTCTTCGGCCTGCTGGGGGCGGTCGGCTTTTTCACCTCCAGCGTGTTCGGCTTCTTTGCCCAAGGCCCGTTACAGTTGCCCCAGTGGTGGGGCAACGATCTCGCGCTCATGATGGGCAGCGTCTTTTTCCTCGCCAGCACGTATCTGCTCATCCCGGAGACCGCACTGGAGAAGTAGACACGCTAAGCCTTTTTCCGCCAGACGGTTGCCTGGGCGAGGCCGTGCTCGAAGCGGCGGCGCTGGTGGCGCAGCACGTAGGGCAGATCGGCGGGCTGGCCGACCTGCTCGAAGGCCGGCGCCAAGGCGGCGGTGAGGCCTTCGTGCGAGGTCACGTTCTCGCCGGTGTTGTCCTTGTAGCCGCCGAGCCAGGCGTCGCGCGGGGTGCGGGCTTCGTCCCAGTCGTTGGTCGTGGTGATGATCACCGTCGCGCCGGAGTTGGTCCGCTCGGCGAGCTGGGCCAACATCTTGCGCGGGTCCACCACGTGGTCGACCATCCGGTCGACGATCACCAGGTCGAAGCCGGTGTAGAGCTCCTTGATGTTGCAGGGATCGGCCTGCATGAACTCCACCTTCGCCTCCAGCCCGGTCAGGCCGTAGTCTTGCAGCGCTTTCTCGTGGAAGCTGACGATCTCGCCTTCCTCCACCAGCGTGTACTGGAGGTAGCCCTTTTCCTGCAGGTCAATCGGTCGGCGAATGAGCCGCGCACTGGAGTCGAGTCCCAGTACGTGATCGTAGTCCTTGGCCAGCTCGAAGACGGTCCGCCCGGCCTTGCAGCCAAGCACGAGGGCCTTGCCGCCGGCGCGGTCGCGGGTGGCTTCCAGCGCAAAGGCGGCGAGGCGCTGCGCGTAGTTGGGCACCTCGAAGTAGTTCTCGCCCCAACTGGCGTCGCACCACTGGCAGACCTCCGGATCGCTTTCGTAGACGTCGTTCTTGATGGTCACCTTCGCTTCACTTTCCACGTAGCGGAAGCCCGCGTGCTGGTAGAAGTGGCGGCGGAAGGCGTAGCGGCTGTCGCGGGTGGCCTCGTTGCCGGTGCTGATCCAGCTTCCGCCCTTGATCAGGTTATGCTGGGTGTCGAAGGTCGGGGTCGAGAAGTCGTCGTAGAGCGGGTGGACCTCAAAGCCGCGGAAGCCGGCGATCGGCGTCTCCGTGTGCTGCCAGACGTTGCCGATGACGTCGTGGAAGCCGCCCGAAAACTCATGGGTATCGACCGGGACGGAAGAGGCGGGCCCCTCCAGGTTGAGGTTGCCCGGCGCGGTGTCCCACTCCGGCTCGTCCGGAACCTCGCAGGCGGCGTGCAGGCGGTACCACTCGGCCTCGGTGGGTAGGCGCACCGGGCGGCCGGTCTTCTCGGCTTTCCAATTACAGAAGGCCTTGGCTTCGAGGTAGTTGACCTCGGCCGGCCAGTTCCAGGGCAGGTCGATCACCTCCGCCACCGTGCGCAGCTTCCACTGGTCGGGCGTCTCGGCGTCCCGGACCCAGAAGCGCGGCGCTTCGGCCTTCTCGTAAGTGACCCAGCCCCAGCCCTCCGGCGTCCACCAGCGCTCGGTCGTGTAGCCGCCGTCCTGCATAAACTCGTGGTATTCGCGGTGGCTGACGAGGAATTTGCTCGCCTTGAAGTCGGTCACGGCCTCGGTCTGCTCGCCGTATTCGTTGTCCCAGCCATAGAGCGGGTGGGTCCGGTCCTTGCCCATGGTGACCTCGCCGCCGGCCACCGGCAGCAGCTCATTGGCGGGCGGTTCACCGTTGGCGTCGCAGATCTTCCACTCCGGGATCGGCCGAACCATCTCCAGCGGCAGTTGGCGCATCAGCACCGAGCTGGTCTCCAGGTGGATGCGCTCGTGCTCGATGCCCATCATGATGATCCAGAACGGGCTGTCCCAGCCGATCGGCATGGTCAGCGGGCTCTCGGTGATGATCTGGTCGATTGCGGCGCGGACTTGGTCCCGGTAGGCTTTGACCTCGGCCACCTTCGGCCAGCTGTAGTGCGCGTCGTTGAGGTCGTCCCAGCTCATCTCGTCCACGCCCACCGCAAAGGTGGACTCGAACTCCGGGTTGATCCGCTCCTTGAGGATTTTGCCCAGCACGAGTTTGTTTACGTAAAAGACGGCGGAGTGGCCGTAGTAGAAAATCAGCGGGTGGCGCAGGGGGTCGGCGCGCTGGTAGTAGGCCTCGTCGCAGGCCATGTGCTCGAAGAGCTTCTCGTAGACGTCGAAGGTGGCGTGGAAGTAGCGGCGAATTTCCTCACGCTTGGCTTCCGGTTCGCCCGTGGCCAGGTTGACGGTCTTGGTCGGTTCCAGGGCGGCAGAAAGGGCAGTACTCATGTTGCTAGCTTGAATTAGCGGGATTTCTTGGGTTAGATTTTTTGGTACGAACAAGTTAATGCGCCTTGGCGTCCTCTCAACTGGTTTTTCGCAAGTCTCACGCTTCCGGGTTTCGCCTGGATCTCCTTGGAGGATTTGGTTGTCCACACAGGGCGGAGCTTTTGCCTTTGGTATGCGGTTCCCCGCATAGGGCGGAGCTTTTGTCTTCAGTGTGCGGTTCCCAGCGGAGGGCGGAGCTCCTGCTCCGCCACGCAGATGGGACGGGGAGGAGAGACGGAGCGGAAGCTCCGCCCTCCGTCGGCTTGGCGATTTCGTCGGTTTCAGTCGGTTCGGTGTCGCCGGTCTCCGTTGAATGCGATCTTTCCAGGACCGTTCCGCCGCCGGGACGTCGGCGGCTACCGGGCCGAGGCTCGAGGACTCCTGTGGACCGAGCGGGCACGCCGGGCGGTTTCCAACGGAGCTTTGGTCGCTTTCTAGTTGGGTCAAAGTCTGAGATGGGGTGTTTTTTGCCTTCAGCATGCCCCCAGGTTACCCCGAAAAAGGAACCCCCTGTTAGCCTTAGGTGTGCTAGGTGTGCTAGGTGCGTTCTTTTTTTGCAGCGTGACGCTGCACCCAGTAAAAAAGCATCGTTTTTCGTCGCTGATCCGGCCGGCGAACGGTGTTCCAATCTTCCGAAAATCGGAGTTTCGCCCAAAGGCTTCTAAAGCTGCTCGTGTAGCAGCTCGTAGACTTTGGGCAGGTCGCTGGGGTGGATGCGGCAGCCGCCGGTGGTGGTCATGAAGTTGGCGTCGTTGGCCCAGCGGGGGACGATGTGCACGTGCAGGTGGGCGGCGACTCCGGCGCCGGCGGCCTCGCCCAGATTGATGCCGATGTTGTAGCCCTGGGGAGTCATCTTGGCGGCCATCGCTGCCTTGATTTTGCGGACCAGGGCCCAGAGGTCGAGCAGCTCCTCGTCGCCGAGCTCGTCCAGGTCGACCACCTCGCGGTAGGGCACGACCATGGTGTGACCGGCGTTGTAGGGGTAGCGGTTGAGCACCGCAAAACAGCTCTTGGAGCGGGCTAAAACAAAATTCTCGGCGTCGTCACTGCTGGCCGCGAGCTGGCTGAACAAATCCGCCGGCGTGGGCTCTTTTTTCGTGACGTAAGCATTGCGCCAGGGCGCCCAGAGGTGTTCCATAGGGCAATCTCCCATGGCAAGCAACGGAAGCAAGTCCAAAGGCGGGCTCCACCTCGTCCACGGTAGCGACGAGACCGCGGTTAAGAAAGCGGCCGCCGCGCTGAGCGAGAGACTTGCCCCGGAAGACAGCATGAATTTCGAGATCGTCGACGGCGCGGTCGACACGGTGGACGAGGCTGTGCGCAGCGTCGATGAGGTCAAGGCGGCCATTCTCACGCTGCCTTTCATGGGCGGCGGCAAGCTCGTCTGGTGGAAGCACCTGAGCTTTCTGGACGACAGCGTGGTCGGGCGGAGCGCGCGGGTGAAGGAGGCGCTGGAGGCGCTCGTTCCCGAACTCGACAAGGTGGACGGCCAGACCGTGACCCTGCTCGTGAGCGCGACCGCGTTCCACAAGGGCCGGGCCTTTCCCAAGGCGTTGCTGAAGGCGGCGGAAGTGACGGCCAAGGACCTGCCCGACCTGCGGTACGGCGGCGAGGAGGCCGCGCTCGAGCGCATCGACAGCGAGTGCCGCGCCCTTGGGTTGCAGCCCGAACCCGCCGCGGTCGAGCGCCTCTTCCAGGCTCTGGGAATGAACTTTGCCCAGCTTCCGACCGAGCTGGAAAAACTGGCCGTGGCCGCCGGGCCGGACGGCCGGCTGACCCGCGAGTTGGTCCAGCAAATGGTGGGCGGCAAGCGCGAGGCCGTCGTCTGGGACTTCTGCGATGCCGTGCTCGCCGGCCGGGCGCGCGAGGCCACCGCTTTGCTGGGCGACCTGCTCGCCCAGGGCGAGAGCGAAGTGGGTGTGCTGATTTTGCTCTCCAACCAAATCCGGCTGGCGGCTTTGGCCGGCGTGCTCGACGAGCAACGCTTGGCCCGGCAGTCGCAGAAGGGGCGCTTCCGTAAGTTCGAGGTCGTGGAAGAAGGCCAGGCCTTGCTGCCCAAAAAGAAGAACGGCGATCCGGTCAGCACCTTCAATCTCGGCCGGGTGGCCGGGTTGGCCCGCCACCGGCCGGCCGCCCACTGGATGCGCGCCGTCGACACTCTTTACCAGGCCAACCGCAACGTTCTCTCCGGCACGGTGGACAAGGTCCGCGCGGTGGAGTTGGCCGTCTATCAAATCGCCGCCTGATTCCCATGGACGTTCCTCCCCCCGACCTTTCCGGGCTGTTACTCGGGCCGGAGCCGGACTTCTCCGGCCAACCGCCCGAGGTGGTCGCGATTCTTACCCGGACCGCCGAGGTGACCAAATCGCTCCTCTCCGAGCTGGCCGACCAAGTTGACGCGGCCGACATGTCGCCCCTTCCACAGATGGAGGCGCTGGCCGAAACGGGCCTGCTGGGCCTGCACCTGCCCCCGGAGATGGGCGGTGCCGGCGGCGGCGAGGAGGCGGGCATCCTCGCGCGTTTGATTACCGCTGCGGGCTGCGGTGTCACCACCTTTATCCTGCTGCAGCACCTCTTTGCCACCAAGACGATGCAGCACCTGATGGAGGAGGCTGGACAGCCCCTCCTGCCGGAGTGCGCCGAGCTGACCCGGATGGAGTGGCTTACCGGCGTCTGCCTGGCCCACCTGGGGCGGCGCGGCGAACCGCGGG
This sequence comes from Verrucomicrobiota bacterium, assembly GCA_038745425.1. GTDB lineage: Bacteria > Verrucomicrobiota > Verrucomicrobiia > Methylacidiphilales > UBA1321 > CAWUJC01. Next base: position 18,442 of record JBCDLL010000015.1, on the reverse strand, counting down.
TGCGGGCGGAGATTGAGGGCGACGAGATCCGCTTTAAGGGCGAAGCTCCCTGGATGACCGGCTGGGGCCTGATCCGCCGCGTGCTGGTCGGCGGCCGCAACCGGCAGGGGCAGGGGGTCATCGCACTGGCCGACCTCGAGGGCCAGGAGGACCGCATCCAGGTGGTTTCGCCCTACCGCCTCCAGGTGATGGAAGCCACCCGCACGGTTGCACCGGTTTTCCGGGACTTCCGCGTGCCGCGCTCGCGGCTGGTGGCCGTCATCAACGACGCCAAGCAAATCGACCCGGGCATGCGCATCCACCTGGACGCCTCCGGCTGCTCGCTGGGCGTGGGCGGGGCGGCCAACCTGCGCCTGCACCGCCGCGGCGAGCAGCGCGCCGATGAAACCCTGAAGCGGGCCTCGGCGATGCTGGCCGGCTCCCTGGCCGACATGTGGCGGCGGCTGTGGGCGCTGGCGACCGACCCCAAGGCCACTCTGGACGAGCGCCAGCTTTGCCGCGCCGAGTGCAACCTGCTCAGCAACCGCGTCACCTACGCGCTCATCGCCAGCGAGGGCGGTAGCGCCGATCTGGTCGGCAACACCGCCAACCGCCTCTTCCGGGAGGCCTTTGCCTACACCTTCAACGCCCACACCCCCAGCTTCCGTGACGCGCTGCTGATGGGTCTGGTGCGGGATCTTTGAGGTATAGCAGTCATGCATAAGGCGTTTGCTGGAATCAAAATTGGCCCGCTCAAAACCCGGTATCACCGTCGAAGCGTCGATGACACTTTTCGTGCCGCCTTATCAAACTTTCTTGAGGAAAGGCTCCTTCCCCAAGTCGACGAGCCTTATACGACGACGAAAGGAAAGCTGAAGCCTTGCTTTAATGAGGAGAAATACTGCGGACCCAATAGTGCCGTTCGGGACCGTTATGAGTTTAAATTCTCATTCATTCGAGATTCCGGTGAGGACGCCTTGGAGGCCAAATTGCTGTGGTATGCCGAAACGAAGATTTTTGAGGTCCACCCCAACCGTCAACCTCTGATACTTTGGACCGCTCGCCGGCAAAAGTGCGTGAGAGAGTTTCGTGAAAAGGTAGAAAACCTCATCAAGGAAATACTTCATGGCCGAAAAAAGGAGGTTATTGTCCATGTTGCGAATCAAAGGTGAAGATTATTGATTCCCCAGATTTGTTTGATGTCAGTTGTCCCGAAGGCTGCTTCAGTCACAACTTTCACCGAGATCCTGAAAGCGGGGAGTTCTTACATGGCCACTACTTTGATCGGCCGGAAGCTATCCTGTTCAAAGAGAAATAATCAGGCAGCCAGGTCCGACCCGGGACTGAGAATCCGAGAAGCAGCAGGCTTCGAGCGGTGTCGACAGGCTCGAAAATCTTCGCGGAATGGGAAGCGTCTTTTGTTAGGACAAAGAGTTCGAGGCGGTTGGCGTCGGAATCGATGATTTCATATTCGAGGACACCGGTTTTGGCGTAAGTTTTTCTTTTGCGCTGGTTGTCGAGCCTAGCCTTGGAGGTCGAGAGTACACTCACCAAGAAGCCGGGCACGTCGTCGATGAGCTGATGGTAAGGCGGGCCCTCCAAGGAGCCGGTTGTAATTCTCTATGGTCATCCATCTGCTGGGCGCTGAACTGGTCATGAGCAGCATGACAACTTTTACCGCCTACCACTCCATGGTACTCATGCGCTTGCCAAGGCGCGGGGGAGGGGGCATGCTTCTGGAGAATCGCACGACGCGTTGGCGCTATGCTTCTGGTTATCGATAACTACGATTCCTTCACCTACAACCTGGTCCAGTATTTTGGCGAGATGGGGGTTGAACCCGTCGTGCGTCGCAACGACCAGGTGACGGTGGACGAGGTCGAGGTGATGGCGCCGGACCGCATCGTCATCTCGCCCGGGCCCTGCACGCCGCAGGAGGCTGGCATCAGCAAGGGCGTGATCGAGCGGCTCGGACCCAAGGTCCCCACCCTGGGCGTTTGCTTGGGCCACCAGTGCATCGGCGAGGTCTACGGCGCCCGGGTCGTCCGCGCCGACCGGCTCATGCACGGCAAGATTTCCCCGATCGAGCACCACAGCGACGGCGTCTTTGCCGGCCTGCCGTCGCCCTTCGAAGCCACCCGCTATCACTCCCTCATCGTCGAGCCGGGTTCCGTACCGTCTTGCCTGGAGCTGACCGCCGAGACCGCCGAGGGTGAGATCATGGGCTTGCGGCACCGGGAGCACCCCGTTTACGGCGTGCAGTTCCACCCGGAGTCCATCCTGACCCAGCATGGCAAGGCGCTTTTGCAGAACTTCCTGGAAATCTCCGCCCCGGCTCCGGCGGCGTAAGAGTTTCCTCCCGCGAGCAGTCCATGGATCAGTTGTTAAGTAATCCCACCTTCCGGATGGCCTGCCAGCAGTTCGACGCGGCATCCGAAATCCTGGGCCTCGACTCCAACGTCAGCGAGCGAGTCAAATGGCCCAAGCGCCTCGTTACCGTCACCGTTCCGGTCCAGATGAACGATGGCAGCCTGCGCATCTTTACCGGCCACCGCGTGCAGCACAACATCACCCTGGGGCCGACCAAGGGCGGCCTGCGCTTCAGCAACGTGGTGGACCTGGGCGAGGTGGCCGCGCTGGCCATGTGGATGAGCTGGAAGTGCGCGCTCGTCGGCCTGCCCTACGGCGGCGCCAAGGGCGGCGTGGAGTGCGACCCACCCTCCTTCCAGTCGGGCGAGCTGGAGCGGGTTTCGCGGCGCTTCATGGCGGAGATGATTCCCTACGTCGGGCCCAACGTGGACGTGATGGCCCCGGACATGGGTACCAACGAGCAGGTCATGGCCTGGATGATGGACGTCTACTCCCACCACGCGGGCTACTCCGTGCCGAGCATCGTCACGGGCAAGCCGGTCATCATCGGTGGCTCGCTCGGGCGCAAGGAGGCCACCGGCCGGGGCGTCGCCTTCCTCTGCAACCGTGCGCTCGATCTCATCGGCGCCGAGCAAAACCCGCGTGTGATCGTGCAGGGCTACGGCAACGTGGGCAGCAATGCCGCTTGGGCCATGGCCAAATTCGGCGCCAAGATCATCGGCTTGGCCGACCACAATGGCGGGTTCTACAATCCCAAGGGTTTCGATCTGGCCGAGGTCGACAAGCACGTGGCCAAAACCCGCAACCTGCGCGGCTTAAAGCTGGGTGAGGCCATGAGCAACGAGGAGTTGATGGTGCAGGAATGCGAGGCCCTCATCCCCGCCGCGGCCGAGCGCGTCATCGACGAGAAGCTGGCCCGCAAGCTTAAGTGCCGGGTGCTGGCCGAGGGCGCCAACGGCCCGACCACCTTCGAGGCGGACCAGATCCTCGACGAACGCGGCGATGTCTTCGTCGTGCCGGATATCCTCTGCAACGCTGGCGGCGTCATTGTGAGTTACTTCGAATGGATTCAGGGCGAGCAGCAGCTCTTCTGGCGCGAGGCCGAGGTCTTCGACAAGCTCTACCGGATTCTGGCCAAGTCCTTCGACCAGGTGGTGAAGACGGCGCGTCGTAAGAAGATTGATCACCGCATGGCGGCGCTGAGCCTGGGCATCGACAAGGTGGCCCAAGCCAAGCAGTCCCGCGGGCTCTTTCCCTGAGGATTCCGGCATTGCCTCGTTACCAGAGCTCCCTTAGCTTTTCCCACTCGCCATGAAACCTTCCGTCTTAACGCTGCTGCTGTTGCTGGTCCTTCCCGTTTCGGCTCCGGCCCAGGACGAGGAGAAGAAAAAACCGGTTTTCAACGGTCGGATGATCACCCTGAGCGACTTCGGCTCGGAGGATTTGGGTTATCTGAGCCTGCCGCAGCGCGCGCCCGTCGGTGGCCTGGTGTTGGTCTCCAACCAATGGGGGCTGAACGTGCGCGTCAAGAAACTGGCCGACGATTACGCCCGGCAAGGCTACGTGACTGTGGCGGTGGACCTCTTCAACGGCAAGCAGGCCAAAAACAAGGGCGAGGCCGACCGCTACATGAAAGAGCTGCGGGCCGAGTCCGCCGTCAAGACGACCTTGGCGGGAGCGCGGGTGCTCAAGGAGAGCCCCAAGTTCAAGGTTCCCTACGTGGGCCTGGTCGGCATTGGCATTGGCGGCAGCGTTGCGCTGGAGGCCGCCAAGCAGGACCGCGATGGCCTCGTCAACGCGCTGGGGATGATCGAGGGGCCGCTTTCGCTCGAGAGCCGCACGCTGGACAACCTCCGCGTGCCCACCCTGGCGGTTTTTGCCGAGGGCAACGCGCAAATCCCGCGCGAGACCTTCACCAACTACGAGCGCCTGCTGAAGGGCCGCAACCGCGATTCTCAAGTGGTGCTGCTGCAGGCGGCGCCCGGCTTCAGCGAGCCGACCAGCCCGGCCTACAACCGCCAGCAGGATCTGCGCGCCTTTTCCGCCGTCAACTCATTCATGCCGGCGTACCTCGACAAGCCGCCTCCCGAACCCGGGCTCATCGACGAGGTGAAGGACAAGTTCCAATCCATCTTCGACTGAGCCGGCCCGCACTCTCCCCGCTTCCATGGCAACCGACTGGCTGGCATCCGTGCTCCGCTACTCCTGCGGGGCCGAGGCCCTTCCCGCCTACCGCGCCTTTGCCGGCCACGCCCGCGCGCAGTTGGAGGCCCACCCGGAATGGACGGAGTGGCTGGCCCGGGGGGAGATCAGCGGCTCGGAACGCGAACCGCGCGGCTTCGCCGAGTGGAGCGAGGATCTGGCCGCGCTTGGCTCCCCACCTCCCGCCGAGGCCGCCGACCGGCCGGAGACGCTACTGGCGCCGCTGCGCCGCCTCAAGCGCCGCGAGATGCTTCGGCTCGGGTTGCTCGATTTTGCCGGACTGGCGACGGTGGATGAGACGGTGGAAACCATCAGTGACTTGGCGGATTTTTGCCTGCGCCAGGTAATGGCGATGGAGCTCGAGCGGCTTGGCCGGCGCTGGGGCCGGCCCGGCACCGGGTTTTGCGTGTTGGCAATGGGCAAACTCGGCGGCCGCGAGCTCAACTACAGTTCGGATATCGATGTGGTCTTTGTCTTTGGCGAGGACGGCCAGACGGAGAAAGGGCACGACCGCAAGGAGTTCTTTGCCCGGTTGGGGCAGGCGATCGTCCAGGATTTTTCCGCGCGGACGGCCGACGGCGCGCTATTCCGGATCGACCTGCGGCTGCGGCCGGAGGGCGACAGCGGCCCGCTGGCGATGTCGTTGCTGGCGGCGGAAAACTATTACGCCGCCTACGGCGAGACCTGGGAGCGCATGGCGATGATCAAAATGCGAGTCAGCGCCGGGGACGAGGCGCTCAGCTACGATCTGGACCGCCTGCGCAACGAGTTCTGTTTTTCGGTCGCGCTCACCCCGGAGATCATCGGTGAGATCGCCGCCCTGAAGAAGCGCATCGACCGGGAGGTTGTCGGGCAGAACCAGATGGAGCACCACGTGAAACTGGGGCGCGGCGGAATCCGGGAAATCGAATTCATCGTGCAGACGCAGCAACTGCTGCACGCCCGGCGCCTGCCTTATCTGCAGTTCCGCCGCACGCTCAAAACCCTGGAGGGCCTGCACACCTGCGAACTGATGCCGGCCGAGACCGCCTCGAAGCTGGCGCAGGCCTACCGGTGGCTGCGCACCGTCGAGCACCGCCTGCAAATGCGCGAGGATCTGCAGACGCACTCTTTGCCGCCGGACGCTGCGACCCGTGGTGAGATCGCCGCCAGCCTGGGTCTGGAGCCCGACGCGTTCGAGCAGACCATGGCGGAAGTGCGCGGCTTTGTACACCGGGAGTTCAAGGCGTTGTTCTCACGGCACGAACACCCGACCGTCCGGGAAGCTGACTTCGGTTTCTTTCGCGACCCGGCGGCAGCGCGCAAGCAGGCCGCCGCGCTCAGTCCCGCCAGCCGGGGCGACGCGGCGCTGGCCTCGCCCCGCACCCTCGCGCGCTACCGGCGCTTCGAGCCCGTGCTGGAAGCCGGCCTGCGGCGGTGCGTGGACCCGGACACCGCGCTGCCGCGCTTTGTGCGTTTTGCCAAAAGCTACGGGGCTCCGGGACTGTTTTACGAAACGATGGCCGCCAACCCCAAAGCGCTTGAACTGCTGCTGACGATTTTCGAGCGCAGCCGGTACTACAGTGAAATGCTGACGCGCTCGCCCCATCTGTTCGAGGATGCGGCCCGGGCGGGCACCCTCGACACGAACAAGTCCAGCGCCCGGTTTCTGCGCGAGCTGGAGGCGCTGCACGGCGATCTGCCGGACGCGGCCCGGGCTTACCGGCAGGAAGAGCTGACCCGGATATTTATCCGCGACGCGCTCGAGCTGGCCTCGCTGCGCGACCTCCACGCCGAGTGCAGCGCGCTGGCCCGGGCTTGCCTGGAGTTCGGCCTTCGTCACGTCGTGAAAGGTGGCCCGCTGGCGGTCATCGGGCTGGGGAAGTTCGGCGGAGGGGAACTGACTTATGGCTCCGACGTGGACTGTTTACTGGTCAGCGACGATCCCGAAGCGGGCGTGCAGCTCAATCATTTCATGATGGAGCGGCGACCGATGGGGACCCTCTTTCGCCTGGATTGCCGGATGCGCCCGGACGGGGAGGGAGCGCTCGCCCGGCCCCTAGCCGTGTACGAGAAGTACTACCGCGACCGCGCGCAGTACTGGGAAATCCAGGCGGCTACGCGGGCCTGCTTGGTGGCGGGCGACCAAGCCCTGGGCGAGGCGTTTATCGCCATACTCGACGAGGTTTGGCCACAGCGCGCGGCGAGCGCCGATCCCTTTGAGGAACTCGGCCGCATGCGCGGGCGCATCCAGAGCGAGCGGGTGAACCCGGCTTTTGTGGAGGGTGAGTTCAAGACGGGGGCGGGCGGCATGATGGACGTCGAGTTTGCCGTGCAGGCCGTGCTCTTGGAACGCCGTCACCGCGAGCCCGGCACCCTCGGGGCGCTGGACTGGCTGGAGAGCCTCTCCGACACCGGGCGGGAGCTGGCCGGTAAGTTCCGGCGCGATTACCTCTGGCTTCGGCGGATCGAGGCTGTGATCCGGGCCGACGCCAACGCTGCTGTTTCCGCGCTACCGCGAGATCCCGGCGCACAGTATAACCTGTCGCGCTGGCTTGGCTTTCCCGGCTGGGAAGGATTCCTGAGCGAGTACCGGGACGTGCGCTCGCGCGTCCGCGCCAACTACGAGCGGGTCATGCGCCGGGAGGTCCCCTAGGGCGAATCTTACAGGCTGTTCTCGGACGCGCTCACCGAAGTGCTCGTGGTGGCGGTGCTGTCCGGCATGATCTGGTCGACCACGCGCTCGATGCCTTCGCGGGCGTAGTCGCTAGCCGGGTAAAGCTGCTGGGCGCGCAGGTACCAGGCCAGGCTGGAACCGAGTTGGTCGCGTTCCTCCAGCTCCTTGCCTTGGGCCAGGCTGCGGACAAAATCGGCCGCCTTGGTGGTGAGGTCGGCGCGCATCTGGCTCAGCTTGATGTCGCCGGGGAAATCCTGGTAGGCGCGCTCGATGCTCTCCCAGGCGCCGTAGGGGTCGCCGCGCTTGGCGATTTCGTTGGCCTGGATGATGGCGGTTTCCACCATCTGCATTTGGGTGAGCACTTTGCGCAGTTCGTCCTGCCGCTCGGGGAAGAGGGCGGTGGCGGCGATGTACTTGACCTGGTCGTCGTAGATTTGGCGGTAGTTCTTCTGGCTCAGGAGGCGTTCCAGATCGGAGAGGGCCTGCTGCTGGACGTCGGAGGCGTCGAAGATGTTGGTGCTGACCTTGGAGAGCTCCGGGTTGCGGGGCCAGATTTCGGTGGCGGCGCGCAGTTCGCGCTCGAGGGTATCCTTGTCGCCGCTGGCGGCGGCGTTGCGGGCCTTGGCCAAGTGCAGCGCGCTGATCTGCCGGGCGGTTTCAATCGCTGCCATTGGCTTGGAATTGTCGAAGTCCTTCGCGGTTTCCTCCAGCACCTTGACGAGGCGCTCGGCCCGGGCGTAGTCCTTGACCTCAAGCGCGGAGACGAGCTGGTTGGTGTTCTGGACGAACTTGAGCGCGCGCCGTTTCTTTTCGCGGGAAAGGGTGCGGATTTCCGGCATGTATTCGCCCACGATGAAGGCCTCGGCCAGGCGTTGGCTGGCGCTGGCCAGTTCGTCCTGCTTGAGGAGAAACTCGTAGGCGGCGACGCCTTCGCGCACGTCGCGCATGGCTTCGTTGGCCATGCTGTCGAGGATGCTCAGCGTGGGCGGCAGGCCGGAGGAATCGTGGAAGAGCTTCTTGGCTTCGCCGCTGAGTTTGAGCTGGGTGTCGCCGTCGCCGAAGAGCTTGCGGTAAAAGCGGCTGGCGATGACCACGTGCTGGAAGCGGCGCTGCATGAAGAACTGCACCACCAGGGTCTGGAACTCGATCTTGGCTTGCAGCTTGCTGGCCTCGCGCTGGATCTGGTTGGCCTTCACCATGGCCTCGATCTCGGCGATTTTCTTCATCGACTGGCCGACGCGCAGGTCGCGGTCGAGCTCGATTTCCTTGGCCACCTGTTTTTGCACGGCACCGCCGCCGCCCTTGCCGCCACGGCCGGCGGACTTCAGCTTCTGGAGGTCGGCCAGACTGGTGGATTTATTGCGGATGCGGGCGTTCCAGTAGTGGTCGTCGAGTTCCTTTTCCATGGAGCGCTTGGCGCTGGCCAGACGGCCGCGCTCGCGCTTGGAGAGCCAGACGGTGTAGATGGCGTCGGCCAGGCCGTTGCTCAGGTTGGCGTCCTGGGGGAATTCGGCCGCCAGGCGCAGTTCGTCCCAGGCCTCGTTCAAGTCGCCGCCGCCGCGGGGCTCCAGCATCTCGTAGATGTGGTCGAGCTGCTTCTGGTAGGCGAGGTCGCTTTCGGTGGTGTCGGACGGAGCGTTGAGGTACTTCTCGAAGCGGGCGCGGAAGAGACGCTGGTCGGTGATGGCCCACTTACGCCCGTCCCACTCAAACATTTCGGTGCCCGGGTTGAAAAAGGGCGCGTCCATCCCCAGGAAGTTGGACTGGCTGGTGGTTTTGGAGGTGTCATGCGGCTGGGCGGCGGGCTGGACGATGGTGGTATTGGCCGGGGCGGGTTGGGCCGCGCCGCCGCCGCCGGTCTGGGAGGGCGCCTGCGCGCTGAGGGTGAGGGGCAGGGCGAGGAGGCCAAGAGCCAGGAGGCAGAGGTGGGTTTTCATGGTTCGGGGGCTTATTGTTTGCGGATGTCGCGGGCGAGCAGGATGCCATCGTCCACGACTTCCACCTTGATGATAAACTGCTGTCCCTTTTGGACGTTAACCGAGGCGAATTCCGGCGGAATTAATATCCCTACGGGCCGGGAATCCCGGGTGGAGTCCACATCGAAGGAGAAGAGACGGCCCTGGGTGGTGTGCCATTTGAGCTGGTTGAGCACGGTGCCGTCCACTTTGTACTGGTTGGAGCGCAGGCTGTTGGCGTTTTCGTAGTAAGCGCCGAGGTCAAGCGGCTGGAGCGTGCGGTAGGGGTCGTTGACGGTGCCGCTGAGGTAGTAGGTGCCAACCCCGCCGCCGGCGATCAGGACGACCACCAGAGCGATGAGTCCCCATTTGGGGCGGGAGCTCGCACGTCTTGCCATTATTAGAATGTATCAGCGCGTCTCCCGGGGGGCAACGCGAAAGCCGGTTACAATTAAGTCACCTCAAGCGGACGTTTGCGGCAACAAAAAAAGCATGGCGTCCGAAGACGCCATGCTTTTGGTGGAAGAAAACCAGCTTGGCCGGCTAGTCGCGGCTCAGCGAGAGCAGCAGGTAAAGCACGTAGTAGAACATCATCGCCACGGAGGAGAATAGCGCCAGCGACGCGCCCACGTGCATGTTGGTCGGATACTCGTGCATCACGGCGGAGGTCTCGTAGAGCAGGCTCATGCCCAGCAGCAGCAGCATGCCGCCCGCAATGATGATGCTCATCGTGAAGCTACCCATGAAGAAGGAGAGCAGGATCATGCCAAGGGCGATGAAGAAACCGATGCGGATCGCACCGCCCAGGAAGGTGAAGTTAACGCCGGAAGTGAAGGCCACGAGCGTCAGGCCGCCAAAAAGCGCCAGAGTCATGACACCGGCCATCGGGATGAGATCCGGGCTGGTGGACCAGGAGGCAAAGGTCAGCAGCGGCGTAATCACAACCGACATGGCGGCGATGTAGAGCGCCAAGCCCAGGTACTGGGTGCCAGCCCCGGCCCCGGAGTGCGCCAGGCGATTGGCCAGGTAGCCGACGCCGATGAACGCACCGATCACGATCAGCCAGCTGAAGCCGGTGCCCAGCATCAGGGAGGTCAACACGATGGCCAAGGTGGCCGGTGTGCCGTCGGCGGTCGTGCCCGCCGGGATGACCTGGATGGCGGTGCAGAGCGCGCCGAAGGCCAGCAGGGCTCCGGCCAGGTGGAGGTAAACGCGGCGGATGAAAGCGGCGCGCTCGTCGGCGGCAGCTTCCGCAGCGGTGGTGATGTAAGGGTTCTGGGCGTAGGATTGATTCATGATAGTTGGGTGGTTCGGGTGTAATTTGTAGCGTTCTCGGGTTCCGGTCAACGAAAACCGGGCGTCATCGTCGTAAGAGCAACGGCAGCAGGTAATAAAGGGTCCAGGCCAGCGCGGTGATGAAGGCGGCCACGTAGGTCATGGCGGCGGCGTTGAGCACCTTGTTGACGCCCTGGATTTCCTGCTCGCCTTGGATGATGCCCATGTCCGCCAGCACATGCTTGGCGCGGGCGCTGGCGTCAAATTCCACCGGCAGGGTAATGAGCTGGAAGAGCATGAGCAGACCCATGCCCGCGGCCATCAAAACCGTTCCCAAGTAGGCGCTAAAGAAAATCATGACGGCCATGCCGCCATAGAGGAGAACCGGCTGGCCAAACTGAACCGCGCCCACCGCCGCCATGCGCATCTCCAGGGCGCCGTAGCGGGCCTGGTGCTGGAGCGCGTGGCCGCATTCGTGGGCCGCCACGCCCACTGCGGCCACCGAGGTGCCGTGATAGTTGTCCGGGGAAAGGACGAGCCGTTTGTGCGAGGGATCGTAGTGGTCGCCCAGCATGCTTTCGCCCTGGACGATCTCGACGTCGTAGATGCCCGCCTTTTCCAGGATGTGGGCGGCCGTCTGGGCGCCATTGAGCCCAGAGCGCACCGGCACTTTCAAATACCGTGCGTAGGTGGACTTGAGCGAGGCCATGGCCCAGAGAGAGATCCCGCCGGTGACCACAAGGATGAGGATGAAAAGAATCATTTGTTAAGCGTTCGAAAAATAGGGGGACAAGCCGAGGTCGGCTTAGCCTTTTGTTTCGTTATCCATATGACGCAAAACGAGGCCGTTTGGTTCAACGAAAGATGGTCCATTTCGGGGGCATTGCAACCCGGCCCTTGCCGGGCACGGGCACCGGTGCAAATTTGGTTTCCACCCTCCCTTGCCGTATGTCGTCTGCCGCCGCCACCTCGTCCGAAACCGTTTTGCGGGTGGACGGTGTCAGCAAATGGTACGACGACTTCCGCGCGTTGGAGGAAGTCTCCTTTACAGTTGCGGGCGGGCAAATCTGCGCCCTGCTGGGCGCCAACGGCGCCGGTAAGACAACGCTGATCAAAATCATCACCGGGCTGGTTCGGCCGGAGGGCGGCCACGTGACCGGTCCCGCCACCGGACCGGGCAGCAACGCCTTCCAGCACCGCATTTGGTTCTCCTACGTGCCGGAGGAGTTCGGCCTCTACGAGCGCATGCGGGTGGAGGACGTCATCGTTTACTTTGGCCAGCTTAGCGGGATGAGCCGCCCGGCGGTGCGCGGCGAGCTGGAGTCCTGGCTGGAGCGCTTCAAGCTGATGCCCAAGCGGCGGGAGAAAATCATCGCGCTGTCCAAGGGCAACCAGCAGAAAGTCAAACTGATCTGCGCGCTGATCAACCGCCCGCCGCTGCTCATCCTGGACGAGCCCTTCAGCGGCCTGGACGGGGAGGGCAGCGCCATGCTGCGCCAAGCGCTGCTCCGCACCCGCGAGGAGGGCACCACCGTTCTGCTCAGCAGCCACCGGCTGGACCAAATGGACCTGCTGGCCGATCACGTCGTGGTGATCTCGCACGGGCGCAAGATTTTGGACAGCTCGCTGGACGAGGCCCGCCAGCTTTACCGGCGCAATCACATAGAACTGCGCTTCGCCCGGCCGCCGGCCGGGGAGGTGCTCGACGGCCTGCCCGGCGTGCTTTCCGCCCTGCGGGACGGCGAGTTGGGCGCGAAGTTGACGCTTGGCCCCGACGCGGACAATACGCGAATCCTAACCGCCTTGCTCGAACGCGGCGCCGAGCTGGAGAACTTTGTCCGCCACTCGCCGGATTTGACCGAAATCTTCCACTCCGCCAACCGGGGCGAGAACGGGTCCGAAGGGGAGGCGCCGTGATCTCGCCGCGATTGGTGAACCTCATCGCGATGCGGGACTTCTGGGCCATCGTCCAGACGAAGTCTTTCCTCATTGGCCTGGCGGCGTTCGCATTTATCGCGTCGGTCATGCCGGTGGTGGGCCTGCTGAGCACGCTCGAGCCCCACAACCGCGTGACGCTGGTGGACAAGTCCGGCCGCTACGGCGAGCAGCTGCGGGCGCGCTTCGCCGAGTCCAAAACGCTCGACTTCGTCTCCGGGCCCGCCGCCGAGAGGCTGCGTACGGCCCAAGGCGAAGCCGCCGAGGAAGCGCTGCGGACGCTTCACCAGCAGGTCCGTTCCAAGCAGGTGGACGGCCTGATTGTCATCGGCGAGAGCGCAGAGGCGGGCGAGGAGCGCGTCACCTTCAGCACGGCCAATCTGGCGGACACCTTCCTGCACAAGAAACTCAAGGACGCGATCACCCAGCTTCAGCGGCAAGCGCGGGCCGCCCGCCTGGGCATCGCCACCGGTCAGCTCGACCAATTGATGGCGGCGGCGGATTTTCAGCTCGAGCGCGTGACCGACCGGCCGCAAACCCAGAAGGCGAACGAATTCGACGTCGTCTTTGCCGTCTTCATCCCTGTCGTGCTGGTCTTCGCGCTTTATGGATTGATCAGCTTCCAGAGCGAGCGCCTGCTGACGGCGTTGATGGAAGAAAAGCTGAAGCGCCTGCTGGAGGTGCTCCTCACTCGGGCCAACATTTATGAGCTGCTCGCGGGCAAGATGCTGGGGATCCTTTACGTCGGGCTGCTGCTCTACGTGGGCGTGCTGGTCCTGCTGATTGGCGCGGCGGCGGCGCTGGGCTTTCTCGCCTTCATCACGGCCAAGACGATCACCTTTTTTACCCTTTTCTACGCGGCGGGCTACGCGCTTTACGCCAGCTTTTACGCCGCCATCGGCGCGGCCTGCAGCCACCCCAAGGACGCGGAAAACCTCTCCATGCCGCTGCGGATGCTGCTGGTGGTGCCGATCATGATTTCGGTCTACGTCAACATCAACCCGAACGCGCCGGCCTCGCTCTTTTGCTCCTACTTTCCGCTGACCGCACCCTTTGTCATGACCAACCGCATGATGGTGATGCAGGTGCCGGCCTGGCAGTTGGGGCTGAGCCTGGTGGTGGTCCTGGCGGCGGCGGCGGTCGGCCTGTGGGTGGCCACGCGCATCTTCCAGGCCAGCCTGCTGGCAGGCAGCCGAACCCTGGGCCCGCGCGAAATCTGGCGCAGTCTGACCGGCTAGCGCGCCGCGCTTGCCAGCCCGGCGGCGAGCGCTTAACGTGGCGCCAGTTTCCGATCCCGCCTTGATGAATCTCCCGCCGTCCAACGTCTCAAGCCCCATGTTGCCCCACCAGTTGCCGCCTCTGTTCAGTGCCCAGATTGGCGAGCCCGGCGGCGAGGCGCCCACCCTTTGGGAGCTGATCGCGGCCGGCGAATGGGTGATGGTGCCCCTGGCGCTGTGCAGCGTGCTGGTGGTGATGATGATCATCATTCTGCTACTAACCCTCCGCAAGGCCTCCATCTCCAACGCCGAACTGCGCCGCCGCAGCCGCCAGCTCCTGGAACGCGGCGACCTGCCCGCCCTGGGCGCCTACCTGGCCGACAAGCCGCAGGCGGTCGCGCGGGTGGGGGACTCCGTGCTGTCCTTCCTCGAGCGTCACAAGGACGCCGACTCCGACGCCATCCAGTCCGTGGCCGAAGCCGAGGGCGGGCGCATCGTCGCCACGCTCCAGCAGCGCTCGCTTTACCTGATGGACCTGGGCGTGCTCGCGCCGATGCTGGGCCTCTTCGGCACGGTGGTCGGCATCCTGCGCTCCTTTGGCTCCATTTCGGCAGAAGCCAGTGCCATGCGCACCACCATGATGGCGGGCGGCGTTGCCCAGGCGCTCATCGCTACCGCGGTCGGGCTCGTCATCGGTATTTTTGCGATGGCCTGCTACTCGTATTTCCGCGGGCGGGTGACCTACCTCGTCTCGCTGATGGAGGGCGAGGCCGCCACGCTGGTGCAGGAAATCACCCTCATCCACAAGCGCCAGCTCCCCGCCCGCCGCTACTGAGGCTCGCCCGGCCTGCGCTTAGGTCACCGGCGAGAGCTGGCCCGCGAGCGGCTTGGTCAAGTCCACCTGGCCCGTGTCGTAGGGCGAAATCCAGGCGACCACGTTGGCGTCGAGGTCGAGGACGGCGTGGGCGGGGAAGTCCCCGATCGCCTTGCCGTTTTGGATGACCCAGGTCTTGCCGATCTGGTCGATCCAGGAGCCGCCGGCGTTGAAGGGCGCCTGGTGAATGTGGCCGCTCAGGACGAAGTCTGGCTGGTACTCCTCGATCTTGGCGTGCAGGTTGTCGTCGCCAAAGTGGCCCTTTCGGGTCCAGGAGGTGGGGCTGTCCTGCGGCGGTGCGTGGTGCACCCAGATCCAGCGCGACTTCGGCTTGTGCGCGTCGTTTTCGAGCTGGTTGTTGACCTGCGCGCGGCTGATCGGGCCGTCCCACCACGGGCAAATGGTGAACAAGGTGCCGTCGAGATCGAGGCACTCGCCGTCCACGTAAGCGCCCGAGCTGCGGCTGCGCGCCAGCCACTCGGCGCGGCTTTCGTCGCCGTCGTTCCGGCTGTTGCCGTCGTGGTTGCCGGAGCTCACGATCAGCTTGGTCTGGGCCACCAGCCGCTTGATGTACTTCTGCACCACCAGGATCTGCGTAGGCTGGTTCACCGGCGAGACGATGTCGAGGAGGTCGCCCGCGATCACCACCACGTCGTAGCGGTCGGCGATCTTGAGCAGCCAGTCGTAATGCTTGAGCGAGTAATGCAGATCGGCGACGTGCAGGATTTTCATGTTCCGGCCACCCAACCTGCATGCTTAGCCGCAAAATGCAATCAGCCTTGACCTTTGCCGTCGCGCGCGGCCATTGTCCGGTTTCATGGCATTCGCGGAGATTGAGCAAGCGCTGCTGGGACCACTGAACGTGGCTGTTTCCTGGCTGTGGGGGCCCATTTTGGTCTACCTGCTTCTGGGCACGCACCTGTTCATGACGATCCGCCTTGGTTTCATCCAACGCTTCCTGCCCAAAATGATCCGCCTCTCGGTCAAGCCGACCAAGCGGGAAAAGGGCGACATCAGCGGCTTCGGCGCCCTGACGACCGCCCTGGCGGCCACCATCGGTGCCGGTAACATCATCGGCGTGGCGGGCGCCATCCTCACGGGCGGTCCCGGAGCGGTGCTCTGGATGTGGCTGACGGGCGTTTTTGGCATCGCAACCAAGTACAGCGAGTGCCTGTTGGCGCTGAAGTACCGCACCGTCAACTCGCAGGGGCAGATTTCCGGCGGCCCGATGTATGTGCTCGAGCGGGGGCTCAAGGCCAAATGGCTGGGTGTCATGTTTGCGGCCTTTGCGGTCCTGGCCGGATTCGGCATCGGCAACATGTTCCAGGCCAACGCCGTCGCGGGCCTCATGAACGACAACCTTGGCCTGCCGCACTGGACGACCGGCCTGGTATTGGTCGGTCTGGTGGCATCGGTCACGTTTGGCGGCGTGCGCTCAATCGCTCGGGTGGCGGAGTTTTTGGTGCCGATCATGGCGGGCCTCTACATCCTGGGCTGCCTCGTCCTGCTCGTGCTGCACTTCGACGCCATCCCGAACGCTTTTTACCAGATCATCACCCAGGCCTTCTTCCCCGAGGCCGCCGCCGGTGGGGCCTTCGGCGCCATCCTCAAAGCCACGGTGGAAGCGGGCGTGGCGCGCGGGCTTTTTTCCAATGAAGCCGGGCTGGGTAGCGCGCCCATCGTCGCCTCGGCCGCCCAGACGCCCAACTCCGTGCGCCAGGCTATGGTGTCGGCCTCCGGCACATTCTGGGACACGGTGGTCATCTGCCTGATCTCGGCCGTGGTCATCATCAGCAGCGGGGCTTACGTCGGCGAAACCGACCGCAATCTGGTCACCAACAACGCCTTCGACGACATGGGTACGATTGGGCCCTTTGTGCTCACGTTCGCCCTGAGCACCTTCGCGTTTTCCACCATCCTGGGTTGGTCCTACTACGGCGAGAAAGCGCTGGAGTACCTCGCCGGCGTCAAAGCGATCATCTTCTACCGTTTTCTCTGGTTGGTGGTGGTGTTCCTGGGCTGCATCACCGGGCCGGCGTTGGTGGGCGCCTTTTGCGATCTCATGAACGGGCTGATGGCGCTGCCGAACCTGATCGGCGTCCTGCTGCTCAGCGGCGTGGTTGCGGCGGAAACCCGCAAGTACATCCGCAACCCGGAGCAAGAGGACCCGGACTTCACCCTCGCCTCGAAGGAAGGTCCCCCGGCTTGAGCCGCCTAGCTCTCGTTGAGCTTGGCGAGCACTTCCGGGTCGCGCACGTCCACCCAACTTTGGCGTAACTGCACGCCCTTGAGCTTGCCCCCGGCCGCGACCATCCCGGTCAGCGCGTCGGTGAACTCGTACTCGCCGCGGGCGCTTTTCTCGAGCGCGGCGGTGTGGCGAAAAATCTCTGGGCTGAGCAGGTAGATGCCCGCATTGTAGTAGGCGTTGGGCGGGGGGTTGTCCGTTTTTTCGATCAACTCCTTCATCCAGCCCTCGTCGTTCAACACCACAGCGCCGCCTTTTTTGAGATCCTCGCCCGCTTTGAGCGCAATCACGCCATCCGCCGCGCCGGTAAACTCACTGGCGAGGAAGGCGTAGTCGGGCGCGTCGATCAGGATGTCGCCGTAGCTCATCAGGAACCGGTCGGCGCCGATCCACTCCTTCGCGATTTCCGGCGCCTTGCCGGTGCCGTCCTGCACCACCTGCTCGCCGTAGGTCACGGCGACCCCGAGCCGGGAGCCGTCGCCGAAGTGCTCCATCACAATCGCCTTCTTGTAGCCGACGATGAGGAAGAACTCCGTGATGCCGGCCGCGTCGCGCAGACCCGTGATGATGCGCTCCAGAATGGGCACGCCCTTGACTTGCACCATGGGCTTCGGGAGGGATTCGGTCAGCTCCCGCATGCGGGTGCCTTTGCCGGCGGCGAGGATGAGGGCTTTCATGGTGTGGCGGGAGGATGTCTGGCGGAGACCCAATTAAGGGTGGCTTGCTTTCCGTGACAAGCGGCGAATCCATTCACCAGTTTTCTAATCCTCGTGGCTGCGGTCAATCTGGTCCATGAGATCACTTTCGAACCGGGCGAATTTGGCGCGTCGGGCCGAGTCTGCCATGAGCGAGGTAATCTCCGGGAGGAGGGTTTGGAGCGCGCGTGCCGAACTCTCCGGATCAAGGTCGGGGACAGGCTTTCTCAAGAATTGCAAAAGGTAACCAAGATAGTGCCAGTCTTCTTCCGCGGGCGACTTGATTTGGCACATGACGATGGAGCCTAAATCAATTATCCGCAGCATGAAGACAGGCGATGAAAAGAGGCACCAAGTTTCGCGCAAATCGGGCGAGCCCTGCTGTTCGACGAACTTGAGCGTTCCTTCGTCCACAAGTCTCCGAATGGTTGGCGGGGCCAGCTTTTTGTAGACGGAAGGTTTCATCTCAAGAGCGATTTCAAATTCTGCTTCCAGCCGAAGCGAGCTTTTCTTCGGACCAAGAGGACGCGGCAGAGAGGCGGAAACCGAAATCGGATGAAGCCGGTTTAGAGTTTCCTCTATGGCTTGCGGGCCGAAGGGCCTGCGGAGGGCATCTAAGCATCGTCTTCTTGACCCGGCAAACGCACCCGGTAGGCACCTCGGAGCGATTCAAAATCCCGTACGCGAACACCTCCTTGCGAAATGACAACTCGGCCTTCCCGCGCAAGCTGCACGTACAGAGGTCGCAGTTCCTTTTGGGTCGAGCCCAGGATCTTGGCGAGCTGGCCGGGGCACATGGTGCCTTCCGGTTTCAGCCGCGAAAGGCGTTCGAGGATCGCCGCTTCGAGGTCATCGGGCATCTGCGAAGCTAGCGCAGGCTCAGGGCTCGCGCCCGTAATATTGGCGGAAGAGCTCGCGGGCCAGCTCGCGGCGGCGGCGCCAATGCCAGTGGTAGCGCAGCATGAAGGTAAGCACTTGGGAGAAGCGGGTGGCGAAGTCGGTCCGCCGCCATTTGTCGGCGGAGACGGTGGCTTCGCGG
>JBCDLL010000014.1:0-58536 GCA_038745425.1 Verrucomicrobiota bacterium | reverse complement strand
AGGTAAATACTATCGTACCAGTACCGAAAGGACCTCTCCATCACCGGACCAAAAGCCTGGAGGCACAGTCCGATGAAACCCAACGGCGCGAGCAGGTAGCAGAGAGACTCCAGCCTACGCGCGTATGCCCTTGCTGGACTCGCTTCACCCCAAAACCTCATGCCGATTGGACGGAATCCCCGGCGGGTTGCTTCGGCGGAGCGGGTCGGAACTTGCCACGCGGGATGGTGAGGCAGTAGGCCTGCAGGCAAAGGAGCAGCGCGAAGGCCGGGCTTCCCACCATGACGGCCAGGTAGATGACCTCGGCCTGCCGGTCGGCGTATTCGCGGGCCTCCAGCACGTGACTGATCATCAGAAAGAGCAGCATCGTGTGGTAGACGATGGCGGCGATCCACCCAATGCGGCGCAGGCGGTCATCGAACCAATCACGCGAAACCAAGTAGTAATAGACGACAAAGGCGAGGGCCGGCGCCAGGACGCTGGTCCAGTAGGCCCACGGGGCCACGTCCAGCTCCGCGACGGCCGCCCAATGGCTCAGCAGGACGGAGGTGGCGATGAAAAGGATAAGCAGCAGATCGGCGAAGCAGAGCAGCGTCAGCACCAGCCTCCGGTAACAGCGGCAGCAGAAGCTGGGCAGCATCCCTTCCAGATAACGGCGCTGTTCCTGGCTGTCGCTCATGCGCGCTCCGGCTTAGTCCAGCGTGTTGAGCCGCTCAAGCCGGCCTTCCTCGGCATCGATCAGGTCCACGTAGGTTTCGATCCGGCGCTTGGTACGGGGGGCGGCTTTGGCCCGCGCGTCGAAGTCCTCGCGCTGCTCGGGGGTTTCCGGTTTGAGCCTCAGCAGCTTTTCGTTGAAGGCGGCGACGGCGTGGTCTGGCGGCCACCCCGGGCCCAGCGTCGCCTTCATCCAGCCGACCACGGCCTCGTCGTCGTCGGTCTCGTTGGCCACCTGCTCGAACTTTTGGCCGTCCAGGCAGAGGAATTCCAGCACCATCTTGTCCATGCCAAAGGTAAGGTAGAAATAACCGGGCAGCTCGCCGTGCGGGGCCAGCCGGGCCTTGTCGATGAGGCGGCCCAGGTGGCAGAGCCCGGCCACTTTCTCGTACGGGCTGCGCGGCAGCACCTCCGGCAAGGTGGTGACGGGGAGGCCAGCCGCGGTCCAGGCCTTCCAGCCGCCAGCCACGCTGGCCACGTTGGTGTAGCCCATCTTTTGCAAGGTCTCCGCCGCCAGCGCGCTGCGGTAGCCGCCCCCACAGTAAAGGTGTAGCGGCGTGCCGGGGTCGGGAAAGCGCTGCTCGATGTCGCGTTCGATCACGCCCTTGGCGATATGCTTGGCGTCCGCCGCGTGGCCGGCTTCCCACTCGCGGTCCTCGCGTACGTCAATGAGGTGGGCCTCCTGGTTTTTTTGGGCGGTGGCGGCCTCCTGCACGGAGACTTCTTTGACTTGGGCGCGGGCGGCTTCGCACAGCGCGAGAAAGGCGGGAGAGTGTTTCATAATGGGACGCAAAGAGAGGATTTAAGATTTGCCCAATTATACGCATTTCCGCCTCGAACCAAGATCGATTCTGCGTGCCTTTGCTTCAATATCCTCCTAGCCTTTTCCCTGTAAGGGGGCATGAAAGTATGCTCATGCCCCCTTACAATGTGCGATTTAGCTAAATCAAAGGTGAGACCAGATCTTGACGGGGTCCCTTCCGAAATGAGAACCAGAGCAAGATGGGCACGCCAAAAACACAGGGCGATCGACACCTCCGCTTGATTCGTCCTCAGGTCTTTGGCATTGGTAGGGGCTCACCATGGCCGCCCGCCGCACCAACTACGTTTACTTCGACCTGGAGACGCAAAAGAGCGCGGCCGAGGTCGGTGGCTGGCACAACAAGCGCGAGATGCGCATGAGCCTAGGCGTGACCTACAGCACTGCACGCGGCGGCTACGCCATCTACCTCGAAGACGACGCCGATGCGCTGATCACCGAACTGCAGCGGGCGGATTTCGTGGTCGGCTTCAACGTGATCAACTTCGACTACGAAGTCCTGATGCGTTACGCCTTCTTCGACTTTCGCGACACACCCACGATCGACCTGCTTGACGACGTGGAGGCCTCCATCGGCAAGCGCATCAAGCTCGACGCCATCGCCAAGGAAACCCTGGGCGTGGGCAAAACCGCCGACGGCATGGAGGCGCTCAAGTGGTTCAAGCAAGGCCGCCTGCACGAGATCGCTGAGTACTGCTGCTTCGACGTCAAAACCACCATGCTCGTCCACGAATACGGCGCGCGGCACGGCCAGCTCTTTTACAAGGACGAGCGCACCCAGCGACGCGAAGCCTTCCCCGTGGATTGGCAGGCAGACGGCGACTAAAACCTGCCGAAAAGCCCTTTTTGCCTCCGGAAGGTGTTAGGACAACTGTTTCTAATCGCTGTGTGACAACCACTTACACAAACCGTTGACATTGGGAGCGGCTTTATTATTCTGGAATCTCCCGGCAAAACCACCGGGGCCGACCCCATCGCGGGCGGCAGGTTTAGAATTGAGGTGATTTTTTGTGAGTGAAGTTCGACTGAAAAAAGGCGAATCCGTGGACAAGGCGCTGCGACGGCTGAAGAAAAAGCTGGATCGCGAAGGCACCCTGCGCGAAGTGCGCGCCCGCCGCAACTACGAGAAGCCCAGCGAACGCAAGCGCCGCAAGGCGAAGGAGCCCAAGCTCAATTACTGGGGCAGCTTCTCTCTCTAAAACGCGCTACGATACTTCGCACCAAAACCCGGCCGGGCCCGCCCCGTCCGGGTTTTCTTTTGGCCGGCGCCAGGCGGGGATTCGACAAGCCCGCAGTGGCGGCGCATTTTAAGGGACACCGTGAACGACTCCGCCTTTGAGCACCCGCTGGCACTTTCCACCTGTTGGAACTCGCGCCGCTTTCAGGACGGCGAGGAGCTGCTTGAGCACGCCGCCGAGCAAGGCTTTGCCGCGGTGGAGCTGAGCCACGCCATCCGCTACAGCCTGTGGCCGGGCATCCTCCGCGGGGTGGAGAACAAGGTGGTGCGCATCAGTTCGCTGCACAACTTTTGCCCCGTGCCGATGGGCGTGCTGCAGCCCTCGCCCAATTGCTACCTTTTTTCCGACGAGCGCCCGGAGACGCGGGAGGCGGCCGTCAAGCACACGGTAGAGACCCTGCGCCACGCCGCCGAGCTGGGCGCCCGCGCCGTGGTGCTGCACCTGGGCTACGCCGGACCCAAGGGCACCAGCCAGCGGCTGGAGAAATTCTACGAACAAGGCGGGCCCTACTGCCGCGGCTTCGTCAAGGCCAAGGTAAAAGCGGTTACGGAGCGGCGCGAGGTGGCCGCCGGCGTGTGGGAGCGCATCCAAAGCTGCCTGGACCAAATCGTGCCCGCCGCGCAGGAATTGGGCGTGCGGCTCGGTTTCGAGAACCGCGAAAACTACGCGGAGTATCCGGACGACGACGCCGAGATGGACCGCGCGCTGGCCGCCTATCCGGGCGAGACGGTGGGCTACTGGCACGACTTCGGCCACGCCGCGCGCAAGGATTTCTTCGGCTTCCACGACCACGAGGCGACTCTGCGGCGGCTGGCGCCGCGGCTCATCGGCTGCCACTTGCACGACTGCGAGCCCCCGACGGGCGACCACCGCCCGCTCGGCACCGGAAAGATTGACTTTCCCAGCTTGGTGTCGATTCTTCCAAGGCAGACGATTCCGGTGCTGGAACTAAGCCCCCGCGTGCGCTCCCGGGATGTCCGCCAGAGCCTCGACCGATGGAATTCCTACGCAAGCACCTTGGCCTGATCGTCCGCCTCGTCGTTTGCTTCGGCATCCTCGGCTTCCTCGCCACCAAGATCGACTGGACCAGTTTCTGGCAGGCGGTGGTCAACACCAACCCGTTTTGGCTGGGGCTGGCCGTGCTCGCCTGGGGCGGCACCCTCTGCTGGACCGCCTGGCGGTGGTACCTGCTGGTGCACGTGCAGGGCATTCGCGTTTCGCTGCTGACGGTGTTCCAGCTCACCATGGTGGGCCAGTTCTTCAACGCCTTTATGTTCGGCACCACCGGCGGCGACGTCATCAAAATCTTCTACGCCACCCGCGCCGCGCCGACCAAGCGCAGCGCCGCGGGCATGTCGGTGATTGTGGACCGCGTCCTGGGCCTCGCCGTGCTGGTGATCATCGCGGTGGTGTTTGTCTTTTGGCACTACGATTTCCTGGTCGGCAACGAGCGCACGCTGACGATGGTCTGGATCGTCCTCTCGGTGGCGGCGGGTTTGGGCTGCGGACTGGTCGCGGTCATCTTTCTGCCTCTGCTGAAAAAGGCAGCCAAGAAGCTGCCTCTGGTCCACAAGCTGCCGATGCAAGACCGCCTCGGCCGCGTCTACGAGGCCTTCGCCCGCTACCGCAACGATCCCATCGTGATGACGACGGCCACGACGCTTTCCGTGGTCAACCACTTCACCATCTTCGTTTCCTGTTACCTGCTAACCATCGCGATGGGCTTTGACGTCCCGTTTTGGATCTTCATCAGCTTTCTGCCCATCATCTTCCTGTTGATCGCGATTCCGCTTTCCTTCGGCGGGCTGGGCGTGCGGGAAGTGCTCTTTGCCTGGTTCTTTGGCCTGCTGGGCGTGCCCGAGGCCGACGCCATCGCCTTCTCCCTTATTTTCTTCATGATCACGCTGTTCTGGAGCGTGGTCGGCGGGCTCTTTTACCTGCGTTACAAAACTCCCGAAGGCATTCAAATCGACGATCTGGCCCAGAGCGCATGAGCCCGACCCTCCAGCAAAACGCCACCCAAGTCGTCCGCCGGTTACAGGAGGCCGGGCACACGGCCTACTTCGCGGGCGGGTGCGTGCGCGACCAACTCCTCGGCGTTGAAGCCAAAGACTACGACATCGCCACCAGCGCCACGCCGGACCAGGTGCAGGAGACCCTCCCGCGCGTGACCGACCTGCAGGGCAAGAGCTTTGGCGTCGTCCGCGCGTTGGAAGGCGAGCACGTTTTTGAGGTCGCCACCTTCCGCCGCGAAAGCGGCTACAGCGACGGCCGCCGGCCCGACGCGGTCGAGTTCACCAATGCGGAGGAGGACGCCCAGCGGCGCGACTTCACCGTCAACGGCCTCTTCTTCGATCCCGTTGCCGACAAGCTGATTGATTTCGTCGGCGGGCAAAAGGACCTCCTGGAGGCGACGGTCCGCGCCATTGGCGAACCGCGTGAGCGCTTTGCCGAGGACAAGCTGCGCCTGCTGCGCGCGGTGCGCTTCACCGCCAACCTCCATCTCGGCCGCAGCAAGTTCGAGCTCGCGCCGGAGACTTGGAGCGCGCTGCAACAGATGGCACCGGAAATCTGCACCGTCAGCATCGAGCGCATCCGCGACGAGCTGGACAAGATCTGGACCGGGCCCGCTCCGGGCCGCGGCCTGGACCTGCTCGACACCTCCGGCCTGCTCGCTCAACCCTGCGTGCTGCCGGAAATTGCCGTCATGCACGGCGTCGAGCAGCCGCCCGAGTTCCACCCCGAGGGCGACGTCTACGAGCACGTCCAGCTCATGATGAGCCAGCTGAAAAACGCGCCGCTGGTCCTCGCACTGGGCGTGCTCTTTCACGACGTGGCCAAGCCCACCACCCAGACTTTTGATGCCGGCAGCAACCGCATCCGCTTCAACGGCCACGAAACCGTCGGCGCCGACATGACCGAGCAGATCATGCGCCGGCTGCGCTACCCTAACGACCTCATCGCCGACGTCTGCACGCTCGTGCGCTACCACATGCAATTCAAGGACGTGCTGCGGATGAAGATCAGCACGCTCAAGCGGATGCTGGCTCGGCCCACGGTGGACGAGGAACTCGAGCTCCACCGCATCGACTGCCTCTGCAGCCACGGCGACGTCGAGAACTACCACTTCCTGATCAACAAACGCGAGGAACTCGAAGAGGACGAAATCCAGCCGGCCAAGCTCATCAACGGCCACGACGTCATGCAGATGGGCATCCCGCCGGGACGGCAGGTCGGCAAGATCCTAGACAAGATTTACGAAGCCCAGCTCGAAGGGCTGATCGAAACGCACGAAGAAGCCAAGCGCATGGCCCGAAGCCTGGCCTCCGGGCTGGACGAGGATGATTAGGCTCGCCCTGTTTCTGCTCGGCGGCGGGATTTTGCAGGCCGCGGCGGAACCGGCTTTCAATTGGCCGCGGCAGGAGACGGTTCCCGCCGAGTTTCCGGTGCTGAACGGGCACACGAACACGGTGCCGGACATCGTCGGCCCGATCAACGGGCCGGTGGACTTGGTCATCTTTACCGAGGGCAACCACTTCCCCGTCCTGCTTCCACTCGTTTACGAGGAGTTCCCGAAGTGGCTCCGGCAGCAGCCGGATTCCGATCCCGCCGCCGCGCCGCCCATCATCACCGTAGTCACCTTGCCGCAAGTCTTGATCGTCGAGGCGCTCCGATCCGGTGGCATCGCCCTGGGCTCGGCCGTGGTTCGCATCGATCCCCAAGACGGATTGTTCCCGGATGTGGTCATGGGCGGAGTCGCACCGCTGACTAAGCTGCATGTCGCCGGAATCGTAGAGGCCCGGGCCCGGCGATTCGCCCGCCACCGCGGCCTGGCCATCCTGGTGGCAAAGGGCAACCCCCGGCGGATCCGTTTGCTTGAGGACCTGGGCAGAGAAGACGTGCGCTGGATCATGGCGACCCCGAAGGAAGCCGGCGCCCGCAGGCAGTATCTGAACGCTTTCGCCAAACTCCTGCCCAAGGCCACGGCTCCCGAGGCTCTTTTGCAGCGAGAGCGGCGCGACTTCCAGGGACGGCTCGGCATCCAACACCGGGACGTGCCCTTCGCGATCGGCAGCAAGCTGGCCGACGCCGGAGTCATCTTTAATCACTTGGCGCGCTACTACGCGGAGCAGTTCCCCGACCGGTTTGAGGTCGTGGAGGTCGAAGGGGCCGAGAAGTTCCCCGCCGACATTTACGCGACGCTCACGGAAAAGGGGAGTGACGACGCCCTGGCCGCTCAGTTCATGGAATTTCTGTTCGAGATTGCTCCCCGGGCTTACCCGAAAGGTGGGTTTGCCGTCCTGGAAGAGGCCAAGCTGGGGGAATCCGTCCCCTTGTCTCCGGCCAAGTAGACAAACGGGCCCCGGCTGTTGGGAGAAAACCGGCCAAAGCGAAGCGCGGTTGACTTTCATCGTGCCCATCGGCAGGCCGGATCACCGAAAAACGCAAGTCCGCCTCCCAAGTCGGTGAATTCAGGCATTTTTTTAAAAAAAGAACGCACCTAGCAGACCAGGAAGCTATCCGATAACTCTCACGTCACCCGCGTTGCGAGTTTTTTTGCCGTGGCTAGAAGAGAGAAAGAAGCAGGTATCAAAAATACCTGTGACTGACGAACGACAAAGCCACGGCAAAAAAGGCACGCAACCTCCACGAGGCCAGTGTCCTTTCGCAGTTGGGCTTTGTTGCTCCTCAGTCACTTATCGATTTTGATAAGCTCTTTCGTCGCATCTCACCCAACTGCAAAAATCCTACTGGCGCGGGCATGTGAGAGTTATCGGATAGCTTCTCGCACACCTAAGGCTAACGGAGACCGAATTTCTGTGCTTAGATTAGGGCAGCACGAATGAAACCGCAGATGACCATGAGCACGAAAAAAGCACCCCCTCCCATCCCCAAAGCTGACGCCAAACCGGCGGCGAAGAAAAACGCGCCCCCGACCGGCGGAGCGCTGCTGGGAGCCAAGCTAGGTGCCAGCGTGGACCCCAAGATGGTGGCCTTTGCTGCCGCTATGCGCCAGGCCTACCCGGACAATCCCGAGGGCGCACCGAACCTGGTGCTGGGCGGAGGCATGCTGGACGGTGTCGCCGTGCCGGCCACGCCGGTGCGAGTGCCGCTCAAGATGCTCAATCGCCACGGGCTGATTGCCGGCGCTACCGGCACGGGCAAAACCAAAACCATCCAGGTGCTGGCCGAAAGGCTCTCCTTCGCAGGCGTGCCCACCCTGGTGATGGACATCAAAGGCGACCTGAGCGGCGTGGCCCTACCGGGTGTCCCGCACAAAAAAATCGACGCGCGCCAAGCCAAACTCGGCTTGCCTTGGACTCCGACCGGCACTCCGGTTGAACTGCTGACCCTGGCCGACACACCAGGAGTCCGGCTGCGGGCGACCGTCACCGAGTTTGGCCCAGTGTTGTTTTCCAAGATCCTTAACCTGAACGAGACTCAAAGTGGTGTCGCCGCTATCGTCTTTCGCTACTGCGACGAGCGGCAGCTCGCCCTGATCGACCTCAAGGACTTCCGCACCGCGCTCAACTACATCCTCCAGCACGACAAAAAGACCGTGGAGCGCGAATATGGTCGCATTTCTTCGGCCAGCGCGGGCACCATCGTCCGCAAAATCGCGACGCTCGAGCAGCAGGGCGGCGACCGCTTTTTCGGCGATCCGTCGTTTGAGGTCGGCGATCTCTTGGAAATCGATGCCGACGGGAGAGGCAAGGTCAATATCCTCCGGCTCCAAGACGTGCAGGACAAACCAGGGCTCTTCAGCACATTCATGCTCTCCCTCCTCTCGGAGGTTTACAACACCTACCCCGAAGCGGGAGACCTGGAAAAGCCGAAATTATGCATCTTTATCGATGAAGCCCACCTGATATTTGAGAATGCGACCGCTCATCTCCTGGATCAATTGGAAACGATGGCCAAGCTGATTCGCTCCAAAGGAGTCGGTTTGTATTTCTGCACGCAGAATCCGCAGGACATCCCAGACGGCGTTTTGAGCCAGCTTGGGCTCAAAATCCAGCATGCTTTGCGTGCCTTTACTGCTAAAGACAGGAAAGCCATCAAGCTCGCCGCCCAAAACTACCCGGATACCAAATATTACGACACCGCCAAATTGCTGACGGAATTGGGCATCGGCGAAGCCTTGGTGACTGCTCTGGGGCCGAAGGGCCGGCCAACCGAGCTGGTGCACACGCTGCTGCGGGCGCCGGAATCGCGGATGGGCGTCTTAAAGGGAACGGAAATCACCCATCTGGTGAGCACCTCTCCATTGGCCAAGAAATACAATGTGGCCAGCGATCCCGAAAGCGCCTACGAGAAGCTGCAAAAGAAGATGCAAGCAGCCGCGGGTGACGAGGCCAAATGGAAGAGCCACCAAAACGGGCAGCAAACCACGCGTGCTGGGAGCACCAAGGGCTCGCCCACGAGGTCACGTCGTGGCCGAACCCAAAAGAGCATGCTCACTCAGTTCTTCGAATCCACCACCGTGCGCCAGATCGGGCGCACCGTTGCCCGGGAAGTTAGCCGCGGCCTCTTGGGCGCGCTTGGAATCAAAACCAGCAGCCGGAGCCGTCGCCGCTAAAACCACAACCGGAGAACAACTTGTGAATAACCGGCAGCAACCTTGGAACCAGTTCGCCAAACGACCAGTTTTCCTCCGCGCGGGCGGGTTATCCTCCAACAATTCTTGCGTAAAAACCTTTCCATTCCGCTTGCCGTCTGCCAATTGTGGTAACGTTTCCAGTTATTCGCGGCTAGAAGAAGAAAGAATATCAATTGAGTTTTATTTCACCTCTTAATAAGTAGAGACGCCCTATGAAATGTGTGCTTGGCAAAGATGCCTTGTTGAATGGCCTGCAAACCGTCCAGAACGTTGTCACCACGCGCACCACTCTGCCGATTTTGGGTAACGCCCTGCTTCAGGCGGCCGACGGGAAGCTGACCATCAGCACCACCGACCTGGACACCGGCATCCGCTGTACGGTAGACGCGGAGGTCAACAAGCCAGGCTCGACAACCCTCCCGGCGCGCCGCGTCTTTAGCATCATCCGCGAGCTGCCGGCGCCAGAGCTGGTCCTGGAGGTCGACAGCAAGCACAACGCGACGATCACCTCCGGCCCGTCGTTCTTCCGCATCATGGGCCTCCCGGAGGAAGACTTCCCCAACTTCCCTCAGCCGGAGGGCGCCAAGAGCTTTAAGCTGAAGCAGGCCGAGCTGCGCGACATGCTCAAGCGCGTGGCCTACGCGATCTCCACCGACGAAAGCCGCTACGTGCTCAACGGCGTGTTGCTGAGCTTCAAGGAAAACAAGCTGACGGTAGTCGCCACGGACGGCCGGCGCCTGGCCCTGGTCGAGCACGAGATGGAGTTCCCCCAGAGCAGCGAGAGCGAAGTGATCCTCCCCAGCAAGGCGGTGCAGGAGCTTTTGCGCGTGCTCAAGGGTGACGAGGAGGAAGTAAGCATCACGCTGTCCGACAACCAGATCGCCTTCGACCTGGAAGAAGTCTACCTCGTCTCCAAGCTGATCGAGGGCAACTACCCGAACTACCGCCAGGTGGTGCCGAACGAGACCAAGGAGCGCGTTTCCCTGGAGCGCGAACTCTTCCTCAACGCCATTCACCGCGTGGCCCTGCTTTCCAGCGACAAGTCCAATTCGGTGAAACTCAACTTCAGCAAGGACAACCTGGATATTACCGCCAACACGCCGGACGTGGGTGAAGCCAAGGAGTCCATGGGCGTGAAGTACGGCGGCGACGACTTCACCATCGCGTTCAATCCGGTCTTTCTGCAGGACCCGCTCAAGAACATCGACAGCGACGAAATTTTCTTCGACTTCATCGATGACCTGAGCCCGGGTGTGATCAAGTACAACCGGCCTTTTCTGTACGTCATTATGCCGATGCGCACGGCTTAGCCGGTGCGCGGACCGGCCGGTAAAATGGAGGCGGCGTGAGCGATCTGTTTGCCCGGCATCCTGAAATTTTCAACCGGTCCTGGGAGCTGCTCTACGTCGGGTACGCGCTGGTGCTCATCGCACTGGTGGCCATGGCGATGCTGCGAGAGCGGTTGGGACCAGACTGGGCGGCGCTGTGGCTAAGGGGTACCGGCTGGCCGGTCGTTCTTTATCCCCCAAGCTGGCTGATTTCCCCGGTGGTGTTTCTATTACTTACCCTGGTCGGTCTGTTCGTCCTGATGTTGCCTCTTCTCATCGTCGAAAACCGTTTGGGATTGTTTTTGATGGCGAGCGCTTTGCTGGTGGTTGCTTACGGCGTGTTTTGGATCTCGAGCAACGCACGTCTGGCCATGCTTGCGGCAGCGCCTTTCGCCGTTTACCTGGGAGGAACGGTCTACGGCCGCAGCAGGCTCGCCGAGACGGTGGCTTTTCACGACTGGACGATGCCGATGCTCTGTCTGCTTTTTTCAGCGCCGCCTATGTTTTTGCTGGCTTGGCGTCGGCGTCGAGTTTGGTTTAAACCCTACCGGCTGTGGTGGAGTGGTGCGCTGCTTTTGCTAGCGGCCGCCTTCATTTTGAGCTTCCAGCTTGCCGACTTAGAGACAAACGTTAGTGGCGTATTTTTGGCGCCGGGATTTTTCTGCCTCGGCTTGCTTTTGCTTTTCGCGTTTGGTGCTTCCCCAAACAAGGAAAGCGAGAAATGGAGCCCGGCCTGCTGGTTTGCATTAGGCTATCTCCTCATCGTCACGATGCTGTTTCCGGCGGCGTATCAGGCGGGTCGCGGATACGTTTCTCTGGCTAGCCAGGAACAGACCAAAGAGGAGATGATCACGGACGCGCCGCCGGAGTATCTGCCGTCTCTTTCGCCACCGGTCTCGCACGATTTGCCTGTAGACGCGTTCCTTTTGGGGGAAGCTCTGTGAGTGGATGGTTGCAGCCGCCGCTGAGCGGTTTTGTTCATCACTACCGCGAAGTGCTGATTCCGCTCTGGGAGGTTTCCTACTTTGTCTATGTCCTGGTTCTCGCGCTTTTGGCGGTGCTGGCGTTGATGGAACGCGCGACCTTCGGACCAGCCCTCAAATTGGAGCGCTGCCCCGCATTTCTGCGCACGTCCTGGTTTTTCTTGTCCGTAGCTCTGGTTGGGCAGGTCTTGTTACAGCTGCCGCTTTTGGCCGGTTGGGAACTTGGAGCCGATGAGAGCACGTGGATGGCCGCATCCAAAACCCTGACTCTTGATCCTTGGTTTTGGCATTCCGTGGATGGTACTACCGCGGGGCCGTTGGTTTTGTATCCGCTAACCATCTTCCCGGCACTCGGGTGGCCGTTGGACTACGGCTTCCTTCGACTCTTGGTGATTCTAACGGGCGTCGCTTCGCTGGCGTGCCTTTATGGGCTCTTTTGCCAACTGGCCGACAGCCTTTGGGCTCGGCTTTTGATTTTGCCCTATGCCGCCGTGTTGGGGAGCATGGCTTTCGAGGACCAAGGCGCTTACAACTCGGAGCATCCGTGCATCCTCTTTTTGAGCTTGGCGCTTTACTTCATTTCTGTGGTCTGGAGGGGAGAGAGTCGCCGGACGCTTTGGCTCTTGGCGGGGGCGGGCTTCCTGATCGGTCTGATGCCATACGCGAAGGTCCAGTCGGTTCCGCTTGGCGTGGCCGTGGCGGGAGTAACGGCGTTGTGGCTGGGCTGGCGTCGGGACTGGCCGCAGCTGTTGGTCTTTGTGCTATCTGGGCTAGTGCCAAGCCTGCTGTTGTTGGTTTATCTGGTAAGCACTGGTGGTGTGCTGCATTTCTGGAACAGTTACATCGTTGGGATGTTGGCCTTTGGCGAGCAAGGCTTCTTCGGGTTTCAACTTGGTTATTGGGACCGGATCAAACGCGTTTTTCGCCGCCTGCTAGACCCGTGGTTTTACGGATGGCTAATGGGGGCACTGCTGGTCCTTCCGGGCTTGCTGTTAATGGCTGGAATGAACTTGGCTGCGTGGTGGCGGCGTTACGCTTACTGGTGGGCCGTGGCCGTGGTACTGTTAGTGGCCGGCTTTTTTGTCGTGGTTAAGCCGATGAATCTTTGGGCTCATCATTTCTTGTTTCTCTATTTGCCGGTTTGTTTGTCGTTGGGACTACTCACGCTCTTTGCTCTAAAGTGGCGCGGTTCGGATGGCCGAGACGAGCCGCCCGGGATCGGGTTTTGGATGGGAGCAGCTTACTATCTTGCTGCCTTGCTGGTGGTGCCCGTCTCCATGGCGATGGAGCGGGGCAACGTGGTTCTTGTTTTTTCCGAGGAGCACTTTGAGAGATCGCACCAACCCAGTGCCGCGGCGGAGCGAGTATTGGCATACACCGAACCCGGAGACCGGCTGAGCGTTTGGGGTTACAGCAACTGGATGTACGTGGAGACCAACCTCGCCCAGGGGACGCGCGAGGCGATGTCGCAATTCCAAATTCAGCTCGACAAGTGGAATCATCCGCTGGCGGATTACTACCTGCAGCGGTATGTCGACGATCTCCGCCAAAACCGGCCCCGGGTCATCGTCGACCACGTCGGGCCGGACGACCTTTTCTTCCGAATACCACGGTACCGAATCGAGAATTACCCGCTGGTTTGGAGCTACTTGCAGGAGAACTACGACTTGGTGGAGGATTCGGACAGCTTCCGCCTTTACCTGCGCCGGCCCGACCCGGCTTCCTCTAAGCCCTCGACAACGGCTGATGGATCCTCCAACCTGACGCATCATGACGGAACTCGCTGAGCCCGTGGCACTCAACGACGATCAGAAAGCCTCCTTAAAAGTTCTGGCCGAGCGCGAGGAATACCGGGAATGGTACCGGAAGGAGCACGACCCGCTGCCCGACGCGCGGTTGCGGTGGCGCGCGCAAAGCTTCCGTCATCTTACGCACTTGATCCCGGGAGAGAGCGTGCTCGAAATCGGTCTGGGAGACGGCACGTTTCGCCGCCGCTTGGAGGAAATCACCCACCACGAGAATCCGGTCACTTCGATCGCCTTTGGCGGTAAATCCGACCAGACCAATTTTCCCCAAGGCACCGTTTTTAGCGCTGAGCAGCTTTACCAGTTGGAGGAAGAGGGCCGCAAATTCAACCATATCGTGGCCAACGACTTGTTGGACTACCGCAACTGCGGTGACTTTCTCATGCGGGTCATCAATCTGCTGCACCCGGGCGGCCAGGCCATCTTATACGTCACCAACCCGTGGAACCCCTTCTTGCGGCTTCGCCGGGCGCTGGGTTTTGCCCGCGACGATCATCGCCAGTTGCTGAGCCGGCCCCAGCTCTACGAGTTGATGTCGGAAATCGGCTTCATTCGCATTTTCGCGGTCTTCAACGACTTCGTCTACGGCTGGCTGGCGCGGTTTTCTCCCTTCCTGATGAAAAACGCCTCGGTGCTGGCGGAAAACGTGCCCAGCCTGCGCTGGTTTGCTGGCGCCATCATCGTCCATGGCCAGAAGCCTGGCTCCAGCGTGCGCGACCCCATCCAGCTCACCGATCATGACGAGCTCGAAAAAAAGATTTCCTACGTCATTCCCTGTCACAACGAGGAGATGAACGTCATCCCGTTGGTGAAGGCCATTCGTTCCCACTACGACCGCTACATCCATGAGATCGTGCTGGTGGATGACAACAGCAAGGATCGCACGCGCGAGGTGATCGAGAAGCTTGCGGCGGAGGATCCGCGCATCACCCCGGTTATCCGCACCCCGCCGCCGGGTGTCGGCAACGCCCTTCGCGACGGCTACGCGGCCGCCACGGGCGAGTATATCCATTCTCTGGACTGCGACTTTCAGCATTTGCTGCCGGAGTTCCGCGACATGTACGACGCGGCGGTCAAGCAGGACGCCGACGTGGTGGTGGGCAGCCGCTTCTCCCGCATGAGCATTTTGCTCAACTACCCTTGGTTGAAGATCGTGGCCAACCGCGGCTTCCATGTGCTGTTCAATCTGCTCTTTTGGAAGCGCTTCCGCGACCTCACCAACAACCTCAAATTGAGCAAGCGCAAGGTACTCCAATCCATCGAGATCAAATCGAGCGGCTTTTCCGCCAACGCGGAAACCGGCCTGCTGCCGATTCTGCACGGCTTCAAGGTGATTGAGGTGCCGATCTCGTGGATCAACCGCACGCCTTCGATGGGCGCTTCTTCGTTCCGGCTCGCCAGCGTGGGCATGGGCTATGCCGAAGTGCTGGGCCTGCTATTTGTCCAGCGCTTTACCAAGCACGAGGACTTTGCGCACCCAGACGAGCCGAAGTCCGGCGAGCGGAAAGAAGGCGGCGGCACCTAGCCGGTGCTGGTCGCGGGGTCGTCCCTGCCGGGGGCGGAATAGGTTTCTCGATCGCGGAATCCCCTTTAAGTTCCTGGGATGGAATCTGCCACTTGCACCCGGCTGCGGCTTTATCAGTTCCGCTGCCACGGTGAAGTCGAGGTGCGGCTTGAGCCGGGCTGGCATTTTTTCCTGGGGGCGAACGGTCAGGGCAAGACCTCGCTCCTGGAGGCGCTCTTTTTCCTAAGTCGGCTGCGCAGTTGGCGGGCGGGCCGGACGAGCGACCTGTGGCAGCACGACCGCGACACCGCGCGCATTTCCGCTGATTACGCCGGGCAGAACCTGGCCGTGACCTGGCGAGCCGGCCGGCGCGAGCTCACGGTCGACCAGCAACCCGTGGCGGAAGCGGCCGCCTTCTGGGGCCGTGTGCCCACCGTGCTTTTCCTGGGCGAGGACCGCGAGCTGGTCACTGGTCCGGGGCAGGGACGGCGAACCTGGATCGACGGCCTCTTGGCCAAGCGCGACGGCGCTTACCTACGCGCCGCCCAGGCTTACGCGCGCACCCTGCGCCAGCGCAACGCCTGGCTCAAGGAACGGGGCGGCGATCCCGAGGTCGGCCGCAGCCTTACCCGGCTGCTGACCGAACACGGCCGCACGATGACCCGGGCTCGCGCGGCCATGAGCGGGCCCATCGGCAGCGCGCTGAGCGAGGCTTGCTCGCAGCTTACCGGCCAACGCGAGATCGTCTCGCTGGATTACCGGCCGAGTTTTCCCCCGCAGGGCGAGCCCGACTGGGACCGCGTCCGCGCCGACGAGGGCCGGCTGCGCCACACCGTTTTGGGCCCCCACCGCGACGACTGGGATTTACTGCTGGGCGAGGGGCGCCGGTCTTTGGGCCGCTTCGGTTCCGAAGGCCAGCAACGGACGGCCGCCCTGGGCCTGCGCCTGGCGGAGGCGCGGCTCATCCGCGAGGTGCGTGGCGGGTGGCCGTTGTTGTTGATCGATGATATTGCGCCCCAACTCGACGAGAGCCGCCAGGTCCGCCTGCGCGAGCTTCTCCCAGGCGAGGCCCAGTGCTTCTTTACCGCGCCGGAACCGCGGGGCTGGATCCGCCCGGGCGATCATGCCTGGCAGGTGGCTCCCGGTCGGGTGGCACCGATGGACCCCGCCAAGACGTGACGCCGGTCGGCTAAGATGTTAGGATTCGGAAACATGGCTGCACCGACACAACCGGGTTGGATGGAGCGTCTCCAGAAAGCGGCCGAGGCCGGCGCGACGGGGGACTACGACGCGGCGCAGGAGCTCTTTGCGCAGGTGCAGAAGGAGGCCGATCCGGCCTGGCAGGAGTTGATCGAGCGGCTTCACCTTCTGGTGGTGAAGGCGGAAATCCGCGAGTACGAGCTGATGGAAAAAGCGCGCGAGCTGGAGGCCTCGCTGGAGAAGGTCAAGTTGCTCGAAACGATGAAAAGCACGCTTTCGCGCTTCGTCAGCGAGTCGGTCATCAAGATTGTGGAGGCTCATCCGGAAAACCCCGAGGAGGCGCTTGCCCGCAAGGAGGAGGACGTCACCATCCTCTTTCTGGACGTGGCCGGCTACACGGGCTTGACCGAGGCGGTCAGTCCCGATGGCATCAACGCGGTGATCGAGCGCTTTTTCTCCGCCTTCATCGACGATATCTACGCCCACCACGGCGACATTTGCGAGCCGCTCGGCGACGGGCTCATGCTCATCTTCCGCGACGAAGAAGACCCCCGCCAGCACGCGGTAAACGCGGCGCGCACGGCGTTGGCCATCCGCAAGATTCTGGATCGCGGCAGCGCCCCGATTCCGGAGAACTTTCCGCTCGAGCTCCACCTGGGTCTGCACAGCGGTGTCGCCAACGTCGGCTCCACCCGCTTCGAGGGCGTGGCCGGCAGCCGTTGGACTTACTCCGCGTACGGCTTCAACGTCAATATCGCTTCGCGCATCGGCGCCGCCGCGCGGGCGGGGGAAATTTGGCTGAGCAACGAAACCCGTGAACGCCTCGGCGAACAGTTCTTGGTCGAAAGCGTGGGCATCCACTGCCTCAAAAACGTGACCGAGCCGATGGAGCTTTGGCAGTTCACCCGGAGATAGGGCGCGCCGGCAAGCCTGCGGGCTTGTCATCGAAATGTCGTTTGCAAGACTTCGCCGGGAGGGAGAAGCTACCGCATGTCGTCTGCAGAAGTGCTCAACATCGCCGTCGAGGTCAACAGCGGCAAGCCTGGCGCCAAGAAGCTCACGCAGGAACTGGCGGCCTACGGCGATGCTTACCCGGACCTCCATTTCCACTGGGAAGAGCGCACTGGCGCCCTCATCGGCCAGCCCGGCGAAGCCCGCAGTGAACTGGTGCGGAAGTGCGACCTCTACCTGGTGGCGGGCGGCGACGGCTCCATTTTGGAGAGCGTGCGCCACATCTACCCCGCGCAGATTCCCATCTTCGGGGTCAACATTGGCAGCCTGGGCTTCCTGACTGCGCTGGGTGCGGACGAGCTCTTCGAGGCGCTGCCCCGGCTCAGCGATGGCTACCTCCGTTACAGCGAACGCATGGCCTTGCAGGCGATCATCCGCCGCGGCCGCGACCACGAAACCGTTTGTCACGGGCTCAACGATGTCTGCGTCTCGCGCGGCGACCTCTCGCGATTGGTGCGGCTGAACGTGAGTATCGGCGACCAGCTGGTGACCCAGTTTGTGGCGGACGGCCTGCTCGTCTTCACGCCGACGGGCTCGACCGCCTACTCCCTGAGCGCGGACGGCCCGATCCTAAGCCCGGACGCGCGGGTTTTGGGAATCACGCCGATTTGCTCGCACTCGCTCACCCATCGCTCCATCGTGCTGGGCGCAACCGAGCCGATCATCCTCGATGTGCCCGAGCAGGACCACCAGCTGGTTGTGCAGATCGACGGCAAAAGCGAAGGCAGCCTGGAGCCCGGCGATCAGATTGAAGTCCGGCCCGCCGAGCATCCCGTGGTGCTCGCCTACACCGAAGACCGTGACTTTTTTACCATCCTGCGCAACAAACTCAAATGGAGCGGAACGAGCCTATGAGGGCGGCCGCCAGCGGGCGGGGATTTATCCTTGCTTTCTCTGCCAGCGTGGCAAGATAGGCGCGCCTCGGCCGTGAACCTCCGGAGCTTTCCCGCATGCAAATCAGCAACCTGCTCGACTCGAACAAACTCAAGCTGGACTTGAAGGCTTCCAAGCGTGTCGACGCCATCGAGGAGGTGGCCAAGCAGCTCAAGGACGCGGAAGCGGTCCTGGATTACGGCAAGTTCTGGGACGAGCTGCTCGAGCGCGAAAAGATCGAGCCCACGGTGCTGGGGCATGAGATCGCGCTGCCACACGCACGCACGGATGCGCTCAAGGATTTGGTGCTGGCGGCGGGCCGTTCCAAGGACGGCGTCATGTTCGAGAACTGCAACCAGAACGTGCGGCTGATTTTTGTGATCGGCACTCCCAAGCGGATGGTGACCGAGTACCTGGCGGTGGTGGGCGGTCTGGCCCGGCTGCTGAAGGAGGAAGAGACCCGCCAGCGCCTGCTCGAAGCGGAAAAGGCGGAGGATTTTATCGAGCTCCTGCGCAGCGCCGAGGCCGCGCTTTAGGAGCGGCTCGGCGGCGGATCAAGGCCGCGCACCCGCGTCGCTCGCTCCTACTCCGTCACGCCCTGTTCGCTCAGGGTCTCGTCATCTTGGATGGGCTGGCTGGGGCCCATCTGGGGAAAGATCATAAAGCAGCTGATGGCGGTAAGGCCGAACCCGATCCAGGCCAGGGATTGCATGGACATGATGCCGAGCGCGTAGAAGGCCACGAACGGCGCGGTAAAGGCGCGCACCCCGGTTAGGAAGGTGTGCACCGCCATGTAGTCGGCCACATTTTCGGGCCGGGCGAACTTCGTCACCCACAGGCTCCAAGCAATCTCGCCGCCCCCCCGGGCAATCCCGAAAAGGATCGAGCCGAATACGAGCATAAAGAGGTTGGTGGTGAGGAAGTAGCAGAGGATGGCCACCGCAAAGACGACGTTGAGCACAATCCGCAGAAGGAAGAAGTCCATCCGGTCGAAGAGCTTGCCCCAGAAGGTGGAGGAAAGCAGCCGGGCGACGCTCGGCACCACGGCGGTGAGGAAGGCGACCTCCAGCGCGGAAAGCCGGATGCCGTGCACCGGGTTGCCCACGTATTCGACGCGCACGGCAAACATCATCAGGTTGCCGAAGCCCATCACGAACCAAGCGATGAGCAGATTGCGGAAGGCGCGGTCGTCGCGCAGAATTTGCAGGCTCTTCCAGGGCATGGGCTGCCGCCCGGCGGCGATCGGGCTCGACGGGATGCGCATCAGCAACCACGCGCCGAGGTAAAGGGCTAGCGCGTAAGCGGCCAAAACCCACGGGAAGGCCTCGTAGTTGCCGGTCAGAAAGCGTCCGGCGATGTCGCCGAAGATGGCCGCCACCATGATGCGGATGAGGGCGGTTTTGGAAAAAAGGTAGCCGCGTTTGTGGGCGGGATAGTTGTCGTGGGTGATTTGGATAACCAGCGGTATGCTCGCCGTCATTGCGGCCGTGCCGATGATCGATCCGGCCACGTAGCTCTCCAGCCCCGGCCCGAAGGCCGCCAGTAAAAAGCCGGTACCACCCAGCGCACTGAACGCCGCCGCCGCGGAAGAAGCGCGATACTGCCCCTTGCTGACCAGGAACACCACCAGCGGCCCGACCAGCAAGCCAAGCGAGTAGCCGCCCACGAGGAAGGCCTTGATGCCGGCGTCCGCCTCGTAAACCCGGATCGCGATCAGGACCAGGAAGGTCGAGAGGGCGGTCTCCAGAACGCCCAGGTTTGCCGCCCGCCATTTCTCGAGGCGGAACGTCAGCTTGGTGACCTCGGGATCGGGTACGGCG
Source organism: Verrucomicrobiota bacterium (assembly GCA_038745425.1). Lineage (GTDB taxonomy): Bacteria > Verrucomicrobiota > Verrucomicrobiia > Methylacidiphilales > UBA1321 > CAWUJC01. The sequence continues at coordinate 38,639 of JBCDLL010000014.1, read as the reverse complement.
TTACTCACGGTTCGACATGCTCGGGCAACTGCGAGCCAAAGTAACGTACTTTCCCGCAATCAAGGCGCTGCCCGCCTCGTTTGGTAGGTAGGGACGGGCGTGGGAACTCAATCCGCTTCCCGGACCATGACTGCAATCACTAATCCCAGAAGAAAGAAACAACCACCCATGAAGAAACTCCTCCTCCTTACCGTGGCCGCCTGTTCCCTCGGGCTCGGCGCCGTTCACGCAGCCGAAACGCCCAAGGTCATCGCCGCAAAATTCCACAAGGACACCTGCGGCACCTGCAAGGTCCTGGCTCCGGAAGTCGACGCGCTTAGAGCCAAGTACGGCGATCAAGACGTGCTCTTTATCACGTTTGACCGCAGTTCGCCCGCGAGCCAGAATCAAGCCGAGCTCTTGGCCTCCGGGCTGGGCGTGGCCGAAGCCTACGAGGGCAACCCGGGCGCCGGGTTTCTCTTGCTAATTGACGCCGAAAGCAAGGACGTGCTCGACAAGCTGAAAGGCCAGGACGCCGCCGCGATGGGCGAAAAGCTCGCAACGAGCCTCAAGTAGCACCGCGTTGCCGCCATGAAGGAGAACCCCGCCCTGTCGCCCGAAGAGCTGGTGCAGGCGGGGTACCGATACGCGCTCTCGCTCACCCACCATCCGCACGATGCGGAGGACCTGGTGCAGCAGGCGTGGATGCGCCTGCATCACCGCTACGGCGGGGTGGAAACCAAGGCCTTGCTCTTTAAGACGGTGCGCAATCTCTTTACAGACAAATTGCGGCGCAGCGCGATCGTGGTCTTCGAGCCGATGGACGATCACGACCCGGCGGCGGAGGCCCGCCCGCCAGCCAGCGCGGATCTGGATACGCTCCTGGCCCAGCTCCGCAGCCCCGAGCGGGAGGCGCTTTACCTCAGTGCGGTCGAAGGCTACACCGCCGCCGAGATCGGCGAATTGTGGGGCAACCCGCGCGGTTCGGTGCTGAGCTTGATCTACCGGGCCAAGGCCAAGTTGCGGCGGTGGTGCGAGCGCGAATCCAAACCTGCGAAACCCCGTCCGCTGGAGTAAACTCTCATGAAGATGGAATCCCAAGACCCGTCCACCGATCGGCAGCTCCGCGAGTACTACGACGGCCAGCGCCTCTCCGCCGCAAAGGTGGAAGCGATTCTGGAGTCCGGCTCGCTGGTGCGCCCGCCGCTTTGGCGCCGACCTGGGGCGATCGCCTTCGCCGTGGCGGCGGCGGTTGCCATTCTTGCGGTTTGGTCCGGTTTTTTGGGACAAGGTTCAGGTTCGTCCGAGCACTCGTTGGCGGCTTCCGTGGCGGGCGAGGTGGCTAAGGCTCACGCCAAGTCTCTCGCGCCCGAAGTGGTGACGCAGGACTATGCCACGCTCCAAGCCCGGCTCGACCGGGTGGATTTTGCCCTTCGGCCAACTCGTTGCGAGACCTCCGCGAACTGCGTCTTGCTCGGTGGCCGCTATTGCTCGATTCAGGGTGAACTCGCGGCGCAATTGCGCCTGCAGAAGAAGGACACGGGCGAGCTATACACCCTCTTTGTCACCAGGGAGACCCCGGAGCTTCGGCAACTGGAGAAGGGTGATCGCTGGATTGGCGACGCCAACGTGCGCTTCTGGCACGAGGACGGGCGTTTTTATGCCCTGGCCGGCCCGCGCGCCCCTGCCCGGCAAGCCGGGCCAAGCCTGTAGAACCGGCGTCTGTTCCGGCGCCACGTAGACGGGAGAATCCGTGACCACGGGCTTGCATCGACCCGTCGAATGCCCCATGCTTCCCGGCTCAACTCTTTGCCCTGTGGTGCAATTGGTAGCACGTCAGATTCTGGATCTGAATGTTCTAGGTTCGAGTCCTAGCGGGGCAGCCACTTTTTTCTCTTCTATTGAAGCGGCCAGCATTTCCGGTGAAGTCAGGGTCCAGCCTTCTTCCAAACGCTGGGGGCCATTCCGGTTTGCCGGCGAAACCAACGCGCAAAGTAGTTTTGGTCCTGGAAGCCCAACCTTTCGGCGGTCTCGTGGATGCGCCCGGGCTGGCGCAGCAGCGTGCGGGCCCGCGCGAGGAGATGCTGCGAGCGCAGTTGCCCGAGCGTCAGCCCGCAGGTTTGTTTCAGTAGCCGGGTGAGGTAATCGGGCTGGTAGCCGATTTGCCGGGAGAGGTCCGCCAGGCTCAGATGGTTGGATTCGTTCTCGCTCAGAACCCGGCGCACGCGATGCACGATGGGCGCCTCCTGGGGAGCGGGCGCGCCTTGGCGAACGGCAACGCCCGTTGCGGTTAGCAGCAGGTCCAGGATTTCCAAAACGTGGGCGGCGTAGCGGAGGGTTGCTTGGTTGGCGTCGCGGGTGAGCAGCCCCAAGCGCGTGCGGACGTCGTTGAGCACTTCGCCCGAGAGACGCCGGACCACCGGCGCTCGGTTCCTCGCGCCCCTGAGGTCAAAGTCCACGACCAGGCAGAGCGGCCGCCGGGCGGCCGTATCGCGGAAAGCGTGGGCGTTCTGGGGCGGAATGAACAACGCGGTGCCGGGTCGAATGCTGTGGGTCTCTTCTTCAATCAACTGCCGGCCGTGGCCGCTCAGGTAGAGGATCATTTGATGGTGCCGGTGCCGGTGACGGCGCACCCGAAGGGTTTCGGGCAGGTGACGGTTCAGGCGAAAGCGGTGGATGACGAGTCCCGGCAAACGCAGGTTGATGTTCTGGAGCAGAAGCGGGCGGAAGTGGCGCATGGGTGGGTTAGTGTAAAATTAAAGTCGGATTTGTGCTAAGTACAACGCGTTTCCGCGTAACGTTTGCCCGCTGGTTGTGCTTTTATAGAAGAATGACGGAACGCCCTCACGTGCTGGTCACCGGCTCAAGCCGGGGATTGGGCCGCGGCATCGCGGAGTGTTTGGCGGCGGCCGGCTTGAGCGTGGCCATCCACTACGGACGTAACCAGGAGGCGGCGCTTGCTACGGCGGCGCGTTGCCGGGAGCTGGCGCCGGACTCTTCGGTGAATTTCCCGGTGGTGGGCGGCGATTTGGGCGACGCCAAGCAACGCGGGCAACTGATGGACTCGGTGCTGGAAGCCTTCGACGGGCGCCTGGATGCGCTGGTCAACAATGCGGCGATGGCCCCGCGGCAGCGCCTGGACCTGGTCGAGGCCACCGAAGAGAGCTTGGACGAGGTCTTGAACGTCAACCTTAAGGGGCCGTATCTGCTTACCCAGTTGGCTGCCCGGCACTGGCTGGCGAACCCCGGTGCCAGCCTCCTGGAAGGCGGCTACAAGCTCATCTTCATCGGCTCGATCTCGGCGCACACGGCCTCAACCAACCGGGGTGAATACTGCATCGCCAAAGCGGGCCTGGCCATGGCCTGCCAGCTCTGGGCGGCGCGGCTGGCGGGCGAGGGAATCACCACCATTGAGCTGCGTCCCGGCATCATGGCCACCGACATGACCGCCGGGATCAAGGACCAGTACGATGCCGTCATTGCCGATGGCAAGACGGTGCCGCAAAAGCGCTGGGGCCAGCCGCAAGACGTGGGCCGGGCGGTCCGCGCCATCCTGGCCGGGGATTTCAACTTCTCGACCGGCACGGTGATCGACCTGGACGGCGGCTTCCAGATGCGGCGGCTCTAGCAAAACGCATATGATCAAGCTCGACCGCAACCTCAAACCGGCGGATTTCGGACCCGCGCTGGAACGCTTCTTTGAGCTGGCGGGCGGGAAGATCCGCCGGCTGGACGCGCGTTACGAAAGCGCCCAGGGCGCGCCGGTCTTCACGATTGCGGGGCGCTATGGCGCGCGCGGGTGGACGGAGTGGACCCAGGGCTTTCAGTACGGCCTGGCCCTTCTCCAGTTCGAAGCCACGGGCGATTCGGAGTTTCTCGAGTTGGGCCGCGGCCGGACGCTGGAGCGGATGGCGCCGCACGTCAGCCACCGGGGCGTGCACGACCACGGCTTCAACAACGTCAGCACTTACGGCAACCTGCTGCGCTTGATGGCCGAGGGCATGATCCCGGAGAATGAATGGGAGCGAAGCTGCTACGAGCTGGCGCTGAAGTGCAGCGGCGCGGTGCAGGCCATGCGGTGGACGGCCTTGCCGGGCGAGGAGGGCTACGTTTACTCCTTCAACGGCCCGCACTCGCTCTTTAGCGACACGATTCGCTCGATGCGAAGCCTGGTGTTGGCCCACCGGTTGGGCCACGTGCTCATGGATGAGCAGGACGCCAAGGTCAACTTGCTGGAGCGTTCCATCCGGCACGCGGCGGCGACTTCCAAGTACAACGTCTACTTGGGAGAGGGTCGCGATCACTACGACATTCCCGGTCGGGTGGTGCACGAATCGATCTTCAACCCCGCAAGCGGGTCCTACCGCTGCCCCAGCACGCAGCAGGGTTACTCCCCCTTCAGCACTTGGACCCGCGGGCTGGCCTGGTTGCTTTGCGGCTATCCGGAACAACTGGAGTTTTTTGAGTCCCTGGAAAACGGTGACGAGCGCTCCGTCCCGACCGAGCGACGGCAAGAAGCGGCCGCGCTCCACCTGCGAACCGCCCGGGCCGTCGCGGATTTCTACATCGAGCAGAGTCCCGTAGACGGCATCCCCTACTGGGATACCGGGGCTCCGGGGCTGGCGGCGATGGGCGCCTACCTCTTCCGCCCGGCCGAGCCCTACAACGACCACGAGCCGGTGGACAGCTCGGCCGCGGCCATCGCCGCACAGGGTCTTCTGCGTTTGGGAAACTACCTGCAGCAGCGCGGTCAGGAAGCCGAAGGCGAACGCTACTGGCAGGCCGGGCTGGCGACCGCGCAAACGCTCTTTGGCGATGATTACGTGGCCACCGATCCGGCGCACGAGGGGCTCATCCTGCATTCGATTTACCACCGTCCAAACGGGTGGGACCACGTGCCGGAGGGCCGCCAGATCCCCTGCGGCGAGTCCTCCCTTTGGGGCGACTACCACGCCATGGAGCTCGCGGTGATGCTCAAGCGCCTGGCCGACGGCAAGCCGCACCAACGGTTCTTCACCATTTAATTCCCGCCCGTCATGGATTGTCTCGACCGGCTTTGCGTCCACACCGTCACCTGCCAGCCCTGGAAGTTGGAGGAAGCCGTGGCGCACTTTGCCGCGGCAGGCGTGCGGGGCATCACCACATGGCGCGAGGCCGTGGCCGGGCGCGATTTGGCCGAGGCCCGGCGCCTGATCACGGACGCGGGGCTCACGGTGGTTTCGCACTGCCGGGGCGGATTTTTTCCAGCGATGGAAGCGGCCGGCCGCCGGAAGGCGATCGACGAAAACCGCACCGTCATCGACGAGGCGGCCGCCTTGGGTGCGCCGGTCGTGGTCCTGGTTTGCGGAGCGACGCCCGGGCAACCGCTGGAAACCTCCCGGGCGCAGATTGCGGAGGGGATCGCCGCCGTTCTGCCCCACGCGCAAGCGGCTGGGGTTCGGCTGGCGATCGAACCGCTGCACCCGATGTACGCCGGCGATCGAAGTGCCGTCAACACGCTGCGGCAGGCGAATGAAATGTGCGCGCAGCTGGATTCTCCGGCCCTGGGCGTTGCCCTGGACGTTTACCACGTGTGGTGGGAGCCCGGCCTTGAGGCCGAAATTCGTGCGAGTGGCGAAGCGGGCACGTTGCTGGCCTTCCACGTTTGCGACTGGTTGCTGCCGACGGAGGACCTGCTGCTCGACCGCGGACTGATGGGTGAGGGCTGCATCGACATCGCCCAGATTCGCCGGTGGGTGGAGGCCGCCGGTTTTGGCGGCTGGATTGAGGTGGAGATTTTTTCCAAGCGGCACTGGGCGCGCGACCAGGCGGCCTTTCTAGCGGAGATCGTCCGCGCTTACAGCGACCACGTCTAAACCAAAACGAAGAACAGAGATATAATGAACGCACATGAAATTGGCGTCGTGATGAACGGCGTAACCGGACGAATGGGCACCAACCAGCACTTGGTCCGTTCCATTCTTGCCATCCGCGAACAGGGCGGGGTTCGGCTTTCACCCGACGAGACGATCATGCCGGTGCCCATCCTGACTGGCCGCAACGAGAACAAACTGCGCCAGTTGGCGGAACGTTACAGAGTCGAGGAATGGACGACCGACGTGGAAGGCGCGGTACGTTCCGACGATTGCCAAATCTTCTTCGATGCCAGCGGCACGCTCCAGCGCGCGCGTTTCGTCGAGATGGCGGTGAAGGCGGGCAAGGCCGTCTATTGCGAGAAACCAACCGCGGTGGAAGCCAAGGAAGCGTTGCGGCTCTACCGGCTTTGCCGCGACGCGGGACTCAAGAACGGCGTGGTCCAGGATAAGCTGTGGCTGCCCGGCTTGCGGCGGCTCAAGACGCTGATGGACCAGGGCTTCTTTGGCCGCATTCTGAGTGTGCGGGGGGACTTCGGCTACTGGGTGTTTACCGGCCACGTCGACGACCAGCCCGCCCAACGGCCAAGCTGGAACTACCGCCGGGAGGAGGGTGGCGGCATCATGGTGGACATGTTTTGCCACTGGCGTTACGTCCTGGACAACTTGTTCGGGCCGGTCAAAAGCGTCTGCGGTTTTGGAATGACCGATATCCCCGAACGCATCGGCGAAAACGGCGAGCCTTACAACGCAACGGCGGACGATTCGGCCTACGCCATGTTCGAGCTGGAGAACGGCACCCTCTGCCAGTTTAACAGCAGTTGGTGCACCCGGGTGCGGCGCGACGACCTGCTGACGGTGCAGGTTGACGGCACCCAGGGGAGCGCGGTGGCGGGCTTGCGGGAGTGCTGGATCCAGCCGCTGGGCGCCACGCCCAAGCCGGTCTGGAACCCCGACCTGCCGCAGCCGATCGACTTTTACGAGCACTGGCAGCAGATGCCGGACGCCTGCGAGTACGACAACGCCTTTAAGGCCCAGTGGGAGCTGTTCCTCCGTCACGTGGTCAAAGACGAACCTTTTCCATGGACCTTGCTCGAAGGCGCCAAGGGCGTGCAGTTGGCGGAACTGGGCCTGCAAAGTTGGCGCGAACGCCGTTGGGTCGAGGTGGAACCGCTGGAGCCTTAGCGGCAGGGCCGAAGACTTACTTCCTTTCGAGCAAGTCGTGGAGCCGGTCGCGGCCTTCGTCGGGCGCGAGGAGTTGCCGCGATTCCATGCTCCAATCGCCGCAACGGATTTGGAACGTTTCCGACACCGGACTGACCATTGGAATTCCCACGACGAACAGGTCGTCCCGGGGACGCGTTTCCAGTTGCTCGAAACCAAGCCGGTGAACGTCACTTCCGCCCTCCACCGAGATGGCTTCGCGATGATTGTGGAAGTATCCGGTCCCGGCTTTGAGCCAGGCGGACCCGCCCGGAAGTGCGGGCGCCAGTTGCGCGGCGGTTTCCCAGTACCCGGTTCCAGAGAAACAGAACTCCACTCGGAACGCGGTCCGCGCGACGCCGCCATCGGTTTGGAAGTGGAGATCAAAGCCGTTTTCGAGGCGGTCGATTTCCAGGATGAGATGGAGGGGCGGGAGCGGCCAACGTTCCCGTTCGGCGGTGGCGAAGGCGTAGTACTCGGAGGGTTGGCGGAACTTCACCGGACGCCCGACGGGCAGGTCCCAGCCGGGCTCGCGCTCATTGTGCCGGCGCAGGCGGACGCCCCGCTCCGTTTTTTCGATCGAGGTCGCTTCGAAGTCGGCCTGATGGAAGTAGCCGCCCCTGATGCGGACCGCCGCCAGTTCGAGGTCGCGGAAACTCAGGCTGAAGGGCATGGCCGTGCCCGCGGAGGCCGTGGCCAGGAGCTGCCGGTCCTTGACGCACCATAGGCGCGACTGGGGAAAGAAGTGCTGGAATTTCTCCGGAGGCGGGGTGCGTTCCAGGGCCGCCGTCCGCAGGCTTGGATCCATCAGGAAGGGGACAATCAAATGCGCGTACCCGCTGCGGCACACCTGGCGGGCGGCGCCAAACTGCCGGACCAGGGCGTCGGCCACCGAGGCCCACCGGCCGTTGCCGTCGCGGTGTGCGAGGTCAAAAAAAGAGTCGGCCATGCTGATTGGGACCACTTTGGCTCCGGCGTCCTGCCGGTGGGAGATGCTAGTGACGATGGTGGCGTCGTCGCGCAACAGGCTCATGGTGAAGTCGAGGTTGCGGCGGACGTGCTCGAGCAACTCCGGCCGGTTGAGGTGATCGGCGGCGTAGCGGAGCGAGCGGTTGCACACGGCGGTGTAGACTCCCGTGCTGCGTTCGCTGTACTCCCCGTCCTCGTTGATGTCGATGGTTTCAGCCAGGATGCTTTCGACGTAGGGCAGCGCATCTTCGGAGAGTTCCGGGAAAAGGCTGACGGCTTGGGCCAAGGCCGAGACGACGACCCAGCGGTGGTTGGGCGTGCGGAAGCCCCGCCCGATGATTCCGTGCGCCGCGCGCAGCAGGTAGTCCCCAAGGCGCTCGGCGATCTGTTCGGCCTGCGGCGTCGAGGCCGCTTCCTCGGACCGGGCGTATTCGGCAAAGGGAGCCAGGAGCTGGACGCTGAAGGCGGTGTCGGGCGGGGAATGTGGGGTGACCTTGGGCAGATCAATCAGGCCGGAATCATGCTGCCATTTAAGCTGGAAGGAGATGGCCGCGAGAATTCGCTCGGCGAGCTCGGGCCGGGCGCGGACCGGGGACTGTGGCGCCAGGTAAGCCGCGCAGGCGGTGGCGAGCTGGAGTGCGCTGGAGGTGTGGTCTGGAGAGGGAAAGTAGTCGTTCGACAGGAAGGCGCCGCATTCCTCTTTTTGATCGGAGGTGACTTGGCGATTTAAAGTCACATCCAGCTCTGAAAGCAGTAATAGCAACACATTGTTATAGTTATACATTATAACGCCTATGCTGGGGTTGGTATGGTGGTTCCCGGAAGCGTTCAGGCTCAAGCAGGCAGCAACAGCGCCTGGGGAACATCGACTGTCTGCGGTTCTTCCGGCAGTCTTCCACGGAGTCGCTCCAGGGTCAGTTTGGCCAGGGCTTCTCCGCGCTCGATGAGCTTGCAGTCCACCGACGCCGGCGATTTCCCCGCGGTGGCCGCCTCGCCGTAGAGATGGGTGATGTGCTTGATGCAGTCCTGCCAGATGGCGTCGTACCCGACCACGTCGACATCGGAGCGGTTCATGAAGTTGAGGGCACAGCGGATGGCGGCGACGTGGTAGTCGGTGTGGGCCATCACGGCGGTCAGGGGGCGGAGGGCAAACTCGCGTGTAAGGATCCCGATGTAGCGCTCGATCTGTTGGTTCGGCTGCTCGCCGATGCCCGATTCGCCCGAAAAGTCGTAGGTGGAGCGGTCGGCGGCGCCGTCCGGGAAGCCGGCCGCATTCAAAGCGGCCCGGAAGCCATCCTGCTTCTGTTTTTCGTAGAAGGCTTCCATGTAGCCAAAGCGGATGATCTCGCGGTGGCCCCGCTCGAGGAGGTACTCGGTCAACAGGCGCTGGCCCATCGCAAAATCGGATCGCACGCAGTCCATCTCGACCAGCTCGCGATGGGTCAGATGATAGATGACCGCCGTGCCGCTTCGTTTGATTTGCAGCAGGGTGGAGTAGTGGGCGTCGGACAAGCGGGCCAGCTCAAAAGGGACGATGAGGGCGTCCGGGCGACTGGTGAGCGCATCCGCCAATCCGGCTTCGAAGGCCTGGTGGTCGTCCTTGGATGAAGACATCGTCGAGAGCGTCAGCCGCAAGTCGTTTTCCTGCGCCAGGGTGGCAAACAGGGCTCTTTGCAGCGCCGGCGCCGTGTGGTTGGCATGCTGGTTGGACTGATTTTCGACCCCGCGCAAGCCGATGATTTCAATGGCGTGCTTGCGCACCAAGCCTTGGTCGGTGACGGCCAGTGGTTTGACCTTCACGCCCAGCCCTTGGGAGACCTCGACAAAGTCCTCGGCCTCCAGCCGGCGGATGGCCTGGACGATGGGCGTCATGCTGGAGCCGAATTCGCGGCAAAAGGCACGCAGCGGAGGCAGGAATTCGCCCGTCTTGTAGACTCCGTTTTGGATCTGGTGCACGATGTGATCGTAGACCTGAACGTTCTTGGGTGTCTTGTTGCGCCTTTTGGTGGGTGAATGCATATGTAGCTTATTGTATTACCGTATCGATTCACTGTATAGCAGAACATCAGCCAGAAGGACAACCAAAACCTTGAGCTAACAATAGTGATAAATAATTTTGATATTAATTTTACTAAATGGCACCAAAACTCTGTTTTTGATGGCTCTTTTGGTGCGAAATGCTTGCTGCATTCAAGGATGAGGTGAATACAAGAAGCGATCGTTGGCGGAATGCTGGCGTGGAGTTATCGGGGCGGACTCAGTGGTGCGCGTTGATTCCGTTTCGCGGCTCTGTTTGGAGGGTGGTGGATTTGGTCCGAGACGGCAGTCGGAACTACACGCGGCGTCGCATTGAGCCGGAAAAATACTGGTAGCGAATAGGTTACAACCATTCACTTTTTTGGAAGCAATTGTGCGACAACGAGAGATTGAATTCCTGGTCATCTGGGTTGGCCGGATAAAAATAATAAAATAACACTTCGTTACATACCATGCTTAATTCCTTGTCCATAAATCTCCCATCTTTTATGTTTCATGGATGGAAGCGAGCGCCAGGTATGCTCTGATTGGCGTTACCGGCTACGGCCGCACGCATTTGCGTTTGATCGAAAGCCAAATTCGAGCCGGCAAGGGTGGTCTCCAGGCGGCCACGGTGATCAATCCCTCGGAAGCTGCGGAGGAAGTCGCCCGGCTGCGCCGCTTGGGGTGCCGCATCTACGGAGACTATGCCGAAATGCTCGAGCGCGAGTCCGGCAAAATCGACCTGTGCTTGATTCCCACCGGGATTGCCTGGCACGCGCGGATGGCCGCGGCCGCGCTTTCGAGCGGCTGCTCGGCCCTGATCGAAAAGCCGGCCGCCGCCACCGTGGCCGAGGTGGAGGCTATGGAGCGCGTCGAGCGGCAGACGGGCCTTTTTGTAGCGGTTGGCTTTCAGCATTTTTATCATCCCGCTGTGCGGACGCTTCAGCGGCGAATCCGGCGGGGTGATTTGGGGACGGTCCGGGAGATCAAGATCGGCTGCGTCTGGCCGCGCCCGCGCGCCTATTACCGGCGCAACGCTTGGGCGGGCCGACTTCGTTGCAAGGACGGCTGGGTCTTGGATTCGCCGGTCAACAATGCGATGGCTCACTTCCTGATGCTGGGGTTGGCGTTGGCCGGGGCGTCCGGAGATAGCGGCCATGTCCGCGCTGTGGAAGCCGAGCTCTACCGCGCGCAGGCAATTGAATCGTTTGATACCTTTTCGCTCCGGGCGGAGCTCGACGGCGGTGGCCGGATTTGGTTCTGGGGGAGCCACTCGGCGCGGGAGGCCTTGCCGCCGCTGATTGAGATCCGCGGCAGCAAGGGAAGTGCCGTGATCCTGCCGGATGAGCGCATTACCCTGGAGCTGGACGGACGCAAGGAGACCTCTGCGATGGATGGCAAGTCGAGCCTAAATGCGATGATGCGATCCGTGACGGCCCGAATCTTTGATCCCACCAAACCGGTCTGCACGCTGGCCATGGCCAAGGAGCACACCCGAATCGTGAATGCGCTTCATCGGCATTTTCCTGTCCATCAGCTTGGCACCGGCGATCTTCTCGCTCACGACCTGCGGGGGAGCGAAACCATCATCATTCCGGATATTAATGAGATGATTTTGAGGGCATTCCATGGGCCACGGCATTTGTCGCAGTGCGGTGCCGCCTGGGGACAGGCCAGCTCCGCCGTGAGCATGGACCGGCGCGAGGAGCCCTTGATTCCGACCCCCCCCGAAGAGGCAACCCTTCTCCGTCCGAACGCCAAGACCCAAAACAATTTTGGCATTCCGGCTAGTATTTGAGGGCCTTCGCGAAAGTTTTGCCGGATCGCGCTGAACCAATGCCGGCTTCGTCGGCGCCAACCCGGGGCTACAAGGCGCGTGCATTTCTGCTTCTTTCTCGCCTGGTCGTCGGCGCCTCGCATTCCGCAGAGCACAGGCAGCCCGCGACCCTAGATTCAGCCCCCGGGTTTGGTCAGGAAGACCTCGCCGGTGACGGGATTGATCTCCAGGCGCACGTGGTTGGCGGGCAGCTCATCCCCCGCGTCGACGAAGCGCACGAAAGTTAGGGACCAGGAGCCACCGTCGGATAGCGTGGGTAGATCGGTGCCGCCATCTGGGCGGATTTGGAAAACGCGGGCGGAGGCTTCGTCCGAGGGCGCCGTGGGAGTCACCGTCCTCACGGGGTCGAACAACAGTGAGGAGTGGGCATTTCGTTCGTAGAGTTTGACCCGGTCAGGCAAAATGATGGGCGGTGAGAGCAGCGCTTCGTCCATACCGGGTGCCCCCACCAAACGGATTTCCCGGTAGCCCGGCGTGCCGTCCGGCCCGGGGACTTGGTAAAAGCGAACCTCGACGTTTCGGTTGAGCGTCATTGCGCGGTCCCGCGCGCTTTCGATCGCTTCGGCCACTCGTTTGGCGGTGCCGTCGAGTTGCGTGGCGTTGAGGATGGATTGAATTGAAAGCGTGCTCAGGACCATCAAAAGGGAGATAATCCCGATAACGACGATCAATTCGATCAGGCTGAAGGCCCGACGTGGACCGTCAAGGGGTAGAGGCGGGAAACGCAAGCTCCGTGGTGAAAGTCCAAAAGCCATTTTTTCACTTGCAAGCACCAGGCGCAGTGATAACAATATAACACTGTTATGTCAAACTTACTTAAAGTTGTCTTTCTCGCATTCATCGCCGGGCCGGGAGTGCTCGTTGCGCAAAACCAACCGCCAGCCGCTCAGGGTCCGCTCAGCGCCAAATCGACCGACGGAAAAACCGCCATGGAGGTCTGGGTGGGACAGGAAGCGGAGAGCCTCATCTTCTTGGTCGACGTGACGGACGACGTGCACGAGCAGCCGTTCAAAGGCGGAGATTCGCTCAAGGGGGACGCCGTCCTGCTGACGATCAAAGACGCCGAGGCCGCCGATTTCTACAGCATCTACATTGCCCGCTGGCCGAACAAGAACACCTATCCGCATGTTGAGCATCGCCCCAAGGGGGCGGCCAATCCCTGGTCGGCAATGCAAAAGGAGCAAGCCAGCTTTCCGCGCGAGGGCGGCATGATCTACCGCATCAAGGTCCCGCTCCAGGCGTTGGGCTTTTCCCGGAGCGTGCTGACGAACGGCGTGGAATTCAATGTGGTGGTGACCGATTTTGACGGGGAGGGCGAGCCGCCGTTTCTGAGCCTGGTGGAGGGCGCTACTCCGGAAGGCCGAAAGGCACCGCCTTCTTACGTGCGAGCGGTTCCGAGTTCCAGCGCCTACGCGCTCAAGGGCGGCCGGAAGCCGGGGATCAACCTGGACGTCAAGACATCCTTCGATTTTCGCGTGCTCATTCCGGACAACAAGGACTCGCTGCGGCTTGTTCTGAGCAACGAGGGCTTTGCGGACCGCGCGGTCAAAGTGGATGCCGTGCTTCGGAATCTCTTTGGGGAGGAGCAGAAGCTGCCCGCCCATACCGCGACTCTGGCGGTCGGCGCGAGCGAAGAATGGAAGATCGCGGCGCCGGATGAACTGGGCGTCTTCTACGTGGACTACAAGCTGAGCGATCCCAAGACGGGCGTGCCGCTGGGCGCGGGCACGACCACTTTTGCCCAGATCGTCCCGGCGGGGCCCAACCCCACGCCGGATCCGGAGTTCTACTACGGGATTGGCGGGACGTACGCCTGTGCACTGGCGGGCACGGACATTTCCCGCGTCGGCCTCAACTGGGGGCGAAACATCTCACGCGAGCCGGGAGTGTGGACCTTCGACAAGCTCGACAACGAGGTCAAGGAGGAGGCCAAATTCGGCGTCCAGATTCAGGCGCTGGTGGCCTACTGTCCATGGTGGGCCGCGCCGGAGCCGTACCGTTCCGAGTCCAAAGGCCAGGCGCGCTGGGGCCCGTGGTCGAAGAAAGCGCCCGACCCGAAGGCCTGGCGGGAGCTCTGTCGGCGCCTGGCCGAGCGCTACCAGGGCAAGATCCGTTATTGGGAAATCTGGAACGAGCCCGATTTGTCCGGCTTCTTCAGCGGCACCACGGACGAGTACCTCAACATGCTCAAGATCGCCCACGAAGAGTTCAAGAAGGTGGATCCTGACTATATGGTCACGACGGGTGGGTTCGCCACCCTACTTGATCACGGCGGGCACAGCCTGAATCCCGACATGCAGGAGCGGGTGATGCAGGAGGCTCAGGATTATTTCGACGTCTACGCCTACCACCAGCACGGAGGCTTTAACACTTACGTCGAATCGATCGACAACCGCTTGATCCCGTTGCTGAAGAAGTATCAGAAGGGCGACCGGATGAAGCCTTTCCTGATCAACGAAGCCGGGGCGAAGAGCGAGAACGGCGAACGCTACCAAGCCGATACCCTGGTCAAAAAGATCGGCTTTACCAAAGCGCGCGGCGGCATTGGCTACCTTTGGTACTCCACTAAGGATTACCGCGGTGCCACGTACGGGCTTTTCACCGCATCCATGCACCCGAAGCCCTCCTACGCGGCGGCCGCCGCCCTGGTACACATGCTCCGGAACCGTTCCTTCCAGGAGCAGATTGACCTGGGGGCCGACCACTACGTTTTCACCTTTGCCGACCAGAAAAAAGAGGTGCTGCTGGGGTGGAAAGAAGGTGACTGGGGCAGCCAGCTGGTGGTCGAACTCGCAGGCTCCGGCCACGGCGTGGACCTGATGGGCAATCAGCACGACCTCAACCTGGTTTCTCAGCAAGCCGTACTGGATCTTGATGTGCACCCGCATTACCTTCTGGCCGAGAAGCCGACGCCGGACGCCCCGGCCATCCGGCCCGTGACGAGTTTCAAGACGCGGGAGCATTTCGCCATCCGCGGCCGTCCGCTCACCGTGGAGGTTCCGGTGCACAACTTCTCCGGGGAAACGTTGGAACTGGAGGTGGACTGGGACTCTCCCTGGAAGATGACAGAGACCGCCAAGAAGACCTGGGGCCTATCACCGGGCGAGACGAAGTCCGTCACGACCACGGTCCAGACGCCGGACGACTTCGCCACGGGTTCGGTTCAGTCGATCAGCTTCAGCTACACGCTGCCGACCGGGCTTCAGGGCAAGATTGACGTTCCCTTGATTTCGGCGGCCATCACCGACGCCTCCGGGACCAAAGCCGTCCAGCCGCTCTTTGTGCTGAAGGACGCTGATCAGCGGGTGGGTTACTTTGAGCACGACCCCTCGAGCGCCCACCTGGTCTGGAAAGGGGAGCAAGACCTGAGTGCGGAAGTTCGCATGGGCTTGAAGGAGATCGAGGGAGTCGAGGCGCTCCACCTCAACGTCCAAGTCACCGATGACCGCCACGAGCAGCGCTTCAAGGGCGGCGACATCTGGAAGGCTGATAGCTTGCAGATCCTGCTCGGAATTCCGGACATGGCCGGTTTCTTCGAGGTCGGCATCTACGAGAATAACGGAAAGGGCACCGTCCATGTTTTCCGCAACATCAAGGGCCTGAAGAATCCCTGGAGGGACATCAAGGCAGACCTGACTCAGACCGAGGGCGGGATGGAGTACGACGTCTATTTCCCGCTGGAGAAGATGGGTCTGTCGCGGGAAAAACTCCGCCGTGGCATCAAGTTCAACCTGGCCGTGAATGACAGCGACGAGGGCAAGCGCGAGAGCGCCATGCAGCTGGCGCCGGGCATTCTCAAGGCCAAGCGAATTGATGACAGCCCCAACGTGGTCTTCGACATTAGTGAGTAACCCGTCGGCATTCGCCCTGGCCGGGAGCGCCGTGGAGTGAGGCCAGCGGGTGCTCCCGCAACCACCCGACGAAGGGCAACGCGCCTGGGCTTACGCCCATTTGCTGTGCGGCTTAAATGCAATATAATGTATTGACAGCCAAAGAAATGTATGGTTTGCTTTTAACTGTTACATTGTTACTCAAATGCACGGTCCAGGCAATCTCAAGGCACTACGGGATCCAGCGAACCGCGGCTTCTCCCTCGTTGAAGTCACGATGTCCATTGCCATTGCCGTGTTTGCGTTGATGCCTCTGGTGACCCTCCTGCTCGTTGGCCTGTCTTCTAACGCCCGCGTCTACGAGCAGAGCCTTGCTTTGGAGATTTTGGAACGCGTTCGCCTCGACCGCAAATTAGGCTCGCCGCTTGAGCCGTCCATGACCTATGCGCTGCCGCCCGCTCACAGCGAGGACGGCCCGGTGCTCCAATCGATGGAAGTCACCCTGCTGACCGACGAAGTTGGCAATTTGGTCGAGTCGCGGGAGGCGGCCACCTTCGTCGTCAACTACACTTCCATCCCGCCCGCTGAGGCCGATTCCGGGATGCCCGCCGCGCACATCGAAATCGCCTGGCCCGCCCAGGCGCCCAACCCCGAACACCGGATCGAAACCCTGATCGGGCTACCCTAAGATGAAGGCTTTCCTTAAGAGCAGGCAGGGAGGCGGCCTCTTCCGAGGAGGGCGGGCACGGGGGTTCACCCTGGCGGAAATGCTGGTCTCCATCGCGGTCCTTACCATCATCATGACGTTTTTCTGGAGCATTCTGCAATCGGTCTCTTCCGTCACGAGCAGCGAAGAAACCCGAATGAGCTCGCTCGAAGAGGCCCGCCGCGGGTTTCGCTTCTTTGAGCTGGATTGGAACGCCCGGGTTGCCTTCTCGCCGCAAGCCATCCGGCACCGCGAAACCGAGGGCAACGACGAGGTTGGTTGGATCGGCTATGTCCGGGGCTACGCGGGCAACCGGCTCCCCCTTGCTTCGGTGGCCTACCGGCTGGCTTACGATGACCAGGACACGCGCGCCCAGCTGGAGCGAGCCGCCCTGGGATATCAGTACGGGTCCGACGACTCAACGCAGCCGCATTTGTACGTCGACGCGGACATTCCCGAGCCGGCCGACGCTGACTTTGAAGTCATCGCCGAGGATCTCTTCCGCTTCGAGGTGGGTTACTTGCAGTACGACCCGGATCTCGGGCAGGTGTCCTACGTTTCCGAACCGAATGGCGACTTGGACAACCTTAAAGCGATGATCGTCACCGTGGCGAGTGTCCGCCTGCCGGACCTCGAAAGCCTGTCCATCGATGCCGAAGCCGCCCATCAGGCTTTGGTGGAAATGTTCCCGGATCTGGACGGTGCTTCCAGTCCCTACCGGCTTTGGCGTTCCCTGGCCGAGGATGCCGCCGAGGTGGTCGAAACGGCCGGGCTGCCCTGGCCCGCGGCGCAAAGCATCCGCGTCTTTGAGCGGACCTACGTTTTCGATCCGATTTCAACCCCAGCGGAGGAATCCCAACCATGAAGACCCCGTCGACCGGCCGCCGTGGCGCTGCCCTGCTCCTGACGCTAAGCGTGGTGCTCTTACTGAGCGCGCTCGTGCTGGCCTTTCTGCCCGCGGCCCGCGACCTCAACTTGATGGACCAGGCCAGCGTCAGTAAAACCAAGGCCAATTGGCTGGCCGAGACCGCCGTCGAGTACGTCCTAATGGATTTGGATAGCGAGATTCGCGGCGGCTCCGAGGTGGTCGAACTCGACGCCAACCAGGAACTGTTTCTCCCCCGCAGTCCGCAATCCTCGAACCCGCAGCCTTCGGGCCTGGAGGGTGCCGGCAGCGGCGACAACATCATCAAGGTAAGCCGCTACAACGAATCGTTTTGGGAGGACGACGGAGCCTATGATGGGGTCGACGGCCCCATCCGCGCGACGCACGAGGCCTCCACCTCCGACCCCTCGCTCAACCGCCTTTCCGTGGCTGGGTCAAGCTGGGACAAACCGCTGCTCACGGTCACTCCCGATGCGTTCGCCAACGGACCGCACACTCCGCCGGACTGGGTGCTGATCACCCGCGCCGGGGTGCCGGACGCCAGTCAGCCGGGAGGCCTCGCGGCCGCGGACATCGGCACACTGGCGGACAGCTCGCCGGACAACGAAGCCTACGTACTGGGCCGCTTTGCCTACGTCGTCTACGACCTCAGCGGGCTGCTGGATGTCAACGTCGCTGGGCGGCATTCGCAGAGCGACTTCACCGAGTCCGAGGCGGCCTTTAAGGGTTCGGTTGCGGCGGCGGACCTCACCGTCTTGCCCAAGGGGAGCGAGGGCCTGACTCAGGATGACGTGGACACCTTGCTCGCCTGGCGCCAGCCGGCCAACCACCAGGACGGGCACCTCGACGCGCTCCAAGAAACCTGGCCGGATTCCGGGTTTATGGAACCCGCGGACGGCGACCAGCGTTTTGCGGGACGCCAGGACTTGATTGCCTACTGGCAGCAAACCTTCGAGGACGGCGCCGCGCTGCCCTTTCTGACGACGTTCAGCCGGACCCTGGATGCACCATCGTTTTCTCCCCAACGCAACCCCTCGGACTACGCGGAGTGGGGGCTGTTCAACCCACAGGGCGAGACGATCAGTCCGACCTACAACTACCGGGACGAAGCGTTGGAGGACGGGGCGGCCAATCCCAACCTTTTGGCCATCCGCGTGGAGAGCGAGTTCACCCGCCGCGACGGATCGACCGCCGAGGTGGGCGATCCACTGGTTTCGAAGCGGTTCGATCTCGACCAGTTGGCCCTGATCGAGGAGCGGGCGGACGAGTCGCTCATCGGCGATTGGTTCGGCCTGGCCTACGATGGCGGCGGCGCGGCGAAAACCGACGGTGTCTTCATCTACGATGCGGATGGGAACGGTACTCCGGACGGGGAAATCCTGACCCTTTCCGAGGTGGCGGCCTTGAACTCCCCGCGCGAGCCCAACTTCTTCGAGCTGCTCAAGGCGGGCATTCTCCACGGTTCGCTCGGCAAGCACGCCGGCGACGCGCCCGATTCGTACAACAACGAGCCGAGGACGTTGGGGAGAGATAAAAAGGGGGGTGGTCCGAACAGCGATGTCTACACCGCCTGGAACCAGGGCGATGATGATTTCTCCAAGGATCTGCACATCATCCAGATTGGCGCCAACATTATCGACCAGTACGACGCCGACAGCTTCCCGGTTTCCATCGAATTTTCCAGCACGGTCGATCCGCGCACGGGGGTGGAAGACTTGCCTTACTTCGCGCGCATTTATCCCGGTGCCCA
This sequence comes from Verrucomicrobiota bacterium, assembly GCA_038745425.1. Classification (GTDB taxonomy): domain Bacteria; phylum Verrucomicrobiota; class Verrucomicrobiia; order Methylacidiphilales; family UBA1321; genus CAWUJC01. Next base: position 19,608 of record JBCDLL010000014.1, on the reverse strand, counting down.
TACGAAGCCGGACGAGTATGCGCCCACTCCGGCGGACCCGGACCGGATTCGGACCTACTCGGTCTACTTCCAGCCGGAACTTTGGAACCCTCACCAGCCTTCCATGACCTCGGAGCGGCCTTCGTCAATTCGGCTGCAGCTCGATGGGGAGGCTTTCTTGGCGGGCTCTTTCCAGAACGGGCTCCAGAGCGGTAAGTACGGTGGCAATGTGACTTTCGACATCGACGACGCGGCCAACTTCCGTTTTTTGAAATACGAGAACCCGGAAACCGACTTTCGGGAGCCCGAAATCCTCCGCGGCCCGCATCCCGACTTTCCCGAAGACAATGCGTATCCGACCGAGATCGCTGCGTCGGAAGAAACCTCGAACCCGTTTGTGGGTTGGCGCCTCGGGCCGCATGTCTTTCCCGTGCCGGACAAAGAGCCGAAAGATCAAAACGATAACGGCAGAATCAACCCTATACCAAACAGTGAACCGGGACGCACTCCCGTGGGGAACATCACTTCCGGTGGCGTCACCTTTTATCTGGAAGCCGAGTATCCTTCCGGAGCGTACCGCCCCTACGATATCTGGAATCGGTTTTTCGTCTCCGGCGGTAGCTTCACCAACGTGAAGGACGAGGAAGCGCTGCTCCCCGATCATTACGCCAGGCGGCTGGACCCGCGCACGGAACGCTTCGGTGCTTATGATGGGCCGGACAATAGCCCACACGGTCGTTCTCATCGGGCGCCCGGCTCTACAGCGGGGGGCAGAATAGACAGCAGAACGGGGGGAATTGGTCAGGAAGATCGTTTCGGCGAACCTTTGAGGCTCAACCCGCCGAACATCGAAGCGGGATTCTATGGTGTCGATCCAGGCACGAATCCTGTGTGGCACACCCAAATCCGCTATCCCGCCCTTTTCGCCGATAACAAGGTGGAGGCCGTGGGCGGCGAGACGGCCTACTATTGGGACCGGGACGGGGTGGTGCGTCGCGCCGATGGGGCCTACGCCGCTGATAACGACAACCCCCAGGGTCGTCCCTTGCTGCTGGAAAACCGGCCGAGCCGGCCGGTGATGCTCAACCGTCCCTTCAAGTCAGCGGCGGAACTCGGCTACGCGCACCGGGATTTGCCCTGGAAGCACCTCGACTTCTTCACGGTGGAGAGCGCGGACCTTGGCTTGCTCGATCTGTTTACGGTTGGCTCGGGCGAGAGCGAGGTGCGGGCCGGAGTGTTCAACCCCAACCACGCGCCCGCGCCCGTCCTGGCCTCGATGCTCCGCGGCACCCAGGTCACCACCAGCCCGGAGCGGGCGCTCAGCGCCGAACAGGCCGAGAAGATCGCCGACGCCATCGTGGAAACGCTCGAAAGCGATCCCGAGCTGTTGGCCACGCATCCCGGCGACATATCGGTGGCTTTGAATGAGGCTCTCGACCTCGCCGACCTGGGCGACGCTGAACTTGAGCGCATCAAGGCCCAGCGGGAAAGCCTGGTGCGGGCGTTTGCCGGGCCGATCCAAACCCGGACTTGGAACCTGATGATTGACCTGGTGGTCCAGAGTGGGCGCTTCCCGGCGGTTGCGGGCGACGCCACCGACTTCGTGGTCGCGGCGGAAACCCGGTACTGGTACTTCGTCGCCATCGACCGGCCCACCGGAAGGGTGGTCGAGGTCAAGCGGGAGGCGGTTTATGAATAAGCCGTTGCGATGCCTGGCCTTCGGCCTCGGCGGCCTGGGTCCGGCCATGCTGGGTCTCGCCGGGGCGGAGTCCGTCCCCAAGCCCACGGAGCCGCACTTGGTCATCCCCGAGGTGGCGGCCTGGCGGGTCGTCCTCGATCCGGACGAGAAGGGGACCGGCTCCGGGAACTCGGGCTTGGTGTCACCCGCCTTCCAGGACGCAGTGGTTCGCCGCGCCGGCGACATCGTCAACTACGAGATTACCTGGCCGGGCGGCAAGCAACAGACGCAGTGGCAGCGCGGCAAAATCCTGGCCGTCCAGCCGCGGGAGAACGGTCGCGTCATGGCCATCCACACGCGGCTGCTCAGCACAGGCTCCCTCGAGTACCGGGTCGTGCCGCTTTTGCCCGACTCCCAGGCCAAGAAGCAGTACCGGCGCACCTACCAGAACAAGGAAGGCGACTACGTCCATGAATACGCGATCAAGTCGCGTCCGCAGCTCTCCGAGGAGGGCAAGCTGGTCCGCATGCCGATTACGCTCGAGATCGATGCCGAGACCAAGTTCCCCTACTCGATCCGGGATCTTTCCGGAAAATATTATTTTGAGAAAATCGAAAACGCCTCTCCCAACCTGACGATTCCGGCGAAGTTCGCGAGAGCTCTGGACGACAGTGTGGAGCGGGACAAACGCATTACCGTCAAGCAACGGCGCGCCTACCAGGCCCAACAGAAGGCGGCGCAACCGTAGTTTTTTGGCCGCCGGCCGCGTTACCCGCCAGATGAAAAAGCCCCGATTTGTCGTTTGGATCACCACGGACCATTTGCGGGCGGATACGATCGGCGCTTTGGGTAATCCCGCCGTCCACACCCCGAACATTGACCGATTGGTGCGGGGCGGGGTCAGCTTTACCAACTGCTTTGCCAACAGCCCGCTCTGCATGCCGAGCCGCTGCTCCTTTATGACGGGTTGCTACCCGCCGCAGACGGGCGTGATGCGCAACGGCCATGAGTTGCCGGCGGACTTCAAGCCGGTGGTCGCGCAATCCTTCGCCGAGGCGGGCTGGCACACGGTGCAAATCGGCAAGCTCCATTTCCAGGGGCATCAGGACATGGACCTGGATCCCCGGCCGCGCCACGCCTACGGGTTCAACGTCTTTAACCTGTCCGAGGAGCCCGGATGTTACGAGGATGCCTACAAGACCTGGCTCCGGGGGGCGTACCCGGAGCTGGTCGAAACGTTCTCCGTGCCCCGCCCCCTCACCGCCGAGCGCAAGAAGGAGGCGCGCGATTTCCGGGTGCTGGAGGCGCCCTGGCAGGCCTCCCACAGCGGCTGGGTGGCCGAGAGCTTTGTTCAGTACCTCAGTTCGTGGGGCCTGCCTCCGGAGCCCCATTTCTTTCACTTGGGGTTCTACGCGCCGCACCCTCCTTTGAACCCGACCAGGGAGATGATGGAGCCCTACCGGTCGGCGGCGATCCCGGACCCCGCCAGGCGGGCGGGCGATCCCCGCGATGGCGGTCTTGACGGTGACGTGCTGGCGGACTTCCGGCGGCACTTTTTTGCCATGATCACCGGCGTGGACTTGGCCGTGGGGCGGATTCTCCAGTGCCTGGAAGACTCGGGCGTGCTGGAGGAAACTCTGATCTTTTTTGGCTCCGATCACGGAGACGCCTGTGGCGATCATGGGCAAATCGGCAAATCGAGCGCGTACTTCGATGGCATGATGCGGGTTCCCTGGATCGTTCATTGGCCACAGGCCATCCCGGCGCCGGGCACTCGGATGGACGAAATGGTGGAGATGGTGGATGCCCTGCCAACGCTTCTGGAACTCAGCGGCGTTGCGCGCCACCCGGCGATGGTGGGGCGCTCATGGGCACCGGCCATCCGGGGCGAAGCCTCCCCGGATGGCCGTGAGGATGTCTTTGCCATTTATGACCGGGGAGACCTCATGGTCCGGACAGAGACCATGAAGTACTTGCGTTACCCTGAAGAGTGTGGCGATCGGGAAGCCCTCTATGATCTGGAAACGGATTCGCACGAGTTTTGTGATGTTTCCCAGGACCCAAAGTACGCTTCCGAGCTGCAGGCGATGAGGGAGCGCGCCCTCCGCCGCTGCGTCGAGGCGTGCCGTTCCGTCCACCGCCGGCGCACCCAGTTCTGAGCTCTCAAGAACGAGCCCCCCTTTCCCGATAAGCACAACCACACGCCCACGAACCTCAACTGACCGAATCAAAATGAACATCGGCCCTGCTTCCACGTTTGACCGCGATCGGCCCGCCTCGCCGGCGGCCGCCAAGCTTTCGTCCCGCAAATTCCGCTTTGCCGGTTGTTTTCTCTGCGCGACGGCTTTTGCCTTGATAGCGCCGCTCACCAACGCGGCGGAGCCTCTGATTTCGGACAACTTCAACGCCGCCGACGCGGGCACGGGCGCCCAGAACTTCAAGGACCATTACCAGCTCCAGTTGAGCATGGGCAATCAGCAGAAGTACGGCTTTCACGCCGGCGTTGGCAAAACGGGCGGGGTTCTTCTGCCGACCGGCCGGGAGGTTTACGCCATCAACAAGCAGTCGGTGGGCGCGTGGCCGGATGCAAAAAAAGGTTTTCTGGTCTCCCTCGACGTCAAACTGCAAAACACCCAGCCGAAGCATGAGGACGGCACGTTTTCGATCCTGTTTTTCCTCGGATTTACGACCGGCAAGGAGGTAGACCTTAGGAGCGGCGACTCGGAGGCGCTGCGGATGTCGATCATCTGGAACGAGAAACCGCAAGACCCCGGCTACCGGATCTTTTTGGGGCCGCCCGATACCTTCCTGGGGAAGATCGCCTTCGACGAATTGCCGGACGGGCATTGGCTGCGCTGGGTGCTTCGGTTTGAATTCGACCGCCGGGGCAAGGAAGTGAACCTGCAGGCTTCCGTTTACGATCTTGGGGCCGACGGCACGGCCGAACCCAGTGACGCGATCAAGTCGTTTTCCCAGCCGGATATCTACGTGCCCTACGTCGTGCGTAACGCGCCCCAGCTCTACTTCGGCGTGCAGGGCCGGTCGCGGGATGCGATCGGGGTCTTCAGCTACGACAACCTGGAAGTTTCCCACCTGCGCTGACCGCGGTCGCTTGGCCCGGACAGATCCACGCCAAATGGTCCGCGGCGCGCGCGACTGTTCTAGAAGCTCGCTCGTTGCGACTAGCCCAGCGGCCAAAATCCGACTGGCGCTGGCACCTAGCCTTTATGAGATAGCTTTTAGCGTTTGCGCCGGCGCGCCAGCAGGCCAACCAGGGCGATAGCGGCCAGAAGGCTGCCGGAGGTTGGCTCGGGAACGATGCTCAGCATCCCCGTGGTGCCGCTGAAGAGGGTTTCGCCCGCAAGCGTGTTGAGCTCGGCAACCGTGTAGATGCCTTCACCTAGGACGATGACCCCGTTCGCGGAGTCCAAGGTGAATGTGCCGGGATCATAGGTATGGGTAAAGGTATCCAGCTCGTAAAGACCGCCGGAGGCAACCGTGGCGGAATTCATGTTGATGGTGGCGTCGAAGTGGTAAGTGGCTTCGAAGCTTCCCGTGTCGACGAGCAGATCGCCGAACCCCAGCGACCCCTGGACGGTCGAGCGCAGGAAGCCGACCTCAGTCAGGTCGAAAAGGCCGTTGAAGGTGTTGGACGCGTTGGTCAGGATCACGCCATTGTCGGCTGCGTTGCCCCCGATCCGCAGCACCGAGGTGTTGTCGTCGCTCGTGAGCAGCGAGTTGATCGTGAGGGTGCGGGCGCCGCCGCCGTCGGCGTCGAGGAAGCCGCCCGCCGTGGTGATGTTAATGCTGCCGTTGAAGGCGGCGGTACCGGCCCGGTTGCGGCGGATGGTCCCGAAGTTGTTGAGCTCCATGTTGCCGGTGATGTCGGTGGCGGTGCCGGTAAAGAAGACCTGGGGGGCGTTGATGATGATGAGGTCGCCGGCGAAGGTGGTGTTGCCTTCGGGATTGAGGGTGTTGGAGCTTCCGCCGGCCGAGGAGTAGGTGTTGCCGGTGGTTACCGCGTTACCGCCCCAGGTGGCCGGGTCGTTCCAGCCTCCTTGCTGGGTCTGGAAGATGGTGGCGGCGCTGGCGGGGCTGGCCAGAATGAAGAGCGCACCCACGAGGGCGGCAGAAATCCGGATACGCGGTGAGGACAGGGTTTGAGTCGTGATCATGGTGAAGAAGTAGTAGGGGTTGGATAGTATGGCTGCCTTAGATACTGCATAAGATACTAAGACGTACAATGTTTTTTTGTTATTTTAAGGAAATTTTTCGTCGCTTTAGGAAAACGATGCAAATCTCTTTCCCGCCAGGCAGTCGATGGCAAACGGGCTTGGATAACACGTTTATGCACAACTAATAAGCAAATAAACCGCTTTAAAGATATTTTTAATTGACATTTCATCTTTATCTGTTACTTTACGTTCATGCTTTGAGCATCTGACCTGGGTCCAGCGGGATGAAACATCCGATCCGGCCTGGGCAGGAAGATCTTTAGAAACAGGCACATAACGCTGAGGAACAACGACCGGCGAGGCCTTTGAACGAGTGAATGACCCGGTGTGCGTGGGTGGCAAAACAAGTCCCTCCAGATCTCCTCGGTGCCATTGTTGGCATTCGTGGCTGCGACGCACCAAGCGAGGAAGGGCGAATCATCTTCGCCTCCTTCCGGGCGCGTGCGTTCAGTAGAAGCTTCTCAACTGGAGCAGGTTCTGCGCTAACCGCTTACCCGAACCGGCTGCCGCGGAGATGGCAGAGGCTACTTTAACTCAAGCGAAGGTCTTCCAGACGGCTCGGCCCAGCGGCAGGTAGTCATGCCGGTAACGCTCCAGCCGCCGGCCGTTGGCCACCACGCTCGTGACACCAGCAGGCACCGTGTAGACGAACCGGCCGGGGTAGCCACCTTCCTTCAGAACGGTGGTTTCCAGGTCAATCCTCTTCCCGCGCCGCTCGGCGGCCACGCGGATCTTGGTCGCGTCCGGGTTTGAAAGGCTCAGGCCGTCGTCGGAGACGTAGTCCAGCGCGCCCTTGGCGCCATCACTCAAAATTAAGTGCAGGTCCACCTCACTCGCCGAGAAATCCGAGGTTTGCGGAGCCACCCGGGCCAATGGGACGAGGCTGCCGTCGCGCAGGTACAGCGGTGTCGAGGCCGGCGCCGCTTTCACGCGCAGCGTCTGCCCGCCTTCCCGCCACTTCCCGGCAAAGGCGTCGTACCATTGGGTGCCGCCAGGCAGGGGGACTTCGCGTTCGGCTTGGCTCTCCTCCAGAAACGGGGCGTGCAGAATCGAAGGCCCCACCATGAAGGCGTCGTCGACGAGATCGAAGCGACCGGCCTCCTCAAAGTCGTAGAACAGGGGGCGCAGGATGGCCTCGCCCGTACGGTGATGCCGGTGGAAGAGCTGGTAGAGGAAGGGCCGGAGGCGGTAGCGCAGGCGGATGAAGTGGCGCACCACGCGCAGAGTCGTCGCGTCAAAAGCCCACGGCTCCTGCTGGCGCGAATCGACGATGGTGTGGTTACGGAAGAAAGGGAAGAGGAAACAGGCCTTGAACCAGTCGCGCATCAGCGCCGGAAAGGAGTCGCCGCCAAACCCGCCGACATCGGGCCCGTTGAAGGGCACGCCGGAAAGCGCCAGATTGAGCGTGGTGGCAACGCAAGCCTTCAAGTGCACGTAGGTGCTGTGGTTGTCGCCCGTCCAAAGAGCGGTGTGGCGCTGGATGCCCGCGCATCCCGAGCGGCAAAGCAGGAACGGGCGCTCGCCGGGCCGCGCCTGGAGGAAGCCCTTCCGCGTCGCCTCGGCCATGCCCAGCGCGTACGCGTTGTGGTACTCGGAGTGGGCGCGTTTGCCCCGCTCGAAAAGCATCTGGTTGTTGTCCGACTTGCCGGTGGAGGGGTCGTTCATGTCTAGCCAGGCGCCGCCAAAGCCGGACTTGAGAAAGGCGGCCACTTCGCGCGCCCACCACTTGCGCACGGAGGGCAGGGAAAAATCCGGGAAGGCGGTTTCCCCCGGCCAGACCAGGCCGACGTATTCTTGGCCACCGGGATTTTGGCAAAAGGCCCGCTGCTTCCGGCCACGTTGGTAGACGCCGTATTCGGAGTCGATTTTGACTCCGGGATCAATAATGGGCACGACCTGGCGGCCGCGTTGAGCGAGGCGTTCCAGCGTGGATTCGGTGCGCTGGAAGTTCTTGGGATCGAGCGTGAAGACGCGATAGCCATCCATGTACTCGATGTCGAGCCAGAGCCCGTCGCACGGAATGCCGTGCTGGCTCATTTTGCGGTCCAGCTCCAAAAGGTCCCGCTCGCTCTGGTAGCCCCACCGGCATTGGTGGTAGCCCAACGCCCAGGCCGGCGGAAGCGGCGTCGCCCCGACATGATTCTGAAAGCGGCGGGTGAGCTCGCCCAAGCTGGGGCCCTCAAAGACCAGCAAGCGGGCGGGGCCGGCATCCACGGAGAGCCAGAATTCTTCCTCTCCCTCATCAAGATCCATTTGCCCTGCGATGTTGATGGCGCTTTTGGTTGAGACGGACGCAGGCTGGATGGTGTCCAGAAAAAGGCCAAGGTAGCGGCCGTTGCGCTTCAGGATCAGGTAAGGAATCGCCGCGTAGACTGGGTCCGGCGGCGGCTTCAGGTGGACGTGCTGGGCCGGGTGGAAATCCCCCCAAACATCGGTGTTCCAGAAGCGGAAGTGGCGTCCGGAGTGTTCCAAGCCGGTCCATTTTTCGCCCAGGCCGTAGAAGCGGTCGCCGGGAAGCTTGCGGAAGCAAAAGACGGACGCCTCGCCGCACTTTCCGATCAGGCCCCGGCGCGACGGCTCCAGGTCTGCAGGGAGGTTCATCGCGTTTGACTTGGATCGCTTCGCCGGGACCGCTTCCAACCGGGTGGTTCCCGGCTTGAGTTCTTCTGCTTGAATACAATTTGGTGAAACAAACTTGAAGTTGCTTGGATGAGGAAATTTACGGTAGTCCATGTTGTCGGTGGGTTCTTGGCAGTTGATGAGTAAGCGCCCCGCTAATCATGCATCGGGGGCGTTAGCGTTTTGTGTCGGCGTTTTTCGCAGACGGAGTTTTCTCGCCAGCAAGCTGGCGCAGTTGTGCGTTTGCATCAAGAAAGTGGGTGCCCTTTTTGGTCCGGATGCGCACTTTTCCTTCCCCCCATCGAGCCGAGAGATGCGGAGAATCGTGCAGCATGCCGTGGAACCGTCGCCGGGGTTGATCGTTCGCACGGAGAGAGTTGTAGTTCCAGCGCGGGTGAAGAAGCGCCACCAGTTCCGCTCCGTCGGTGGCCCGCCCCGTAATCCGGTTGCCGGATATTTCGGGCCGCTCGAGAGCCTTCACGAAGTCCGCGACCGAACCGTACTGGTCTAGGTCGGCGATTTGGAGATTGTACCAGTTGTCGCCGAGCTCGGTGTGGGCCACCAGCGCCCGTCCGCTTTGGTAGATGGTCCAATCGCCGTGGCGCTGCTCTTTGAGGTTTCCATGGGTTTGGATGTTCCCCCGCGCGACGAGCCAGTTCCGGTACTGCACCAAATCGCCGCTGTTGCCCGGGCTTTTGCCCTCCCGTGGCGGTGCCGGTAGCTCACCCAGGATGGCGTCCTCCGGGTTTTGGAAGTGGACGGAAAAAAAGCGTTGATGAGGCGTATGGCCGGACCAATCCTGCGAGCCCATGATCACGTGGGGCGTGGCGTGGTAGACGAGCAAGACTCGCTCTCCGCCCCAGCGTTCACGCAAGCCGAGGTAGTCGCGAGACGGGGTGCCCTTTAGTTCGCTGGCGAGCTGGAGCACGGCGGGGTCGGGCACATAGTGGCTGGCGGCCAGGTAGACGCCTTCGCCGGGATGCCGGTTTTCCGGCGCGGTGCCGAAGAGAATCCACATGATCTCGCGGAATCCGTCATGGGGAGGATCATCCAGCCGGAACGAGCGGGTGAGCGGGCCGGCCAGGTTGCCGTTGATCGAGAAGACCAGCCTCTCGGCCAGAAGGTGCTCAATTGCCATCCGGGCGCTTTGGCGCACCTCGGCGTCCGGTGCGTGCTCGGCCAGCAAGAGAGCCGGGGCAAAGTAGTGCGCGTCGTAGGTGTTGGAGTTCCACTCCATGCGGCCTTTTTGCAGGCGCCAGGAAAAGTAAAGCACGAGTTCCTGGGCGAGGGGTTCCGTCGGCCGATCCAGCAGGGTGGCGCGTAGGTAGGCGATTGCCAGCATCATAATGTCGTGGTTTTCCGTATGGATGCCGGGCCAGAGGGCGATGGAGTCATTATTGCGGTTGGCGTTCGGCCGCGGTTTTTTCCAGTCCGCCATCACGCCCTTGATGTGCTCCTTGGCGGCCGGGCTCAAATCGGGCGAATCCCGAAACCGGAAGTAAGTGTGCAAAAGCCGGACGGCGCTGAAGTTCCAGTCCGGCGTGTCGAGCCGGCGGCCCCAGTTCTGGGGGACTTGGTCAAAGGCGAACGTTTCCAGAAAGGCGTTGGCCTGAGGAATTTCCTCGCCCAGCGCCAGCCGGGCGTGCGCCAGTTCCAGTCCTTGCTTGTTGAGCTTGAAGCCCTTCTTGCCCACCTTGGTCCGGTCCGTCTGGTCGCCCCGCTTGAGCACCGCGCGCAACGCCATTTGCTTGCGTTCGGTAATGGCAGGGTCGTCCGCCCCGGTTTGGGCGTTTAACGTCCCGGGGAAATCCATCGCGCAAAGGAACAGCGAGAGCGCCACCCACGACCTCCATCCGTGGCGTTGGCTGGTGTGGCTGTTTGCTTTGGGCCGTATTTCGCCGGGTTCTTGGCGGGCAGGCGTGATGGTGGGCAACGCAGACACCCTCAAGTCTTGGTTTCCAAAGAAGCTTTGGCGCACCCTCGGCCTATGGCCATCTCCGGGCGCGGTGGACGCAGGTTTGGTTGAAAGGATTGAGCGGGGTGGGTTTGCGCCATAATTCTAGCTTGAAGCTAAAAGAAAGGGTTGAAGTAAGCAACAGTAACTTCTAAAGTTTTTTTGTAACTTTCTAAAGGGATTGTCATCGCTGGTCGTCTGCTGGCCAGCGCATGTCTCTGGCTCAAAAAAATACGTAGGTATCTGCCCATGCTGAACTTAAGTGCGATTGTTGATGCGTGGAGAGGGTGGTTAAAGCGGCAGGCCCACGGCGGTTCGCGCTTTTTCCGTCCGGGCAGCCCGAAGGTTTTCGCCGTCATCGGTCTCGCGGCGGCCATGCTCACCGGCTGCGCGATGGTGGAGGAGGAGCCTATTGACGCGGACCAAGGCCAGCAGCGGTTAGCGGAGGCGATTGAGCTGGCCTCGATCTACGATTACGCCGGAGCCATTGCACAACTGGAGCCCGTCATGCCGGCGTTCCAACCGGGAACGGAGGAATGGTCGCAAGCCTGCTACGTCTTGGCCTCCGCCTATCGCTACCGCGAGCCGGTCGGCCAAGAGGGGGTTGAGAAGAGCAGAGCCTTGTTTGCCCGGATTAGGGACGAATCCTCGAACCACAACCTGATTGCCTTGAGCCTGCTGGAACTCGCCCGCGAGGCCGAACTGGAGAACTATTCGGCCGAGTCGGCCGACTTGCCGCGTGCCCGGCAGCTTTACCGGACCGTGATGGCCGATTACCCCGGGAGCGCTTTTTCGGCCGAGGCCGCGATCCGCCTGGCCAACACCTACTTCACGCTTGAAAGCGCCCGGGAGAATCTGGAGCAAGGTGCCGGCATTTTGCAAAACTACCTGCAGGAATACCCCGACAACCCACTTTCGGTGGTCATGTGGCAGCAACTTGGGCTTGCCAACCAGAGGATTTCAGGAGACGCCCAAGCGGCGCTCCAAAACTTCGAGCGGGCGGAGGAATTGGGGTTTGCCGTGCCGACCAAGAAGGACAATCAGCTCTGGGTGATGGCCCAGCTGGCCGAAAAAACAGACGACGTGCAACTCGCGGCTCGCCTTTACCAGGCCATTCTGACCGAAACTCCGCGAGCGGGAGAGGGTAGTTTTGCCAAGGAGCGGCTGAAGGAAATCGCGCGGGAGCATCCGGAGTGGAGCCTGGTGATTCCCGAGCGGCAGACTTTTTCCAGCCGCCGTCCGGATGTGGTCGGCCAAGACCCAGAAAACCAAACGCCATGAAAACGCCCTTTAGTACCAGTTGGATTTCACTCGGGCTGCTTGCCGTTGTCTATGTGGTCAGCATCTTCCACATTTTTGCACAGTCCTTCAACGGAGCGGCAGATTCCAACGAGCGCGTCTTACGGATCGTGCATTGGCAGCTTGAGCCCGGCTACCGGGAGGGGCTCCAGTGGGCCATCGATGAATACAACTCGCTTCCGCACGTGCGGGAAGCCGGCTACCGCGTGCAGCAGCAGGCCGTTCCGGAGCGCATTTACGGTCAGTTTCTTAACGTGCATTTGATCAGCGGAACGGCGCCCGATCTGGCGGCGCTGGGCATGAGCCGAGTGGTGAAGGGAAACACGGTGGCGCGCTTTTTTCAGTCCGTCTCCGATCAAGTGGTAGCGCCGAATCCCTACAACTCTCCGGAAACCCTGCCCGGCTATCTGAGTGAGAGTGAGAAACAGGCGATCGCGAAGATGGGTTGGCAGGAGACCTTTTTGGACGGGATGAAAGGTGGCTTTATCCAGGATTTGAACGACTACTTCGCCGTGCCGGTGAGCGCGTTTGGGAGCATCCGGCTTTTCTACAACATGGACCTGGTCCAAGAGGCAAAGGCTCTTGTCCTCTCTGAACTCGCGGCCGAAACCCGCCCGTCGTGGCTGGCGGATATCCTGGGATCGAGCGGGGATCTTCCCGAGGATGCGCGGCTGATGGTCTGGCTGAACAACGGGCAGCCGCCCGAGTCTCTGGGCCAGCTGTTCCTCCTTTGCGAGGCCATTCTGCATATCGCCAAACAACCGGGACGCGAGGCCTTGATCCCGATTTCGGCCAGTGGCTACACCAACAACGACGTGGCCAGAAAGGTCTACCACCCCATCTTTCTGGCCGAGGTGGCCCGGGCCTTGGACCGTGATTACAGCTCCACCCTGGATGCCGTCGAGATCATCGGGGGCTGGCAGAGTGGACTCTGGAAGTTTGAACATCCCGAAGTCGAAGAGAGTATCCGGATGCTCCAACGCTTTGCGGATTACTACCCATCGGGCTTTTACGGCCTCGACCGGGAGCAGGCGCAGAGGCGCTTTGTCCACGGCAACGCCCTCTTGATCAGTACGGGCGGGTGGGATGCCGCCAGCATTTTCCGTTCGGTCGCCGCCAAGTCCGAGGAAGCCCGGTTTGAGGTGCGGGTGACCACGGCCCCGCTGGCGCACGAGGGTGAGAGATGGAGCCAATACATCAAACAGCCCTTCTCCGAGGCGGAGTTTAAGGCGGGCGTGCCGCTGGCCATTAATAAAGCCACGCCCCATCCGGAACTCGCGCTGGATTTCCTGCGTTTTATCACCAGCGTTCGCGTCAACGAAGAGTTCAACCAACGCGTGGGTTGGCTTCCCGTGGTGGTAGGAGCCGAGCCCGTCGATAGCATGCGCGCCTTTCTGCCACAGATCGAGGGAGCGCCGACCGGCCTGCAGCTTAGCTTTGGCTCGCAGGCGCTCATTTCCCAGATTCGCATCGCCTTGGAAGGCAACATGAAGCTCGTGGTGGATGGCGACATGGATTACGACACATTTGTCGATATCGCGGAGGATGTCATTACCGACGGCCGCATCGGCGCCGAAAAGCAGTGGTACGAGCGTTGGCAAAAAGCCAATGACCAGACGATCGCCTACGACCAGAGCTTGAACATCGAGAGCATCAAGCAGTACATCATGGGCGACGACTCCGCCATGGATCGCCGCAAAAGCCATCTCTACGAGGCGGTCTACAACGATCAGGGTTACTGGGTCCGCTTGCTCTGGGACAACGTCCATCCCGACGAAGCCTTTCCGGAGCGCTAGGAACCATCTTCGGAGTACCCGCCGCGTTCCGGGCCGAAGCCTGCCGCCCGCCGGCGCCGAGGCCCCTCAACCTGGGGGCCGCCGCGCCAGCCGGACGGTTACTCTCCCGTCACGATCCACTCATCCACTCTGGAGACACCGGTCCCGTCACGCGAGCGGCCACTCATGCCGGCGTAAGCGGAACTCGCGTTCGCCATGGTGGAGTTGAACACGGAGGAAGCGCTGTAGGTTCCGAGGAGGGTGCTGGCTTCATCTCCCGCCGCGCCGATGGAGTAGATATCCACCACGCCGCTAAACTCACCGGTGGCTTGATTCTCCAGCGTCCAGGTGCTTTCCAGGATGAACCACTCGTCCTCCGGAAAGTCGATCGTCCCCACTTTCTGGCCGCCCGCCCAGACCTGGAATCGTTCCGGTTCCGCGGGCGTCCGGTTGGCCGGAGAAACGTACCGAAGCTCTGTCTTGAGGCCGCCGCTGCCATCTGTCAGTTGGTCCTTGAAGAACATGCTCCAATTGATGGAAAAGCCCGGCTCGCCGGTGGTTTGGTGGAGGATTTGCGCCGAGAGGGTGAACTTCCGGGGCGCTCCCTCGACAAAGGCGGGCAATCCGTCGCGATGGATCACGGAAACGGTTTGGCCGCTGGGTGCGTCGAGGCGCCCGCTGTTGTCGAGGCCACCGGCGCCGCTGTAGTCCCATTGGTTGTTGCTGCGGAGTTCGACCAGGTAAGTGCTTTCAAAGGTGGTCTGGCTATCGACATCGCTGCCCGCATTGAAGGTTTCATACTGCATCGCCTCGATGACGTCGTCGCCGGTGCTGACGGTAAAGTTATCGACGCTAAAGACGCCGGTGTTGTTTCTCGCCCGGCCGTCAATTCCGGCGTAGACGGCGGTTGCGCCCGCCATCGTGGCGTCATCGATGTTCTGGACAATGTAAGTGCCGTGCAGAAGCGGCGTGCCCGTTCCGTCCGGGCCGAGAGCATAGAGATTGACCTCGGCGTCAAAGAGGTCCGCGGAGGCATCGGTCAGCGTCCAGGTAACCTCCCACCAGTACCAGTTGTCATCGGTAAACTCGACTCCGGAAACAAGCTGGTTGTCGATCCAGACTTGAAACCGCTCCGGTTCGCTCGGTGTGCGGCTGGACGGCGGAACGTAGCGCAGTTCGACTTTGAGGCCACCCGGCCCGTGAGTCAGCTGGTTCTTCAGCATCATGCCCCAGTTGATGGCGAAGCCCGGTTCGTTCGACGTACGGAAGGAGATCTTCGTGTCGAGGGAAAACGTCAGCGAACCTCCGTCGACAAAGGGGGGCAGGGGCGATTGGTGGACGGCCGAAACCTGCTGGCCGACGGGCGCCTCGATCCGGCCGCCGTTGCCGACACCGCCCGAGGAGGCGTAATCCCACTTGTTGTTGCTGGCGAACTCGACCAAAAAGATCTGCTCAAAACTCGATTGGCCCGTTACGTCGGTTCCGGGTTCGAAGGTTTCCTGCACCAGGACGTGGGCGTCGCCGGGCCCATCGAGCAACGAGGGATCGTAGCCGACGTAGAGGGGGACGAAGTAGTTGCCGCTTCCGGTACCCGAGTTGCGCCGCGGAAAGTCCGGGTTGCGGAACTTGAGGGTCTGGCCGTCGCGCATTTCCCAAATCCCTTCCTGGTAGGTCCGGGTCATGAAGTTGGTCGCGATGTAACTCACGTTCGATTCGTTGTTGATCACCGTCGGGAAGCCCTGGTCGTTGGCGCCCGCAAAATTTTGATAGCCGCCCAGAACTTCGAGAAAGCCGCCGTTGTCCACCTCAAAGGCCGGCCGGGGGCGTTCCGTCTTGAAGCCCAGCACCCAAGCCAAGCCGCCGTTCACGCGGAAGTTGGTGCGGCTATTGGCCTCCTCGTTTGGGCTCCGCATGTAGATCCGTGCGTTCGGCGGACAGAACGCGTCGAGGTGGCCGTCGGCCAGCACCGCCAACGTCTGGAAGTGGGCCACCACCGGTTCCGATGTCAGCACCCGGTACCGGACGGAGCCGAAACGCACGTGCACAGTCCGCGCCGCGTTGACGTGGACGGGCAGTCTGTTCTGCGGGTGCTCCAGCCAAAGCCCGTTGGGAGAACTCTCATTCAGCCGGAAGGTCGCAGAGTTCACTTTCTGGTGGAGAAACTCAAGCTGGCGCACCGAGGCGGGCACGGTCAGGGTGGCGCCACCGGCGTTGTAAGTCCTCGGAAAGTACACGGCGGGCTTGCCGGAGTTCAATGCGGCTTGGATCTTCTGGGCGTCGTTGCCCGAATAGTCCTCTGGGCTCGCCCAATTGGCGGGATTGGATTCCCACGGCACCAACTGCGCTTCCTCCACCGCCAGGTTCATCGTCTTGGGGGGAGTGTCGGTGCTGTGCCGGAAGACCGTTCCCGAGAGCCACTCGTCCACGTTGCCGGATTGGACGGCCGAACCGTCCATCTTGATCGAGGTTCCGTATCCGGCAACTGAGACGTTGCGGGCGAAGAGCTGCGAGACGGCGGAATCGTCCAGGGTAAGCGCGGCGTTGCCGGTGTTCCCTCCCGAAAACGCCGAATCGACAATCACGACATGCGCGCCGGTTTCGCCGATGACCAGACCTGGAACGCTGTTGTCGCTATCGAGCCGCCGGATGGCTGCGGTGGACCGGCCCACGTAAATGCCGTTCACGTTCTGGTTTTGAAGCGAGACGTACTCCAGCACGGGATTGGTCTCCGTCCGGCTCTCGGCGCGGATCCCGTAGTCAAACCCGTCGATGGTGATGTCGGAAAAATGCCCCTGCACCGACCAGCCCGGAAAGCGCAGACCGCAGTACCCCTGTCCGTCGCCGGATCGCACCGTGAGGTTGTCGATCGAGCAGCCATTCGCCCCGAAAAAGGCGACGCCCACGGCACCGGGGTTCCCCGATCCCGTGTCGATCGTGATGTTGCGCAGTTGGTTTCCCCAGAGGACGTTCCCTTGGTAGGATTCCCAGTACTTGGTCCAGGTAATGACCGGCTTCTGCTGCCCGCTGCCAAACCCGGAGCTGTTATTCTTGAGTTTGATTATGGTGTTCGCCCGGCTTTCACCGACCATGCGCAGATAGGAAAAGCCGCGCGGCGTGTAGGAGCCCGAATGGATGATCGTGTCGGATACCAGGTAGGTGCCATCTGGCAGGTAGATCGTCAGCCGGGGATCGGCGTTGTTGGTCGAAGCCAGCAGGCCCTTTAAGTAATCCATCATCGCAATGAATGCCGCCGTGTCGTCCGTAACGCCGTCACCGACGGCGTTCGGGGAAAAGAGGGTGGTGTTGGTGATGTTGATGACCGGCCCGCCATTCGATTCAAATGCTCCCGACGGATAGACCACATGCATCGGGATTTGGCGGTCTTGGGCAAACCCGGAACTGGTTGCGACAGCGAGGAAAAGGACGACGGAGTGGAGGAGGTATTTTTTCATAATGAGATTAAGTGTGACTAAGCGTTGCATTGTTATTTTTAAAATGCAATCGCGTTCTTAGCTTTTTAAGAAACTTCACCGCCTCGATGGTCCTAAGCAATTTATTTACAGTCGCTTGCCTTTAGAGCGGCAAGTTCTTCAAGCGGAGTGTATCAACCCTTTATCGAGCCCTGCCCGGAGCTTTAGCGGAGATAAAAGGCGTTCGCGGACGGAATGGTGGTTCCACTTAAGCAATTCGTTCCGCCCGTCTGTCCCCGCCAAAGTCGCCGCTTCTGCCGCCGCCGCCACTGGCTTGGTCGCTCTCAATCTTCAGACTAGCGATTTCAATCACTCAGATTCGGCGTCGATGAAGAAGATGCGGTAAAGTTATCTACCGCTCACGGTAGGCTCTTCAGTTTGCTCTCGGCAATCACCCTCTCTCCGGGCGTGACGCCCCGCTTTTCGTGCGCTAAATCGGATTGAGTGAAGGACTTGCGCCTTGTCTTCATTCCCGCGGGGCTGGGTATCCTGGCCGGGCTTTTCTTTGGCGGCTATTGCGCGATCTTGCGGCCCTTTGGTTCGGCCTACGTCATGCTGCTGCAGGCGGCGGTTTATCCGTACGTAATCGCTTCGCTGATGCACGGCCTGGGCAGCCTGCGTCCGGAGCAGTCCTTTAAGCTCTTTTGCAAGGGCTGGTGGGTGTACCTGTTTGCCTGGGTGCTCACTTTCGGGGCTTTGCTTTTGGTCTCGCTTGGCATCCCGGCGGCGGATTCCCCGGTGGCCAACGCCGATGCCCAGGGGGTCGACGTTACCAAGGTGCTCGAGCTGGTCATCCCGCGCGACATCATCACCGCCATCGCGCAGAACTACGTGCCCGCGGTCATCGTCTTTTGCACGTTCTACGGCATCGCGCTGCAGCACATCAAGGACAAGGGGCCGATGCTGAGCATCCTCGACGCCCTGCGGCACATGAGCCTGAAGTTCTGGAAATGGATCGTGAAGCTGGTGCCCTACGCCGTCTTTGCCTTGGTGGCCGACACCGCCGGCTCGACCGCCTTCGGCCACCTTGCGCACCTCGGCTTCTTTCTGGTGCTGCTCTTTGGCGTCTCCTTTATCCTCGCTTTCTGGATGCTGCCGGAAGTGGTGGCGGCGCTCTCGCCGCTGAGCTTCCGCGGCGTGCTGCGCGACTTGCGCGAAGGCGTGGTCATCGCCCTGGCCACCACTATCTCCGCGACGGCGCTGCCCGCCATTACCGAGGCCACGCGCAAGGTCGCCCAGCAGGTGGGCGTGTCGAAGGAGGAGGCGGACGAAGTCATCGGCACCAACCTGTCTATCACCTACGTCATCGGCCAGTTGGGCAACTTTTTCGTCCTGCTCTTCATCCTCTTTGCCATCTACTACTTCCAACGGCCGGAGGACCTGGGCAACCTCATCCTGCTGCCGTTCATGACGCTGCTTTCCGCCGTGGGTTCTCCCACCGCCACCGTGGACAGCGTCGCTTTCCTCAGTTCGTGGCTGGGCCTGCCGGACGACGCTCCCGCGCTTTTCGTGGAGCTGCTCGTCATTGTCCGCTACGGCATGCTCATGGCGTCGGTAACCGGTTTTGGCTTCCTCAGCATCCTGGTAACGCTGTCCTACTTCGGGAAGCTCAAGGTCCAGCCGGCCAAGCTTGTGCGGGCCATCCTGCTGCCGAGCCTGGCCATCCTGGCGCTGGCGCTGGGCACCCGCTGGGTGCAGAACGAGTGGATCGGCCGGGAACGAACCGCCTACATGGACTTCACCCTTCTGCCTGCCATTACCCAGGACGTGAGGGTCACCGTGCACGACTCGCCGCGCTCCGGCCGGCCGGCCCACCCGTTGAATGAAAACTCGCCCCACCCGGTGCTCAAGCGCATCCAGAGCACGGGCGAGCTCTGGGTCGGCTACAACGACGGCATCATCCCCTTTTGCTACCGCAACCAGGCGGGCGAGCTGGTCGGCTTCGACGTCGAGGCCGCTTACAGTTTGGCCAATAGCTTGAACGTGGATCTGGTGCTGGTGCCGTTTAACTGGGAATCGCTGGAAGGGGACCTCACGGCGGGACGCTTTGATATCGCCATGGCCGGTATCTACGTCACCAGCGAGCGTCTCCGCCAACTCGAGGTTTCCAGCCCCTATTACAACAGCCCGGTGGCGCTCTTCGGCCTGAGGGAGAAGATCGGCGCCTTCACTTCCCGCGACACAATCGACCGCATGAGCCCGCTGCGTCTGGGTGTCTTCGACGACCCGGTGCTGCGTCCGCTGGTCACCCGGCTCTTCCCCTCCGCCGATATCGTGATTGTGCCCAGCTACGCGCAACTGCCGGACTTCGGCCAAATCGAGGCCGCCGTCTGGACCCTGGAGCAGGCCACCGCCCTGGCCAGCGCGCAGCCCAAGGTCCAGGCGATCGCCCCGGACGACCTGGGCAGCAACCTGCTCTTTGCCTACCTGATGCCGCCGGGCGGCCAGGAATGGCGCCAGTACGTCAACTACTGGATCGATATCCGCACCCGCAGCGGGGAGGCCACCGAGGCGACGAACTACTGGCTCGAGGGCCAGGCCCGCCGCGACAAGCAACCGCGCTGGTCCATCCTGCGCAACGTCTTGGGCTGGGTGGATT
>JBCDLL010000013.1:0-62723 GCA_038745425.1 Verrucomicrobiota bacterium | reverse complement strand
GTGGAGAAGCCCGACGCCGAGCGGGAAGAGGTCGCCCAGGTCTTCCGCGACTGGGGCTTCCCCGAGGAGGACCTCGATCGGATGGTCGGCCACATCGCCGCCGACCAAAACCGCTGGCGCGACTTTATGATGAAGTTCGAGTTGGACCTGGAGAAGCCCGACCCCAAACGCGCCGTCGTCAGCGCCCTGACCATCGCGGGCGCCTACATCGTCGGAGGCATGATTCCGCTCTCGCCCTACTTTTTCGTCGAGCACGTCAACCACGCGCTCTTCCCCTCCATCGGCATGACGCTGACCGCACTGTTCGTCTTCGGCTACGTCAAGGCCGCCTTTACCGGCGTGGGCCGGATCAAGAGCGCGCTCCAGACCACCGCAGTGGGCGGACTCGCCGCCGCCGTCGCTTACGGACTGGCCAAACTCATCGGCGGGTAGGGATCTGCGGCCCTCTTTCGACAAAAATCCTGAGTCCGCCCTTGATCGGGGCCCGCGCCGGGACGACATTGGGGAAGTAATACGTACCCAAACCGTGTGAACCTCAACTCCCCCGAAAGGAGGTCACCATGATCCGGAACCTGATCGAAAAGGATTGGGACCAGATTCGGCGCCAACTGCAGATGCGCTACCCGCACCTGGGCCCGGCCGACCTGTTGTACGTCCGAGGCCAGGAAGACGCGCTCATTTGGCGGCTCAAGCAGAAGACCCGCCTGAGCGAAGCCGAACTGGCCAAATTCATGGAAGACGCCGTGCTGGCGACCCATTAGCGGCCTGCCGCACGAACGATGGTCAAGCCGAACGCAGCTTTCTGCTGGCGGTGTGGCATCCCACCGAAGAAAGGGCTGGCGGCTAATCGCCGTCGGCCTGGCCTGCCTAATGATCGGGGTGATCAAGCGGATCAAAGCGCGCAGGGCGCTTGCCCCGGCGCAGCCTACTTTTTTGGTGGCTCGCTCGCCAGGACCCGGAACTTGCGCGGCTCGTCCACCCCGGCCAACACGGGTTGGTTCGTGATCACCACCGGCACGCCCCTGGCGATCACGCCGAAGAGGTTTTTGGCGAAGTCGTATGGCAGGTGGACGCAACCGTGTGAGCTCTCGTAGCCCGGAACGACGCCCGCGTGCAGGAAGACCCCGCCCATGGTCAGGCGCCCGGCGTACGGCATGGGTGCGTTGTCGTAGAGGTTGGAGTGGTGCATCCGCTCCTTGCTCAGAAGGTGAAAGACACCGGTGGGCGTGCGGTGGCCCTTGCGCCCGGTGCTGACGGTGGTGCGCCCGATCATCACCCCACCTCGGTAGACGAAGGCCTCCTGCTGGCTCAGGCTCACGACAATGTTCAGCGCCCCCTCCTGCTGCGCGTTGGGGTGCCACTCAAACTCGCCGGGCTGGAGCGGCCTCGTCTGCCAACTCAGGGCCGAAAGCACCGCCTTCTTGGTGCCGGCCTCCACCGCGGGGCTCGACTCCGGCGGCGACGAGGCGGCCGTCTTTTTCTCCGGGGTGATGATTTTAACCGTCAGCTTATATTTACCGATCGTGTCCGTCAGGTTGCGTACGTCGATGTGGTAATCTTCGCTTATAGGTAGCTTGCCGGTGAACGTGTTGCTGCTGGCGTGGTCGGTCATGAGAACGGTGCCGTCTTTTCCGTAAATGATGAGGATCAGTGGGGGTTCGCCCGGCTCCCCAGGCACGGCGTCAGCGCCCGCGGAGCCAATGAAGTTGGTGACGGGATTCACCGTCACCGTCATTTCTTGTCCCGCCATGGCGTTAATGACGTAGTTTTTCGGCCCGTGCTCCGCGATCATGCCTGTCATCACCGCTTCCACCGCCCCGGGATTGAACGTGATCCGCTCGGGTGCCTTGTCGGCCGTCTTAAGCGCCGCCGCGAGATGCGCGCGCTCGCGTCCCGCCAGTTCGATGATCTGCTCGGATGTCATCCCCACCAACTGGTTAAAGTGGTAGTCGTGATGCCTCGCCAGCCAACGCAGCGCGCGGTTGAGATCCTCGCGCTGGGCGTCGGGCAGCTTTTCCTCGAAGGCGGTCAGGGCCCCGGAGTTGGACTGGCCCGGTTGCTGGGTGAGCACGGGCTCGGCCGCGGCCGGCGTCAGCATCAACCCCAGAAGGGTTAGAAGGGGAATTGTCAGGGAGGTAAAGGAGGTCATGCGCGCATCATTTGGGCCCGGACGACGCATTGCAATGACGGATTCGTGACAAACCGGCGATGATCGGCACACTGCCCGCATGCCCTGGTTTACCCGCGAAGCCCCCACCCTCACCCGCGCCGAGATCGAACCCCTCTGCCAGCGCCTGCTGGACGAAGCCCAGACCCGGCTCGGTTGCGACCTCCGGCGCGTCCTGCTGTTGCCGCCCGACCTCACCCGCGCCCATTCCGGCGCCGGCTGGATTACCGAAACGCTCTACCGCCTCCTGCCCGAAGGCTGCGAGGCGCACGTCATCCCCACCCTTGGCCAGCACCGCCCGCACACGCCCGAGGAGAACCGCTGGATGTTTGGAAGCATTCCGCAGGAGCGCATCCACGAGCACCCCTGGCGCGACGGCTGCACCGTGGTCGGCGAAGTCCCGGCCGAAGTCGTGCACGGCATCACCGGCGGCCGGGTGGACTTCCCCCTTCCCGTTCACATCAACCGGATGCTGATGGAGGAAAAGTGGGACCTCATCATCAACGTCGGCCACGTCGTCCCGCACGAGGTCCTCGGCTTCGCCAACCACAACAAGAACTACTTCATCGGCCTCGGCGGCAAGGACACCATGTGCGCGGCCCACATGTGCAGCGCCACCATCGGCATCGAAAACAACCTCGGTCGGCTGGTGAGCAAGACCCGCGAAATCTTCAACTGGGCCGAAGACGAGTTCCTCAGCCACCTCCCCGACGTGTTTTTGCAAATTGTGATGGGGCGGGACGAAGCGGGCGGGCTCGTCACCACCGGCATCTACGTCGGCGACGACCGCGACACCTACCTGGAGGCCGCCCGCGCCAGCCAGCGCCAAAACATCACCCTGCTGGAGAAACCAATCCGCAAAATCGTCGCGCACATGCAGGCCGACGAATTTCGCCGCACCTGGGTGGCCAACAAGGCCGTCTACCGCACCCGCCTCGCCCTGGCCGACGGCGGGGAGCTGCTCGTCATCGCACCGGGCGTGGACGGCTTCGGTGAGCAGCCCGAGGTTGACCGGATCATCCGCCGCTACGGCTACGACACGACCCCCAACGTCCTGGCCGCCTATGAGAAGGACCCACTGCTACGCGACTTTGCCAACGGCACCGCCCATCTCATGAACGGCTCCAGCGAGGGCCGCTTCACCATCCGCTACGCCACCAAGGGCATCAGCCGGCAGGAGATCGAGAGCGTCCACTACCAGTACGCCGACCTGGAGGAAACCCTGGCCCGCTACCCGCTCGACCAGCTCCAGGAGGGCTTCAACACCATGCCCGACGGCGAGGAAATCTACTTCATCCAAACCCCCTCCGCCGGCCTCTGGGCCACCCGCGAAAAAATGGACGCGCGGGGCGAGTGAGCCAGGTCAGAGGTTTCGCGCCAAGGGTTGAAAGGCCGTTTGCGCGGAAGGGTGGGCGGTACCGACTGCCAGATTCTCCGCCATCCGTCTTTGCTTGGCATCGCCTTGTGCCCGGTAGCCGCCGCTGACCCAGCGGCGGAACGCCACAATGATGAGTCTACGGATAATTATAAAACGTACTTGAAGGCGGATATCCCGCCGTGAGCCTTCCCTCGAGGCGCCCGGGCTTCCAATACACACCATCCAGCGCCTTCGGCTGATAGATAAATTCGATCACGCCTCCGGCATGCACGGTGTCTTGGACCCGAATGTCTTGGAAACCATCTCCGTCGATGTCTGGAAAGGTCAGATACATCGGCCATCCCTCCACAGTCGGTCCCTCGATCCATCCACCATCCATCCAGTGCTCAAACTCCATCATTTGGTAGCTACCAGTTGCCCCTGGATTGCTGACGAAAAAACGAACGTGAGACGGTTGCCATAACCAAACACAGACGAAATAGGAGGCGATCAAGACGATCAGGTAGGAAAAAAAGAGGTGCCTGCCCCAACCAAAAACGAGAAAGACCAACAGGGATGCTACCAGGACAGTGGTCCCAACGACCAAAATAATGATAAACGCGTCATCGCTGTGTCTGGTGACATGCTCCCAGCAAACTCCAGTCACGACGCCAAAAAGAATGCCCAGAAGAAGCGCAAGCTGCGCATGAAAGTTCGGCAGAATCCGTTGCATCTCCTCACTCCTCGAAACCAAAAGACTGCAGAACCGGGCGCAGCGTAGTGTTGAGAGCCTCGATAGTGTCGGGCTGGAGTTTGCCGCGGAAGCCACCCACTTTGCCGCTGCGGCGGTGGGCCATGAGATCTTCTTCCTCGCGGGGGCGGGACTGTTCGTAGAGCTGCCGCCGCACGCCACGCTTGAGCGGAAGCACGGCCTCCAGCGCGTCCGCAAATTCGTCGAAGCGCTCGACGAGGTCGCGGTAGCGCAGCACCGTGACGCGGCGGCAGTGCGCGCGCACTTGCTCCAGCCGCTCGAAGTCGAGGAGCTGTTGCGGCGCCAGTTGCAGCGCGTAAGCGTCCAGCCCCAGCGCCTGCATGCGCTCGCGCCGCGCCTCCTGCTCGGCGCGCACCTCCGGCACCGGGCTGTAGCTGTGTGAATAGGCGCCGGAGTAAAAAGCCGACACCAGCAGGTCGCGGGGGTCGCGCACCATGATCAACGAGATGCGGTCGCGGACGAACTCGGGGCTGGTCAGATTAACCAATTCATCACTCGCTTGCTGGTTCACGTCGGTGGAGACGCGAAGCGGCCCGTACACGTAACCTCGCGGCTCGTACTCCCCCTCACGGCCCGGGTCCCGCAAGCCCTCGTAGACCTCGGAGGCGTAGTCGCGCATCTCCAAGCCGCGGACTTTGGCTAGCACCGTGTTGCGCATCAGCACGCTGGCGCATTTGTGCAGCGTGAAAAAGTAGACCGACTCCGGCAGCGTAAAGCGGAGGTGGCGCCGACGCCAATGGTTGCCCAAGGTACGGATGGCTCTCAGGGGACGAATTTTCACAAAGGTGATATAGCGGGCGCCGTCCGGACCGTCGATGCCGGATATCACCAGCGGAATCCATTCGCCCCCAGTGGTGGCGGGTCACGACTGGCCGGAGAACCGGTCCACCCGCTTCTTCACATCCTCGCTGAAGGCGTGCAAGAGGTCATCCAGATAGGCCGACAAGGTAAGGGTCTCGTCCCGAGCAAGCGCAGTCAGATCAAGAGCAAAGGTCAGGCCGGTGTGGGTGTCGACTTCGTGGGACTCGTGAAAGGTGGCGTGGGCCAAGCGCCGGCCCATGACGGCGAGGTCGTAGCGCTTGCCGCCGGAGATCTGGGAGTCAAAGACGCCGTTGAGCGCGGCCTGCAGGTTGGGGCGGTCGCTAACGGGCAGCACCACCTTGCGCTCGTCCGGCACCCAGTCCAGGTCCCGCCACACCTCGCAGCCGTAGACGCGCTTGGGCCGCGCCGCCGCTGGTAACTTGCGCAATGCCGCCAGGCACCGCACCAGCAATGCCACATGGGTGTCGTGCTTATCGGCCGGGTTGTGAACGTATACGTAGTCCGGCTTCGTCATTTCCAGTATCCGCACGAGATCGTCCACCACGACGTTGGATTCCGCCGCGTCTTTGAGCGCGCCGCTCGCGTGCCCAAGCTGGATCATGGCGCCATACTCGCCGATGGCCGCCGCCTTGCGCTGTTCCCGACGGCGCACCTCGATCATCTCCGCGTCGGTGTAACGCGCGTACACCCCGTCCCGCGCGCTGCCCGCGCCGTTGGTTACAATGACGCCGCCGAACCACTCGCCCGGCTGCTGGAAGCAGGCGGCGATGCCGTGATAAGCGAAGAATTCCAGGTCGTCCTGGTGGGCGCCGATGCCGAGGTGCGTGGTGCGGGCAAGCGCTTCGGGCAGCGGCGTGCCGTCGGGGACGAAGAGGTCAGCGCTCGGCTGGGAAAGGGTCATTCCCGATCCTAGACCACAATTCAGCTTTATGCCAAGACAGGCAGGCTGGCGGCCGCGATGCTCTGGCCGTGGCGCTTGAAGGTCTCGTCCGGCACGATGAAGTCCAGGTCCGTCAACGTCATCGGGAACTCCTCGGCCAGCACCTGCTTGGCCTTTTGCAGCATGATTTCACCGCCCGGCCCGCTCGTCACCCGGCCAAGGATGAGGACGTGCGCAAAGTCGTAGGAATGGCGCAGGTGCTCGAGCGTGTAGCCAAGGTAGACGCCGTAGCTCTCGTAGATTTGGCGCGCGCAGGGGTCGCCTTCCGCCATCGCGTTCTGCACGGCCACCAGTTGTTCGGGCAGCGGCATCCCGCCAAAATCGAAGCCGGCGGGCGCCGCCAGCTGCGCAAGCGCCTGCTGCGAGAGGTAGCGCACGCCCGTGCCGGCGTCGCCGGACCACTCGTCCATGTGCCCGCCCTCGTCGGCCGTTCGGTAGTCCACCGGCACAAACGCGAGCTCGTTCAGCCAGGGCGTCAAATAGCCCTCCGGCGCCACGTAGCCGGCGGCCAAGCTGGTGCCAAAGGCCAGGCCCAGGACGCCGCCCCGGCGACGGCGGCCGAGCATCTGCGCCGCCGCCAGCGCGGTCACGTCACCGTCGTTGACCACCGTCAGCGGCACGCCCCACTCCTCGCCGATGCGCCGGAACAGCGGCCGCACCTGGTCCGCAAAGTCGGCCTCGGCCACCCCGCGAAAGAGCGAACCCACCCGCGGCTCGTTGCCCACATAGACGCCCGCCGCGCTGCCCCCAATGGCGTCGACCCGGGGCAGATGCTCCGCCGCCCGGCGCAACGAATCCATGATGCCCTCGTAGTGATAGGCGGGATCGCTCTGGAAGTAAGGGTTCCAAGGAATCTCCTCGCTAAAGACGACTTCGCCGTCGCGCACCGCCGCCGCCTTGCGGTCGCTGCCGCCCAGGTCGAAGCCGATCCGGCAGCCGTCCAGGTGACTGCCCAGAGTGAGTTGGGGCAGGTTGAGCGCCGGCACCTCCATGAGGTCGCAGGACTCAATCGCAAACTCCTCCAGATAGACCCGCTCGCCCATGAATTCGGCGTCGAAGGCGCGGGCGCCCTGCGGGGCGTAGAGCTTTTGCAGCGCCTCGATCATCGCATCCGGCGCGTGCAGAAAGACCTTGCTGCCGCCTTTCGCCCAGAGCGCGAACTTGAGCATGCGCTCGGCCTTGTAAAGGTCGCAGGTGTCGTGCTCGGTCGGTTCGGCGCGCACGTAGCTTTGCAGCGACTCCACCACGCTGTAGGCGTGGCCGGGCTGCTCGATGGCCAGCAGCAGGTCCCGCTCCCGGTCCTTGATCGCCTGCCGGTAGGCCCGCAGCCAGAGCGCGGGCGGCACAAACCCGGGGTCGAGGGGCGGACGGTGTTTGGGGCGGAGGGCGGCGGCGAGATCCTGCGGCGTCATGCGCTCGTCCAGCGGTGGAAGGTTTCGATCGCCTCGTATTCGGGCAGACCAAGCGCGTCGTAGGCGTCGGCGGTTTCGCGGTTGAGGTGCTCCGCCTGCTGCCAGGGCTCGTTCCCGCCGCCGCCACCGACGGGGCTCTGGCTGCGCTGGCTCTGGTGCCGGTAGATCGCCTCCAGCTTGTTCGCCATCTCCGACGGGCTCAGCGGCACCGCCATGTCGATCTCGTGCACCGGCCAAACGCGCTGGCCCGTGCGGTACAGCCAAACAAAGCAGTCCGTCCACCACTCCTCCGCGCGGACCCCTTCCGCCGCCCGGCGGAACGCCTCGAAGCCGACCGCCGCAACCGAGTTGGGGTCGGCCAGGCTGCCGCCCACGTACACCTGATGCGGCCGGTGCTCGCGCAGCAGCGCCGTCAACCGCTCGATGTCTACCTGGCCCAGCACAAACTGGCGGTAGCGGCCCTCCTCGTAGAAGGGCAGGTCGAGGAAAACGCAACGCCCGGGCGCCAAGCCGCAGATTTCAGCCGCGGCACGGGACTCGCCCCGGCGCAGAAGCCCCTTCAGCCGCCGCACCTCGGACGAGTCGGCTTCGAAGGGGCCTTTGCCGTCCAGGTTGCCGCGAACCCGCCGCGCGAGGGCCACCGCGCTTTCCTCGTCGTCCGGGCTGCTCATCTCCAGCACGAGGTCGGTGGCCAGCCGGGCCTGGGGATCGGGCACCGCCAGGTTGCCGGAGGTGAGAAAGGCCAACGTGACCTCGTGCCCCTGGTCGACCAGGCGATGCAGGGTGCCGCCGATGGCGGTCTCGGCGTCCGACGGCTCCGGGCTCAGCACCAGCACCCGCTTGCGCGCGGGCTCGGCCCGCTCCGGGCGGTAGGTGTCATCCGCGTTGGGCTTGCCGCCGGGCCAGCCGGTGATGGTGTGTTGGAGCTCGTTGAAGATGCGGATGTTCAAATTGTAGGCTGGACCGTGGGCGGTAATCAGGTCCGCGAGCTGGTGCTCGCCGTACTGCTCATCGGTCAACTTGAGCACGGGCTTGCCCACCGTCTGGCTCAGCCAAACAACGGCCTGGCGGCGCAGCCGCGGCGTCCAGTCCACCGGTCCGACGCGCCAAGGGTGGCGCTGCCGGATGAGGCCGGAGGCCGCCGCCTCGTCCAGGAAGAAGCGCACGTCCCCGTGCTGCTGGAGGAAGCTCGCGGGCAGGTTGGCCGAGGGTGCCTCCTCCACCGCCGGCGCGATAACCCCGGCCTTGGCCTCGCCCCAGGCCAGCAGCACGATGCGTTTGGCCTCGAGGATGGTGCCCACCCCCATGGTGATGGCGTGGCGCGGCACGTTCGCCTCGCCGCGAAAGTCGCGCGCGGCGTCGCGGCGGGTCAGACTGTCGAGCGTCACCAGCCGGGTGCGGCTGTCCGCACCGGAGCCGGGCTCGTTGAAGCCGATGTGGCCGGTCCGTCCGATGCCCAGAATCTGGATTTCAATCCCCCCGGCGGCGGCGATCGCTTCCTCGTACTCGCGGCAGTGGCCAAAGGCTTCGCCGCGTGGCACCGTGCCGCTGGGCAGGTGCACGTTTTCCTCGCGGATGTCGACGTGGGCAAAAAGCTGCTCCCACATGAACTGCCAGTAACTCTCCGGGTGGGTGCGCTCCAGCCCGTGGTATTCGTCCAGGTTGAAAGTAACCACATTAGCAAAAGAAAGCCCCTCTTCCCGGTGGCGACGGATCAATTCCCGGTAGAGCCGCACGGGTGTGGAGCCGGTCGCCAAGCCCAGCACCGCCGGCTTGCCCTCCTCCGCCCGCCGGCGGATGAGCCGGTCGATCTCCGCCGCCAGCTGTTGACACGCCGCGTCCGCCCCCTTGAAAATGCGGGTGGGAATGCGCTCGAACTGCTCGGCTTCATTGCGCGGCTGCACCCCTCAACCTCAAGGCACCACCGGCGCGGCGCAAACGCTATTTTGGCGGGATCAATCGCGATTCCGCGACACCTTGTAGATCGCCAGCAAAATTGCGGTGACGATCAGCGCGAAGAAGGCCAGCGCAACCACCAGCAGGCTCGCGTCATCGTTGTAAAAAACGCCGGCGCAAATGGCGGTAACGCCAAGCAGAAGCAGTCCCATCAAGTGTAGATAAGACTTCCACGTCCAGCCCCGTGGCCCGGTTCTCCAAGGCATGACTTCCTATTTTTTCGCCCTCCCCACGATGCTGTGGTGGAAAACGAAGGCCAGTACAATGATCGCCAGGAGATCCGCCACCACGATGAGCCAGCCGATTTCACTCTCCATCAACCCGGACGAGTAGAGGAACACCAGCGATCCCAGGAACGCCGCAATCAGCACCAGCATCAGAATCAGGTACTGCCGCACGGCGGCCTTCTCGCCTTCGCTTCGGTCGCGCTTTTCCATCGGTTACTCCGTCATACGCCGCGCGTAGCTGAACCACTCGCCGAGCAGGACGGCGAACCCGCCCAGCGCCAGCCACCACCAGAGCGGAAAGCCCGCGTAGTTCCAGGTCGGCAGCTCGTCCGCCTCCGCCGCCGCCAGCCGTTCCTCCCCGGCGGTGACTTCCAGGCTGGTCTCGACCGGTCCCGGCAGCTCGCCCGAGCTCAGCATTGAGTTGTCGCGCAGGCCCTGCACCAAGTTACCCAGGAAGATGGGGAAAGCGGTGCGGAAGACGAAGTCGGATTTCTCCAGCGGGAACCCCAGCACCAGCCAGCGGTCCGGCTGGCCATCGGCGGCGCCGCCCGGGCCGCCCCACTGGCCAAAAATGAGCGGATCGCCAAAGCTCTCCGCCAGCGTTTCCGCACCGGCGGCCGGCGCGTACTGGCCCGCTTCGAGGATGTTGACCAGGCTGAAGTCCACGTAGCGCATCGGCTCGGCCTCCCGGTCGAGGCTGCTCACCAGCGGCTTTTCCACCACGCCCTCGCGCGCGCCCCAGAACCCCTCGCCCTGCGGGTTGACCAACAACGCGGCCCGCCCGGCGAAGCCCTCCGGCGGCGGCGCCTCGTGGAAGATGTAGAGTGACTCGCGCCCGCCGGCCGCGTCCGGGCCGGTCACCGTCTCCGGCGGCCAGACCCGCTGCCAAGTCACCAGACCCTGCGCGTCCAACGCCGCCTCCAAGAACGGGTAGCCCTCCGAGACGAGGACAACGTCGACGGCCTGCAGTGCGTCCAGCCGGCTCTGCGCGGCGTTGTCCATCGCCAAGGCGTCGGGCGCCGCCGGAAGGAAGCGCGCCTCGAAGACGGCCTCGCCCGCGTCGGTGGCGCGCCACTCCTTGCGCCAGGGCTGGCCGGTCGGCACCTCCACCTCCAGCACGTCCATGATGCCGCCGTTGCGGAGAATCTCGAGCTGACCCTGGAGTGGTTCGCCGCCCGGGCGGTTGTTTTCGATGATGGCGGCAAGCTGGTACTCGCCGGGCGAACCGAGGGAGCGACGCGCGCTAAAGAGCGTCAGGCCCGAATTGGCGGCGGGTTCCTCCACCACACCCACGCGGCGGATGGCAACGCCGGCCAGCTCCTCTTCCTCCGGCTCGTCACTCCACACTCCGTCGGTGATGAATTCAATGCCCGCGCTTTCGCGGCCCTCCACCAGGTTGTGCGCCAGGGCCAGCGCCGGACGGATATCGCTGGGCCCGCCCTGGGGCCGAACCCGGCCCAGCGCCTCGCGCAGTTGCCGCTGGTTATTGGTCCAGGACGCGATGATCTGCGGCGGGTCGCTCGCCAAGATGACGGCCGCCTCGTCCTCAAAGTCGAGCGCGCCCAGGCGGGCCTCGATCAAGCGCAGCGTGTCTTGCCAGCGGGGGGAAGCCGCCGCCGCCGCGTCGAGGCGTTCGTCCGGACTGGGCAAGCCGTCGGCCGCGTCCCCGGCGGCGAAGGCTTCGCCCTCCGCCGGTGCGGCGGGGTCGTCGACCGCGGTCATGCTGACGGAAGGATCCACCACCAGCACAAGCGACTGCGCGCCCGCCGCCTGCCAGGGGAAGAGCGGCCTCGCCAGGGCAAAGACGATCAGCGCTAGAATAATGAGCTGAAGCAGCAGCGAGAACCAGCGCCGCAGCCGGCGCCAGAGCGGCGCGTTGTGGACGGCGGGGCGAAGCTGCTGCCAGAAGAGAACCGTCGTGACCGGCTTGAGCCGCAGCTGCTGCTTGATGAGGTAAAACGCAATGATCGGCAGAGCGAGCAGTGCGAACCAAAACAGGAAGGGGGCGGCGAAGGTCATCTCGATCCAAATCCGGATTTAGCGCACGAAGCCGCCGGTGCGGAGGGTTTTGAGCAGGAGCTCGTTGATGTCGCCGTCGGTGCGGGCCTGGAGCACGGGGATTTGCTTGCCCTTGCAGTAGCTCTGGAGCTTCTGCTGGTAGGCGCGAAAGTTGTCGTCAAACTCCCGGGCGGCGGCGCGATCCACGATGACCTTGCGGCGCTCGCCGTACTCGGTGTCGAGAAACTCGTACTCGCCGGGCTCGCCGGGCGCCGTCTCGGCCGGGTCGAGCAGCTGCAAGACGGCCAGCTCGTGGCGGGCGTAGCGCAGGCGGTCGAGGGCGTTGAAGGCGTCGTCCAGGTCAGAGCCGAAAAGGTCGCTCACCACCACGACCAGCCCGCGCTGCGGCTTAGTGTTGAGCCAGGCGCGCACGCTCTCCTCCAAGCCGCGCGGCTCGTGAGTGGGCAGAAGCGTGCGCAGGTAGGCGAGCAGCGGGAGGAAGCGCCCGCGCCCGCGGGCGGGCGGCAGGCGCTGGGCGTCCGGCTGACCCAGGGCGACGACGGCGGCGCGGTCGAGGTTGGCCAGGGCCAGATAGGCCAGCCCGGCCACGGCCTGGCGCGCGTAGTCGAACTTGCGCACGGGCTCGCCCCAGTCCATCGAGGCGGTGCAGTCCAGCAGCAGATGCACGTAAAGGTCCTCCTCCTCGACGTAGAGCTTGAGCACCAGCTGGCGCCAGCGCGCGAACGCGTTCCAGTCGATGTAGCGGAAGTCGTCGCCGGGCGTGAAGGGGCGGTACTCGGCGAACTCGACCGAGGACCCGCGCGTCGAGCTGCGCCGGTCCGCCTTCAGGCGACCGCGTACCAACTGCCTCGCCGCCAGGGACAGACTCTCCAGCCGCTGCAGAAACGAGGCGGGAAAGAGGTCGTCAGCGAGGGGTTCGGTCGGGGGCATGGTGTCGTGTTTCCGTCAGTTGGTCGGTTCTCGATTCTTTCTCACTAAGGCACAAAGGACACGAAGGATGGGTTTGCACCGAGCAAGCGGAGGGCGGAGCTCCTGCTCCGCCGCGCAGACCGGACGGGATTCGATTTCAAATGTGTTGTCATGCCAAGTTCGCCATGTACGCCAAGGGGTTGAGTTTCGGAATGGCTGGTAGCCGTCGATGTCCTCATCGACGGTCCGCAAAACCGGACGGGATTCGATTGCGGCTCCGGTCGATTCTACCCATCCCCTACTCCTTCCACTTGCCTTGGAGGTGGGCGACGATGTTATCGAGGACCTGTTCCTCGGTAAGGCCGTCGGCTTGCGCCTCGAAGGTGAGCATGACGCGGTGGCGTAGCACAGCGTGGATAAAGTGGACGGCGTCCTCGGTCGCGACGTGGTAGCGGCCCTCGCGCAGGGCGCGGATTTTGGCGGCGAGGATCAGCGCCTGGCCGGCGCGCGGGCTGGCGCCGTAGCGCACGTACTTTTTCACCTCGTCGGTGGCGAAGTCGGTCTCCGGGTGGGTGGCCATGACGATTTGCACGATGCGCTCCTGCACGCTGGGGGCGACCGGCACGCCGAGGGCAAAGTCCCCCAGGTTAACGAGGTCCTCGCCCTGGAAAACGCGGCTGACGGTGGGCTTCTCGCGCTGGGTGGTGCGGTCGAGGATGGCGCCGAACTGCTCGGCGGTGGGGTACGGCACCTTGAGCTTAAAGAAGAAGCGGTCGAGCTGGGCCTCCGGCAGCGGGTAGGTGCCCTCCATCTCCAGCGGGTTTTGGGTGGCCAGGACGAAGAAGGGGCGCTCCAGGTGGCGGGTGGCGCCGGCCACGGTAACGTGCTTTTCCTGCATGGCCTCGAGCAAGGCGCTCTGCGTCTTGGGGGTGGCGCGGTTGATTTCGTCGCCCAGCAGCAGGTTGCAGAAGATGGGGCCGGGCTGGAATTCAAAGCTGGAGTGGCCCTGGGCGTCCTCCACCAGTACGTTGGTACCGACCAAGTCCGCCGGCATCAGGTCCGGGGTAAACTGGATGCGGTTGAAGGAGAGGTGCAGCGCGTCGGCCAGGCTGCGCACCAGCATCGTCTTGCCCAGGCCGGGCACGCCCTCCAGCAGCACGTGGCCGCCGGCAATGATGGCGGTGAGCGTGTGCTCGATAATCTCGTCCTGCCCCACCATCATCTTCTGCACCTCGGTCTTAAGGGAGTCGAAACAGTGGCGGAACTGCTGGGCCTGGGCCTCGAGCTCTTCCGGGCTCTGCTGGGAAACAAGGGGATCGGGGGCGGCGACTTCGGTACTCATGGGGACATCAGGCTAAGGGGTTGCGGGCTGGTGGAATAAGGCGGGTGGACGGGGCGTCGCCGGGAAGAGGGTCAGGGTCTTTCGGGAGGGGGCCGGACGGCGTCACCCGTCGGGCGGATGGCCTCAAAGTACTTGCGGATGCTTTGGCGGTGGGAGAGCGGCAGATTCTCGTCCTCGACGGCTTGGCGGCTCATTTGCTCGTAGACTTCAAATTCGGCCGAGCCCACCGCGTCACTCGCCCGCTCGAATTGGGGCTGCAGGGTCTTCTCGGTGGTGACTTCGGACATGCCGTTTTCGTTCATCTGGCCGGAAACGGCCTCCTGCGTGCGGGTGACATCGAGCGAGGTTGGCTCGGAAAACTTGTTCGCGGCGATGTCGCTGCCCGCTCCGCCGCCGCGTTGCTGGCGGATGATCTCGGTGAGCTTGGGCATGCCCAGCGCCATGCCTTGGCCTTGGCCCTCCCCCTGACCCTGCCCTTGCCCCGGCTGCTGGCCCTGGCCGGCTTGCTGACCCTGGCCGGGCTGCTGACCCTGGCCGGGCTGCTGCCCCTGCCCTTGGCCCTGGCCGGCTTGCTGGCCTTGCCCCTGCTTCTGGCCCCCACCGCCCGGACTGCGGCACTGGCCCAGTTGGTTCTTGGCCGCCTGCATTTGCTGGATCTGGTGCTGCAGGTTCTGCTGCTGGTTTTGGCTGCGGTTCTGCTGCTGGAACTGCCGCGACATCTGCCGCATGCCCTTGCTCATTTGCTGGTGGCTTTGGTTGCGCGCGCCCTGGGCCAACTGGTTCATGGCGCGGGCGCCATCGTTCTGACCGCGCTGGCGGAGCTTTTGGCTGACCTGCCCGAGCTGCTGGGCGGCCTGCTGCCCGCGCTGGCCTTCGGGCGGGTCGGCTTCGCGGCGCTCCAGCTTGTCGGCCAGCTTCTCGGCCTGTTCCTGCGCCGCCTGGAAGTCCTTGCGCCGGAGCGCGGCCGCCAAGGCCCCGGCCTGGTCGAGCTGGTCCATCGCGCCGGCCATTTCCTCGGCCAGGGCTTCCAGCGACTGGTTCTGCAGGCTGGCCTGCATCTGCTCCAAGCGCTGCTGCACGCTGTTGAGCTCCAGGTAAAGCTCACGCTCGCCCAGGTCGCCCTCGGCCAGCTTTTCGCGCAGAGGTTCCATTTCGTTAACGAGCTTCTCCAGCTCGGGATTCTTAAATTCCTCGGCCGCAACCTCCCAATCATCGAGGGTTTCCTCGATGTCGCGGACCAGCTCGCGCTGGGCGTCGTTGAGCCCGCGAGCCTCGGCGGCCACCGGCGCCACCGTCCGCGTCTCGCGCATGCCCGCCAGCACCAGCACCATCATCAGCCCCGCGACCACCGGCATCCACCAGCGGCGCGGCGCCCGCAGCGGCCACGACGTGGCCCAGTTCACCGCTTCGATCTGCGCGTGGGCCTGCTTGAGCTGGTTCTGCTTCCAGGGCGAGGCGGCCTCCGGGCCGGTTTCGGCGCTCCAGTCACCGGCGGTCTTGACCACGTCCGGCAGCACGGCTTGCTCGTCCATCCGGGCGCGCAGCAACTTGCGCTCGACCGGCCGCAGATACTCAATCGCCAGCACCGCCGCTGCCAGCACCACCAGGGTTAGCGCGGTGCCCAGCATCATCGGCAAGACGGTGGGCACCAGTAGCGCCAGCAACCAAAGCGCTAGCAGGGCAATGGCCAGGCCCCACAGCGTCACGCCCCAGCGCTCAAACACCCGCTCCCAGCGGAGGCGGCGCGCGGCCCGGGCCTCGTGGCGGGAGAGGAGGCGCGCAAAACCGTCGGCGGAGGGGGGCGTGGGCATGTCTTCTTCTGACGCACTTGCCGTGCCGTGCGTTCGTCCGAAAACAGTAATGACGGGAGCGAGCCCTGTCCAATGGTCATTTCGGGCGCTTTTTCCTGCGAAAGCTTTGAGAAGACCGCCTAAACACGGACTTAGTTATAAAAATGTTGCAACAGAATTGACCTGGAAAGAGTTGCAAGGTACAAGCGTAATCATGAATCGGAAGTGTTCCGGGGCCTGCGCCGCGATGTTGGTAACCGCCCTCACCTTTTTGGCCGGCTGCGGCAACATGCCTCCCATCCACAGCGACAACCAAGTCTACGGCCTGGAGGAGGCCATGAACCGGATCGACCTGATGGACGGGGTCAACTACGTGATGACCACCTCCAGCGGCGCCATTTTGATGTGCGAAGCCTACCAGGGCCAGGTCACGAGCTGGCAGGTTCGCGCGCCTTCCGGGGACTACGCGCCGGTCACCATCCGCGACGCGCCAAACCCGAACAACCTGCGCATTTGGTGGGCACCGGCCAATGGCTCCAGCCGCTTTGTCGAGGCTCCGGCTTACGTCATCGCGCCAAATCCGAACATTCTGACCCTGCACGCGGACGATGACGAGCGCCTCTATTTGCACCAGGACTTCGACCACGGTCCCGGCCCGGACTTTTATCGCAGCGGCGGCCAGTCCGGCAGCTCCAACTAGAAGCTGTCTCAAAATCTCCACGCGGCCCGCGTTGCGAGGAGTTTTCCGCCGTGGCTAGAAGAGAGGAAGGAGCAGCGGCTAGCGCCGGGCAGCTCTTCCCGTGGAAATGGCTGCCGTGCGCCAGCACCGGAAAAGAACCGCAACCTTTTCAAGGCCAGTTTCTTTTGGCCCCTGAGCGCTGCTAGCGCAGGGCAGTTCTTAACCGTTTGAAGAAAGCTGCCCTCCGCCAGGAGTCCTCGGGCCTAGCCCAGCAGCCAAAATCCGACTGGCGCGAGCACGCGGAGATTTTGAGATAGCTTCTATGCGAGAATTTTAAGTAGCCGCCGGAGCGTGCCCAAGAGCGCGTCGATCTCATCCACCGTGTTGTAGAGGTAGAAGCTGGCCCGCGCGCTGGCGGAAATGCCGAACTTGGCGTGCATCGGCATCGTGCAGTGATGCCCGCCGCGCAGGGCGATGCCGGCCTCGTCGGCCAGCGTGCAGATGTCCTCCGCGTGGATGCTCTCGTGCACAAAGGCAACCAAACCCGCCCGCGGCTGGCCCGGTGGCGGCCCCAGGATGCGCATGCCCGGCAGCTCGGCGATCCGCGCCGCCGCGTAGGCGCCCAGCTCGCGGTCGTGGGCGTTGATCGCCTCGCGCCCGACGGCGTCGAGGAAATCCATGGCAGCGTGAAAGCCGATGGCCCCGGCGATGTTGGGTGTGCCCGACTCGAACTTGTAGGGCAGTTCGTTCCAGGTGCTGTGGCTGTACTCGACCGTGCGGATCATTTCACCCCCGCCGCGCCAGGGCGGCATCGCCTCGAGCAGCTCGCGGCGGCCGTAGAGGATGCCGAAGCCAGTCGGCCCGGCCATCTTGTGAGCGCCGGCCGCCAGGAAGTCGCAGCCCAGGGCCTGCACGTCGAGCGGCTGGTGGCCAATCGTCTGGGCGGCATCCACCAGCGTCACCACTCCGGCGCGGCGGGCGGCGGCGCAAATTTCGGCCACCGGGTTTTCCGTCCCGAGCACGTTGGAGACGTGCACCATCGCCAGCAGCTTGACGCCGTCGGCCAGCCGCTCGTCCAGGAGGTCGAGGTCGAGCAGGCCCGTGGCTTCATCCACGGCCAGGTACTCCAGCCGCGCGCCGGTCCGCTCGGCCAGCATTTGCCAGGGCACCAAGTTGCTGTGGTGCTCCATTTCGGTCAGCAGGATTTTGTCGCCCTCGCGCAGGTTGGAGACGCCCCAGCTGTTGGCGACGAGGTTGATGCCATCGGTGGTGCCGCCGGTGTAGATGACCTCCTCCGCCTCGGCGCCGATGAACCGGGCGGCGCGGGTGCGGGCGGCTTCGAAGCGCTCGGTGGCGCGCGTGCTCAGCGTGTGGGTGCCGCGGTGCACGTTGCTGTTGTCGTTCTCGTAGTAGGCGCGGATGGCCGCGATCACCTGCTTCGGTTTCTGAGTGGTGGCCCCGTTATCAAAGTAGATCAAGGTCTTGCCGTTGACCTGCTTGCCCAGGATGGGGAAATCCACCCGGTAGGCGGCCAGGTTCGTGGTGCCCGTCACCGGCTCCGCCGCAACATCGCTTGAAATCATCCTATAACTTGCGGCCAACCGGGAATTCCGCAAGGGGCCAGTCCAGAGCGTCAGGGGGCGGGCTTGGGCGGGACCAAGACAATCCCGTCATCCGTCACCTCCGCTTTGATCATGGTGAGAGTCGCGATAAAGAGCATGACCTCCGCGGCGGGAACATCATTCAAACTCAGCGTCACGTTCATCTCGGTGGAGGCACCCTTCAATTTGCTGGCATCAAGAGGGATCCCACATTTTGCCGCCACGAAGGAGTAGGCCTGAACCGCCGTGATCATTTTGAAGTCGACCTTGGGAATCACCGTTTCATTAAGCTTTTTCTCGTAGGCGGCCTTGTCCATTTTGGATTCGGCCTGGAGTAAGGTGGGAAGCGTAAAGCAGAGGGCCAGCAAGACACAGGCGAGGGAAAGGCGGCTCATGATGGGTCTCCGGTTATGCTCCTGAAATGCGTGAGAGTTTCCGATAAACTCAAGATACCCCAAACACGAGGAAGCGCCAGGAAGCGCAATTCTCCGGCAAAGCGGGCTTTGGCGAGAGTACCGCCAGCCAGTCGTCGGTCCTTGGGCTGCCAAAAGCGGCCGCCGACGGATTCCGGGTCGCCGTCTAGTTGACCGGCTCTGCGGGAGCACCGCCAGCCAACTTGGCCGGCTTGATCAGTACCGCGTCGGGCGTGAGCTCGTAGGTCAGATTGGCCAAGCGGCAAACCTCGCGGACCACGGATTTGGTGGTCGCGTCTTTGAACTCCACCTGCAGCTTGGCGCCGTCGTCGCGCACCTTGGTTGCGTTGATGGGCACGCCCGAGAGCGAGCTCGCGTACATGAAGATCACGCTTACCGGCGCCTCGACCTTGAAGCTGATTTTGGTTTCTTCGAGTTTCTGAGCGAGGGGTTGCTCGCCCGCCTGGACCGGCAGACAATTGAGGACGGCGCACGTCGCCAGGGAAAGGAGGAGTTTGAATTTCATAGTGGTTGCGACTTTGGAGGGGGCCAAAAGAGAAGGTGTAATAACGTGTATCTAAAGCGGTATTGCAAGCAAATACCGCCAGCGGTCGCCCCAACAGGCCGCCGCTCGCCTTACATCAGGCCAAGCTGCAGGCGGGCCGCTTCGGTCATCATGCCCTGGTTCCACTGAGGCTCCCAAACGATCTCGACGTTGGCCGCCGTCACTCCGGGCACGCTTTCCACCCGCTGGCGCACGTCATCGGCCAGCACTTGGCCCATGCCGCAACCCGGGGCGGTCAGCGTCATTTTGACGTCGACCTGATGCCCTTGGCCGGTTTCGGCCGGATTCACCTTGCAGTCGTAGATCAGCCCAAGGTCCACGATGTTGACCGGAATCTCCGGGTCGTAGCAGTGCTTCATCTGCTCCCAGATCGCTTCCTCGTTCACCTTGCCGTCGGCGTTGGCCACCGGCGTTTGCGGCGAGGCCTCGACCTCCATGCCCAGCGCGTCGGCGTCCTTGCCTTCAATGCGGACCAGCCCGCGCGGCGTGAACACGGTGTAGTTGCCGCCCAGGCGCTGCGCGATGCCAACGGAAGTGCCGGCCTCGAGGGTGAACTTGTCGCCCGCCGGGATGGCAATGGCCTCCACGTCGCGCTGCAGGGTGATCTCGTCGTTCACGGATTACTCCTCCCAACTCGCCAGGTGCTTGGAGAGCAGGTCGTCGATGTGCTCGCGCACGGAGTCGTTGTTGACGTTGAGCACGATCTCCTCGGCGAACGCGCGCACCAGCATCTCGCGCGCCTTGAACTCGGGGATGCCCCGGCTGCGCAGGTAAAACGCGGCCACTTCGTCAATTGCCCCGATGGTGGCGCCGTGAGTGCACTTGACGTCGTCGTTCCAAATCTCGAGCTGCGGTTTGGTGTCTACCTTGGCGTCCGGCGAGATCAGCATTGCGCGGTTGCTCTGCTTGGCGTCCGTCTTGATCGCGCCCTCCTGCACAAAGATTTTGCCGTTAAAGACGCCTCGGCCCTTGTGGTTGAGGATGCCGTGGAAGAACTCGTGGCT
This sequence comes from Verrucomicrobiota bacterium, assembly GCA_038745425.1. GTDB lineage: Bacteria > Verrucomicrobiota > Verrucomicrobiia > Methylacidiphilales > UBA1321 > CAWUJC01. The sequence goes on along the minus strand of JBCDLL010000013.1, from coordinate 42,748 downwards.
TTCGCAGTGCGGCTTGCGGTGGTTGACCACCGTCTGGTGGTCGATGTGCTGCTTGTGGCCCGGCATGTAGAGGCCGTTGAGGAGGCACTCGGTGCCCTCCTCGTTGAGGTTGATCCAGGTGTCGCGGCGGGTGAGCGCGCCGCCGAAGGCAAAGCTGTGATGCGCCGTGCGGGCATCGCGCTCAATCTCCGAATGGAACAGACCCACGTGGTAAGACTGCTGGTTCTGCAGGTTGAGGTGGACGTGCTTAAGATTGGCACCCTCCTGGACGACCGCTTCGGTCACGCTGTTGTAGAAGGCGCAGTGGCCGTCGCCCTTGCTGGCGAAGGTTTCAACGATGGGCGCCGAACTATGAGGCTCCGCCACCACCAGCACGCGCGGGCTGATCAGAAAATCGCCGGTCGAAATGTGCAGGATATGGATCGGCGCGTGAATGACGCAGCTGCGGCCCACGTTGATAACCGCACCATCCTGGAAAAGCGCCGTGTTGAGCCCGGCCAGCGGGTAGATTTCCTCATCGGCGTGGCGGCCCAGGTAGGATTCCAGGGTGATTTGGTTGGTGGCCCGGATACCTTCGGCCAGATTGGTGATCTTGGTGCAGCAAGCTTTCTTGCCGCGGAAGGAAAGGTCCGCCCGGTAATGCCCGTCGACAAAGACCAGCTCGGCGGCGGCCTCGTCCCGAAGCCGATAGGGCGCCAAGTCTTCCTCGGTCACATCACCGGCCTCGGACGGCGACCCGGCCAGCTTGACCGGGAAGGACGCCAGCCGCTTGGTGCTGGTGTATTTCCAATCCTCGTTCTTGGGTCCGGGGAAACCAGCCTCGGCAAACTGGGCCAGGCCGGCGTTGCGCTGCGCGGTCAGCCAGGGCATGACGCTGCCGGCCTCGGCCTGCTCAAGCGCCTCGGCCGCGGTGATGAACGGCTCCATGCCGGTCGTGATGGGTTTTTCTGCCAAATCAGCCATGGTCGTCGCGTGGGTAGAAGTTAAGCGGGGGCGCCTTCCGTCACCGTATCGTAGCCGTGTTCCTCGAGCTCGAGTGCCAGCTCCTTACCGGCGCTACGCACGATTTTGCCGTCGACGAGCACATGGACGTAATCCGGCACGATGTAGTTAAGCAGGCGCTGGTAGTGGGTAATCACCACCACCGCTTTGTCGGGACTTTTGAGCTTGTTCACGCCCTCGGCCACGATCTTCAAGGCGTCGATGTCGAGGCCGCTGTCGGTCTCGTCGAGCACGGCCAGCTTCGGGTCGAGCACCGCCATCTGGAAGATTTCGTTACGCTTCTTTTCACCGCCGGAGAAGCCCTCGTTGACCGAGCGGGTCAGGAGGTCTTCGCGCAGGTCGAGAAGCTTCATTTTCTCCTTCACCAGCTTGAGGAACTCGGGCGCTTCGACCTCCTCCTCTTCCCGGTATTTGCGCTGGGCATTGTAGGCAGCGCGCAGGAAGTAGGTGTTGTTCACGCCCGGGATTTCCACCGGGTACTGAAAGGCGAGAAAGACGCCCTCACCGGCCCGCTCGTCCGGCTCCATTTCCAGGAGGTCCTTGCCCTGGTAAGTGATGCTGCCAGAGGTCACTTCGTACTCCTCGCGCCCGGCGAGGACGGAGGCCAGCGTGCTTTTGCCGCTGCCGTTGGGTCCCATGATGGCGTGGATTTCGCCCGGGTTGACCGTGAGGTCGACGCCTTTGAGGATTTCCTTGCCTTCGATTTCGGCGCAGAGGCCGCTTATTTCCAGAATAGCCATTTTATCTTTGTCCCTTACTTCTTCGTTAAACATTAAGCGGCACCGGGCCGCCGGCGATCCGCCTTTATCCCACGCTGCCGTCCAGGCTCACGTCGAGGAGCTTCTGCGCCTCAACCGCGAATTCCATGGGCAGCTGCCGAAACACTTCCTTACAGTAACCATTGACGATCATGTTGACCGCATCTTGCTCATCAAGGCCGCGCTGCTGGCAGTAAAAGATCTGGTCCTCGCCGATTTTTGAGGTGCTGGCCTCGTGCTCGACGCGCGCGCTCGGATTGTCGATCTCCAGATACGGGAAGGTGTGGGCCCCGCAGGTGTCGCCAATCAGCAGGCTGTCGCAGACGCTGTAATTGCGGGCGTTGTCGGCGCCCTTGAGCACCTTGACCGCACCGCGGTAACTGTTCTGGCTTTTACCGGCGCTGATGCCCTTGCTCACGATGGTGGAGCTGGTGTTCTTGCCCACGTGAATCATCTTCGTCCCGGTGTCCGCCTGCTGCCAGTTGTTGGTCAGCGCGACCGAGTAGAACTCGCCGACCGAATTGTCGCCGCGCAGGATGACACTCGGGTACTTCCAGGTGATGGCCGAACCCGTCTCGACCTGCGTCCAACTGATTTTGCTGCCGCTCTCGGCGCAGAGCCCGCGTTTGGTCACGAAGTTATAGATGCCGCCGTTGCCGTCCTTGTCGCCCGGATACCAATTTTGCACCGTGGAGTACTTCACCTCGGCGTCCTTGAAAGCGACAATTTCAACCACCGCAGCGTGCAGCTGATTCTCGTCACGCATCGGGGCGGTGCAGCCTTCGAGGTAGCTCACGTAGGCGCCTTCTTCCGCCACGATCAGGGTGCGTTCGAACTGACCCGTGCCGGCCGCGTTGATGCGGAAATAGGTGGAAAGCTCCATCGGGCAGCGCACACCCTTCGGAATGTAGCAGAAGGAGCCGTCGCTGAAGACGGCGGAGTTGAGCGCGGCATAATAGTTGTCCCGCGTCGGCACGACCGAACCAAGATGCTTGCGCACAAGCTCCGGATGCTCCTGCACCGCTTCGGAGAAGGAGCAGAAAATCACGCCGACCTCGGCCAATTCCTTTTTGAAGGTGGTGGCGACGGAAACGCTGTCGAAGACGGCATCGACCGCCACGTTCTGCACGCCCGCCAACATCTCCTGCTCCTTAAGCGGGATGCCGAGCTTGTTGTAGGTCTCAAGCAATTCGGGGTCGACCTCGTCGAGGCTCTTCGGCCCGTCTTCTTTCTTCTTGGGCGCGCTGTAGTAGCGGATGCCCTGGTAATCCGGCGACTTATAGTTGACGTTCGGCCAGCGCGGCTCCGGCATGTCCAGCCAGGCGCGGTAGGCCTTTAGGCGCCACTCGGTCAGCCATTCCGGTTCTTTCTTAATGGCGGAAAGCGACCGAATGACGTCTTCGTTAAGACCCACCGGAAAGTCTTCCGTCTCGATTTCGGTGACGAAACCGTACTTGTAATCTTCGGCCACACGTTCGTGCAACAACTGCGTATCTGCGCTCAATTCTTCTTCGCTCATGTCTGTCTTTCGTGCCCTTGAAAGCGGGCGGATTCGGCAACATAAAGGCGCGCCTTTAAATTGCAAATGGAAGGTAGCACATCGCCTTGTAGAGACAAGCTACCCCATTAAATTTCGTCGTTTCAAAGATAGACGAACTTATTCCAGACTCTTGATCTGACTTTGCTCAACGCGCTCGGCGAGGTGCTTCATGCCCTTGCGGTCGACCGAGACCGTCCCGAGCGTGGCGCTCTTGATCAGGACCAACTCTTCCGTCTCCAGGATCAATTCGCCCACGATGCGGTTTCCGTTGGCCAACTCGGCCTCGACCACGTTTTTGGCGCCCTGGCTGCGGGGAATCGTCAACGTGCCCAGGCTGGCGTTGCGCAGGTAAATGAAGTCCTTGTTCTCGGCCACGATCTCGCCGGTGACGCGGTCGCCGTTGAGCAACACCACCTCGCGGAGCTTTTCGGCCAGGTGATCCCGCTTGAGCGTGACCACCCCGAGCGTGAGCGTCTGCACAAAGAGCTCGGTCTCGTTCTCGGAAAGCACCTTGCCGGAAATGACCTCGCCGTTGGTCAGCGTGAATTTTTTGGCGCCCTTTTCCAGGGTGCCGCCTTCCAACTGGTTGGCGCTGACGATGCCCGGTGGCGGCACGGCGGCCAGCGCGGCTTCCGGTAGCGGCGCGGCGGCGACCGGGGCAACTGGCTCGGCGGGTGTCGGCGGGGGGATCGGCTCGGCGGGCGCCGGCGGAGGAATTGGCGCGGCGGGGGGCTCCGGTGCGAGTGCCTCCGCCTCCGGCAGGCCGGGAATCACGGCAGGCTCGTCCTCCTCTGCCGTACTGGGAGCATCGGCCTCCGGCTCCCCAGGCTCGAACGGCGGTTCCGCCAGCCCAAAGGCGTCTTCTCCCGGCGGCAACTCCGGCAGGGGCACAAATTCCTCAGCGTCGGGCGGCGTTTTGGCCTCCAGCGGAGGCATCTCCGGCGGAGCAACCGGGGCTGGCTCAGGCGGAGCCGCGGCCGGCTCCGGAGGCGGCGCGGCCGTCATCCCCGGCGGCATGGCCGGAAGGGTCAGGGGCTCATATCCCTTGGCCTTGGCGCGCTCGCGGGCCTCAGCGTTGAAGTCCTCCACGGTCTTCTCCTTGGCCTCGGCCGGGACGGTGGTTTCTTCGACCGGAGGCACCACGGTCGGCAGCACCTCCTCGGCAAGCGCCTCGGCCGGGGCGGCCTCCTCAAAAGCGGGCAGGACATCTTCTTCGAAAGCGGGCGGGCCCTCGATTAAAGGCGAGGGCTCGGGCGCTTCGGCGGATGGCAGGGGCACCACCGGACTCTCCGGCAACGCGACGGGCAGAAAGGCCGGTTCCTCGTCCTCGTCCTGGTGCGCGGGCAACTCAATCTTGCTGGCACCGGCCTTGCGCTCCAGCACCTCCTGCTGGCGGCCCTTATCCAGGAATTTCTCAAAGGCGACGGTGTCAAACTCGCCCGTGGGCGTCTCGGTCCCCATATCCAGACCGGCGGGCGGGCGAGTGGGCACCGGCGCCGTCGCGGTCGGCTGGCGGACCGGCTGGGCGGCCAGGCCGTTGGCGGGCTCCTTCGTAGCGGGCGGGGCCTCGCCGCCAAAGAACATGCTCGGCCAGGCCTGCCCGGTGGCCGGTGCCTTCGGCAGCGGGGCCGGCGCTGGGGTGGGCGGCTGTGCCGGCTTGGGAGCGGGTACCTCCAGCCGCGCGGCAGGCGGCGGCGCGGAGCCCGCGCGGGTCGGCTTTTGCCCGCCAAAAAAAATTTCTGGCCAGCTACTGCTCATGGTTAAAAGTTATCATCGCGCTCAGCTTTGTCACATTGTTCACAGTGCGCCGAATAAAACAACCCAAAGCAGTTTCGCTACTTTTTATTGAGAAAGCTTTAGCTTGCCGGTCTTGCTAATGCGCGCCGATTTCCAGAAGTCATCAAAGGGATCCCGTTCCGTCTCCACGCCCTCGGCGGCAGCCCGGTCCGGCCCTGCGGCCGTACTTTCGTCGCTGAAGCGGGCCGCATCCATGAGCAGGTGTTCCCAACCCTCGGACACGGTTTGCGGCAGTTCCTCCTCTTCGCTGTTGCGGATACCCAGCTGCGCCTCGCCCAGAGACATGATCTTGTAGAAGGCCTCCTTGCCCTGCATGGCGCCAAATTCCACGTGCCAGATGTTACCTTTACGGATAAAGATGCGCCCTTCTTCCTTCATTCCGGGGAAATTCAGGGTCAAAAGCACCTGGCGCCCGTTTAGGCAAAAGAGCTGGATGAGGTCGACCGCGCGGAAGTGCTCCAAGGCGTCGTAATTCTTGGGCGCCTCCGGCGTGGCGGTGGCCTCGATCACCTCGGGCTGATGGGCCTCGCGGTGATCGAAGAAGCCCCCCACGGCCTGCAGCAGCGTGGACACGGCAAAGGGCTTCTCGATGAAGAAGACAACGCCGAGCTGGTCGGCCTGCTGCCGGTAGCCGGGGCTGCGGTAGGCCGTCATCATCATCACCGCGAGGTCCGGGTAGCGCTCGCGGAGCTGCTTGAGCAGCACAAAGCCGTTCTCCTCGCCGATGCGCACGTCGGTGATCACCAGGTCGATCTGTTCCTCCTCCAGCAAATCCAGCGCATTGCGGCAGTTAACCGCGGTGAACACGCGGAAGCGGCCCTCCTTGCTGAATTCGCGCTCCAGGATGCGCAGGATGTCCTCCTGGTCGTCAATGATCAAAATGGCATGTTCCATCTCTCTGCATAGTGATCAGCAAGAGGCATGCCGCATCAAAACGCGGTTGCGTCTTGGCATCAATGGTGCTTGCCTCAAGGGGGAGCCGACGCTCCCAACTTCAAGAACAGGAGTCCCTTGCCTGAATTCGCCGGCAGTTTTACCACCATCAATTTGGCCGAAGTCATGCGAATGCTTTCGGGCACGCACCAAACCGGCGTGTTGCATTTGGACCTGGGCACCGACCACGGCACCCTCAGCATGGAATCGGGCCAGTTTCTCAACGCCGCCACCGGGGCGCTGACCGGCGCGCCCGCGCTCTACCAATTTATCCTCTGGCGCGAGGCCGAGTTCCGCTTCGACGAGGAGCCGATCCCGCCCGAGGCCAACCGCGAGCTGGCCCAGTTCGACACCCAGACGCTGATCAACGGCGTGGCCAAGAAGATCGACGAGCTGGCCGCGCTCCAGCAGGCCATCCCCAGCCTGGATTCGGTGCTTTTTTACCTGGGCGGCGAGTCCCTGGGCGATGTCGAAGCCACGCCGAGCGAACTCGGCCTGCTCATCCTGGCCGACGGCAAGCGTACCGTGAGCGAGATCGCCGACAAGGCGCGGCTCAACCCACTGGAAGTGGCCCGCAGCCTGGCCAAATTCCGCCTGGCCGGGGCGCTTGAGCTGGTCGAAAACGTCGTGCCCGGCAACCCGGAGCCCGGCGCGACCGAGGCCGCACCCCCGCCGGTGCCCGAGCCGGAACCGGACGCCGCCCCGCCCCCGCCTCCTCCCACCGGCAGCGAGCCCGTCCGCTACTGGCGCGGCAAGCGCGTGAATTAGCAGGCGGCGGGGCAGCCGCGACGACGCCATGGCTTGATGAAGTCGCCGTCGGCTACTTGAGTGGGAATCCCGCCTCCAGGAATTCGTCGCGCAGCGGGTAGTACCACGAGGGAGGCATTTCGGAAACGGGACCGTCTCCGATCTGCAGATTCCAGCAGGAAAAACAGATCTTGATGAAGAGCTCGTCACCCGGTTCGTCCCGCAGCAGAATCCCGTGCCGCGGGTCAAAGCAGAACACCTTGAAGCCCAGCTTGCTCTTGAAAAAGAAACCAGACAGGCTTTCGCGCAGGTAGACGACTCCCGGTCGCTCAAAACTCACGCTCTGCAGAATTTCGAGCTCATCGAAGCGCGGCCGCCGAAAGAGGACCTCTTTGGTTTCCCGGAAAAAAACCAACTCCCCATCGGTCGCCTTGGCCAGAAAGTCCATCAGCTTGGCCTCTTCCTTCGGGTCGATCTCCGAAGGTGCCAGGGCCCAAAAACCCACCAACGCTAAGAGGAACAAGAACCCGGCTCCCATGAGCATGAGGAACCTCTTCAACCACTTCATGATGGTCGGTGGGTTATTTACTCCCAGGCTTGGTCGCGGGCAGCGCGGCGAGGTCGGCCGGGAGTTGGTCGGGCGGGAAGGTCTCCACCGAGAGGCGCAGCAGGCTGTAGAGCGGGCAGCCGAAGTCGACCGGGTCGTTGCCGCTGCGGTCGACGATGACGGCCACGGCGGCGACCGCGCCCCCGCCGTCGGTGACGATCTTCATCGTCTCGCGCACCGCGCTGCCGGTGGTGACCACGTCCTCGGCCACCAGGTAGCGGGCGCCGGGCTCGATCTCGAAGCGGCGCAGCACCAGTTTGCCGTCCTGCTTCTCGGCAAAGATGTGCTCGCAGCCCAGGTGCCGGGCCAGGTCCTGCCCGACTAGAATTCCGCCCATCGCCGGGCTGATGATGCGGTCGTAGGCCACCTCGTCTTCGCGGAGGCGGTCGGCCAGTTGCCCGATCAGCTCGGAAGCAATCTGCGGATGCTGGAGCACCTTGGCGCACTGGAAAAACTGGCGGCTGTGCAGACCGCTGCGCAGCACAAAGTGGCCCTCCAGCAGGGCGTTGGTCCGGCGAAAAACTTCCAGGGCGTCCATGGGATTACCTTCTATTCGAGAGCGGCGGTTCGGTTCAGAGGGCGGCGATGGCGATGGCGTCGATCTCGACCAGCGCGTCCTTGGGCAGGCGGGCCACTTGCACCGTGGAGCGCGCCGGCAGCACCGTGCCGAAGTACTTTTCGTACATCTGGTTCATCTCCGCGAACTGCTCCATGTCGGCCAGGAACACGGTGACTTTGACGGTGGAAGAGAGCGGCATTTGCTGGCTGGCCAGGACGGCCTTGAGGTTGAGGATGACCTGCTCGGTCTGCTCGGCGATGCCGCCGGGGACGAACTCGCCGGTGGCCGGGTTGATCGGCAGCTGGCCGGAAAGGTACATGAAGTCGCCCACCTGCACGGCCTGGGAGTAGGGCCCGATGGCGGCGGGGGCATGCTTAGTGCTGACGCGCTTGCGGTCGGAGGAGCTGATGGACATGGCGAACGGGACTTTCGCATCAAACTGCACCCTTGCAACCAAACCGCAAGCCCGGCCACTGCGACCTTGCCATCCGCCCGGCACCCGGCTTATAGTCTCGCCCCTTTTCTCCCCATCCGCGAACCCGCGCCTCCCCCGCCCCATGCAAAACCCCATCGACGGCCTCCTGCTGGTCAACAAGCCCACCGGCTGCACCTCCCACGACATCGTGGACTTCGTGCGCCGGCGCTTCGGCTTCAAGAAGGTGGGCCACTGCGGCACGCTCGACCCGCTGGCCACTGGCCTGCTCATGCTGGTTATCGGCAAAGCAACCAAGCTGCAGGACCTCCTCATGAGCGAGGACAAAATCTACGCCGGCACCATGAAGTTGGGCGTGGAGACCGACAGCCAGGACGCCGACGGCCAGGTGACCGCCGAGTACCCGGTGCCCGAACTCAGCCGCGAGCAAGTCACCGCCGTCATGGACAAATTCACCGGCGACTTTTACCAAACGCCCCCGATGGTCTCCGCCCTGAAGAAGGATGGCGTGCCCCTCTACAAGCTGGCCCGCAAGGGCAAGACGGTGGAGCGCGAGCCCCGGCTCGTCCACATCCTGCGCTACCAGGTTCACCGCATGGAGCTGCCCGAAATCGCCTTCGAGATCGAGTGCAGCAAGGGCTTTTACGTACGCACCTACTGCTTCGACATCGGCCGCGAGCTGGGCTGCGGCGCCCACCTCATCCAGCTCGAGCGCACCCAAAGCGGCAACTTCAGCCTGGCCAACGCCATCGGCTGGGAGGAACTGCAGAACACCCGCGACGCCGAGGCGCTCCGCCCCCGCATCCTCTCCCTGCCCGAGATCAGCCGCCTGCGGCGGACGTAGTTCCCCCGGCGGGATTGCGCGTCCGGCCGCATGCTTTAGCCTGAAGCGATGACTACATCCCGCATCGCAATCGTTTACTTTTCCCACACCGGCCACAACCAGCTCATGGCCGAGGCCATTGCCGAGGGCGCCCGCGAAGATGCCGACACCCAAGCGGACCTGCTCCGCATAACCGGAGAGCAAATCACGGCCGGGCGCTGGCGGGACGACGCCATGGCCGCCACGCTCCAGGAGGCTCACGCCATCGTCTTTGGTTCGCCCACCTACATGGGCAGCGCCGCTGCCCAGTTCAAGGCCTTCGCCGACTGGAGCAGCGAGGTGTGGATGCAGCAAGGCTGGGCCGACAAACTGGCGGGCGGCTTTACCCACGCGGCCGGCCTCAGCGGCGACAAGCTCAACACGCTGGTCTATTTCAGCATCCTGGCCGCCCAGCACGGCATGACCTGGATCAACCCGGCCGACCACGGTTACTTTGAGCCGCAGGGAAACGTCAGAACCAACCGCATGGGCTCCTACCTCGGCGTGATGGGCCAAAGCGATCTGGACCCGAACGCCAAGGAGGCGGCCCTTGACGCCAGCGACCGCGAGAGCTGCCGGCTCTTTGGCCTGCGTTTGGCCAAGTGGACGCACCGGGTTTTCTCCACGCCGCCCGCGTAGTTTTTCCGTGCATTTGCTCTGGCGCGGGCTTCTTTTAAGAGTTCCCCCGCGCCATGACGCCGCCCGAGACCACTCCCTGCCCTCTGACCGAGCTCAACCCGCGGCCCGAGCTGCGGCATCTGGCCATCGGCGTCTTTGACGGCGTGCACCTGGGCCACCAATCCGTCATCGCCCGGATGCGGGGGGCTGCGCCCATTGCACGGGAGGCCGGCGTGCTCACCTTCGAGCCGCATCCGCTGGAAGTGATTGCGCCGGAGCGCGCGCCCCGGCGCCTGAGCACGCCCCGCCAGCGCGAGCGCTCCCTGCTGGAGCTGGGCGTGGCCGAGGTCGTCACCATCGCTTTCGACGAAGCCACCCGGCGGCTCAGCGCACGGGAATTTGTGGAGGCGCTGCACCGGGCGTTTCCGCGCCTCAGCGCCATCACCATCGGGCTGAACTGGGTCTTCGGTTACGACCGCCAGGGCGACGCCGCATTCCTTGAGCGGGTCGGCCGGGAGCGCGGCTTCGGCGTGGAGGAGGTGCCCAGCTTCGTGCAGGACGGCGCCGTGGTCAGCAGCACGCGCATCCGGCAGCTCATCGGCAGTGGCGAGCTCGACCTGGCGGCGCGCCTGCTGGGCCGGCCCTACGAGCTGGAGGGCCGGGTCGTCCACGGCGAGCACCGGGGCCGCCGCATCGGCTTCCGCACCGCCAACCTCGGCGAAATCCGCCAGCTCATCCCGCCCCATGGGGTGTATGCCTGCCTGGCGCGCTTTGACGTGCACGTGCTGCCGGCGGTGGTCAACATCGGCATCCGACCCACCTTTGAGGACCAGGGCCATCTGCAAGTGGAAGCCCACCTCCTCGATTACGAGGGCGATCTCTACGACCGGCGGATCGAACTCACTCGCCTGGCGCTCATCCGGGGAGAGCGTCCCTTCGAAAACATGGCCGAGCTCAAGGCGCAGATCGAAAAGGACGTCGCCGCCGCCCGCGCGTTGCTGGAAACGTGACGGCCGCTAAGCCTTCGCGCGGGGCTCGGTCTGGCTGGCGGGCTCGGGCTTGACGTCAACCGGTTCGGAAGCGTCGTCCTGGGCGATTTCGCGAGGGCGGTCGGTTTCGACCTCGGTCTTCATGGACTCCTGCACCTCGCGGTCGAACTCGCCCTTGGCCTTCTTGAACTCGCCGACGCTGCGGCCCAAGCCGCGGGCCAGTTCGGGAATCTTCTTGGCGCCGAAAAGCAGCAGCACCACGAAGATGATGGCGACAAACTCCCATCCCTGCGGGATAAACTGGGCAATGGTCGGATTCATGTCCATTTAACTTACTCGGCTGTGTAAATTTGCGCAAGCTTTGCCTGCGGCCGGCCGCGTTAGCGTCCGAAGGCGCGAGTCTGCCCGCGGAACTGGCTGTCGGTGACCACCGGCGTGCCCTTGACCTCCTCGATGATGAGCTGGCAGATGAAAATACCCGGGTGAAGCAGGTAATGGATCGGACTCATGTTGGTGATTTCCAGCGTGATGTTGCCGCTGAAGCCGGAGTGGATGGTCGGCGCGGTGAAGTGCACCAGAATGCCGCAGCGGGCCAGGCTGCTGCGCCCTTCCACCCGGGCGCTGTAGACGGGCCGGCCTTCGCGGATGGGGAAGTCCACCTTCTCGACGGTCTTGGCCAGTATGAGCTGCCCGCTCTTGAGCTGGAAGGGCCGCTCTTCCGAGATCACGAAGTGCTTGGCGTAATGGGTCCACATCTCGGCCACGTTGTGCCGGCTCAGGTCGATCGGCGAAGGCGCGTCGGGCTCGAGGGCGAGCACCTCGTCCGCCAGGCGCAGGTCCACCGCGCTGGTGTTGAAGGGCTTGTCGGTGGGATCGTTGCCCGCCAGACCTTCCACGGAAAAGTCCCCCCGCTCCAGGGCGGCTGCAATCTCGGTGTTGCTTAAGATCATTGCGCCCTTGTTTCTAGAGCCGCCACCGGCGGCTGACAACCCCGGAAAAGGGGCTCGACTTTTTCCGTATCCACCCGTAATTCTTTACAGATTAAGCAGCAAACACGAAAGATGCACGCAAAGCGCCGGTCGCCCGGCGCGGTTTATGCGACCCTTAATTTTCGCCGCCCATGTTAGACCAGATTCGACAAGCCAGTGACGGAAAACTCGTCCTTTGCTTTGTAGGCGTTGGTTCCGCCTTCTCCAAGCGCAACGCGCAAACCTCGCTCATCATTGCCAAAAACGGCAAGACCATTTTGGTGGACTGCGGCACCACCATCCCGCAGGCCCTGTACGAAAAGGGCATCGCGGTGAGCGACTTTGATTACTACCACATCACCCACAGCCACGCGGACCACATCGGCGGGCTGGAGGAACTCCTGTTGAGCTGCCGCTACATGCTCGGGACCAAACCCAATTTCATCATTACCTCCCAGTACCAGGATATCCTTTGGGAGAAATCACTCAAGGGCGGCTGCGAGTACAACGAAACCGGCCTGCTGCACTTTCGCGATCTGATCAACCCGCTGCGGCCGGAGTGGGTCAAGGCCCAGCCCCGTGAGGTCTATCAAATCGACATCGAAGGCATCCACCTGGAGATTTTCCGCACCATCCACATCCCGGGCAAGGTGCACGACTGGGCACAGGCCTTTTGGTCGACCGGCCTGCTGATTGACGGGCGCGTGCTCTTTACCGCCGACACCCGCTACGACCCGGAGATTTTCGAGGACCTCGACGTCAGCCACTGCGACACCGTCTTCCACGACTGCCAGCTCAACGACCCCGGCACCGTCCACGCCACCTACAACGAGCTCAAGCAACTGCCCGACGACATCCGCGCGATGACGCACCTGACGCACTACAACGACAATTTCGCCGACTTTGATCCGGCGGCCGACGGTTTTGCCGGCTTCGCTGAGGCCTGGAAGCTCTACTCCTGGGAATCCGAATCGGCCGCCACGCCGTCCCGGACCGCCGCCGCTTAGGGCGCCGTCCGGCCTTGTTTTTTACTCGCCCTTGAAGGCGGCCCGCCACGTGCGGGGGAAGGCCTTCTTGAACTGGGCATTAACCTGCTGGGTCGTCTTGCCGGAGGACTTGCGGTAAATCCAGCCCTCGATCGCGTCGCCGACGGCTTCGCGGGTGACGGCGTCCTCCTTGACCAACGCACCGGCAAAGCGCCCGTCGCCGACGTCGCCGAGCACGCCGACCAGGTTGCTGGACTGCTCGTTGGCGGGCTCGCCGGTGATCTGGGGGGTGATGCGGAAAAGCTCGTGCATGGCGTCGGCGTCGCCGCTGGCGGCCTTGGCCACCACGCCGTCGTAGTCGTAGACGCCGGCCCGGCGAGCCTGCTGCTCCATCATCCCGGAATCATCCACGCCGCCGCTGGGGCCGCCGTGGGCGCAGGCACCGACCAGCAGCAGAACCGCGGCCAAAGCGCAATGGCACAACCTCATGGTTCCCGATCCAAGCACGCGGCGCGGGAAAAGCAATCCCCACGGTGGAAGCGCGCGCGCTAGCGCCCGGCGTTCATCAGGCTGGCGGAGAGCCGGTCGAGCTTCTTCTGCGTAAGTTGGTACTTGCGGATGGACTTGTTCTTGCCTCGCGTCGCCGCCTTGTAACCGAACTCGAGGTAAGGGAAGAGCTTCACCTGCATCAAGATGTTCTGCTCGTCGTAGACCTGCAGGAAGGCGTCGCTCTGCTCGAGGAAGACCTTGCCCAGCGCCCGCGCCGGGACGGTGTTCTCCGGGCTGCGGTAGGCAAACTGGTAGCGCAGCAGGGCGGCGATCAGCTCGGGGTCACCCGTGTCCGCGGCCAGCTTAGCGGCGGCTTCCACCGCGGCGTCGCGGTCGGTCGGCGCGCTGACCGGCGGCGGCAGGGAGAGCTGGCCGGTAGCGGGATCCTTGACCGGGTTGATCTGATCGGGGGTGACCTCGAGCGCCTGAAGGAGCGCTTCGCGGCTGGGTGGCGCCGCCACCGCCGGATGGGCCGTCAAAAACAGCAAGCCGCCAAGTCCGCAAAGAAACCCAATTTTTCGTAGAAAATTCATCTTTCAACGCGTATCAGTTTTCGGAAGCCTTGCCAAGATCGCTGCCCTTATGCTGGAGTGATCTTCCCCGACGAATCCCGCTTATGAGTTCCCCGACCACCACCACCGCCGCCCCGAGCAAAAAGAACGCCGCCGAACACCTTACCCTGGGCCACAGCCCCGATTCGGACGACGCCTTCATGTTTTACGCGTTAGCGGAGGGCAAGCTCGACCAACAGGGCTTCGAGTTCGAACACATTCTGCAGGACATCCAGACGCTCAACGAGCGCGCCCGCAAGGCGGAGCTGGATATCTCCGCCATCTCCATCCACAACTACGCCTACGTGCTCGACGAGTATGCGCTGCTCCACAGCGGCGCCAGCATGGGCGACAACTACGGGCCGCGCCTTGTCGGCAAGCAGGCGCTGGACCGCGACGAGCTGCTCGAGGCCCGCATTGCCGTCCCCGGCAAGTGGACCAGCGCCTACCTCGCGCTGCAGCTGTACCTGGATACCCCGGGCGACGAGCTCGAGCTCATCTTCCTGCCCTTCGACGAAATCTTCGACGCGCTCAACGACAACGAGGCCGACATCGGCTTGATCATCCACGAGGGCCAGCTCACCTTCCAGGACGAGGGCTTCGTCCTGACCGAAGACCTGGGCGAATGGTGGTACGGCACCACCGACGGCCTGCCCCTGCCCCTGGGCGGGAACGTGGTCAAAAAATCGCTGGGCAAAAAGAAGATCGCCACCTTGAGCAAGCTGCTGACCGAGTCCATCCAGTACGCGCTTGACCACCGGGAGTCTGCGCTCGAACACGCCATGCGCTACAGCGGCAAGCTTACCGTGGAGGAGGCCGACAAGTTCGTCTCCATGTACGTTAACGAGCTGACCGTCGACTACGGCGAACGCGGCGAGGAAGGCGTGCGCGAGTTCCTCACCCAGGCGCACGACATGGGGCTCATCCCGGAGCCGGTCAACCTGGAGTTCGTCTAGGCGGTAAAACTTTTGCGCATCGCGCGCATCCTGTGGCAGGTTAGGCGGCGATGACTTCGCTTCCTCCCAAGCCCGGCTCCTCGGCGGCACCGGACCTGCACTGCGCCCCGCTGCGTATTGCCGGGCGGGACTTCCGCTCGCGGCTCCTGGCGGGCACCGGCAAATTCTCCGACCCCGGGACCATGGCCGCCTGCCTGGAAGCGTGCGGCACCGAAATTGTAACGGTGGCCCTGCGCCGCGCTGACCTGAGCGGCCGGGACGACCCCTACGCCGACATCCTCCGGCACATCGATCCCGAACGCTACCTTCTGCTGCCCAACACGAGCGGCGCCAACACGGCGGAGGAGGCCGTCCGCCTGGCGCGGCTCGCGGCCGCCGCCGGCCTGCCCAAGTGGGTCAAGCTGGAGATCCACCCCGACCCCCGCTACCTGCTGCCGGACCCGGTGGAAACGCTCAAGGCGGCGGAAATCCTGGTGACGGAGGGCTTCACCGTGCTGCCCTACATCAACGCCGACCCGGTGCTGGCCAAGCGCCTGCAAGAGGCCGGTACCGCCACCGTGATGCCACTGGGCTCGCCGATCGGGAGCAACCGCGGGCTCGAAACCCGCGCCCAGCTTGAAATCATTATCGAACAGGCCACCGTCCCTGTGGTGGTCGACGCCGGGCTGGGCGCACCCAGCCATGCGGCCGCCGCGATGGAGCTAGGCGCCGACGCCGTGCTGGTCAACACCGCCCTGGCGGTGGCCTCGGACCCCGTCCGGATGGGACGCGCCTTTGCCGCCGCGGTTGAGGCGGGGCGTGCCGCCTACGAGACGGGCCTGGGCGCCTCGTCGGTCACCGCGCAACCGACCAGTCCCTCGGAAGGATTAACCGGATTTCTGGACGCGAACGCTAGCTGAACCAAGCGCGCAGAAATGCCCACGGGTAAATCCGGATGGGCAGATTCCCCAGTCCCGCCAAGCGGAGGAGCCAGGACGGTGGGGCCTGCGGATCGAACTCCGCAACATCCACCGATTTAAGCTGGTAGCGGCAGGGCACGTCGCAGCTCTTGATGAAGCCGAGACCGACTTTTTGCACCCCGGGAATCGAAAGTTTGGCGCTGGCCAGACGGCGAAGCGCGAGGAGAAAGCGGTTGCTGAGCACGTTGGCCACGAGAGTGCCGCCATCATCGGTGATCCGGATGGCGACTTCCCTTTCGAGGCATATTTCCAGGTCCGCCTCGAATTCCAAAGACCGTGATGCCATGGGAAGAGGGCCTAGTGTTGGACGCCTTCTTTGGTGCGGATCTTGAGGGTGCCGTTCACCTTCCAATGCGCGTGCTGCGCTCCCTCGCCCATGCCGCTGGGCACGTGGATTTCCAAGTTGCTAAACTCGTAGGTAATTTCGGCGTTGCGGCCGGTCAGTTTCTCAAAAAGGCCAACTGCAAGGTCCGGCCAGGTCGTAGTGTGATCGCTCATAATGGTACTAGGTTAGTATGATTTTTATTTCTGATTTTATCTACCGGGCAAAGTAAGCTCGGCCCACCCCGGCGCAAGCGGGCCGCCCCGCTTTAGGAATGAATTTTTTTACGATGCTTATTAGAATGCCTTAACTGAGCATTCGCATCGCCACCCGCAGCCGAAACTTCTTGGGCGACTCGCCGTAGAGCGTTCCGTAGAGAACGCGGATGCGCTTGCCGAGGCGCTCGTCCCGACCCTGCGCCCGTTTGCGGGTGATCTCCAGATCGCGCGACTTCCACGGCGGGTCCTTGCGCTCGAGCAGATCGAAGAGGATGGACAAGTCGTGCCGGTGGCCGAGCCGCGAGCCCAGCTCCTTCCAGAGGGAAACCCTCTCTTTTTGCCAGCGTGGCTGCACTTCGGTCAGCGCCTCGAGCTGGTAGTAGAGATACTTGCACCAGCGGCGCCACTCGTGGAAGGCTTCCGGCGTGTCTTTTTGGTAAGCCTTGTGCGCGAGGTTCTGCGACCGCTTGAAGACGCGCGTCATGCCGTCCACGAGCGTGCCGGGCGCCACCTCGGTGGCCTGGGACCAGCGCTTGGCGTCGTCGCGAAAGCGTTGGATGAGTTCCTCGCGCTTGCTTCCGGAGAGCTCCAGGCGCTGCGTCAGCTCTGGCATCGCGGCGGCCAGGGCTCCGCGCAGGCGCAGCACGGCCTGGTTGGGCCGCCCCTTGCCGGTGCCATTGCGGGCCAATTCGTCCAGCAGGGCGAGCTGCACCTGGGCGTCGCGCGCCCCGGAGAATTCGCGGTTGGCGTCGCGCAGATTGCGGTCGGCCTCCCGGGCCGCCATTTTGCCGATCCCGGAGCGGAACAAGTGCCAGCGCGCCCGCAAACGCTTGACCGAGGTGCGCAGGTGGTGGATTTGCTCCGGGCTCAGCACAGAGGAAGTCTGCAGCGCCTCGCTGTTTTGGCGGCTCATGTCGGCGGCGACTTCGGCCAACTGCTGCGGCAGGGGCTTGAACGCTTTTTTGGGGGCGGGCATCGACGCGGAAAGCATAGGAGAGTCGGGGCGGATTTGGCCAGCGCGGATGCGGGCGCCCGGGGCAGGCCCTTGCCCTGGCGCCGGGGGCTGTTAAGTTGCCAAGCGATGGGATTTTCCGCCGAGTTTGGAGACGGCACGCCGCCGCCGCGGGCGGTGCTGCGGCGCTTCGCCTCACTGCTCGAGCCGGCTTCCCCGGCCGGGCTGGAGGCGATGGCCGCGCAGGCGCAGGCGCTCACGCGGAAGCACTTCGGCCAAACCATGCGGCTCTTTGCACCGCTCTACCTCAGCAACGAGTGCGTCAACAACTGCGCCTACTGCGGCTTCTCGCGGGACAACCCCATCCTGCGCGTGACCCTGAGCGTGGACGAGGTCGAGGCCGAGGCTCGGCACTTGGCCGGGCAGGGCTTCCGCAGCGTGCTGCTGGTTGCGGGCGAGCATCCGCGCTTTGTCAGCGAGGGCTACGTGGAGGAGTGCCTGGCGCGGCTGCGTCCGTTCATCCCCAGCCTGCACCTGGAACTTGGCCCGATGGAAAGCGCGCCCTACCGGCCGCTGGTCACCGCCGGCGCCGAAGGGCTCGTCGTCTACCAGGAGACCTACCACCGCGAGGCCTACGCCGAACTGCACACCGCCGGACCCAAGCGCAACTTTGACTGGCGGCTGGACTGCGCCGAGCGCGCTTACGCGGCGGGCTTCCGACGGCTGGGAGTGGGCGCGCTCTTTGGCCTGGCCCCCTGGAAGGAGGAGGCGCTGCGGCTGGCCTGGCACGTGGACCACCTGTTGCGCCACTGCTGGAAGGCCTTCATCACCGTCAGCCTACCCCGGCTGCGACCGGCGGCGGGTGCCTTTGCGCCGCGCCACCCCTTTGGCGACCGCGAGCTGGTGCAAACGCTGCTCGCCCTGCGGCTCTGCTTCCCGCAGATCGGGCTGGTGCTGAGCACGCGCGAACCCGCCGGCCTGCGCGACGGTGTCATCCCGCTGGGCATCACCCACCTCAGCGCGGGCAGCCACACCGAGCCCGGCGGCTACACCGGCGCCGGCGCGGACGCCGTCCGCCAGCGCGGCAAAGGTCCAGCCACGCCTATGGCCGATACCAACGGCCACGCCAACGGTGGCTGCGCCCGCACCAACGCGACCGAGCAATTCCACATCGCCGACGAACGTCCGCCCGCCGAGATGGCCGCACGCCTGCGCAGCATGGGCCTGGACCCGGTCTGGAAGGACTGGGAAACCACCCTGCTGGTGGAGGGGTCCTAAGCTGGATCGGCCCTCACCGGCAAATTTAGATTCGCGAGTGGACGGCAGCGTGATTCAATGCCCGCTGACATGAAACGGCATGCTCTGTTGTTGTGGTTAGCGGCGGGCCTGCTGGCCCTGCGCGCCTCGGCCCAACCCGAACCGCCATCGCAACAACCGGACCCCGCCGAAGCCAAGCCCATAGACGTACAAGCAAGGCGGGACGTGATATCCGCCCGTTCCAGGTTGGTCCGGATGAAGCACCTCTACCTGAAGCGAGTGGAGCCCGAGTCGGAGGAAGACAAGACCGTTCAGCCCGAACCCCTCGCCCATCGCTTAAGCGACTCCCAAAGAGACCAAAAACTACGCGAAGAAAAAGACGCAGAACGAGACAGCACCAGCATCCCCGCCTCCAACCGCTACCCCAACCGTCCGGGGAGTCGGGACCCTCGCCATCCCGGGTCCATGCGGCCGCGCTTTCCTTACGATTACAGTAACGTGCCCAAGTACCCCAATCCCACCCAACTCACATCCGCGAAGAGGGAGCGGCTGGATCGATACGCGCGCGAGGCCGTTGCGCTGGTGGAACCGCACCTCTACAAGCCCGATTACCGAAGCAACGCGTTCAATGTGCTCGAGCAGATTTTCCACTGGCAGGGCCGTTACGACCTCAAAGCGCAAAACGGAGTACGCCGCTTGGGCATGGAGGACTATGCCAACGCTTTTGCCAGCCGGCCCGAACTGATCGACGAGATGGTGGCCGAGTACGCCGGGGCCGGGATGCATGAAACCGCCGACCTGGTGTTGCTCAAATGGAGTCTGGCCAATCCCGAAAACCCCATTTTCCAGGACGTTGTCTCTCGGGCGTTTGCCGTGGTTGAAGCCAAACGCCGCGAAAGCTCCGGTCGGGAGAACGCCACGCCGGAGCAGGCGGAGGTTGCCTCCTGGCTCGAGAAGGGGGCGGATAATCTCCGGACGCGTTTGCAGCAAAACCCGCCCACTGCTTGGGCCATGCAGCAGATCGTAGCCCTTTACCATGAGCGGCGCGACCCCGAGGGCCTGGAACTCTTGCTCGGCCAAATCGAACGGTGGCTTCCTGAAAACGAAGTCGTTGATTTAACTTTGACCCGCGAAATGCTACGCCGAGACCTGGCCGTCGATCCCGATTCAAGGACGCCCAAACCGGACGCGGACGCGGAACCGGAGCCAGCCTCCGGCGGGAGCGATAACCCGGACGAACCGCCCCCGGCGGACACGCCGTCTGCCCACGGTGAAGGGCCTCCGGCCGCCCAATAATTTCCATGGCCAAAGGGTTGGGCCTGTGCTTTGGTGAAGGGATGATAAATGCAGACTGGCAAGCCGTGCGGACCGTGGGAATCTTTGCCCTGATGGGCCTCTTGACCGGCTGCGGCGGCGGCGGAAACGAAGGGACCACCGACGCCGGGAGTGAGAGCGAAGCCAAGACCGAAGCGAGCGCCCCGGCGGAAGGCGAAGCCACCGCGGCCGCCGATCCCGAAAAAGCCACCGCTTTCCTCGACGAAGCCCAAAAGGAGCTCGAAGCGGCCAACGAGCTCTACCAGTCCGCCCAGCAGGAATTTGTCCAAGAGCTGAGCAAGCTTGCCCCGGCCGAAAGCGCCGAGGGTGAAGAAGGCGCCGCGCCCGACGTGACCAGCGAGGAAAACCAGGAAGCCCTCGCCAAGGCCGAAGAGAAACTGGCGGGCGTTAACGAAAAGCTGGAAAAGCACGCCCAGGCCGCGCTGGTCGCCTACCAAAAAGCGGCCGAAGCCGACCCGACGATGGTGGACGCTTATCTGGGCCAATTCCAAATGCAGTACATGCTGGGCGACCAACAGGCCGCCTTCGAGGCGATGAACAAGGCCACCGAGGTGCTTGCCGCCAAAGTCAGGGAAAGCAAGCCCACCGAGGAGGATCTCTTCAACCTTATCCGCCTCTACGCCAGCCAGGGTAAGATTGACGACGCCGAAGCGATGCTCAAAGACATCAAGGCCAAGTACCCGGACGACGAGAAGCTGCAGGAAATCGCCGACCAGACGCTGCAGGAGATCGACATGTTCCGCCAGCAGCCGCCCCCCGGCATGCCCTCCCCGCCGCAGCCCGGAGCCCCCGGAGCGCCCGCCGCCGAGGGCGGAGAGGCGCCCGCCGCGAGCGATGACGCCCAGTAGTCCGGTCGCTTTCGAACTCAACGGCGAAGCCCGCACCGCCCAGCCCGGCACCACCCTGGGCGGGCTGGCCGCCGAGCTGGGCCTTGATCCGCGCATCCTCCTCGTGGAGCTCAACGGCGAGGCCCTCCCCCGCGACGGCTGGACCGCGCGGGCGCTGCAGCCGGGCGATCAGATCGAGTTTGTCCGCATCGTCGCGGGCGGATAGGGGTTGCTCCCACCCGGCGCCGCGCTTAGCTTGATCGGCATGGCGGCGTCCCCCGAGATCGAAACCGGCCGGAAGCTTGAGCCGGCCTTCGCGAAGAGCGAAATCCTGCCCGCGGTGGCCCAGGATGCCGCCAGCGGCGAGATCCTCATGCTCGGCTACATGGACCGCGAGGCCCTCCGCCGCACCCTGGAAAGCGGCAAGGCCACCTACTTTAGCCGCTCACGGCAGAAGTACTGGGTCAAAGGCGAGACCAGTGGCCACTACCAGCACATCGAGGAAGTGCGCGTGGACTGCGACCAGGACGCCATTGTGCTGCGCGTGCGCCAGGACGGCGCGGCCTGCCACGTCGGCTACCGCAGCTGCTTTTACCGACGGGTGGTGCCCGGCACCGCCGACCAGCTCGAATTGATCGACCAGGACAAGGTCTTCGATCCCGATGCCGTCTACGGCTCCAACGGCCAGCCCTAAGCCACCATGCCCTCGCCGCTCCCCCGCACCGTCCGCGTCGACGCCGTTGTCCTCGGCGGAGGCGTGACCGGCCTATGGACGCTGCACCAACTGCTGCAACGCGGCTACCAGGCGGTGCTGCTGGAGGAAGCCAAGCTGGGCGGCGCACAGACCATGGCCAGCCAGGGCGTGCTCCACGGCGGGCTCAAATACGCGCTTAACGGCGTGCTCAACGACGCTTCCGAAACCATCGGCGCGATGCCGCAGCGCTGGGCGGACGCGCTCCGGGGCTCGGGCGAGATCGACCTCCGCGCGGTCGAGGTCCTCTCGCCTTGCCAGTACCTCTGGCCGATGGGCTCGATCACCTCGCGGGTGGCGGCCTTCTTCGCCAGCAAAACGCTGGAAAGCCGCTCGGTCGCGCTGGAACCCCGGCAACACCCGCCCGCGTTTTCGCCCGATCACTACCGGGGGTCGCTCTACCGGCTGGAGGAGACCGTGGTCAACGCCGAAAGCCTGGTGCGCGAAATGGCCCGGCCGGTGGCGGACCGCCTCTTTCAGGTGGACTGGGAGCACACCGCCCGGCTGGTGGCCGAGTTTGGCCACATCACCCACATTGACCTGCCCGGGCCCGAGGAAACCGTGCGGCTCACCGCCGAGCGCTTCGTCCTCGCCGCCGGCAAGGGCAACGGGCCGGTGCTGGAAAAGCTCGGCTGCCAGAGCCACCCGGCCATGCAGCTGCGTCCGCTCCACCAGGTGGTGGTCAAGGCGCCGGATTTGCCGGAACTCTTCGTGGTCGGCATCGGCGCGGGCACCAAGCCGCCGCTGGTCGCCACCACCCACCCCACCGCCGACGGCCAGCGGGTCTGGTACCTGGGCGGCGAGCTGGCCGAAGAGGGCGTGCACCGCGACGGCCCGGCGCAGGTGTCCGAGGCCCGCAAGCTCCTGGCCAAGCATCTGCCCTGGGTCGACCTGAGCGGCGCCGCCTGGGCCAGCTTCCGCGTCGATCGCGCGGAAGGCCTGCAGCCAAACGGCTCGCGCCCGGACGGCCCGCTGGTCAAGACGGCCGGCAACGCCATCGTGGCCTGGCCCACCAAGCTGGTGCTCGCTCCGTTGACGGCGGACCTCATTCTGGCCGAGTTTGAGAAAATGGACTTGGCACCGGGCGGCCCGGACGCTCCGCCGGCTCCCGCTTTACCGCTGCCCGCCGCCGCCGTCGCCCAGCCCGTCTGGGAGGAACTCTTCCGCCCCGCCGCTCCGGCCCATGTCTGAAGCCGCCCCCACCCTTCCGCGCCGCGCGCTCGGGCGCAGCGGGCTCGAAGCCAGCGTGATCGGCCTGGGCACGGTCAAGCTCGGCCGCAACCAGGGCGTGAAGTACCCAAAGGGCTTCGAGCTACCCACCGACGCGGAGGCGACCGTGCTGCTGGAGACCGCGCGGGAGCTCGGCATCAACCTGATCGACACCGCCCCGGCCTACGGCGTGAGCGAGGAGCGCCTGGGCAAGCTGCTGCCCGGCCCGAGGGAGGACTGGCTGATCGCGACCAAAGTCGGCGAGGAATTCCGCGACGGCGCCTCGCAGCATCTCTTTACGCCCGCGCACACCCGGGCGAGCGTGGAACGCAGCCTCCAGCGCCTGCAGACCGACCACCTCGATCTGGTGCTGGTCCACTCGGACGGCCAGGATCTGGCCATCGTCCGCGAAAGCGGCGTGCTGGAAGAACTGGCCACGCTCAAGGGCGAGGGCAAGCTGCGCGCGTTCGGGATGTCCACCAAGACGGTGGAAGGCGGGCTGGCCGCGGCCGAACGGAGCGACGTGATGATGATTACCTACAGCCCCTGGCAACGCGAAGAGGAGCCCGTGCTGGACGACTGCGCCCGGCGCGGGGTCGGCGTGCTGGTGAAGAAGGCCTTCGCCAGCGGGCATTTCGGCGCGACCGCCGACCAGGACCCCGTCCGCACCGCCTTCGATTTCATCTTTGCCCATCCCGCGGCGGGCAGCGTCATTACCGGGACGCTCAACCCGGATCACCTGCGCCAAAACGTGGCCGCCGCCACCGCCACGGCCGCCGCGCCGAACTGACCTCTGATGCCCGACGCCGCCGACCCCATCGCCGCCGAACTCGCCGCCAAGCGCGCCCAGGACGCCGAGCTCCAGCGCGTTTTGAGCGCGCATCCGGACCTCGCGCTGGCCGATATCCCCAAAGTCCGCAGCATGGAGGCCATGGCGGCGGAGCGCGACCGCCTCGACGCCCGTGGCGAGCGCCTCGTGATCACCAGCGGCTGCTTTGACGTGCTCCACGGCGGTCACCGCGCTTACCTGCCCGCGGCGCGGGCGGCGGGCGACGCGCTGGTCGTGGCGCTCAACGACGACGCCTCGGTGCGCAAACTCAAGGGGCCGGACCGCCCGGTGCGCCCGGCGGCCGTGCGGGCCTGGCTGCTGGCGGAACTCGACGCCGTCGACTACATCACCGTGTTCCCGCAGCGCAGCGTGGCCGCACCCATTCTGGCCATCCGCCCGCACGTCTACGCCAAAGGCGGGGACTACACGCTGGAAACCATCCACCAGGACGTCCGCGCGGCGGTCGAGCAAATCGGGGCCGAAGCACGCTTCCTCAACCTCGTCCCGGGCGTCAGCACCACGGAAATCCTCCGCCGCGAACGGGCGGACCCATAGGCGCATACCCCATCCCCGGAAAGTCTTTCTCGGTGAGAACTTAGCGTTGCACCTCAGAGACCGGCGCCTACTTCCAGCGCATGCGGCGGTAGGCGGTGGCCGCCAGTCCAAGCGCGACGACCACGATGCACCCAAAAATCAGATCGCGCGTCGATCCCGTGAAGACCCAGAGGGAGATCAGGTATCCCGCCAGTGCGGCGATTAGGAACAGGCTCCACAGGTACATGCGGTAGAGGGCCAGGGAGATGAAAAAAAGCGCCAGCGCCAGCAGGAGATGGTGGGTGAAGAGTTCCGGGTCGACTCGCCGCACCGGCACCTTCAGCAACTCAAACACAATGCCAACGGACAAGACGAAGCCTGTCATCGCGACGTAGAGCACCGTCCACGTGCGTTTGAGTTCTAGCCGGTAGCGGCGATTGCGACGCTGTTCGTCACGGGGAGCGTGCTCGCCGTAGCGCTCGGCGAAAAGGAGGCGCTCCACGGGTTGCCAGCTCTCGGTGCCGGCGTCCCAGTACTGCGCCTGCAGGTTCAGGCGGGCCTCGTGCCAAAGGCGCCGCACCTCCTCCAGCCGGTAAGGGCCCTGGGTCTGGTCTTCGAGCTTGAGATAGTACTCGTCCATGCCGGTTGCCTTGCTGGGGCCGGCGCCTACCACAAGGGCATCTGGGCGGGCTCGTTGGCGGGCATCACCCGCCGCAGCAAGCCGTCGAGGTCCACGTGGTTGGTCACCAGGTCCTGGATGAGGGAGATTTTCTGCAGGTCGCCAACCTCGGTCTTGACCGTCATCTTGTTGATGGCGGCAGCCACCTTGTAGGCGCTGAGGCTGGTGGCGATGAAAGGGATGTTGCGCTGCTCGATGATCTCGATGATCTCGGCCGAGGGCAGCATGTCGCTGGTCAGCACGACTCCGGCAATCGGGAGCTTTTTGGAACGCTTCTCCCCGAGCACGGTCAGGATGAGGCTCTCGCGGTCGCCGGCCGTGATGATGAGGGTACCGGGCTCGAAGTAGTTCTCCACGTTGCGGTAGCTCATCGCGCCGATGGTGACCTTGGCCACGCGCACGCGCTTGTGCCGGTGCCCGCCCAGAAAGCGCCCGCCGATCTGCTGGCAAACCTGGTTGAGCGTGGGCCGGCGCAGCTCCGGGTTGTAGGGCATCATCCCCAGCAGCGGCAGGCCGAGCCGCTCCAGCCCGGTGCTGGCCACCTCGCGCAGGGACTCCGTTTTCTCCGGCAGCACCTTGTTGAAGATGGCGCCGACGACCTCCACGCCGTACTTTTCGTAGAGCGCCAGGTTCATGGCGATCTCATCGATGGGCTTGCCGATGCCGCCCTCGCTCACGATGACCACCTTGGCCTGCAGGAGGTGGGCCACCATCGCGTTGGAGAGATCGAACACGCTGCCCACCCCGGCGTGGCCGGTCCCCTCGATGATGACAAAGTCCTTCTCCCAGCTCGACTCGTCGAATGCCTCGCGCACCGTGGAGTGGAGCCCCTCGGCGTGGCCGTGGGCCAGGTAGTCGCGCGTGAAGTTGGGCTCGACCGCAATCGGGCTCATGGCGATAAGGCGGCTGCGCACCCGGTAGGTGTCTTTAATCAGGACCGTGTCCTCGTCGATCTTCTCGCCCTCCACGTCCACGAAGCGCTGGCCCACCGGCTTGATGTAGCCGATGCTGGCAAAGCGCTGCTGAAGCGCCGCGTAGAGGCCCAGGCTGACGGTTGTCTTGCCGTCGTTCTGCCGGGTGGCGGCCACAAAAACGCGCGGGGTGGTTTGGTTGCGGAGCG
This sequence comes from Verrucomicrobiota bacterium, assembly GCA_038745425.1. GTDB lineage: Bacteria > Verrucomicrobiota > Verrucomicrobiia > Methylacidiphilales > UBA1321 > CAWUJC01. The sequence goes on along the minus strand of JBCDLL010000013.1, from coordinate 16,901 downwards.
CGTCGGGTTCGCTGGGCATGGCTAAGGCGGCGGTTACTCTTCTTGGGGCAGAAGGGCGGACTTGTAGCGCACGCCTTGGTCCTGGTAGAGCATGCGGTAGTTGATGCACTGGAGCCCGACAATGGCGGCCACACCCACGATCTCCTCCACGCTGGCGCCGCGGGAGAGCTCGGCGGCGGGCTTTTCCAGGCCCATCAGGATTTGCCCATAGGCCTTGGCGTTGGCCAGCCGGTGCACCAGCTTGGCCGCGATGTTGCCGGAGTTGAGGTCCGGGAACACGAGCACGTTGGCCTGGCCGGAGACCGGGCCGTCGGCGGCCTTGCGCTCGCCCACCGCGCTGAGCAGGGCGGTGTCGACCTGCAGCTCGCCGTCGATGTCCACGTCCATGTTGTGGTCCATGAAGTACTCGCGGGCCAGCTCGGTCGCGGCGACGATCTTCTCGGTGTCCGGCGTCGTCGCGCTGCCCTTGGTCGAGTAGCTCAGCATGGCCACCTTGGGTTTGACGCGGCCAAACTGCCGGCAAATCTTGGCCGCCTCAATCGCGATGGAGCCAAGTTGGTCCACGCTGGGCTGAGGAATCACGCCGCAGTCCGCGAAGATAAAAACGCCCTCGTCGCCGTAGCGGTCGTCGGGCAGCTCCATGACCAGGCAGGAGGAGATGGACTTGACCCCCTTGAGTGGGCGGATGATCTGGAAAAGCGGGCGCAGGATGCTGCCGCTGCTGGCGGTGGCGCCGCCGACCAGCGCGTCTGCCTGGCCGTTCTGGATCATGAGCGCGCCAAAGTAATTCGGCCGGGTGACGATGGCCCGGGCCTCCTCCTCCGAGATGCCGTGGTAACGGTTCATGCGTCCGAGTTGCCGGGTAAAGTAGGGCACGTCGTCGGCCTCGGCGGGATCGATCACCAGCATCCGGCGCATGGACACGCTGGCGGCGCGGGCGGCCTCGCGAACTTCGTCCGGGTTGCCGAGCAACACGGCCACGCCCAGCCCATGCTCGACGTAGCGGGCGGCGGCCTGAAGCACCCGCCAGTCGCGGGAGTCCGGGAAGACGACGCGCTTGGGGTGGGCGCGCAGCTTGTCAAAAACGCTCTCGAGGAAGTTCATGGGAGGGACCTTGCGTCAGCACTAACAAAGAGCGGCCCGGCGGGGCGGTCAATGCTCTTTCCGGCACCGCCTAGTAACGCGGGACGGTCGGGTCCACCTCCAGCGACCAGCGGTCGATGCCACCGGTCAGGTTGGTGACGTCGCCAAAACCACGGCTAAGCAGGTAGGCCGCCGCCTGCGCCGAGCGCATGCCGTGGTGGCAGTAGAGGACCACCGGCTGGCCGGGATCGAGCTCTTCCGGGCCCCGGGCGACAAACTCGCCCAGGGGAATGAGGACCGCGCCGGGCAGCCGGGCGAGCGCCCACTCCTCCGGCTGACGCACGTCGACCAGTTGCACCGGCCCCGGCTGCGAAAGCCGGGCCTGCAATTCCGAGGGATTCAGCTCTTTCATCACGGCATGAGAGCTGAGCAGCCCGGCCGGGCGCTTTCAAGCCTGCTCTTTGGCAATCAGGTCCAACCCGACACAGAATCGTAACACTGCTTTGCCTTGCCGCCACGTCCGCCAACGCCTACCACTAGGGTCCGGCGATTTATGCAAGCTGAAGCCACTTACCCGTTTGCGATGAATGCGATCCAGAAGGTGCTCGTTGTCGACGATGAGCCGGACGTGATCGACATGGTCTCGATGGCTCTGCGCAACTCCGGCTTCGGGATCGTTTCGGCCGAGAACGGCAGCGACGCCATTTCCCTGGCCCGGAGCGAGAATCCCGCCCTCATCGTGCTGGACCTGATGCTGCCGCGCCTCAGCGGGCTGGAAGTGACCAAAACGCTCAAGAACGACACCGTCACCCAGCCCATCCCCATCATTATGCTCACCGCCAAGGGAGAGGAAGTCGACCGCATTGTCGGGCTTGAACTCGGCGCGGATGACTACGTAACCAAGCCCTTCAGCCCGCGCGAGCTCACCCTGCGCGTCAAGTCCGTGCTGCGCCGGGGCGCCTCCACCAACGGCAAGAGCGCGCCGATCGCCTTCGAGGACATCATGAAGGTGGGCAACCTTTCCCTGGACCACTCCAAACACGAGGTCCGGTTGGGCGAAAAGCGCGTGCCGCTCACCGCGACCGAGTTCAAGCTGTTGGCCCTGCTGATGGAACGGCGCGGGCGGGTCCAGGGGCGCGACCGACTGCTCAACGATGTCTGGGGCTACGAAAGCGTCATCGACACCCGCACCGTCGATACCCACGTGCGCCGCCTACGCGAAAAACTCGGCAAGTATTCCGTCTACATCGAGACGGTCCGCGGCGTGGGCTACCGTATCAGCGAAAAGATGGAAACCTGAGCGCCCCTGGCGTCTAAAATGGAGACCCGTGGAAGTTCGTGTGCGACATGAAGGGCCCGACGCCCTCGTTATTGTGATTATCGATCTGGAGGATTTCAGCACCTCCAGCCCGCACCGCGACCTCACCCTCAGCGGCAACCTCAACGACTGGCGCGTGAACGAAGACGAGCTGCGCTTCCCCTGGGCGGATGGCGATTCCGGCGAGGGCCGCCGCAACTTCCTCCCCCTGCGCGTTCCGGTGCCCCGCCGGCTCGACGCGCTCGAGTTCAAGCTCTGGGACAGCGTGAAGGAAGAGTGGCTGGAGCCCTACGGCTACCTCCAGGGCGCCTACAGCCGCATGGAGCCCTACCTCAAGCGCAACGAGCTCGGCTCGCTCAACGTCTGCATTCCGCTGAGTTAGACCAAGGGTCTCTCTGCTGCTCCGCTTGCGGCGGCTTCCTACAATAGGTCATGCCAAGCCAGGGTAGCCGTCGATGTCCCCATCGACGGGGCGCGTTTCGTTCCTTTCTCGGGAAAGATCTCCGCCGCTGGGGTCGATGCCGACTGCCAGGTCCGGCGGCTACCGGCTTTCGGCGATGCCGCGCTCACGCGTAGCAGGAGCTTCCAGCTCCTGTCCAGGACCAGGATGGTCCTGCTACCTGCTACCGGCCTTCGGCGATGCCGTACCGACGGAGGGCGGAGCTTCTGCTCCGCCACGCTTGACGCCAAGCCAGGGTAGCCGTCGATGTCCCCATCGACGGGGCGCATTTCGTTCCTGTCTCGGGAAGAAACTTCCGCCGCTGGGCTCGATGCCAACTGCCAGGTCCGGCGGCTACCGGCCTTCGGCATTGCCGCGCCGACGCCTAGCAGGAGCTTCCAGCTCCTGTTCAGGACCATGATGGTCCTGCCAAGTGGCTACTTTGACTCCCACTCGCGAGCAAAATACAGTCCCGTGTAAAGCTTGGCGTCAATCGCCGCGCCCTCGGCCAGGCGCCCTTGGAGCCACGCGTCCACCTCCGCCAGGGGAACTTCATGCACGGCGATTTCCTCGTGCTCGTCGCCGCCACCGTCGCCCACTTTTTCCAGCCCGGTCGCCAGGAAAAAATCGACCCGCTCATTGGTCAGCCCGGCGGAGCTGAAACCCGCCACGCAAAAGCGCCAGTCCCGCGCGCGGTAGCCGGTTTCCTCCTCAAGCTCGCGGCGGGCGGCGGCTTCCAGCGCCTCGCCCTTGAAGGCCTCCGCGTCGCCGGAGAGCCCGGCCGGCAGCTCGATCACCGTGGTGCCGACGGCGGGACGGAACTGCTCCACCAGCACCACCTTGCCCGCGGGCGTGACGGCGGCCACCGCCACGACGCCGCTCGAGCGCAGGCGCTCCACGTACTCCCAGGTGCCGCGATGCACCAGGCGCAGCCAACGGCCCGCCGCAATCTCCTCTACCGGATGCTCTGCCATCGCCAAGATGTACGGGACGGCCCGGCCCCGGTCAAGTGATGCCATCTCGGCGAACCGCCGCTCCCGGTCCCCTCCCTTCGCCCCGATCCCGTCTGCCTTTGGCCTACACGTTCGCGGTGCCGCCCCGCTGCCTGTACCGCAGAGGCGTGATGCTGGCGCGCCGGCGAAACCAGGCACTGAAATGCGCGGGCGAGTGGAAGCCAAGTTCGTAGGCAATGCGTTTGACCGGGTCCGCCCCGTCGTAAAGCCGGCGGCGGGCTTCCTCCAGCCGGAGTTGATCCCACCAGCGCAGCGGCGGGGTGCCCAGCTCCTCGGCAAAAAGCCGCTTGAGGTGGGACACGCTCACCCCCGCCGCCCGGGCGATGACCGCCAGCCGCGGAGGGCCCGGCGCAAAGCCGCGGCACCGCAGGTGCTCCTGGGCCAACGGCAGCGCGCCGGTGGCTTCGTCCGGTTGGTTGACCTTCCAGCCGCGGGACAGGACGGCTTCGAGAAACTGCGTCGTCCAGGCCTGGAAGGCGGCCGACCACGTCAGCAGGTGGCGCAAGTGGCGCCCCGGCGGGCCGGCGGGGCGCACGGTCAGGAATTGGTCGCGGCGCGGGCTGGGCAGCCAGAGGCGTTCGGTGGCGTCGATCAATGCCCGGCCGGCCGCTTCCAGCTCGGGACACTTCGCGGCGTCGAGCCGCAGCTCCCGCCCCGGCCGAAGCCAGGCGGTCCCGCCGGCCTGCTCCAGCTCGAAGCGGACCGAGAGCAGGCGGGTCCCGGGCTCCATCGTATGCTCGCGCGAGCGCGGCGGCAGCAGCAGCCACTGGCCGGGATCGGCCGTGAGCGCGCGCGCCTGCGCCCGGGCGACCCGCACCCGGCCCCGGCGCACCAGCCAGGCGGTGAGCGGCGGGTGGGACTGGCGCATCGCCAGCGCGCCGGGGTCGACCGCACCCTCGTAAGCATAAACGAAGCGGGCCCGGAGCTCGGAAGAGATCGTTACACTAAGGGGCTCAAGTTTCATGATTTGATGAGCTGATTTTACAATAAATGGGCAGCGCTTGTAAGCCCTTATTCTTTGACCGGGTGAGGACCGGGGCGACTTTAGGAAGATGCATCAATTGACCGCCAATTCTCCGTTCCCGGCCACCGTCTCCGGCGTGGTGCCCGACTTTGCCCAAACCGCGGACTTCGGCCCGCCCCGCAGCGAGGTCGGCATCGGCTGCCTGATGCCGTGGCTGGGCAAGCTCTACGTGCTTAACTACGTCTCCCACCGCAAGCAGTCCGGCACCGGCACCGGCCTGCGCGTCATCGACGAGAGCTTCCAGATGACGCACCACCCCGAGGCGGTCGACGGCACCTACGCCAACCGGTACGTCCACACGCCCTCCAGCCAGCTCATCATCGGCCCGCACCTGGTCGACACCCGGCACCATGTGCGCACCGTCGGCGAGCTGGCGGACGTTCGCCTCTGCGGCACCGCCTCGCACCTGGAGGACCCGGATAACCTCGTCTACATGCTCGGCATGGAGGGCGAGCTCTTTGAACTCAACGTCCACGACCTCAGCGTGAAGCTGCTCTTCGACCTGACCAAGGCGCTCGACACCCCGGGCGAGATGCGCTGCCACTTCAAGGACTGCTACACCGGCGAAGGGCGCCTCGTCATCACCAACAACGACTACAGCGAGCCCGACTTCCTCGGCCAGCAGCAGGAGGGCACCCTGGCCGAGTTCGACGGCAAGGAGTGGCGGGTGCTGGAGCGCAAGCCCTTCGTGGCCGTCAACGGCCTGGGTTACTTTGGCCACACCATCTTCGCCAGCGGCTGGGACCGCGCCTCCGCCCTGCTCAAGGTCTACACCCAAGCCGACCAAACCTGGCGCACCTACCGCCTGCCCAAAGCCAGCCACACGCACGAGCACAAGTGGCAGACCGAGTGGCCGCGGATCCGCTCCGTTGAGCACGAGCGCCTGCTGATGGACCTGGCCGGCATGTGGTATGAGCTCAGCCCCTGGGCCTTCGGCAACCGCATCTGGGGCCTGCGGCCCGTCTCGACCCACCTCTGGGTGCACGGCGACTTCTGCTCCTGGAAGGGCCTGCTGGTGGTCGGCGCCGACAACGCCAGCCACGACTCCGGCGGCAACCACGAGTGCGCGGAGCCGCAGTCCGGCATTTGGATGGGCAAGACCGACGACCTCTGGAACTACGGCAAGCCCTCCGGCTGGGGCGGCCCCTGGTGGGAGAACGCCATCGCGGCGGGCCAGCCGTCGGACCCCTACCTGCTGACCGGCTTCGACCAGAAATGCCTGCACCTCTCCCACGACGGCGACGCCACCGTGACCTTCGACGTGGAAATCGACTTCCAGGGCGACGGCAAGTACCACCGCTACCGGCAGGTGGAGGTCGGCGCCAAGGGCTACGAGGCGCTCGTCTTCCCGGCCGGCTTCAGCGCGCACTGGCTGCGGGTGGTCAGCTCGGCCGACGTCACCGCCAGCGCCCAGCTGCACTATACGTAAGGCGGGCGGCGGCGGATACCGAACCCACCGGAGGGTCGAGCTTCCGCTCGACCACATTCCCCGTCCGGCTGGCAGTGGCGGAGCAGAAGCACCGCCCTCCGTCCAGAATGGCTACCTTCTGAAACGGCGGGAGGGTCCAGAGCGGATCGCCTTCCTCCGGATTTTTCCCTTCCGCCGCGGGGCCTGCGCGGGTTGACTGGACGCATGCTGGGCCCCGCCGTCGATCTCGCCATCCTGCTGGCCTTCGTCGTTTACGCGGTGGCCAGCGGCCTGCGGGCGCGACGCCAGGCGGGCAAGAACCTGGAGGAATACTTTCTGGCCGGGCGCAGCCTGCCCGGCTGGAAGGCCGGCACCAGCATGGCGGCCACGCAGTTTGCGGCCGACACCCCGCTGGTCGTCACCGGGCTGATCGCGGTTTACGGCATCAGCAGCGTCTGGCGCTTCTGGGTCTACGGGCTGGCGTTCCTCATGATGGGCTTCATCTTTGCGCGGATGTGGCGCCGCGCCGGCGTACTGACCGACGCGGAACTGACGGAGATCCGTTACAGCGGCCCGGGCGCGCTCTGGCTGCGCGGGGCGAAGGCGATCTACTACGGCACGGTCTTCAACTGCGTTGTCCTGGCGATGGTCCTTTTTGCCGCCGTGCGCATCTGCGAGGTCTTCCTGCCCTGGCACCAATGGCTCGGACCGGAAGCGCTCTCCCCGCTGGTGCAACTGGCGGCCTTCGGCGGGTTTAACCTGACGATGCTGCCCGAAGGCGACCCGTCCGTCCCGCTCGTCACCGCGAGCAACATGCTTTCGCTTGGCCTGCTGCTGGTTTTCGTGGCGCTCTATTCCACCACCGGCGGCCTCCGTGCCGTCGTCAACACCGATGTCGGCCAGTTCATCTTCATGATGGTGGGCACTGCGTTGTATGCAGGCTTTGTCTGGTGGGCGGTGGGAGGAATAGAGGGAATCCAGCAACTGGCGATTGAAAAAAACCGGGAATGGATTCTCCACGATAACCTAGATTTCCTCCCTAACCGCAGTTTCAGTTCCGTCTTTGATCCCAACCTGGGCATCTGGGGAAACGTGCTGTTTCCATTCCTCACCCTCATAGGGCTGCAGTGGTTTTTCCAGATCAACAGCGACGGCACCGGCTACCTGGCCCAGCGCAGCATGGCCTGTCGGAGCGACGGCGACGCCAAACGCGCCGGCGTGCTCTTTGCCTGGATGCAGATTTTCCTGCGCAGCATCTTATGGCTTATCATTGGCGTCAGCTTACTGGTTCTGTCCGATCTGCCAATCGGTGGAACGCATACTGGCGATTTGCCGCCCACGCACCTTTCGCACGAAGCCTACTGGGAGATGAAATTCGTGGAAGGCATCGACCTGTATCTGCCCTGGGGAGTGCGGGGCATCATGCTTACCGCGATGCTGGCGGCGCTGGCCTCCACGCTGGACAGCCACCTGAACTGGGGCGCGGGCTACTGGAGCAACGACCTCTACAAGCGTATCTGGTGCGAGCGGCTGCGCGACCGCCGCGCGGGCGACCGCGAGCTCGTCTGGGTGGCGCGGCTCTCCAACCTCCTCATCATCGGCATCGCCCTGGCAATCATGACCCAGCTCGGCTCCATCCAACAGGCCTGGACCATCTCGCTCATCTTTGGCGCGGGCATGGGCTTTGTCCTCGTCGCCCGCTGGCTCTGGGAACGGATCAACCTCTGGTCGGAGCTTTTCGCCATCGTCGTCTCGCTGGCCGCCGCGCCCGTCATCTTCTACAATCTCGAACAGGACTGGCTGCGCATGCTGGCGATGGCCGTGGCCAGCACCACCGCCGCCGTCGCCGGCACCTTCCTCGGCCGGACCGACGCCGAGACGCTCAAAAGCTTCTACCTCAAGGTCCAGCCGGTCGGCTGGTGGGGCCAAACCGCGCGGCTCTGCAACCAGCGCGATGCGGCCGCGTCGCGCCGCCGCTTCTGGGTCCAGGCCGGGCACACGGCGCTGGCGGCGGTCAGCCTCTTCGGCGCGCTCTTCGGCGTGGGCAAGCTCCTCTTCCACCTCCCGGGAGAAAGCCTGGCGCCCGCGGTCATTGCCCTGTTTGCGGCCGCCCTGGCCGCGCCCTTTTGGCTCCGGGCGCTTTGGCGGGACTAGGGGTCAGCCCCGAGGCCGGTACAGGATCGTTTCAATCCGGCCGGCGTCGCTCATGCCCTCAAAGCCGTGGCCGGGTACATCCAGCACCACCTCGGTCTTATCCTTGGGGAGGGAAAAAGGCGGCTCTGTTACCACCACCCCGGATTTCTTGTACAGGCGGATGTCGCCGCCATGCGGCTTATCCAGGTTGGGCGTAAAATCCTCCCGGTCGGTGGGCAGGTGTTCGCTAATGAAAACAAATCGGTAGGCCGAGAGCTTGGGCAGGATTTGGACGATCTGGTCGTTGGCAAGGTGCTGAAACACCTGCCGGACAAAGCAGACGTCGCCCTCCGGCAACGGATCTTCGATGACGTTATGCTTCTCGAAGCGCACCGTCGGCGATGCGTACTTGGCGCGAAGCTGCTCCAGCAGCGGCTCGACAATATCGACCCCGACGTAGTCGCCGGCCAGCGGCAGGAGGTGCCGCCCCACTTCCATGTCCCCGCAACCAATGTCCACAAAACGCGCGCCGCGAAAACCGAGCTCGTCGCTCAAACGCGTGATGCAGGCGACGTAGGAACGCGTGATCGATTCGGATCGCGAACCTTCGCCGGAGTTAAAATCGGTCTCCTTTCCCGCGGTCGGATTCCAGGCGTTGGTCGTGTAAATCTCGGTAAAGACTTCCTCCGTTGTACGGTTGCGGTTGCGGTTGTTCTGCCACCGGCGCTTCAAGTTGCGGTAGGTCGTCCGGACGAAAGGCGGCGCGAGTTTGCGGAGCATTGCTTTCATGACCGGGCAAAACCTTAGCCCACGGCGATCATCCAGCGCGATTCTAAATTTGGGAGCTCAAGGGCGGAACGCATCGGTTTTCGGGAAACGACCACAAACGGAGGGCGGGTGTGCCGACCGCCGGGTCCTCCGCCGCCGTCAGAAACGGGAAAAAGGCCCGCGGCGGAGCGGGCTGCCGACTGCTAAGTCCTCCGCCCTCCGCTGGCTTGGCGTTGCCGTGTGCCCGGTAGCCGCCCACGTCCCGGCGGCGGAAAGCGCTTCCCGTCCGGCTTTGTGAGGCGGGCAAGGGACTGCCCGCCCTACCACGCTTCGCGTCTTCTGATCCCTCCGCGCCTCCGTGCCTCCGCGCCTCTGTGCCTCGGTGCCTCGATCCCTTCTGCCTTATCCCCTATCCCTCAACGCCTTTGTACCCCAAAAACCGGCGAATCCGGCGATTTCCTGAAACTTTTTAGCGCACCTAGCACACCTAACACACCTAAGACTAACGGAGGGCGAAAAAAACGGGGTAGAATGGGCGCATGAAAATTGAGAAAAAACCTGGCTGGCCGCCCCAGTGTCCCGACCCGAGCGGTTCTGTCGCCGCGGCGCCTCCGGCCCCGGCCGGACGGTCTTCGCCGAGCGCGGCGGCCTCGGACGGGGACGGCATCACCTCGCTTGACAGCACCGCCGAAATGCGGTCAGTAAGGGGAATCCCGCCGAGCGCGGGTCTCGCCACCCCACTCCCCGATCTCTCCATGCCCCGCTCCCGCAAAACCGCCCAACCCGCCCGCCCGCTCGAAACTCCGGTGCCTACCGCCGAAGTCCGCGGACACAGCGCTCCCACCCTCAAGCAGGAGAAAATTGAACGGAAAGCCGCCAAGGCGGAGAAGAAGGCCTCTTCCAAGAAGGCCGAGCCCGGCTTGGCAACCCCGCTTGTGGCGCTCCCGCCAGCCGAGCTCACTGGGCGCCGCCGCATCGTGATCGAGCATGTGGCACCCGCCATCGACGGGGGCGAGTTCCCGGTCAAGCGCATCGTTGGCGACACCGTGGAGGTGACCGCCGCGGTGTTTGGCGACGGGCATGATCAGATTCGCGCCCTCCTGCGCCACCGGCCGGCCCAGGCCAACGCGTGGGACGAGATTCCCCTTGAGTTCAAGGAAAACGATCAATGGGGGGCCCGCTTCGCCGTGGTGGCCGAGGGCTTCCACGAATTCCAGATCGAAGCGTGGATGGACCACTTTGAAAGCTGGCGCCACGGCCTGCAAAAGAAGGTGGAAGGCGGCGCCGAGGTCCACGTCGAACTGCTGGCGGGACGCGAGCTGCTGCGCGAGACCGCGCAGCGCGCCGCCACCGCCGGGGGTGCGGCCGACGCCAAGGCCTTGGAAGGCGCGGCGGAAAGCCTCGTTGACGTGAATCGCAGCGAACGTGAGCGCGCGGAGCTGGCGCTCAACCCCGGGCTCCAGCTCCTGGCCGAGCGCTACCCGGACCGTTCGCTGGCCACGCGTAGCCAGGCGTATCCGCTGCTGGTGGAGCGCGAAAAAGCCCGCTGCAGCGCCTGGTACGAGTTTTTCCCCCGCAGTTGGGGCGAGCAACCCGGCGAGCACGGCACCTTCCAGACGGCCGCGCGCATCCTCCCGGAGATTGCCCGACTCGGCTTCGACACCGTCTACCTGCCGCCGGTCCATCCGATCGGCACCGCTCACCGCAAAGGCAAAAACAATCGCCTGGAGGCCGCACCCGACGACGTCGGTAGCCCTTGGGCGATCGGCGCGGCCGAAGGCGGCCATAAGGCGATCCACCCACAGCTCGGCACGCTGGCGGACTTCCGCCGTTTTGTGCAAGAAGCGGAGAAAAACGGGCTGGAGGTCGCGCTCGACATCGCCTTCCAATGCTCTCCCGACCACCCCTACGTCAAGGAGCACCCGCAGTGGTTCAAGTGGCGCGCGGACGGCACCGTCCAGTACGCGGAAAATCCGCCCAAAAAGTACCAGGACGTGCTGCCGCTCAACTTCGAGACCGAAGACTGGGAAAACCTCTGGCTGGAACTGCGCAGCGTCTTTGAGCACTGGGTGGAGCAGGGCGTGAAAATCTTCCGGGTCGACAACCCGCACACCAAGCCGCTCGAATTCTGGCGCTGGCTCATCGCCGACCTCAAGGCCAAGCACCCGGACGTGCTCCTGCTAGCCGAGGCCTTCACCCGCCCGCACGTCATGTACCGGCTGGGCAAGGTCGGCTTCACCTGGGGCTACACCTACTTTACCTGGCGCCACGGCGTGGAGGACCTGACCGCCTACGTGGAAGAGCTGACCAAAACGGAGGTCAAGGACCAGTTCCGCCCCAACTTCTGGCCGAACACGCCGGACATCCACCCGCCCACCCTGCGCTACGACGGGCGGCCGGCCTTCATCACCCGGCTGGTGCTGGCCGCGACGCTCAGCTCCAACTACGGCTTGTACGGCCCGGTCTACGAACTGTGCGAAGCCGAGGGCATGGAGGGCAAGGAGGAGCTGCTCAACAACGAAAAGTACGAGCTGCGCTGGTGGGACTGGGACCGTCCCGGCAACCTCAAGGAAATCATGGCGCAAATCAACAAGATCCGCCGCCAGAACCCGGCCCTGCAGCAGACCAACAACATCCTCTTTGCCCCGACCGACAACCCCGCCCTGCTCGCCTACGCCAAGTACAGCGACGACCGGCAAAACCTGATCCTCTGCGTCGTCAACCTCGACCCCCGCAGCGCGCAGGCCGGCTTCGTCAACGTACCGACCGGCGAGCTGGGCCTGGGCGACACCGCGCCTTATCTGGTCAAGGATCTGCTGGCCGACGGGCGCTACCTCTGGCGCGGCGCGCGCAACTACGTGCGGCTGGAGCCGTGGGTCTGCCCGGCGCACATCTTCCGCATCAACAAGGAACAGCGCCGCGAGGAGAACTTCGAGTACTTCCTCTAGTGTGCTGAGTCTTAAGTAGCGTGATTAGATCCGAAAGGAGTTTTGGACCTGAACCAGGCGTGAGGAAGGAGCCTATCGGAGGCAATAGGCGACTGAGGAACAACGCCGGGCAGGGCCAAAAGGACCGAGGAGATCGTCGTGAAACTTAGGACTCAGCACACTAGCGCCGCGCGCCGGCAAGCTCCGGCTTGCGCGCCGGCCCGCGCCCGCCAACAATGGCCCGATGGGAAACTGGAAGCCGAAGCTCGCGGGCCTGATTCTGATCACCGTCTGGCTGCCGCTGGCCTGGATCGGGCTGGGCCCATTCCGGGTCCGCTCGGTCGACAGCTGGACCTACGGCGCTTCGATCGGCTACGCCCGCTGGCCGCTGGACCTGCACTTTCCCCTGCTCGGCGCCTGGAACAATGCCGACACCACCTGGGCGATCCACTGGCCCGGAGCCTTCATCCTCTGGAGCTTTGCCACCCCGCTGCTGCCGCCCGCCGCCTGGGCGTACACGCTGCTGCTGACGGCTTCCTGGCTGCTGCTCGCCCTGGCGACCGCCTGGCTGGCGCGGGGGTTCGCCGACAACCACGCCGCCAACTGGTGGGCGCTGGCCGCCCTGGCGCTGGTGCTCTTCGACCGCGCTTTGTTCGAATCCCTGCTCGACCTGCGGGGCGAGTGCCTGGCCGCGCTTGTCCTCACCGCGCTGCTGCTCGGCTACCGGCAGGTGCTGGCGAAGGACGACAAGCAAACGCTCGGCGCGGTCCTGCTTGTGGCGGGCAGCTTCCTCCTGCCGCTGATGCACCCCGTCGCCCTGCCCCTGGCCGCCCTCATCAACCTGGCCCTGATCGGCGCGTGGATGCGGCACCCGGCCCGGCGCGGCTTGCTGGCGGGCGCGCTGGCCGCGAGCGTCGCCGGCAGCCTGGCCCTAGCTGGCTGGTTTCAATTCCACCCGAACGGCTGGGGCCAGCTCTTCGAGCACGCCAGCATGAACACGCGCAGCTATTCCTTCGGCGGCACCTTCCTCTCCACGCTCAACTTCTACGCGCCGACCTACCTGCCCGCGCTGCTGGCGGCCGCCGCCCTGGCCGAAACCGCCCGCCGGTTTATCCACCACTGGGGAGTGCGCACGCTTTGGCCCGCGCTGACCGGCGACGACACCGCGCTGCTCTCCGGCCTGCTCCTCGCCGTCAGTCTCCTGGCGCAGCAGGCTTTCCACAATTTCTTCTACTACCTCATCACCCTACCGCTCGTCGTGGCCTTGAGCCTTTCGCTGGCGGCCCACTTGCTGGCAAAGCTCACGGCACGGCGCCAGCGGTTGGCCGCGCTGGTCCTGGTGGCAGTCCTGGCGCTGCACGGGCTCTTCCTGCCGGCGCGCGGCGGGCTCTGGTGGAGCGCCGGGCGGCCAGACTTCGGCGCGATGGCCGGGGACTTCCTGGACAAGCTGCCGCTGGAGAGCGGCGCCCGGGTGGTCCTCCCGCCGCAACTCTGGATGGAGGCCCATGGCCGCTTCCCGGAGGAACGCCTGCGCGTCGTTGCCCCGGACTACGGGTCCACCTGGGAGAACCGCCTCGCCTACGTCACGGACCTCGCTGGCCGGCTCCGCGCCGGGGACCTGCTGATTCTGGAACACCCTTGGCCGCAGAAGCCGATCCTCGGTACGTGGCGGCGTCTGGTTGCCGATCCCACCCGGGCCGAGCTAGTGGCGGAGTTCTTCTACCTCACGCCCGGAACCGATCAGCACGGCATGGGCTTGCGCGCCTACCGGGTACTCTCGCCTCAGCCTCCCGCGGACCCATCGGCGGACGAAGGCGGCGGGACGGGCGGTGCCACCTCGCCCGCGCGCTGGTAAACGACGAAGGTGTCGTCGAGGATGAAGTACATCCGCCCCGGCATCCAGGGCAGCGCCTCCACGTCCGGCTCGCGGTCGAAGCGCTTCACCTCACGGTAGGGACCCTGCAGCAGGCCGGGGTCTCGGCTGGAGATGAAATCGGCCTCGTGGTCGCGCAGCACCACCCAGTCCGGCTGCAGCTCGCGGATGAGCGTTTCCCACTTCTCGGTCTGGTGCTTCTTGCGCGCGGCCACCACCTCGGGCGACGACAGCCCCGGCCAGTCCAGCATTTTGAGCTGGGAGAAATACCCGACGTAACCAAGACACTCGATAAAAACAGTCTCCTGGCCGGTGGGGGAATTCTCGTTTAGCCAAACGCCCAGCTCGCGGCGCAGGCCGTCCTCGATCAGAAACTGCCGCCAGTGGGTATGGTAGGCCCCGGCAGCGAAGAGCCCGCCGAGATAAACGAGAAACGCCACCACCGCCCCGCGCAGCATCAGCGGCCCGGGCCGGTTCTCCCGGCTCGCAAAAAAGGCCAGCGCCCGCTGCAGGATGAGCGCCAGGACCAAGGTGGTCAGCATCGTCCCCGGCGGGATGTACCAGGGGTAGAGCGTGTTCATCACAAAGCAGAAATAAAGGTTAAGCAAAAAGAGGCCGAAGGAGACCCCGCGCGACCAGGCGTCGGAGCGCGGCATCAGCCAGTAAAAGGCGGCGATCCACGAGAGAAGCTTGCTGACCCAAAGCACGGCCGGATGCCAGCCGCCGAAGGCGACCGCCTCGGGCGGCAGGTACATGGCGTCGAGCGAGACCGGCACGTACAGGCTGATGACCGGGAAGCGCAGCATGTCGATGAGGCGGTTGGCCCAAGGCGCGGCGTCGTGCATCGAGCCCTTGGCCAGGATGGTGTGCGGCACCGGCGAACCGTAAAACCACCACGCCCAGAGGAACCACGGCAGATAGAGCACCGTGGTGACCAACCCGGCCAGCACCAGACAGCGCAGCAGCTCGGCCCGCGATTGGATATGCGCGTTGCGCCAGCCAAAAAGCAGCAGCCCCAGGCTGAGCGCGCCGATGTAAACGCAGCCGTCCGGGCGCACCCACATCAGCAGCGCCCAAGCCACGCCCAGTTGCCAAAAGCGCCGCCGGCTCAGGTCCCGGAAGGCCAGCAGCGTCAGCGCCACGCCCGCCAGCATGTAGGCGGTCTCCATGCCATTGACGCTGAATAGGACGGTTTTGAGATCCAGACAGAACGCGCCCAGCAACAGCAGCATCGGCCAGAACGCCAATTCCAACCGTACCCCCAACCGTGCCAACACCACCAGCGTGCCCGCCAGCACCAGCGCGCAGACGACGCGAAAAATCCAGAGAACCACGCCGACATCGGTGGCCGGCCCCACCGCCGCCGCGATGCCCGCCGGAATGAGCACGCCCAGCGGCGAGGTAAAGGAATGCACGCGCTCGCCCGGTTGGAAGACCAACCCCTCGCCCGCCGCCAGATTCTGGCTGGCGCGGTAGGTGATGTACCAGTCCTCCCACGCATTCTGGGTGTAGGCCGCCAACAGCAGCGCCAGAACGAAAATCCCCGCCGCCAGGGCTGCCTGCATGCGTCCGGAAATCTTGACGGCTTCGAGAGCGGTGGACGACATCCTCTCCGTTATACGGCTTCGGGCAAAATTGGCAACGCGGAGGAAGAGTTGACCGGATCGGGTTTGCCCGCGCGTTCCCCGCTTGCGCGCGGCGGAGCAGGAGCTCCGCCCTCCGCCGGTTGGCGTGGCCTTCTATGAATCGGTCCGGCTTTTTGCCGGTAGCCGCCGCTGAGCCCAGCGGCGGAACCAATACCCAAATTCTGATGGTGGGAGCGCGGCGGAGCAGGAGCTCCGCCCTCCGCTGGTTGGCGCGGCCTTCTATGAATCGGTCCGGCTTTTTACCGGTAGCCGCCGCTGAGCCCAGCGGCGGAACCCAAAACCAAGCGCTGACGGTGGGAGCACCGTCGAGGGGCATCACGGTTACCGACACTTCGCGCCGACCGGAAACCCATCCCAAAAATCTGCGTAATCTGCGAACAAAAAAACGGATCCGAGACCTGCTCAATCCCGCAGCGAATCCGGCACGTGGTGGAAGGCGATGCGGGTGGGCGCGGCGCCCACCTGGACGGCTCCATGGGCGCCGGAGTAGTAGACGGTGTTGCGGCCGAACTGCTCGTTAAGCGCGTCGACGGCGGCGTTGAGGCGGCGGCGCTTCTCGCCGTCCCAGCCAAAGAGGGAGGGAGTCCAGTTATCCCGCGCGGCCAAGTGGTGGAGGCTGACAGACACCTGTGTGGGCGTCCGGGAATCACCCCGGGGGGTAGGGCAGCGGCGCCAGAGCTCTTCCAGCCGGCGCATCAGTTCAAGCGTGTCCTGGGTGTGCTGGAAGCGCAAGCCGTCCTCCCATTGGGTGGTCTCCCGTTCGCCGTCCGCACGGCGGTCGCGGTAGCGCACGCCCAGGCGCATCGCCCCGGCCAGGTGGCCTAGGCGCCGCAGCCGCGCCGCCGCCTTCTGCAGCAGCCGGTGGAGCACGGCGTGAACGCCGGCGGCGTGGCGCATCTCCGGCGCCAGCACGTGGGAGTGCCCCACCACCGAGCGGCTGGTGGGCTTTTCGTGGACCTCGGCACCGCGCAGGCGATGGTACATCCGCGCGCCCTCGACGCTGCCCCAAAGCCGGTACATGGCGGCTTCGTCCTGGGCGTAAAGCTGGCGCACGGTGTGGACGCCGGCGCGGTGCAGGCGCGTGGCCATTCGGTCGCCAATGCCATGAATGCCCTTCAGCTCAAGGGTGTAAAGGCGCTCCGGCAAATCCTCCTCGCGCAGCAGGGTCAAGCCATTGGGCTTCTCCAGTTTGGAAGCGATCTTGGCCAGGAGCGCGTTGGGCGCCACGCCGATGGAACAGCCCAGACTGGGCCCAACCCGGGAGGCGAT
>JBCDLL010000012.1:0-64946 GCA_038745425.1 Verrucomicrobiota bacterium | reverse complement strand
TCCCCCGCCGCGAAAAGCCTTGCTCCGCCGCGCCGGAATCCGCATATTCGGAGGCCCGCGTCAACTGGTTGTGCTGGTTGGGCGACGGCGTTTTGGGCGGTTAGCTTAGCGGTAGAGCGCTCGCTTCACACGCGAGAGGTCACTGGTTCGAACCCAGTACCGCCCACCATCGCTGCTCGGTATGTCGGTCAGGGCCAACAGAATGGCGCCAAGAGAGCAGCCCCCGGTGTTGCCAAGGAATTGATATCCTGGAACGCTACTTTTTCCGCAGTGCTGGGTTCACACTTCCCAGCCGGGCCTTGTCCCGGCCACTCACCGCCCATCACCCCAACCCGAAGAGCCCCTCGCGCCCCCCGGCCGGGAACTCACTCATCACCCCACCCATGATCCCGATCAGAAGTTTCATCGCCGCCCTCGGCCTGGCCGCCCTGGCGCTGCCCGCCACGGCGCAGGAAAGCAAGTACGACCCCAACAACGTGCTGCCCAGCCGCACGCTCAACGCGCCCTTCGGCATCAACCTCAAGACCCATAACTGGAACACCAAGACCCTGGACGAAGTCCACGCCATGGGCTTCCGGGCCTTCCGCCGCGGTATCTACTGGCGCGTGGTGGAGAGCGAAAAGGGCAAGTACGACTTCTCCGGCTGGGACCAGGAGCTGGCTCACGCTCGCAAGCTGGGGCTCAAGCCGCTGCTGGTCTTCTTCGGCGGCAACAAGCTCTACGGCGGCACCGGCGCCATCATGTTCCGCAAGGAGTCCAACCGCCGCGCCTTCGCCAAGTTTGTCGCCGCCACCGTCGAGCACTACAAAGGGCAGGGCATCCTCTTTGAAATCTGGAACGAGCCCAACGTGCGCACCTTCTGGCACAAGGACGGCAAGGCCAACGGCGACGAGTTCGCCACCGAATACACCAACCTGGTCAAAGCCTGCATGGAGGAGGTCAACAAAGTGGCGCCGGACGAATTTATCATGGCCGGCTCCGTCTCCAACTACTGGCAGCCCAGCTACGAGTGGACGGAACTCTGCTTCCAGAAGGGCATCCTGGAGACCGGCATCAGCGGCTGGTCGGTGCACCCCTACGGCGTGCGCACGCCGGAGGAATTCAAGGCCGGTCACGACATCACCCGCAACCTGCTCAAAAAGTACGGCCATCCGGACATGCCCATGCTGCAGACCGAGCGCGGCTTCTCCATCGGCAAGACCACCGGCGGCGCCTTTGCCGACGAGGGCTGGTCCGGCGGCCCGACCGACCAGGCCGAGGTCTTCCAGGCCTGGAACTTGGTGCGCCAGTTCATGATCGACCAGATGTGCGGCATCCGCCTGGAGATCTGGTACGAGTTCGACGGCGAAAAGTTCGGCATCGCCGGCGACATGGTCAAGCGCCCGGCCAACAAGGCCGCCCGCGTCATGCTCGAGCAGATGAAGGGCTTTACCTACGACCGCCGGGTGGAGGCCGATTACGAGCTGGACTATCTGCTCCTGTTCAAGAAAGAGGACGGCACGCAGAAGTTGGTGGCCTGGACCGCGCCCGCGCCGGGTGGCCTGCCCACCGACGCGCGCAAGCACAGCGTCACGGTGGAAGGCGTCACTGGCCCGGTTACCCTCACCGACATCTACGGCAACGCCTCCAAGTCGGCCGCGGGTCCGCTCACGCTCGACCTGGCCCCCTCGGTCGTCTACGTCGACCTGCCGGCCGGGGTCAATCCCACGGGCGCCAAGATGGTGCCCGGCACGCTCCAGTTGCCGGAAGGCCTGATCGTGGCGAAGACACCGGAGGAGGCCGGGGGCAAGGCGCTCGGTCTCTTTACGCAGGCGGCGGGCTGGAAGTTTAACCCGGCCAAGGGCGCCAAGGTCAAAGAGGCCTTCACCCAGGACGGGGGCAAGGACGTGCTCGCCATCGACTACGACTTCTCCGCCGCCGGCAACGGCATGCACGTGCTCAACAACGTGGTCAAGGCCAACATCGCCAAAGGCTCCGACGCCCTCTTCTTCGCCGCGCGCGCCGACGTCCCCACCAGCATGACCGTGCGCATGAAGGACGCCACCGGGCAGACCCTGATCAGCAAACTGCGCATCAAGGGCCTGAACGAATGGGAGGAAGTGAAAGTGCCGCTGACCGGCAAGTTTGAGGGTTGGGGCGGCGCCAACGACGGCAAAATCCACTTCCCGATCAAGTCCCTGAACCTGACCGTGGTCGGGCGCGGCGGCCAAAACCCGAATAAGCCCAACCAGGGCAAGCTGGAGCTGGCCGACGCCTACGTGAAGTAGAGCGGGCTGGAAGGCGCGAAGCGTGGTCGGGCGGGCGATGCCGGCGGCTAGGCCTCCCTTGCCCGCCTCAGCCAACGGACGGACACGGGATGGGATCTGAGCTTCTGCTCGACCATGCGATCCCGGGGCAGTCTCAGCGGCGGAACGTCGATTCCGATGCGTGACAATCCGGTAGCCGCCGGAGCTAGCGGTCGGCATCTCCCAGCGGCGGAAGGTTGCTTGGCAAAAATATGGCAGTAAAAAAGATAATATGTATACAAATAGTATTGCTAATATCGAGATAAATACCTCTAAAAAAGATCAAATTTATTTTTCTATTGACAAAAGAACTAAACAATGCGATCTTTTACGAGTTGAGCCACTCCGCAACGATGGCTTTGTGCCAGCCGCTTTGGAAACCGCGCTCAACTCCTCTCTCTCATGACAGCCACTCTCCCTCTCACCCCAACTTTGTGCAGCATGGAACGCTCGCTTCCGCGAACCGCCCCGTCCGCCCGCGGACGGGCGCTCTGCGATTCGCGCAACGGTTGCGGAAAATTTCGGACGCATCTGCTTCCAAAGCTCTAATGATGTGCTTTGTTCTAGGTCCGCTTATGACACTCCATATCACTTCCCCACTTCGTCGCTCCGTATTCACCGTCCTCGTCACCGCCTTTGCCCTGGGTGGGCTACCGGCCAGCGCCCAGGTCGACCAAGAGAAAAAGGAAAAACTCGAGGCCACCGGTTACCACGAATTCAACTACGGTCAGGAAAAGAAGGACGCCGAAAATTGGATCCAGGCCATCCGTGTTACCGAGCCGCCGCTGCGCTCGGACGTGAAGGGCGAGGTCACCGTTAAGTTCACGGCCAAGGGCATGGAACGGGCCAACGCCTACTGTTGGCGCCAGCCCACCAAGGAAAACCCGAGCGAGTGGGGCCACGACGTTAATCTAACGCCCGACGGCATGACCCTGATCGGTGGGCGCGGCGAATTCACCTTCAACGCGGACGACTTCCCCAACGGCCCGATGAACGTGCGCATCTTCGCCAACAACGAGGCGGGCAAGAAGGACATCTTCGAGCTCCAGCTCTTCAACACCGGCGGCGTCAAATGGAACCAGGGCGCCGGCGACCATATTCCGCCCATCGTGAAGCAGGAGGGGCTCCAGCTCATCTTCGAGGAGGACTTCAAGGAGGGGCCGCCTTCCATCTCCAAGGACGGGCAGGGCACCACTTTCATGTCGCACAAACCCCGCGGCGGCGACTTCAGCGGCTGGCAGTTCACCATGCTGGAGGACGGCCGCCCCTTTGAACAGCGCGGCGACTGGCTCCGAATTAAGGCCCGCAAGGACAAGGACAGCCCCAAGGGCCGCAGCGGCATCATTGCTTCGGTCAACCACGAGGGCAAGGGCGTCTGGGCCAAGGCGCCGGCTTACTTCGAGTGCCGCTTCACCGCGCAGAGCGCGATCGGCACCTGGCCGGCTTTCTGGACCCTGACCAGTTGGGAAGACAAGCGCGGCACCGACGAGCTCGACATCGTGGAAGCCTACGGCGGCATGGGCAAGGGCAACCCCAACCATCCCGGCTATTCCATCGTCAGCCATTTTTGGCGCCAGAAGAACCCGGACGGCTCCAAGAAGAAGGGCGTCTCCACCCGCCCCCCGATGATGGAATTGGGCGGCAAGAGTTACTGGTCCACCACCTTCCACACCTACGCGGTCTACGTCGGCCTTGAGGATACCGTTTACTACTTCGACGACATCGAGGTGCAGCGCCACCCGACCAACAACGTCTCGGCCGAAACGCCCCACTACTTTCTGGTAAACCTGGCGATCGGCGGCATCAGCGGCTGGCCGATTGACCTGCGCCGGTACGAGAACGGCACCGACATGTGGATCGACTACGTGCGTGTCTTTGCCAAGGAAAAGACCGACTACAAGCCCTACTCCGAGCGCCACACGGCAACGGAGGGCCTGCAAGCCGTCGGCCTCAACTTTGCCGTGCCCGGCAAGGAGGACTCCGACATGCTGCCCGACGGCGTGGCCGGCGCCCCCCACGCCCGCCAGGAAAACTGGAACAACCTCCAAGGCTCCAGCGGCTCGCTCTCCGATCCCAAGGGCGCCGACGGCAAGCTCGTCAACGGGATGACGGTGACCTGGAAAACGGACGGCGACGCCAAGTCCGGCATCGACTTTGCCGAGCATTGGGGTTTCCGCGGCAACTACCTGCGCCTGCAGCGGGGCGCGCTGCGCGGCGGCGGCCAGATTACCGTCACCGGCGTCCCCTACAAGCGCTACCGGGTGTTTGTCTTCACCAATGGCGGGCCGAACCGCGGCAAGGGCAAGATTGAGATTTCCTCCGACTCCGGACACGTCGGGCCGGAGCCCTCCTACTTTTACGAGGTCTCCTGGAACGAGGGCAAATTCTCCCTTTCCAAAGCGGTCAACGCCAAGATGGCCAAGAACATGAACTACGTTCAGTTTGGCCACCAACGGGGCCAGGACTTCACTCTGACCTGGGACAACACCTGGGGCGGTTGGACCGGGGTCACCGGCATCCAGATCGTCCAACACTAAGTGCAACGCCGCGCTCGCCGGCGCGGCCGCCCGTCACCGCAGCTCGAAGACAAAGCGTTGCCGGGCCTGGGACTCGACCGCGAGCCCGGCCCGCCGCGCGGGCTCGAAGCGCCACTCGCTGGACGCGTCCAAGGCGGCACGGTCGAGCGAAAGGTGGCCGGAAGAGCGCACCAGCTCCGCACCGGTCACGTTACCGCGGGCGTCGATCCGCAAGCGCACTTCCACGGTGCCCTGGAGCCGGGCCCGCCGGGCCGCCTCCGGGTAGCGCGGCGCGGGGTTGACGATGACAGCAGCCGGGCGGTCGTGGATGGCGCCGGTTTGCTCGCTGCTGGGCAGGGGCGGAGCCGGGGACGGCGGGGCGGGCTGGGCTTGCTCGGTCGGATCGGCCGGTTCGGCGGCGGCCGCCAGGAGCGACTGGGCCACGACGGGCGGGGCTTCGGCCTCGGCTTTGGTAAGGGCCTCCTTCCGCTCGGGCGCGGAAAGGATCGCCCGGATCACCATCGTGCTGGGGCCGGACTCGACACCCGCGCGCGGCGGTGTGGCCGGCGCCAGCAGCAGCCAGCCGCCAAAGGCAAGTGCGTGCAGGCCAAGCGAGGCGAGGAACCAGTAGGGGAGCGGCACGGGGAGAACAGTGCGCGCTCCCGTCGCCGGTTGCAACCGCCAGCCCGGATTTTTCTGCGTCCGCCGGTGGCCCCTGCGGTCGGATTGAATACGCCGCTTTCGGGCAAAGGGGATGACAGCCGGGCAGGCGGGTTTAAGTTGGCACATGAACGGCGACCTGCGCCTGGCCGAAGCCCTGCAGCAACTCACCCTGCCCGACCCCTGGCAGAGTGAGGCCATCCGCGCTTTGTCCGAAGGCAGCGATCTGGTGGTCCAGGCCCCGACCGGCGCGGGCAAGACCTTCATCTTCGAGCAGTACTTCCAGCAGCACCGCTTGCGCGGGCAGGCAATTTACACCGTCCCCACCCGCGCCCTGGCCAACGACAAGTTCGCCGAGTGGCAGTGCAAGGGCTGGAACGTGGGCATCACCACCGGCGACCTCAGCTACCGGCCCGGCGCGCCGCTGGTCGTCGCCACGCTCGAAGCGCAGCAATCCCCGGCTCAGGCGGCGCTTTATGTGGTGGACGAGTATCAGTGGCTGGGTGACGAGCGCCGCGGCAACCACTACGAGGGGGTCATCCTCTCCCTGCCGGCGCGGACCCAGTTGCTGCTGCTGAGCGGCAGCGTGGCCAACCCGGGCGACGTGGCCGCCTGGCTCGAGCGCCTCGGCCGCCGCGTGCACCTCGTCCACCAGCACCAGCGCCCGGTTCCGCTCGAGGAGGTAGAGGCCGCACCCGGCCGGGAGCCGCGCTCCCGTTCCCGCGACCGGCCGGGCAACTTCTGGACCCGCGTGCTGGAGGGCGCCCTCCGCGATGACCTGGGGCCGGTGCTTGTTTTCGCCCCGCACCGCAAGGTGGCCGAGAAAATCGCGCGCGACGTCGCGGCCAACCTCCCGTGCCCGGAACCGCTCGGGCTGACCCGCGGGCAGGCGGAAGCCGCCGGGCCGGAGTTGGCCCGCCTGCTCACGCAGCGCGTGGCGTTCCACCACAGTGGGCTCAGCTACGCCCAGCGCGCGGGGGTGATCGAGCCGCTGGCCAAGGCCGGGCAGCTACGGGTTGTCGTGGCCACGCTGGGCCTGGCGGCGGGGATCAACTTCTCCCTGCGCTCGGTGCTGGTGACCGGCACCCAGTACAACGTGGATGGCTTCCCCCGCGAGGTGGAACCGGCCGCCCTCCTGCAGATGTTTGGTCGGGCCGGGCGCCGCGGGTTGGACGAGCGCGGCTACGTGCTGGTGACCGACCGCACGCCCCGCCTAGGCCAGGCCCGGGCCGAGCGCTTGCGGCGGGCGGCGCCGTTGCCCTGGCAGCCGCTGCTGGCGCGTCTCGAGGCCGGGGAGGCCGCTGCCCAGGCCGCGCCGGACTTCCGCCGCCGCCTCTTCACGGAGGCGCCCGCGCCGCTGGGCAACGAGTTCACCGCGGTCGACGACGCCGAGCTGCCTTGCGGCGTGCGCACCGACACCGGCCGCGCCCGGCTGGTGCGTCGCGACCTTCGCGGCGCCCAGGAAGGGCCGCGCCGTCCGCGTGCGCGGCGCGGGCGCCGCCCCCGGCGCGACGACCGGCCCAACCATTGCGTAAGCTGCGCGCAACAGCCCACCTGCCTCGAGTTGGACCCGGCGCCCACCCTCCTCTGGCTCTGGAACCGGCTGGGGATGGTCGACAAGCAACTGCGGCTGACCCGGCGCGGACGGTTGATGTGCCAGTTCACGGGTCCGGAGGGCCTGGGTGTTCTGGCCGGGGTGGAGGACAAAAGCTACGACCTCGAGGAGCTCGTCTTTGATCTCGGCGACTTGGTCTCCGGTGGGCGCTTCGCCGGGGAGGAGTCCCGCTTCGCCGGGCGGCTGGCCGAGGTCTGCGCGCGCACGTACCGGCGGCTGAGCTACGAGGGCTTTCTCGACGCGGGCGTGCCGGTCAACTACGGCACCGGTGGCGGTGAGTTGCTGCGGCGGTGGCGGGAGAAGGGCTTCGTGCCCAAGGAAGCCTTGGGCGAGCACGCCAAGCGCGGTGACCTCGACCGTTTGCTCATCGAATGGCGCAGCCTGTTGCGGCAGATCGTTGGCGGGCACGTGGACGAAGCCTGGCCGCGCTGGCGCGCGCTCCAGCGCCTCGCGGAACGCGAGCTGACCGACGAGCGCCGGGATGCGCTCCCCAGCCTGCCGGAACTGACCGCGCAGCAGCGCAAGCCCGTCTCCCACCGGCTTTACACGCGCGGTTGAGGCGGCATGGTCGGGGCATGAGCGATCATCCCCGCGGCATGTACCGCGATCCCGCCCGTTTTGAGGATGACATCGCCCGTTTTGAGCGGGAAGCGCAATCGGGCAGCCTGCCCACCGGTGCTGTGATGGGCTACGGCAGCTCGACGCTTCGCCTTTGGGGGGAAGGGCTCAAGCGGGATTTGGAGCCGCTCACCGTGATCAACCGCGGCTTTGGCGGCAGCAACGCCAACGACGCCCTGCACTTTGCCGACCGGGTCATCCTGCCGTTGCGGCCCCGGGCGATTTTGCTCTACTTTGGCGGCAACGACATCGAAGCCGACCGGGTGGAGCCGAAGCGGGCCCTCGGGCTTTTGGAGATGCTCTTCGACCGGATGCAAGGCGCGCTGCCCAAGCTGCGCTGGTACGTCCTCACGCTGAAGCTGGCGCCGCGGCTTCCGCAAACCTGGGACCGGGTCAAATCCTTCAATCGCCAGATCGAAGGCGTCTGCGCAACCCGCGAGCGGCATACGTTGGTTGATGTCTCCAAGCCCACGCTGGATGCCAAGGGCGAGCCGAAGCCGAAGTTCTTCGCGCCGGACCAGCTTCATCTGTCGCGTGCCGGGTACGGACTTTGGCGCGAGGTCATCCGTCCGGTCCTAGTGGAGCGGGAAGGGCTCTACGAGTCCGTGGATTAGGGCGCGGCCTGCCCTTGGATGCGGAGCGTGAAGCCGCGCAGGTCGGTCTTTTCGGTGGTGATACCGGTGGACTCGGTGACGTAGAAGGAGGGCGGCCGGTCGGTGGCGCGCAGGGTGCATTCGCCGTGGGGCACGCCGGCTTGCATGGTAAAGAAGCTGGCTTCGGGATCGTTCCAGGCGACGCGCAGGCAGGTGAAGTCCCCGGCGCAGAGCGAGCCGTCGGCCGCCTTCTGGGCCAGCTCGGGGTGTTGGCCCCGGAAGAAGGTGAGGTAAAGCGGCTCGCGCGCCGGGTCGCCGATGAAGAGGAATTCCTCGCGCTCGAGGTGGTGGCCGAAGCGCCGGAGATGGGGCTCGTTGCAGGTGACGGCGAGCACCATGTGCTGGCCGAAGGCGGCGTCGGCCCGGTAGACGGCGGTGCCTTTGGTTTGGCCGGGAGGCGCGGGCAGTTCGTGGTTGCTGGGCGCCAGGCGAACGATGAGGCCGCGGTCTTCCAATTCGCGCATCACCTGGGCGGTGGCGTCGATGGGAGAAAGCAGGATTTCGGGCATGGCGGGAGTTGGCAAAAAGCGCTACGGCTTGCGCGCGGTGGCCAGGACCGGTTGGAAGTGCGGAGGGTCGTCCTCCGGCGCGAGGAGCTGGGTGCTGATTTTGGACAGCCCGGCGGCCTTCAGCCAGCGGCGCAGGTCGGCCTCGGCAAAGCCGAGCCAGGTGTCGCCGTAGAGTTCGCGGGCCTTGTCGACGTGGTGGAGGTTGAGGTCGAGAATGACGACCCGCCCGCCTGGTTTGAGGATGCGGGCGGCGGCGGCGACGGCTTCCGGCGGTTTGACGGCGTGGTGGAGGGCCTGGCTGAGGATGGCGAGATCGACGCTGGCGGGCTTGATCGGCGGCCGGGCGATGTCGCCCAGGCGGTACTCGACGTTGCGGATTTTGCGTTTGGAGAACTCGGCCTTGGCAAAGGCGACCATCTTGGGCGAGTTGTCGACCGCGATGACCTTGCGGGCGTTCTGCGCGAGGAGCTGGACGAGCCAGCCTTCCCCGGCGCCGAGGTCGGCCACGGTCACGTCCGGGACGAGCAGGGCGAGAAGGGGCCCCACTTCCCGCCAGGAGCGCCCGGGGCAGTAGCTTTTGCCCAGGCGACCGGCGACCTTGTTGAAGTACTCGCGGGTGGCGGCGCGGCGTTTGTCGAGGACCACTTGCAGCGCGGCGGCGTCGCGTTTGGCTTCGGGGATTTCGTCCAGGGTGGCCCAGGCGGCGTCCAGCACGGGCCGGGCGCCGTTGGAGGCGGCGTTGGCCAGGGAATAGTAGGTGTGCTTGCCCTCGCGGCGCGGGCTGACGAGCCCGGCGCCCTTGAGCACGCCAAGGTGGGTGCTGATGCGGGACTGGCCCAGGCGCAGGATGTCCTGGAGTTCGCCGACCGAGAGCTCTTCCTCGCGCAGCAGGGCGCAAAGGCGTAGGCGGGTGGGGTCGGAGAGGGCCGTCCAGGTGGAGCGCAGCTTCGTGGCCATCCCAAAACCATAGATCAACCAATCAGGATATGTCGATATCTCTCGTACCGGCTCGGGGCGCACTAGAGGCTTGCTTCGGGCTGTGCCCCCGCGTTGAGTGAGGGGATGGAGATGCCGTCGGTGTTGATGGTGGTGCCTTGCTACAACGAGGCGGACCGCCTGCGGGGGGAGGCGTTCCTCGACTTTGCCCTTTCGCGGCCCGGAGTCCGTTTTCTTTTCGTGAACGATGGGAGCACGGACGCCACGGCCAAACTCTTGGAGGATATCGCCCAGCAACGGCCGGACCGCTTGGAGGTGCTCAGCCTGAGCGAAAACCAGGGCAAGGCGGGCGCGGTGCGGGCGGGCGTGCGGCACGCGCTGGAGCGGGAAATCCCGGCGGAGTGGATCGGCTATCTGGACGCGGACCTGGCCGTACCGCTGGAGGAACTGGCCTATCTATTTCAGTTTGCGGAGCTCCAGCAAAACGCGGCGCGGCTGCGCCTGATCTTCGGCAGCCGGGTGGCGCGAGGAGGGGCTCAGGTGAAGCGCAAATGGTTCCGCTATTACATCTCGCGCATCCTGGCGACGCTGCGCTCGCAAGTGCTGCCGCTGATCATCTACGACACCCAGTGCGGCGTGAAGCTGGTGCGGCGCGACACGGCGGAAGCGCTTTTTGCCCAGCCGTTTGTCAGCCAGTGGCTCTTCGACATCGAGTTGTTCTACCGCCTGCATCTCGAGGGAGCGCGCGCGGGCTTCGCGGCGCCGGATGCCATTTGCGAGGTGCCGCTGCGGGCCTGGACGGAGGTGGACGGCTCGCGCACGCGGCTGGCCGACCTGCCCATGTATTTGCGCTCGCTCTGGCGGATTTCGCGGCATTACCGGTAGGAATTGGCCGCTTGCGGGGAGGACAAATCAGCGCAAAAAAGAATCAACCCATCATGATATGTTGATGCTTGCCAAGCGCGCGGCACTGGGGGTATGTTCCCCCGCCTATGGCAAACACCTACATTTTTTCCTCGGAGTCGGTGGGCGAAGGACACCCCGACAAAGTCGCCGACACGATTTCGGACGCGATCCTGGACGCCTGCCTGAAGCAGGACAAAACCAGCCGCGTGGCCTGCGAAACCATGGTGAAGAACAACATGGTGGTGCTCGGCGGCGAGATCACGACCGCGGCCAAGTTCAACTACAACGACGTGGTGCGCGAGGCCATCCGCGAGATCGGCTACACCCACGACGACGACCTTTTTCACGCCGACCGGGTCTTCATCACCAACCTGATCACCCGCCAGAGCCCGGACATTAGCCAGGGCGTGGACGCCAAGAAGGCGGTCGGCAAGAAGCACGCCGAGCAGGGCGCGGGCGACCAGGGCCTGATGTTTGGTTACGCGACCAAGGAGACGCCTTCGCTGATGCCGGCGCCGATCATCTACAGCCACCAACTGGGCCAGCACCTGACCAAGCTGCGCAAGAGCGGCAAGATCAAGTGGCTTCGCCCGGACGCCAAGACCCAGGTGAGCCTGCGTTACGACGAGGAGGACAACCCGGTCGAGATCACCGCCGTGGTTGTGAGCACCCAGCACAGCGCGGACGTCAAGCACAAGGAGATCGAGGCCTTCATCATCGAGGAAGTGATCAAGAAAGTGCTGCCCAAGCGCCTCCTCAACAGCAAGACCGACTACCTCGTCAACCCGACCGGCCGCTTCGTGGAAGGCGGGCCGACCGGCGACTGCGGCCTGACCGGGCGCAAGATTATCGTCGACACCTACGGCGGCATGGGCCGCCACGGCGGCGGCGCCTTTAGCGGCAAGGACCCGAGCAAGGTGGACCGCAGCGCCGCCTACATGGGCCGCTGGGTGGCCAAGAACATCGTGGCCGCCGGCCTGGCCGAGAGCGCCGAAGTGCAGTTCGCCTATGCCATCGGCCACCACCAGCCCGTCTCGGTGCGGGTGGACACCTTCGGCACGGGCATCCTGCCGGACGCCCAAATCCAGAAGGCCGTGCGGGAGGTCTTCAGCTTCAAGCCCGCCGACATCATCCGTCAGCTTAACCTGTTGCGCCCGATCTTTAGCCAGTCCACCAACTACGGCCACTTTGGCCGCGAGGACAACACCAACGCCCTGACCTGGGAAAAGACCAACAAGGCCGCCGCGCTCAAGCGCGCCGCCAAGGCCCTCGCCTAAACCCCTCAACCAACCCCAACCGGAGACCCCATCCCATGACCACCGCCTCTGCCGCGAAGGAAGACTACAAGGTGGCCGACATCAGCCTGGCTGAGTTTGGCCGCAAGGAAATCAACATTGCCGAGAACGAAATGCCGGGCCTGATGGCGCTGCGCGAAGAGTACGCCGGCAAGAAGCCGCTAGCCGGCGCCCGCATCGCCGGCTGCCTGCACATGACGATCCAGACCGCCGTGCTGATCGAAACGCTGGTGGAGCTGGGGGCCGAAGTGCGCTGGAGCTCGTGCAACATCTTCAGCACGCAGGACCACGCCGCCGCCGCTGTCGCCGCCGCGGGCGTGCCCGTCTTTGCCTGGAAGGGCATGAACGAGGAAGAGTTCGATTGGTGCATCGAGCAGACGCTACGCTGGCCGGACGGCAGCCCGCTTAATCTGATCCTGGATGACGGGGGCGACCTCACCAACATGGTCTTCGACCAGTACCCGGAAATGGCCGCGGGCATTGCGGGTCTCTCCGAGGAGACGACGACCGGCGTCCACCGCCTGATGCAGCGCGAGCGCAAGGGCACCCTCTTGACGCCGGCGATCAACGTCAACGACTCGGTGACCAAGAGCAAGTTCGACAACCTCTACGGCTGCCGCGAGAGCTTTCTGGACGCGGTCAAGCGCGCCACCGACGTGATGGTGGCGGGCAAGGTCGTGGTCGTGGCCGGTTACGGCGACGTCGGCAAGGGCTGCGTGCAGGCCGCCAAGGGCCTCGGTGCCCGCATCCTGGTGACGGAGATTGATCCGATCAACGCCCTGCAGGCCGCGATGGAAGGCTACGAAGTTGTGACGATGGAGGACGCCGCCCCGGTTGGTGACATCTTCGTCACCACCACTGGCAACATCGACGTGATCACCCGCGCGCACATGGACCTGATGAAGCACCAGGCCATCGTCTGCAACATCGGCCACTTCGACAGCGAGGTGCAGGTGCGCAGCCTCTACAAGGACGACTCCCTCAAGCGCATCGCGGTCAAGCCGCTGGTCGACCAGTTCCAGTGGCCCGACGGGAAGTGCGTGACGGTGCTGGCCGAGGGCCGGCTGGTCAATCTGGGCTGCGCCACCGGCCACCCCAGCTTTGTGATGAGCGCCAGCTTTACCAACCAGGTCGTGGCGCAGATCGAGCTCTGGCAGACCCGCGAGGAGGGCAGCTACGAGAAGGGCAAGCTCTACGTCTTGCCCAAGAAGCTGGACGAGAAGGTGGCCGCGCTGCACTTGCCGAAGCTGGGCGCGCAGCTCACCAAGCTGACCCCGGAGCAGGCCGAGTACCTGGAAATCCCGGTCGAGGGACCCTTCAAGCCCGAGTTCTACCGGTACTAGATTCTCTTTGTTGCCGAACCAAGGAAGGCGGTCCCGCGGGGCCGCCTTTTTTGGTGGTGCGGAGCTCCGTCCGCTAGAGGTTTTGATCCGCAGATGACGCCGTTTTTTGGGATGGGTCTTAGGCTGGGGCTTCCAATGTCGGGAACGCCAGGTGCCGTTAGCCGCCACCGAGAACAGTGGCGGAAGACGCAAAGCGTGGTCGGGCGGCGCTTGGTGGCAGCAACAGGCGGTGCTTCATCGACAGAGAGGATGCTAGATGGGAAGCGCGGCGGAGCAGGAGCTCCGCCCTCCGTCGGCTTGGCTTTGCTGGCCGGTTTTGCGCGTTCCCGCCTCAATTGGCTTGAGTCGTCTTTTTGCCGGCGCTGCCAAGCAAGAGGAGGACCCAACCCAGGATGAAGACGGGCACAAAAGGAAAAGTGACCACGAGCGTCCTACCGACGAGGAATCCCCAGTAAGCGCCTTCCTGCTCGAAGCGCTCCCACCACCCGAGGAGCCCGCTCTCCGGCGAGATGTAAGCGTTTTGGTGGTAGGCCTCGAGTGCGTCGGGATGGATCACGAAGATGGCCGTGTAAACCCAGAGCGCTCCCATTAGCGCAAGGAGCACCACTCCTAACCAAAAACTGACGCGGCGAAAAAGAATCAAAGCAGGGGTCGGTAGATCATTCTTCTCGAATTGAATCGAAATGTCTTAGGTAGCGCTTTTGGTTCGGAAAACAGCTGGCCTGACCGACTGTTTCGTTCGGGTCCGTTGGAAGGACAGACTTCATATAGACAAGGCCGGGATAATCAAGATCGCCGGCCTCGACTCGGTATTGAGTGCCGGTGGCGCGCAAGTGGTGCTTAGAGCCTTCCAGCGTAAACTCGAATGGACTTTGCAAACTCAGTAATTCTCCCGCGCTAACACCGCATTGGTAGTCTTGAAACTGGCATTCGTGAAGCGGGATATTCACTACCTCGATACCTTCGGGTTGGTTGCCTTTGCGTAAGTCTTCCCTGATCTCCATCGCCCCTTCCCAATCATCGCATTCGAACTTGGCCACTAGCACAGCGGACGGCTCCATGCCGCAAAGCCGAAATGACCGCGGTACGTCAAACAGGGTGTCGCTCCCATCTTCGATCCAAAATTCAAACTTCATCAACCACGGTGAGTATCCGCGCTTCCGGAATTGTCATCAACTCTGTTGCGCGGGTTCCCGTTGCGGCAGGCGCAGTTCTTTGACGGCCATGGCGGCGAGGATGACGCCGAGGGCGATCCATGTACTGGCCTCGATGGTGTTGCCCAGCAGGACGATGCCCGCGAAGACCGCCACCAGCGGAACGACGTAGTTGTTCAGCGCGGTGAAGGTGGGCCCGGCGCGGTCGGTGAGCAGGACGTAGAGAAGGGTGACCGTGGCCGAGGGCAGGATACCCATGACCACCACCAGCAGCCAGGCCTCCGCCGTGGGTTCGATGTTGAGGGGGTCCTCGAAAATAAAGGCCAGGATCATGGCCTGGATGGCGGCGCAAATGAGCATCAGATAGGTTTTCCAGATGGCGTTGCCCCTCGGCAGCATACGCAGGAGCACCAGCGCGAAGGCCAGGCTGGCCGCCGCTAGCAGGATGGCGCCCTCGGCGACAAGGTTGGCGACGATGTCCTCCGCGTCCCGGAAGCCCACCAAAAGGATGATGCCGAGCATCCCCAGAGCCAGGCTGAGGACGCTCTGCCAGGTAAAGCGCTCGCCCGGTACCAGAAGCCACGCAAAAACCAGGGTAAAGATCGGCGTTAGCCCCATGAAGATGGAGGCGACGTCGCTGGGCACGTGGCGCTCACCGAAGGGCAGGCAGGTGAAGGGAATGGTGCCGTCGAAGCAGGCCACGATGAACGCCGCGCACCAGAGCTTCCAGCCCGGCCAGGCCGGTTTCATCTCCTGCTGCTTGCGGCCCAGGAAGGGCAAAAGCAGGGTGATGGTGAGCGCGCCAAAGCTAAACCGGCAGGCCGCCATCGTGAAGGGCGGGAAGGTGTCGTTGGCCCGCTCGATCAGCATGAACTGCGTGCCCCAGATCAGCGAGATCGCCCCCAGCAGAAGGTAGTTGAGCGCGAGATCGCGGCCGTTCTTCATGGCGAGGGGTTGGCTGGGGTGTCGATGATGGTGACTTGTCCGTCTTCCGTCACCAGATCCAACTCGGTTTCCACGGTCGGCGAGCGACCGCGGACGGTGATGTCGCCACGCTGCACCCGCACCCGGATGCGCTGGAGATCTGGACCTTCCAGCATGAGGTAAAGAACGGCGTCCAGTTCGGTGAACCAGCCGGTTTGCTCGATTGAAAGCCGTTGGTTGATCCACATGGGATCTTTCGGCGTGATCTCTTCGTTGTGAATTCTGATCCGGCTACCCGGGGCACCAAAGCCGGTGTACTTGAGTTTGGGAACCCAGTGGAC
The DNA here is from genome assembly GCA_038745425.1 of Verrucomicrobiota bacterium. Classification (GTDB taxonomy): domain Bacteria; phylum Verrucomicrobiota; class Verrucomicrobiia; order Methylacidiphilales; family UBA1321; genus CAWUJC01. The sequence goes on along the minus strand of JBCDLL010000012.1, from coordinate 49,191 downwards.
GGTGGGGCCTGTACCGAACAATTCAATTTCAACGTCGCAGTTGCCGGCTTGAATCTCGAGCGATTTCATTGCGTGGCCAGGAATGGCGTTGCCGTGGAATTGAATGTGATCCCGCTGCGGCGTGGCCAGCAAAACGCCGCCGACGATGAGCAGCCCCAGCAGCACGGAGGAGGCGATGACCAGCCGTGGCCGCGACACGCCAGCGACGCGCCCGGCGGCGAAGGCGTCCTCTCGGGCCGGGACGTTGAGTACGAAGTAATAGAGGGTCCAGCAGACGCCGAAGCAGATCAGCCCGGACCAGAGCACGTCGCTGGCAAAGTGCGCCCCGCCCGCGATGCGCCCCACCCCGAGCAGCGCGCCAAAGAGAATCACCGCCGTTAGCACTGCCAGCGAGGGCCAGGGCTTGCGCCGTCGCAGCAGAAAGTAAATGGCCACCAGCACAAACCCGACCGAGCAATGCCCGCAGGGGAAGCTTTTGCCGGTGCCTTGCTCACCCGGCACCAGCGGGGCCAGATACGCGTCCTTGCCGCCAAATTCCACCACGTTGCGCGGGCGCGGGCGGCCAAAGTGGTCCTTAAGCACGGTGTTGACGATGAGGCCCGGGCCGAAGGCGATGCTGAGCAGAAAGAATAGGCCGTAGAGACGCAGCATCCGGCGGGCCGGGTTGACCGTGCCCCAAATAATGCCGCCCACCGCCGCCGCCGCCACGATTCCGATCAGAATGGGAGCAAAGTGGTAGAAAAACACCCACGGCTGCTGTTCTCCCCAGGGCCACGCTCCCCCCAGGCTCCCGTGAGCAAAAAAGGACCGCGCGGCGTCCAAATCCCAGTCCGTCACCCAGAAAAGGGTGGTGCCGATGACGGCCACGGCCAGCCAGACGATCAGCTCCGGAAGCCAGTAGCGCCGGTAAGCGCGGGGGCTGGTGAGGGCCGCTTGTGCTGACATGCCCCCACGCTTGGGAGTTCCCGCCCCAAAGTAAAGCCCGGAAGCGACTTGCGGCGCTTCCCGGTTGCATTTCGCGGGCGCTTGGGCACAGTGGCGCCATGGCCGACCGCGCCCCTCAGACCCCGGCCGGGGACGCCCCTTCGCAGGACCAGGGCAAAAGCTTTTTGGAGGAGATTATCGCCAGCCGCTCGTTCCCGTACGTAGCGCCGCTTGTGGTCTTTCTCGCTTTGCTGCTGTTCCAGTCGGAAGAGGACGGCTCCAAATTCATCGTCTACCCGCTCAAAACCTTCCTCGTACTGGGGCTCATCATCTGGGTCTGGCCTCGGCTGCCGAAGATTCGCGTGCGCACCTGGTTGGGCTCGATTCTGGTCGGCGTGGTGGGCTTCTGTGCCTGGGTGGGGCTGGAGCCGTACCTAGTCTGGAGTCATGACGCCAAAGAGTCGGGCTACCACCCGCTTAAGTACATGGATCAGTTCGGTTACGGCCTGAACACCGCATACTTCCTGCTGGCGGTGAAGCTCTTTAGCATGACCGTTGTGGTGCCGATCGCGGAGGAGCTCTTCTGGCGCGGCTTCCTCATGCGCTTTCTCATCAACCCCAAGGCGGGCAAAATTCCCCGGCCCAAGGACCCGCGCAACACCATGGCCTGGCTGGACTACGACCTGGAGCGCTTTACCTACGACGACTGGTGGAAGAACCCGCTCGGCGAGTACCGGCCGGTTTCGTTTTGGGTGACGACCTTTGCCTTCAGCCTGGTGCACGGCGATTTCGGCATGCTGGCCATCGTCTACGGCATTCTCATCGGCTGTCTGTTCTGCCGCACCCGGAGCCTGGGCGACGCCATTCTGGCGCACGGCGTCACCAACCTGCTGCTGGGCATCTATGTCATTTCGACCGAGTCCTGGTGGTTTTGGTAGCGGGGAAGCCCATGCGACTGCGTGCTTTTCTCATCGCCGCGCTGCTGGCCTGCCTGCCCGCGCTGAGCGGTTGCGCGCAGCCGCCACCTCCCGCCGCCGAGCCCCCGGCCGACGCCGCCAGGGACGCCATCACGGTTCTGACCTGGAACCTGGAATGGTTCCCGGGCGGGCACCCCGAGGCGGGAGCGTCCGCCCGGGCGGCGCACATGGCGGAGGCGCAGGCCGTGCTGCGCAGGGTCCGGCCTGATCTCGTCCTCCTGCAGGAGGTGCGCGACGAGCCGTCCGTGCGCGAACTCTGCGCCGCGGTTCCCGGTCTGGACGTGGACGTCGTCAGCCGCTTTCCCCAGCGCGACCCGAGTTGGCCGCAGCAGAACATTGCCCTGGCCTCCACGCTGCCACCCCTCGCGGCCTACTTTGAAGAATGGCGGCCCGGCCGGGAACGCCCGCCGCGCGGCTTTGCCTTTGCCGCCTACGAGCTGCCCACCGTGGTGTTGCTGGTCTACTCCGTCCACCTCAAGTCCAACGGCGGCGACCGCAGCGGCCGCCGCGAGTCGAACATCGCCAAGCGGGAGGAGGCCGTCCGCCAGCTTCGCGCCCACCTCAAGCAGGTGCGGGCCGACTTCGCGCGGCAGCACGACAAGCCCGTTGCGGTGATCGTGGGCGGAGACTGGAACACCTCGCGCGAGGACGGCCGCTTCAAGCGCGAGCAAACCTTGCGCGGGCTGATGGAGGGCTTCCACTGGGGTTTTGCCGGCGTCCCGGAGGAGCAGCGCTACACGCTGCCCGGTGGCCGCCATCCGCCGACCACCTTCGACCATTTCTTCGTCCGGGGCTTGGGCGAGCCGACGGCCCGGGTGCTCAAGGTGCCGGACTCGATCAGCGACCACCGGCCGGTGTTGATGCGGGTGACGCTTCCACCAACGGAACCGTAACGGCCGGATCGTAGCCGGAGCGGATCAGGGCGGTCACGTCCTGAAGCCGTGCTGATAGCACGATGAGGTCTTGAAAAAGCTGCACGGTGCGCAACTGCGCTTCCGAGGGCGTGGCCTCGATGTCGACGTGCTCGCGAAGGTGGCGAAGCTGTTCGCGGAACGCCGCCAGCGCTTGCGCGATGGAATCCTCGCTGGAAAGCGCGCGGGGGGCGTCCTTGGGCAGCTCCAGCGAGAGGCGATGACACTGCGCCGCCAGGGCCGCCGCCAGATTCCGCCAGGCAGTCCCCATCAGGGCGAGTCGCGTCGGTTCCAGCGGCCGCTGCCGGGTGGTCTCCATTTCCCAAAGCACGGCCTCGCTCCGCTCCAGCCGGTGGACGAGCTCGCTGGCCTGGCCCTGGCGCAGCGCGTTGGGCTCTAGCTCCAGCCGGGCGGTCAGGTTCAGCGAGGTGATCGCCGCAAGGTGGGCCTGCGCTTGGCGGTGATCGGCGTCCGGTGCGGGCGCGTTGGCCGGGGGGTTGCCAAGATCGAGTCGCTGGAGGCGGTCGCGCATTTGGGCAAAGAAGGACGCGGCGTGGGTCAGCACTTCGCGGTGGCTCGTGCGCTGCGGGAAGACGGTCTGCACGATCCACGCGAGTGTCATGCCGCAGCAAATTCCGTAAAGGCGGTAGGCCATCACGTCGATGTCGGTGGGTTGGGCAAAGGAGGCCATCGCGGTAAGGCTGATGCAGAGCGCCGCTTGAAAGCCGACGTAGTTGAGGTTGACGTTGCCCGTGCAGAGGTAGGAGCACACGAAGTAGAACGGCGCGCAGGCAAGGATGAGCGCGCCCAGCGTGCTGAAGTGCGGGAAGATCACGATCACCAAGATGGCGGCGAAAAGGGCGCCCAGGATGCAGCCGGCCGCGCGCAGGAGCGCCTTCAGCAAGGTGGCGCCGACCTGGCCGCTGGAAACGAACACCGCGGCGGAGACGCCCGTCGCGGTCATATCACCTAGGTAGCCGGGCTGCCCGAGGGTGAACGCGATCATCAGCACCAGCGTGCCCTTGGCGGCGGCTTCGAGCTGTCGGCGGTTGGGATGGAGCGTGGCGTGTAGGAGAGAATCGCAGGCGTTCCGAATGGTGGAGGCGACGGACGCCCGGAGGAGCTCCCCGCTGGTGGTGTGGATGCTGGCGTGGAGCCGGGCGAAGAGCTCCGCGCTTTCGAAGAGCGAGGCCAGGTAGGTTTCGCCGCGGTAGTTGGCTTCCGGATCGAAGGTGAGCATGCGGTTGGTTTCGCGCAGGCGCCGGCGGGCGGCCTGGACGCCCCGAACGGCTTGCACGAGCCGGGGAGGGGGCGTCGGATCGGGCCGTTTCTCAATCGCGTCGGCCAGTTGCCGCGCTTCGGTCGCCAGCGCCTCGACCAGCGCTTCCGTTTCGGCCCGCATCTCGTCGAGAAAGCTTGGCTCGCCCGCCCTCGCCAGAAGCGCGCGCGCCGCCAGATTCTGCACCTGCAGGCGCTCCAGCCAGAAAATCTGGCGCTCCAGTTCGGGGCGGCTTCGAATCACAGCGAGGTCTTCGGCGCAGGTCTGCTCGAGCAGACCGGGGAGCTGGCGGAGGTCGTCGCTTTGGCGCTCGCTGCGCTCGCCGTGCTCGTCCTTCCCGGGTTGGTGATCGCGGATTTGCCGCCAGGCGAACTCGTGCAGTTCCGCCACCTGACGCAGGCAGGCGGCGCGCCGGTGGTGGAAGGCCCGCCCCGCGTAATGCGGCCACAGCGTCAAGGTACAGAAGCCCATCACCAGGATGCCAATGGCGATCTCCAGCGCGCGGGTGGGCGCCACCGCGGTGACCTCTTGCGGCGAGGGGTAGGTGGAGTAGACCACCAGCACGTAGGTCATCGCGCCGATGAGAAAGGTGTAGGGGGCCACTTTGCCGGCTGCGTGATAGAAAAAGACAAAAAACACCGCCGCCATAAAGATGGCCATCGCAACGTGATGCTGGACGAAGAGCGCCAGGGTCACGACGCCCAGCGCCGCCCCCACGGAGGTGCCGATCAGCCGGAAGGTTGACTTCATCAGCACGGCACCCACGGTGGCTTGGGCCAGCGCGTACACGGTGATGATGCCCCAATAAAAGTGGGAGAGGTGCAGCGACTGCCCAATGACGATGATGACGCAGGCGGCAATGGTGATGCGCAGGGCGTCAATACCACGTTGGCGCGAAAAGGCCAGGTCGCCCCAGAGCTGCCGCCAGACGGTCATGGGGCGGTGTCTGCGGGTTGGGCAACGGCCACGTGGGGCCAGCTGGTGCGCAGGGTTTCGGCCGTTTCGCGCAGCTGCGAGGCAAAGGCCTCCAGGTGCTCCAGGTAAGAGAGGGCACGGATGAGGCGGGCGTCTCCGTAGCTTTGGTCCTGGCACAAGTGGCGAGTCTCGTGGATGCAGGCCTCGAGCGCGCTTTGCTCCCGCTGCAGGCGCGCCAATAAAGCGACGGGGTAGCGGCCCCGGCTGTCGCTTTCGGCGTAGGCGGCGAGGGCCTCGAGCAACTCCCGGCAGGTCGCCTTCAGGGCGAGTCCGTCTTCGCGGGAAAAATTCAGCAGCCGCTGGTCCAGGGTCTGCTGGGACAGGCTGGCCAGTGACACCATCTCCAGCAGTAGCCGTTCGAGGTGAGCTTGGACGTGCTGGACGCGGTCCGCGTGCAAAGCGCCGCGCTCCAACTCAAAACGCGCCTCCCGGTTCAGCCCGGGCAGCGAGCCGATGAACTGCATGCCGCGCTGGATGTCGGCCATCGCGCCGACCGGGTTGGAGGGTGGGAGGCGGTCGAGGCTACGCAGCCGGGAAAAGCAGGTATGGAGCAGGCGCAGGCAGGCCCCCATGTTGCGGATGACCTGTTGATGGGCGGACTGCTGCAGGAAGCAAAGCTGGGCCGCAATGCCCAAAACCGATCCCCAAAGGACGCCCCCCAAGAGGTTGGAAAACCCGGCAAGATCGGAGGGCGGCGCAAAGTTCTGAAAACCGACCGAGCACAGGATGATGCCGCTGAAGAGGCCGATGAAAGCCGTTTCGGGCGGGCCGGCCAGGAGATAGCCCACCAGCAGAAAAACCGGCGCAATGCCGATAAGCAGTCCGGCCAGGCTGGCGGTGGAGGGCAAAATAAGGGACATAACCGCCAGCGCCGCCAGGCAACCAATCGCCGTGCCGACCATGACGAGCAAGGCGCGTTGGATGCCGCCGCCTACGGTGGGCCACGTGAGACAGATGAGCGCGGCCACTGCCGCCAGGGTGGAAGAGCCCAGGTAGCCGGTTTGGCCGACGGTAAAAAGGAGCAGATAAATCACCGCCGCCGCCACGCCCTTTTTGACCTGCTCGGGCTCGATCCGCCGGGTCTGCGTCCGCAGGCCGTCCAGAATCCGCCGCAGGGGCAGCAGCCAGCTCGCGCGTTGAACCAGCTCGCGCAGACGGTTGTGGCCGGTTTGCAGGGTGCCGATCAGCTCGGCCGACTCCATGAGCCCGCTGATGTAGGCGATGCTGTGCAGGTTCTCGGTGGTCGTGTTCTGGCGGCTGCGGGTTCTGAGTTCCTCCTGCGCGAGGCGTTGCTGGAGGGCGGTCATCGCCGCGTCCAAGTCGGGGGTGCCGGGATCGGGGCGGCTCCCGCGGATGCACGCCACGTGGTTGCGAACAGCGGAGACGACCGCCTGCGCCAAGGCCTCGCATTCCGCTCGCGCCAGCAGGTGCAGCGCCCGCGGGGACGGGGTATCCAGTATCGGCGCCACGTGGTAGAGAATGGCGTAGAGGCGCGCGAGTTGGAAATTCTGGCTCTCGATCTGGTCGCGACGGATCTCCACGCCGGGGTCCTCCCAGACGGCATCCTCCAGCAGAGCGGCGCGCCGGCGCAGGCCGCCGCGCGCCGGTGCCAGGACGCGCTCAAACTCCTCTCTTCCGGGAGTCGCGGCGGCCAGGTGCCGCCAAAGGCATTCGTGCAGGTCGGCCAAAATTTCCAGGCTTCGGCAGTAGCTTTCGCGCAGATCGTCCAAAGCAAAGTGGGGCCAGAAGGTCAGGGTGACAAAGGCGACAATCAGGACGCCCAGGCTTACCTCAAAAGCCCGGGTTGGCGCGCGCCACTCCACCTCGGCCGGAACCGCGTAAATCGGGAAGGTAATGACGGCAATCGTCATCGCACAGATGAGAAAAGCGTAGGGTGCGGACTTGCCGGTGGCGTAGTAAACCAGCACGGCAACCAGGCAGAAGAAGGTCACGCAGTAAGCCAAATGGTGCTGGATCAAGAGGCTGACCAACAGCACCGAGATCAGCGCCGCGGCGGCCGTGCCGGCGACTCGGAAGAGCGACTTGGCCAGCACCGCTCCGGCGGTCGGCAGCACCAGCACGCAAACGGTGATGAGGCCCCAGTAGTAATCCGGTAGCCGCAGCCACTGGCCGACGGCAACCACCAGGCAAATGGAGATGGCGAAGCGCGCCGCGGTGTGCAGCCGCGCGTTGCTGTACGCCAGCTCTTGCTGCAACCAGGCGGCCCAACCCATCACGTGAGATTGACTTGCATCGCCGTTAGCCTAGGGTGAAAAGTCACAAAGCAAAGACCTATGGCTCTTGAGACCTCCCAGATTCTCGAAATTTGCAAGGACCAACCGGAAGTAACGGTGGAAGCCGGCGAAACGATCATCCGCGAGGGCGGCCTTCACGCCCGCCTGCTGGTGCTGATTGAGGGTTCCGTGCAAGTCTCCAAGAACGACTACGAAATCAACGTGGTGGATGAGCCGGGTTCGGTCTTTGGCGAGATGTCCCTCCTGCTGAACCGGTCGCACACCGCTACGCTGCGCGCGCTCACCAAATGCCGCTTCCGCGCGGTGGAGAACGCGGAAAAGCTGGTCGAAAAGAACCCCGTCCTGTTTGTGCACATTGCCCGCTTGCTGGCCCTTCGGTTGGATTGCCTCAACCACTACCTGGCGGACATTAAGTCCCAGTTCAGCGACCGGGAGGACCATTTCGGCATGATGGATGAGGTGCTGGATTCGCTCATGCACCAGCAATCCTCCGCCCAGTAGTGGAAGTGGCCCGATGGTGACGCCGCCGGACGACCCGCCGCGCGCCCGGGATTCCTGGCTACCCAGCGTCGTCGCTGTCGCCCTGTTTGTGGCTCTTTTGCTGGGCTCCTACGCCAACGGTTTGGTCATGCGGCCGGGTAGCCTGACCGGGCCGGACAGCCACATGTGGCTTTACCTGGTGGAGACGGCCCATTCCAGCGGCGACGGTCTGGCCCACCCCATCGGCGGGATGGAATCGCCCCGCAGCAACGCGCCTCACGGCGAGACGCTCCACTGGACGCTGCCGTTCTTTGCGCTGCTCTACGTACCCGCCTGGCTGGGAGCCGCGCTCACCGGGGCTTCCTTTGGCCAGGTGCTTTTCGGATGGGCGGTGGTGGTTTCGCCGCTGCTGCTGGCCGCTTCGGTCCTGGTCATGGTTTGGGGCCTCGGCCCGCTTCTGCGCCCGGGCGAGCGCTTTGTCGTGACCTTGTTTTTACTGATGAACGCGGGCCTGCTGCTCGGCTTTCAGGCCGCGCGGCCGGACCATCAGGCGCTGAGTTTGTTGCTCATCGCGGTGGCGGTGGCGGTGGGCATCCGCTGGATGCTACGGCCTTGGTCAATGGAGGAAATCACCGGTCGGCTCCGCTGGGACCCAATGGCTGTCGCCCTCGTGGCGGCTCTGGTGCTCTCGCTCTGGGTAAGCGTGGACGGGTTGATTCTGGTCCTCGTGCTCAACCTCGGCTACGGGCTTTGCGGGTTGCTAATGGGAAACTGGGGGCACGTCTTTCGGCTCATCAAGCTCATGTTTTTCACGGCGGTCTTTGGTCAGCTGGCGGCGTGGCTAACGGAGGTTGGTTCCCCGGACTCTTTGCCCGCCGATACGCTCTCCGACGCGCATGTCTATCTTCTACTCTCGGCGGCTCTGTTCTGGGCGGCGTTGTCGGGCCAATCGGAAGCCAATCCTTTGGCCAAAGGATGGCCCCAGGGAAAGCGGCGACTCGTCTGTACGCTTCTCTTGATCATGGCGGCCGTTTTTTTCTTCTTCGGGATCGGCGCCTTACTGGACCCCTACAGCACGATGGACGAGCGGGTGCGGGAGATTTGGCAGGAGGGCGTGATTGAGAGTCGGCCGCTCTACCAGAGCCTGTTCCCCGAGCCGGGCGTGGTCCTCATCTTCCTGCTCCCGGCCCTCGCCGGGCTGGGCTTTTGCCTCTGGAGTTGGCGGCGGGGCGAGGCTCGCCTTCGTCCGGCCTGGCTTTTGCTGGCGGCCGGAATCGGCGCCTACGCGGCGGTCAGCTTTTTTGTCCAGCAGCGCTTCTTTACCCAGGCCAACTTGCTGGCGGCGGGGCCCTTTGCGCTCCTCGTCTGGCGGGGACTGCAACTCGAGCACAAGCCGATGCCGCTGCTGAAGGCGTTTGCCGTCGGCAATGCCTTCACCCTTCTGGGTGGCATCCTTTGGCTTTGGATGACGCCGCTCATGCCGCACGACGATCTCGTTATCGATCGGGTTACGGCACGCAAACAAGTCGCCGCGGCAGCTCCAAGCCAGCTACGGGATTCGGCTTCTGAGGTTTGGCCACAGGTGATGGAGCTGACCGATTGGTTGAACGCGAACGCGAAGGAGCCCGCCACCATCATGGCGTTTATCAACATCGGCCCCGAGTTGCTCTACCGGACGCCTCTCTCGGTCGTAAGCACGCCCTATCACCGCAACAACGCCGGCATCCTCGACGAGTGGACCTTCTTTACCCGCCCGCCCGGAGAATACGCCGCCGCCCGCCAGATCGCCCGCGAACGCGGGGTGGGCTACGTCCTCGTCCGTCCCTTTCATCCGGAGGAACGGGCCTACTACGCTTACCAGCCCGGGCGGGAACCGACCGCGCTATGGGGGGCGCTCGCCGAAGGGAGGCCGCCCGTCTGGCTGGAGGAGGTGGCGCTACCGGTCAACTTGCGGCCGGACTTCCGGCTCTACCGGACGCAATTTTCCGAATGACAACCCCGGCCCGTCTGCTTAGGTAAGGGGCTCATGAGTTTCCGAGTCGGCATTGGCTACGACGTGCACCAACTGGTGGAAGGGCGCCCGCTTTTCCTGGGCGGCGTGGAAATTCCCCACGACCGCGGCCTCGACGGCCACAGCGACGCCGACGCCCTCCTCCACGCCATCGCCGACGCCATCCTGGGTGCGATTGGCGAGGGCGACATCGGCCAGCATTTCCCCAACACCGACCCGCAATGGAAGGACGTGCGCAGCACCGTTTTGCTTGAGCACATCGCCAAGGTTCTGGCCGAGCGCGGCGCCCGGCTGGAGAACGTGGATGCCACGCTCATTGCCGAGGCCCCCAAGATCGGCCCGCACCTCCCGGCGATGAAGGAGGCGATCGCGGCCGCCCTGGGCATCACGACTGCGCAGGTTGGCATCAAGGCCACCACCAACGAAACGATGGGTTTTGTCGGCCGCCGCGAGGGCATCGCCGCCATGGCGGTCGCCGCGGTGGAGCTATAGCCAGCGCGGGCTTTGCCCCTGCGCCTTCCGGCGCTATAACTTTCCCATCCGCGCATGATCCCGCCCCGCTTCATTTCCCTGGAAGGCTCCGAAGCCTGCGGCAAGAGCACGCAGCTTGAGCGGCTGGTGGCGCGGTTGGGCGAGCGAGGTGACGACGTGCTGCTGACCCGCGAACCCGGCGGCACCCCCTTGGGTGAGACCGTGCGCCACCTGCTGAAGCACGCGCCGGAAGGCCGGGGTATGTACCCGGAAGCGGAGCTGCTGCTCTTTGCCGCCAGCCGCGCGCAGCTCGTGCGCGGAGTCATCGCGCCCGCGCTGGCCCAAGGCGGCTGGGTGGTCAGCGACCGCTTTCTGGATTCCACCACCGTTTACCAGGGCCACGCCCGCGGCCTGCCGCTGGACTTGGTCGCGTCCATCAACCGCGCGGCGGTGGGCGACTGCCTGCCCGGGCTCACGCTGGTGCTGGATCTTGAGACCGAAGAGGCCATGCGGCGCCTGCGGCGGCGCGTCCGGCCGGTGGGGCAGGAGGACCGGATGGAGCAGATGCCGCCGGAATTTTACGAGACGGTTCGCCAGGGCTACCGGCAACTTGCCGAGGCCGAGCCCGGGCGGGTGAAGCTGATTGAGGCGACGGGGTCGGCCGAGGAGGTCCACGCCCGGTTGTGGAAGGAGGTGGCCGGTGCCTTTTCCCTCTGAGGACATTTTGGTCCGCTTCCGCGAGGGGCGCGACAAGGGTCGGCTGGGCCACGCCTATCTGCTGACCGGCGAGGAGCCCGACCGCCTGCTTGAGCTGGCGCTGGAGCTGGCCGCCATCGCCCTGGGGGAGTCTCCCGCCGAACATCCGGACTTTTACCTGGTGCGGCCGGGAAGCAAATCGCGCCGGCTCACGGTCCAGCAGATCCGCGGGCTGGAGAAATCGCTCTATCTCAAAGCGTTTCGGGCGCCGGTTAAGGTGGCCGTCATCCAGGAGGCCGACCGCATGTGTCTGGGCCAGGCGGAGGCCGCCAACGCCTTTCTCAAGACCCTGGAGGAACCGCCCGAGCGTACGCTCCTACTGTTGACCTCGGCCCGCCCGGCGCTGGTCCTGCCCACCATCCGCAGCCGCTGCCTGCGGCTCGACCGCCTGGAGCCGCCGCCGGAGGGCCCTGGCGAAGGGCCGCCCGCCGCGCTGGCCGAAGCCTGGTTTGGCGCGCGCTTTGGCGGCGCGGCCCGGGCCTACGAACGCGCGGGCATTCTGCAAATGCACTGGCGCGGGCGGCGCGTCGCGATCCAAGAGGCGGTGAAGAGCGGCGCGGACGAGTCCCTGACCGACGAAGAAATGGCCGCTCTGGTGGAAGGGGAATTTGTCCTCGCACGGGCCGAGTCCATCGCGGCGCTCCAACGCGCGTACTGGCAGCGCAGCCGGGGTCAAGACGAGGAGACCGAACCGGCCGCCAACGCCATTTTGGCCCTGGAGGAACTCCAGCAAGCGATGCAAACCAACGTCCAGCCGGATCTGGCCGTCGAGCGTGCTTGCCTTAAACTGGAAGGGCTGGTTTGAGTCCGGCCACCCTTGGACTATTTCGATAAAGGCGATAGGCGTTGACTCGCCGTCCTCTTCACCTACTTTGGCGCTTTGGGAGGACAAATGGATTTACGCGAGATCAGATCGATTTTGGATTTAATGAACAAGCATGGGCTCGCCGAGTTCGAGCTCGAGCGCAAAGACTTTAAGATTCGCATCAAGCGCGGCCCCGATGGCCAGCCGGTCGTGCAAACGCTGCCCGTTGCGGCGGCACCGGCTCCCGCGCCGGTGGCAGCCGCGCCGGCCCCGGCCGCGGCACCCTCAAAGGAGGCGGCCGCCCCCGCGAAGGAAGAAGGCGGCGCCACGATCGACGCGCCCATCGTCGGTACCTTTTACGCCGCGCCCTCTCCCGACGCCGACGACTACGTGAAGCCGGGCGACAAGGTGACCGAGGACTCCGTGGTTTGCATCATCGAGGCCATGAAAGTGATGAACGAAATCAAGGCCGAGGTCAGCGGAACCATCACGGAAGTGCTCGCCACCAACGGCAATGCGGTGGAATTCGGCAAAGCGCTTTTCAAGGTGAAGCCGAACTAAGCGGCCCGCGACGACGTTAAAGCTGCCATGTTTGAGAAAGTTCTTGTCGCCAACCGGGGTGAAATCGCCCTGCGGGTGATCCGTGCCTGCCGGGACCTGGGCGTTCAAAGCGTTGCGGTCTACTCGCAGGCGGATGCCGATTCCCTCCACGTCCAACTGGCAGACCGTGCGATCTGTATCGGTAAAGCCCCCGCAAGCGAGAGCTATCTGAAGGCCTCGCAAATTATCGCTGCCGCCGAAATTGAAGACGTGGATGCGATCCATCCCGGCTACGGCTTCCTCTCCGAGAATCCGCAGTTCGCCGACATGTGCGAGAGCTGCAAGATCAAGTTCATCGGACCCAGCGCCAGCGCGATCAAGCGCATGGGCGACAAAGCGGTCGCCCGCGAAACCGCCCGCCGTGCGGGCGTGCCCATCACGCCGGGCAGCGATGGCATCGTGGAGACGGATCAGCAGGCGCTAACCCTGGCGCACAAGATTGGCTACCCCATCATGATCAAGGCGGTGGCCGGCGGCGGCGGCAAGGGCATGCGCCGGGTGCATAACGACGTCAGCCTGGGCCAGAATTTCAATGCGGCCAAAGCGGAGGCGGAGAAGGCCTTCGGCAACGGCGCGCTTTATTTGGAGAAGCTGATCGAGAATCCGCACCACATCGAGATCCAGGTTTTGGCCGACCAGTTTGGCAAGGTGGTGAGCCTGGGCGAGCGCGACTGCTCCATCCAGCGCCGCAACCAAAAGCTGATTGAAGAGGCGCCTTCGCCACTGATGACCAACGCGCTGCGCAAGGCCATGGGCAAGGCGGCGATCAAGCTCTGCTCGGCCGTCAACTACGAGAACGCCGGCACGATCGAGTTCCTGGTCGACGACGCGGGCAACTTCTATTTCATGGAGATGAACACCCGCATCCAGGTGGAGCACCCGGTGACCGAGGAGGTCTACGGGGTAGACCTGGTCAAGGAACAGCTCCGGATCGCTTCCGGCGAGCGCCTGGGCAAGGACTTCGACAACCTGGAGCCGAAGGGCCACGCCATCGAGATGCGCATCAATGCCGAGGACCCCTACCACGACTGGCGGCCCTCGCCGGGCAAGATCGACTTCTACTACCCGCCCGGCGGGATCGGCGTGCGGCTCGACTCCCACGCCTACTCCGGCTACACCATCCCGCCCCACTACGATTCCATGATCGGCAAGCTGATCGCCTACGGCGAGGACCGCGCTACCGCGATGGACCGGCTGGCCCGCGCGCTGCACGATTTCACCATCACCGGCATCCAGACGACCATCCCGGCCGGCGAACTCATCCTGAGCGACCCGGACTTCCGCCGCGGCCGCTACAGCACCGCCTTCCTGGAAAACCTGATGCGCCAAAAGTCGGGGCTGATGCTGCCGCGCGCCGAGTAGTCCATGCCCGCCGCCACCGCCACGGACGCCGTCAAGGCCAGCCGCCGGGAGCGGCTCCGGCGGGCCCGGTTCTACGGGATTTTTGACTTGGCCTACGCGCCGCCGGAGCGGGCCGAGGATTTCTGCAAGCAGATGCTCGCAGGCGGCGTGGACGTGATCCAACTTCGCGCTAAGGGCAGCCCGGAAGCCGAGGTGGCTGCGCTGGCCGCCCGCCTGCAGCCGGTAGTGGCGGAGCAAGGCGGGCTATTCATCGTCAATGACTGGCCCAACGTGGCCCGGTCCGTGCAGGCGGACGGGGTCCACCTGGGCCAGGACGACTTGAGCGTAGCCGCGGCGAGGGGCTTGCTCGCGCCGGGGCAGTTGGTGGGCAAATCCACCCACAGTTTGGCCCAAGCCCGGGCCGCCGCGGTGGAGATGCCCGACTACATTGGGGTCGGGCCGCTTTACGCCACCGCCACCAAACCGGACTACCAGCCGGTGGGGCTGGAGCTGATTGGGCAGGTCAACGCCGATCCGTCCGTCGCCGAGCTGCCGCGCTTTTGCATCGGAGGCGTGAAATTGAAGCGCCTGCCCGAGATCCTCGGCGCGGGAGCGGAGCGGGTGGTGATCGTCTCCGCCCTTTTGCTCAGCGACGACCTGACCGCCTACGCGCGCGGGGTGCGGGTGCTGTTGGACAGCTAGTTTTTGCGCAAAACCGGGGCGCTGACTCGTTGCAATCGTGTCGGCGCCATTGGTTTAGGTGGTTTCTTCCCGAAAACCGGTGGCGTACCGGCACGAATGCGCTACTGTTGCCGCTATGAGCAAGCCCAAGATTATTGCCTACCTGAAACCGACCTGCGGCTGGAGCCAGGGCGTGCGCGCCATTCTGGCCAAATACGATCTGCCGTACGAAGACCGGGACATTATCAACGACATCCACCAGCGGATCGAGATGATCGAAAAGAGCGGTCAAGAGCTGTCCCCCTGTGTGGAAGTGGACGGCAACATGCTGGCCGATATCAGCGGCGAAGAGCTTGAGCAGTGGATGATCCAGAATGGCGTGGTCAACGCCGACACCTCCGCGGTGGACGTGCCGACCAACGCGCCCTGCGCCGATCACGGCGAGACGGCGCCGACGCCGATCCAGATCAAGCCTCTCTCGTAGAGCCGACTTTATGATGACCCAGGGACAGCAGCAGGCGCTCCTGGCGCTGTTGCGTGACGCCGACCCGACCACGGTCGACCTGCTCAAGCAAGAGCTGGTCGACGCGGGGGAGAGTCGCCTGGAGGAGTACGAAGACCTCCTCCCAGGCTGCGGCGAAGTGGCCTCGCGCCACTTGCAGGAGGTCATCGATCGCGTGCGCCGCTCCCGCTGGCTGAGCATCATTTCGTGTCAGCTTGCCGAGATGGAAAGCTGGCGCCAGCTGGAAGAATTCTGCTGGACCCTGGCGCGTTCGGAGCATTCCGGCCTGCAGTTTGGCCCCTACGCCCGCCAACTCGACCAGTGGGCTTCGGAGGTCGACTCCCGCTTGCCGGAGGGCGCGCACGCGCCGGCCCAGGTGGCCGCCCTGGTGGCGGTGCTCGCCAACCGGAAGCGCTTTGCCGGGAACCAGGCCGACTACTACCATCCCCGCAACTGCTTTCTGCCCTGGGTGATTGAGTTCCGCCAGGGCATCCCGCTCACCCTGAGCCTGATCTACTATTTGGTGGGGCGCCGGGCGGGCATCCCGGTCACTGGAATCAGCGCGCCGGGGCACTTCCTGGTCCGGGTCGACGAGGTCGTGTTTGATCCCTTCTTTGACGGGCGGCAAATCGATGCGGATGAGTGGGCGGCCATCCGCGACGGCATGAGCGAAGACAAACGCTCCCTGCTCGATGAGGCCTGTCCGCCTCGGCAAATGGCGCATCGCCTGTTGCTCAATCTGCGCAACGCCTATCTCAAGCGCAAAGACCAAGAACGCACCCGCCGCATCGACCACTACTTAGCCGTCCTGCAAAGGTAGGGCGCCGATCCGGCGGTGCGACCCAACGCCACGCCAGACGGAGGGCGGAGCTTCTGCTCCGCCTCGCCCAGCCGGACGGGTTGGGCGGAGTGGTTTCCGGGGCCGGGACGTTAGCGGCTACCGTCTTGGGTGCTCGGTTTGCCGGCCCAGCGCCATAACGCACGCCAACCTTGGTCCAGGCCAAGTGCCAGCGCCAACCCGAGCCCATAAGCTACGACCAGCCTCCCACCGACTTCGAAGTAGGGAACCAACGACGATAGGATTTGAAACGGGACGGACAGAAGGTAGGCGGGGAAGAAGATGAGCACATTCCAGGGGCCAACGTCGTATTGAAGATCGAAGAGGGCGACCAGGAGAGTGAGTAAGGCCGAGACGACGGTAAAGGTCACGAAGGGGTGGCATTTAAATAGGTATAACATGGCCAAACCCAACTGGCGCTCTCTGACGGGCGCGGCGCGATTGCTAACCTCAGCGCAATCCGAAAGCGGTTCGCCGCTCTACGCGGCCTCCAGGGCCTTGAGCAGCAGCGGCACGTTTTTGGCCGGCGGGACTTTGCGCCAGGCTTCCAGCACTTTGCCGTCGGGGCCGATGAGGAAGCAGCTGCGCTCGGTGCCCATGTACTTGTTGCCGTACATGCTCTTTTCCTTCCAGACGCCGTAGGCTTCGACGATCTTTTTGTCTTCGTCGGCGATGAGCGGGTAGGGCAGCTCGAACTTGGCGGCGAATTTTTCGTGCGAGGCCACCGGGTCAACGCTCACTCCGACGACCGCCACGCCCCGTTCCGTCAGCTCGGCAAAGTGGTCGCGGAAGGCGCAGGCCTGCTTGGTGCAACCGGGGGTGCTGTCCTTGGGGTAGAAGAACAAAGCCAAATGCTTGCCCTTGAAGTCGCCCAGTTTGACGGTGGTGCCGTTCTGCGTCGGGCCGGAAAAAGTGGGCGCCTTGTCGCCCGCGCTGATCTCGCTCATAGGCGCTAAGCTAAGACCATTTGCCCGCTTGGCCAGGGGGAAAGCGGTGCTGGCGGCAAAATTCTCTCCGTTCCGCTTAATCCTGGCGCGGGGGCAGGGGCGGAGGCTCCTCGCCGACTTCGGCGGTGCTGAACTTTTGGGGCAGCGGGGGCGGGGTGTCCTCCTCGGCTTTGGCGGGTGCGGGCTCGGTCGGGAGGGGTGGCGGAGCTTCGTCGCCGCCTCGGGCGGGCAGGGGCGGCGGCGCGTCAGCCGAGGCCTTTTTAGGCAGGGCGGGCGGCTCCTCGGTGTTGGGCTGGGTGTCCTTTGCTGGCAGCGCGGGCGGAAGCTCGTCGTTTTGGACCTTCTCTTTTTCTTTCTTTTCAGCCTTTGGCTTTTTCCGGGACAGGGCGGTGGGCATCTCCTCTTCCGGGCCCTGAGGCTCGGGCCGGGGCGGCGCGTCTTGCTTGGCTTTCTCGGCGGTTGACGCGCCCTCGTGCTTGGGCAGGGCGGGCGGCTCGTCGGCGGGCTCCACCTTCTTGTCCGCGGGAGCGGTCTCCTCCGCCGACTTGAACGTGGTGTTTTCCGGCAGGGCGGGCGGGAGGTCCTCCGCCTTGACCTCATCTTTCTTTCCGGCCGCGGATTCTCCCGCTTTTTGCGTGGTATCCGATCCCTGGTAGCTGGGGTTCTTTTTGGTTACTCGGTCGAGCAAGAGCTGCAGGCTCTTGAGCCGGAGGTTGAGTTGGTCCTGCGGCAACTTGTCTCCGCGCCGGCGGGGCAGGAACTGCGGGAAGCGCTGCTCGAGCCACTCGCGGCCGATGCGCTCCAGGTGCCAGAACCAGCCGTACTTGCGGCCCATCAGAACGAGGGCGAGCCCGGCAAAAAGCACCGGCCCGAGCCACGCGCCCAGGAACGGGCTGAGCCGGTTGCCCCGGCCCAGCGCGAGGAAGAACTCCATCACGAAGACAAAGGCGAGCAGCAGGAAGATGGCGTTGAAGACGCCCGCGGCTGCGCCGGTGCGGCGGTCGGTGCTGATGCCCATCGTCAGCGCAAAGAGCAGCAGCACAAAGATGGAGGCCGGGTACGCCATCAGGTACCAAAACTGCGTCTGATACTGGGCCATCTTGGTCGGGGCCAGGTGGTCGGCGGCGAAGAGAAAGCTGAAGAGCTCGTCGAAGGTCAGCTCGTGGGGCTCGGACTGGACGAAGGCCAGCGTCATCGCCGGCGTGGTCAGTTCGGTGGCCTGGAGGGTGTCGAAAGCCTGCTGCTTGGGCACGTCGCTGCCGTCCTCGAAGATAAACTTGCGCCCGTCGCGCAGGTTCCAGTGCTCGCCGTTGAATTCCGCCTCGTTGGCGACGTACTTGATCCAGTCGTTCTTCTTGTGGTCGCGCAGAAGCACGTCGAGGTCGCGGGCCTGGCGGGTCTTCTCGTTGAGCACTTTGATGTGCCAGACGTGGTGGTCGAGCGGATCGACGTAGATGACGTTGCGGGCGACGTCGCCGCCCTGGTTGCCAGTGCGCAGCTCTTCCATGATCTGCGCGCGGGCGGCGTCGGACTGCGTTGCCGGCCAGGCCATCACCACAAAGAGGAAAACCGCGCAGACCCCCGCCACCGTGATGAACGGGGCGAACAGCGTCACCGGACCCATCCCGCCGGCGGTCAGCGCGGTGATCTCGCTGCGGCGGCTCAGGTTAAGCAGGGTGTAGAGCGTGGCAAAGAGGATGGAAACCGGCAGCATGTGCCGGATGATGGAGGGAACCAGCGCAAGGTAATATTTGAGGATGACATCGAAGCTGGCTTTGTGTTCATTGAACTCCTCGAGCGAACCGTAGAGGTCCACCACGATGAGTAGGGCGGCGATAGCCACCAGGCAGAACCCCAGCGGCTTTAGCATCTCCAGGAGCAGGTAACGGAAGTAAATCTTCATCGCATCGGCGCAGCCAGCCTGTATAGCACAAGCATGGGCACAGAGGAAATCATCCAGAGCCAGTATCAGGAACTTTGCCGGGTTGTCGAGGCCAGTAAAGGCGCCACCGGCACGGTCGCGGCGATGGCCGATCTCGTCGTCGGCGCGCTACGGGCGGGCGGCAAGGTGCTCTGCGCCGGCAACGGCGGCAGCGCGGCCGACGCCCTGCACATGGCGGAGGAGCTGGTCGGCCGCTACCGGGGCGACCGTCGCTCCCTGCCGGGCATCAGCCTGGCGGCCGACGCCACCGCGCTCACCTGCATCGGCAACGACTACGGCTTCGACGCCATTTTCTCTCGCCAAGTGGAGGGCCTGGGCCAGCCCGGCGACGTCTTCGTCGGCTTCTCCACCAGCGGCAACTCCGCCAACATCATCCAGGCGGTCGAGGCCTCGCGGCGCCTGGGGCTCAAGGTGATCCTCCTGCTGGGCAAGGACGGCGGTAAGCTCAAGGGTCAGGCCGACGCGGAGTGGATCGTGCCGCACACCGACACCGCGCGCATCCAGGAGATGCACGGTTGGGCCATGCATGGCATGCTCGAGGTGGTCGAGGCGGCCTTCCCGGAGGCCGGATAAACGACGCTCGCCTCCCGCTCCGGCCGGTGCCGGAAAAGCGGGTGGCATTTTACGGAGATTTACGTAACATTTCCGCTGGCATGAAACAGACCCTATTTGCCATCGCCTGCCTGCTCGTCTTTGGCGCCATCATCGCCCTGGGCGAGTTCTACAAGGAGCGCGAGGTCGACACGGCCTTCGCTGAGGCCCAGAAACGCGTCGATCAGTTCCCCGACCTGCCCACGGTCAAGCCGGAAGTCCTCATCCCGCAGGACTTGGTCGACCAGGAGCTGGCTAAAATCCAGGCCACCGAAGCCGAGGTCAAGCGCCAGGAAGAGGCCGCCGCCGCCGTCGCCCGAGCCGAGCAGGAAAAGCTTGCCGCCCAAGCCGAGGCCGAGCGGCAGCGCATCGCCGCCGAGATTGCCGCCGCCAAAAAGCAGGAGGAACTCCGCGCGGCTGTGCCCTCGCTTTCGCCCAGCCGGGAGGAGATCGACAACATCTTCAGCGACGCCGGGGACACCGTCGAGGCCGTCCAGGAAACCGCGACCCGGGCCAGCGTGGCAATCAACGACGCCGCTCGCGCCGTCTCCGCGCCCGACCCCATCCAGATGGACGAGGACGGCCTGCCGCTCAAGGCCGAGCCGGTGGCCACCGCCGTAAACGACGTCAACGCCACCACGCTCGCCATGGCCGACCGCCTGGGCGAGACCATCGGTGCGGCCGAGGACGTGGCCGAAGCGGTGACCGGCCTCCGCGCTGAAATGCCGACCATGGCCGCCCAAACCGTGGGGCCCCAGGTGCTCATCCTGGCTTACCATCAGTTCAAAAACGGCAGCGACTGGGCTGATAGCAGCCACGTGACTCCGGTGGGCGTGCTCAAGGAGCACCTTGCCGCGCTGGAGGCAAACGGCTTCGAGGTGGTGCCGCTAAGCCAGGTGGTCGCCGCCTTGAAAGGCGAGGCCCAGCTCCCGCCCAAGGCGGCCGTGCTCACCGTCGACAACGGCTTCAACAACGCGCTCAAGGTGGCCGCACCCGTCTTCAAGGAAAAAGGGCTGCCCTGGACCTTCTTTGTCTTCACCAAGCTGGTCAGCACCGGCGCCACCGGGGCCACCTGGGACGAGCTGTTGGTCGAGATCCAAGACGAGAACTTCGACGTCCAGAGCCAGACCAAAAGCCACCTCTTCCTCACCCGGCGCAAGGGCCGCGACAAAAAGCACTGGGGCGAATTTCTGGACAAGGAGCTGGGCGGATCGCGCGAGATGATCGAGCTGCGGCTCAACCAGCCCGTTTACGCGCTGGCCTACCCCTTCGGCAACTACAACGAGGAGATCATCGAGGCCGCCGCCGGGGACGGTTATCAGGCCATGGTTACCACCGAGCCGATGTTCGTCGACATGAGCAAGGGCCCCGCGGCGCTCCGGACCCTGCCGCGCTACGTCGTGACCAAGGAAAGCGCCGGCTACCTGGAATCCTTCCTGGGCGACAACGCACTCACCCCCACCGCGATGAGTCCCCCCGCCGGCTCGGTTGATAAAAACCCGCGCCCGGAAATCACCCTGACCCTGGCGCCCTCGGTCAAAATTAACCCAGAGAGCGTGAAGGGTATCATCAACGGGGTGGCCGAAACCACGGCCAGCTACGATCCCTCGGCGAACGCCATCACGCTCAAGCCGCAAAGCGATCTGAGCGAGCGGGCGGTGCGCATCCAGGTTACCGCCGAGACGCCGGACGGCGAACCCACCGGCTTGTCCTGGTACTACTACTTCGAGCCCGAACTCCTGCCGAGTGAGTAGGGCAGGGGCTGCGCTTTTCGTCCAGCCTCCGAGACCGGCGAGGAACCGCCGGCCCGATCCTAACTTGGCCATTCCTTGGGCCCGTGAGCCGCGAAGGCAATGGGAAGCCGCAGCTTTTCAAGGGAAGGAAAGTCCAGAGAGATGCGCACGGAAGACCGTCGATGGGGACATCGACGGCTACCCTGGCTTCGCATCACCAAGGCCCGGTAGCCGCAGCTGACCCGAGCGGCGGAATTCGCCTTGGCTGAGTTGACGTCGACGGGCAGACGGTTCACCTCCGTCTGGCAGCCAAACCTCTCATACTCTTGCGAACTTAGCGAACTTGGCGTGAGGCCCAAATACCTTCGTGCCCTTGGTGCCTTCGTGAGAAACCCCCTCATGACGACCACCGGTTGGCACCTGATCAAAAATCCAAATCCGCTTCCCGTTCGGCTTGGCGAGGCGGCCAAGGGAGGCCTCGCCGCCGAAAAAGGAAAGCGCGGATCAGGAGCCTCGTCAGGGCGCCTTGGGCCCCGAACGCAGGGCGGCTTCCTCCGGCTCGGCCACGGCTTCGGTCGGCGGGCGGCCCACCCAGAAGGAACGCATGCGCTTGCGATTCGTGACCGCCATGAGCGCAGCCGCCAGCATGGTGCCGATGCCCAGGTCCATCACCAGTTGGGTGGCGCCGCGGTCGGCGAGCAGCGCGCCGTTGAGGTGCAGGGCCAGCGCCAGCATGAAGGCGAGGGTCGAGCCGAAGTTGGCCAGCGCAAAGACGCGGCCGCGGTGCTCGTCGCTGGTCTCGTTCTGGAGCTGTGCTTCGATCGGAATGGGGATGACCGCCCCGAGGAACCCGAGTCCCACGGTGAGGATCAGCGCCTGGCCGATGGTGCCGAGGAAGGCGTAGGCAAGCGTGCCCGCGCCGAGCACAAACAGGCCCGCCAGCGGCAGCCCGTTCCAGTGGCTCCAGCGTTTGCTCTTGCCGCAGAACCACACGCCCAGGCCCAGCCCGACGCCCAGCGCGCCGAAAAGCACGCCCGCCCCGATGAAGGGGATGTCGTCCGGCCCGATGACCGGCGCCTTGAGTCCCACGATGTCCGTCAGCACCGTCAGACCGCCGACCATGGAAGCGGCCACGCCCTCGATCAACGTCAGGTCCACGTTCTTGGCGGTGTGCTCCAGCACCACGATGAGAAAAAATCCGCTGACGAAAGCGAACACGCTGCGGGTGACCACGAGCGAGGCCAGCCCCGGCCGGCTCGTGACGGTGCGGAAGCCGGTCAGCAACTCGTTGAGGCTGCTGCGGATTTTGTCCACGTTGGGGTCGGCCTGCGGGAGCAGCGGCCGGTCGATCCGGTAAATGAGCACGGCCGAGGCAAGGAAGCCAACCGCCGTGAGGACGAAGGTGACGTTGACGTTGAAAATGGAAATCAGCACCACCGCAATGATGCTTGCCGCCATGCTGGCGATGATGCCGACCATGGAAATGAGCGCGTTGGCGGTCACGAGATCCTTGCCGCCGATGAGTTGCGGCAGAGCCGCCTGTCGGGCAGGGATGAAGAGCCCGTTCATCCAACCCATCAGGAAGATGATGGCAAAGATGAGGGTCATGTTGCCTTCGTGGAAATCGGCGTTGAGCAGGAAGACGGCGAAAAGCCCCAGCGCAAGGACGGCGCGGACGATGTCGGTAAAGATGAGCAAAGCACGGCGCTCGAAGCGGTCCACCGCCCAGCCGATCCAGGGGGCAAAGACCAGCCCGGGCAGCATGCCGAAGAAGACGACCTGCGCGGTGTCCTGTCCGTAGGCGGTGCCGACCAGCACGATCTTGAGCAGCGCAAACTGGTAGAAACGGTCGCCGACCGAGCTGATGACCTGCCCGAGCCAGAGCCGGAAAAAGTTCGGCTGAGCCAGGACTTGGCTGAAGGAAGGGCGGGCCATCAGCCGGAGAGCTTAACCGATCCCGGTCCGGGCGAAAGCACTTTAGAGCGCTAGAAGAGGGTGTCGCGCTGCTTGTCCGCGGCAGGGGCCAGTCCCGGGGCGGGGGCCAGAATTTCCCGCAGAATGTAGGCCTGCCTTGCCCCTTGCGGCGAGCGCAGAAGTGCAAAGAGGCCGTCCGGCAGGCCCCCGGTCTTCTGGGAGGAAGCCGCGACAGTGGGCTTTGCCTGGGCGCGTTGCTCGAAGGCCTTGGCCAGGCGGCGCTGCTCTTCGGTGGGCTGGCGACGCTCCCGTTCCCGGCGGGCTTCCTTCAACTGCTGCTCCCACCGGTTGGGGGCCTCGGGCGGTGCGCCGGTCTGAGTCCGCGGAGACTGCGTTTGGAACTGGGCTTCCGGCCGGAGGGGGGGCGCCTGGCGGACAGGTGGAGCTTGACGGACGGGTGGGGCGTCGGCCGTGCGAGCCCGGCCGGGGAGGGCCTCCGCCTGGGGCGCGGGCCCGTCCAACTGTGGAGGTGCTGACGCTGGTTCATCCTCGCCGAAGAGGCCTTCCAGGTTGCCCTCGCCGGGTGGGGGCTCCTTGACCTCTGGCTTCCAGTTGAAGACGCGGCTAAAGACCTCCCAGAGGAGGTAGACCACGACGAGGATGAGGTAGATCCAATTCTCGGACATTAGTTTTGCGAGGGCGGATTCGTGCTGCCGGCGTCATTGTCCTCGCCGGCGATGGCGTCGCGCATGCCGGTGTCGGCCTCAATGTTCTTCATCCGGTAGTAGTCCATCAGCCCGAGGTTGCCGGTGCGGAAGGCCTCGGCCATGGCAAGCGGCACCTGGGCCTCGGCGCGGGTAACCTCGGCGCGCATTTCGGAGACGCGCGCGATCATCTCCTGCTCGGTGGCGACGGCTGCGGCTCGGCGGACCTCGGCCTTGGCCTGGGCGACGCGCTTGTCCGTCTCGGCCTGTTCGGCCTGGAGGCGGGCGCCGATGTTGTCCGCCACATCGATGTCGGCGATGTCGACGGAGAGGATTTCGAAGGCGGTGCCGTTGTCCAGTCCGCGCTCAAGCACGGCGGCACTGATGCGGTCCGGGTTTTCCAACACGTCCTTGTAGGTACTGGCCGAGCCGATGGTGGTCACGATGCCCTCGCCGACGCGGGCGATGATGGTCTCCTCCATCGCGCCGCCGACGAAGCGGTCCAGGTTGGTGCGCACGGTCACGCGGGCGCGCACGCGCAGGCTGATGCCGTCCTTGGCCACCGCCTCGATGCTGGTCTTGCTGCTGTCCGGGCTGGGGCAGTCGATCACCTTCGGGTTAACGCTGGTGTTGACGGCCTCGAAGACGGTCTTGCCGGTCCCGCGGGTAGCGAGGTCGATAGCGCAGGCCCGCTTAAAGGGCAGTTCAAAGCCGGCCTTGTCCGCGGCGATCAGCGCCCGGATGACTTCCATCACGTTGCCGCCGGCCAGAAAGTGGCTCTCCAACTGGGCGGTGGAAAGGTCGAGACCCGAGCGCACGGCGGCGATCCGGCTGTCGACAATGAGCTTGCCGGGAATTTTCCGCAGCCACATGTAAACGAGGTTGAGGAAGCCGACGTAGGCGCCCGAAACAAAGGCTCGGATCCAGAGGAAGCCGAAGCGCAAAAAAAGCAGAACAAAAACGACGAGAAGACCAATGGCGATAAACGCCAGGATCGGTCCGAGAGACAGCCATTCGGGCATGGGGGGTATTTCCTTTCTAAGTTGGGGGTGGGTTTGAAATGGATCGAGGGAGAGCGACGAAGCGACCCTTCTTAGCCCGGAACACGACGGTTTTGGTTCCTGGTTCCAAGTGGCCGCTTTCGATGGCCGCGTCTTTCATTCGTCCCTATAGGATCACCATAGCCGATGGTTCCAAGGGTGCAACGGCTTGGCCGCATTTCGCGGTGAGATTCGTCTAGTCCCGGGCTTTATCGTGTTCCTTTTTGAATTCGAGGAGGTTTTCCACTTCGGGCGGAGCCATCAGGTCTAGCGCTGACGCCTCGCGAAAGGTCAGGTCGCCACCCTGTTTCGCTTCCATGGCCATTGCGGTGACGGCCCGCCTGAGGTTGCCGCCGTAGAGCAAATGAACTTCGAGCTGCTGCGAGGTAACCTCCAGCTCGCTCAAGCGGGCGAAAATGAGGGCGTCAACGAGCTGCTTGGCCGAGAAGCCGCGCAGGCGTAGAAAAACAAGATCTTGGAAGGGAACGCGGGCGCCCGCTAAGCGAGCCCGGAGCCAGAGGTAGCCAAAGTAGAGCGCGACTGGCGCCAGCGCCACAAGGCCAGCCAGGATGAGCCAGGGAAGGACCGTGTCCATGGTGGTAATCTCTCCCAACGGTGAGGTGAAAGCTAACGAGGCCGGACCACCACGCGGCGGCCTTCCACCTGGACGACGGTGACCTTGGCGCCGGGTTGGATCAACGCGCCTTCGCTGACGACGTCGTAGCGCTTGCCTTCGATTTCAACCGTCCCAGCGGGTCGGCAGAGGCTTACCGTGAGGCCGTCTTTCCCGTTGAGGTGGTCCAAGTTGTGGCGGAATTCCTCGTCTTCGATGACCTCTTGGACGGCGATGCGTTTGCCCCAGCGCGAGCCGGGGAAAAACCGCGCCCATAGGTAGAAGCCGATCGCCCCAAGGCCAATTTCACCCAGTAGAACGTAGGCGGCGCCGTCCAGTCCGTACTGGCCATAGGCGGCGCCGATCGCACTCAACAGCAGAATGATGCCCAGCGTGCCGAGGATGCCGCCGGGGATGAAAAGCTCAAAGAAGATCGAGACAAAGCCGGCGATGACAAAAATGGCGATGTACTCCCAACTCATGCCTTGGCCTCCGGCGCCGCCGCGGCGGCGGGCTCGACCACCACGCGCATACCCTCCACACGGGTCACCACCACCGGCGCACCTTTGGCCACCACCCGGCCCTCGCTGATCACGTCCACCCGCCGACCGCCGATGAGCGCGGCGCCGGAGGGGTGCAGCGGGGTGAGGGCCTCGCCGGTGTCGCCCACGGAGAGCGTTTCGCCGTTGGCGGGCGCTTCCATCGCCCGGCCCGAGCCCAGGGTGTCGGCGCCTTCAAAGCCGGTCTTGCGCACGACCCGCGGCGCGAAGGCAACCACGGCGGCGATGCCCGCAATCGTCAGAAACACTCCGAGGGTCAGGTTAATCATGGGCGTTTCCAAAGCGGCGGTGGAGGGGATGACCGCCTCGCCCGGGAAGCGGTCGATCATTGTCCAGAGCAGGGCGCCGAGCATGAGTCCGGCGCCCGTTAGGCCCGCGAGCAGCGTTCCGGGGATGAGGAAAATTTCCACCGCGATGAGAAGCGCCCCCAGAAAAAATACTAGCAGCGCGATCATGGATTCGTCCGCGCTGCTCAGGCCGGCGATATAGTGCCCAAAGAAGAAGATGGCCAGGCAGACGATGGCCGCTCCGCCAAAGAAGCCAAAGCCGGGAGTTTGAAATTCCAGATAACCCAGGACCAAACCCAGGCTGAAGAGGATCGGCGCCACGTAGGTGATGTAGGTGGCCACCTGTTCGTAGCCGGTGGGCTCGAACTTGACCACCCTAGCGTCCGCGCCGGCGACTTTTTCGACCAGCGCGTCGACCGTTTCCACCGTCCCGGCCGAGAGGAGCGGCTCCGGCGGGTCGCCGTACTCCTTCAGCGCCTCTGAGGCGGTCAGGGTGAGCAGCTCGTCCTTCGGCTTGATGATCTCGTCACCGATCTTGAGCTCGTACTTGCTGTCGATCATCGCCTCGAACACGCTGGGACGATGCCCGTTGCGTTCGGCCACTTCGCGCAGCTTGGCCCGCATGTAGCTGTTCACCTTGAGCATGAGCGTTTCCGGGATGTCCTGGCCGGAGCTCATGACCGGAGCGGCCGAACCCATGATGCCCTTGGGTGCGAAGTAGATGTACCGGGTGGAGGCGGCGATGAGCGCCCCGGCGCTGATGGCCTCGTCGTTGACGTAGGTGTAGGTCTGGTCCTGATGCTCGAA
This sequence comes from Verrucomicrobiota bacterium, assembly GCA_038745425.1. Taxonomy (GTDB): domain Bacteria; phylum Verrucomicrobiota; class Verrucomicrobiia; order Methylacidiphilales; family UBA1321; genus CAWUJC01. Next base: position 22,247 of record JBCDLL010000012.1, on the reverse strand, counting down.
CTTGCCGATCAGGTCCATGATTTCCTGCATGGCATCACCGGCTCCACCGGGGGTGTTCATGTCGATGATGAGCATGTCGGCCTCGGCGTCGGCGGCTTCCTTCACGCCGCGGCGCAGGTAATAGAGCAGAGCCTTGGTGATGGGCTCGTCGATCCGGAGAATGTAAACCAGCGTACGGTCGTCCACTTCGGCCGCTTCCGTTTCCTCCGTATCGGTTGCCGCTTCTTCCGCGGGCACGGCGCCTTCGGAGGCGGAGTCGTTCTGCGCCGCGAGCGGGACGAGCGGAAGGCAGAGCCAAGCGGCAAGCAGGGGAAGGAGCAAACGAATGGACATGGTTTAACCTAAGATGCGGTTTCCCGGAGCCTTGTCCAGTGGCGAGGGGGCTTATTTACCCGGATCGGGGCGGCGCACCAGCCAAAGGCCCTCTTCGCCTCCAGGGGCGACGCTGCCTTCGCCGAGCAGAAGGCCGTGTGCTTCCAGCGCGGCGGCGAGCGTTTGCGGGGTGTAGCGGTGGCTGAAGAAAAGCCGCAGCTTGCCCCCGGCGCGCCAGGGCACCGTCGCCTCGAAGCGGTGCTGCTCCTGGTCCGCCGCGATCTGCATCCGGTACCCGTCCAGATCGACATCCGCTTCCCAACCCCAGTCGTGGAGCACGCGGGTTAGCCAGGCTCGCGTCTCCGGGTTGTCGTATTGGGGGAGGATTTTCTCCATCCCTGCGTTCAGGCCGTCAGGCTCGGCCTCCGCAGGCAGCAGATTGGCGCTGAGCAGGAGCGCATCCCGCGGTCGTAAGAGTCGGGCCAGCCAGGGGAAAAACTCTCCGGGCTCGAAGTTGGGCACCAAGCCAAAAGCGGTGAAGAGGCGCGCGGCGCCGCCGTCGAGCCGATCCAGCCAATCGCCAAAGTCGTTCATCGCGAGGAGGTCGCCCACCACCGGTTGTACGGGGTGGACCAAATCCAAATCCTGGACCGCTTCCGCGCTGAGCATGGCCAACCCGGGCGAGACGTCTTGCGGTGTGAAGCGGGCGGGCGCGTGGCCGGAGCCGGCAAGCGCCTTCAGGAGCAGGCGGTCCTTCGCGCCGCCGCCGCTGCCCAACGCGACCACGTGCGGGCAGCCCCCGAGGGCGGGCGCCTGAGCGCGGAAGAAGTCCGCGTAGGTTTCCCGGACGGCGGTGTCGCCGTGGGCCGGGGAGTGGGCGCGGTGCACCTCCAGCCAGAGTTCCGCCTGTCGGGCCGAGACGTAATGGAAGGCGGGATCGACCGCGAGCGCGCGCCGGCAGTGTTCGCGCCGCCGGGCCTGGGCCTCGATTCCGGCTGAGGGGTGCATCCAAAGAGGGAGCATGCCCCTATCATGTCGGTCCGCTTGCTCCTGGCCAGTCTTCTTCTAAGCTGCCGACATGGCCTTGGATCGGAAAACCGCGCTTGTGACTGGAGCCGGACGCGGCCTCGGTGAGGCCCTGGCTCGCCGCTTGGCCGAGGGTGGATACGCGGTGGCGGTGCACTACCGAACCAACCAGGAGGGCGCGGAGCGGGTGGCGGCGGAGATTCGCGCCAACGGCGGGGAGGCGCTGGCGCTGGGGGCGGATTTGGCCCGCGAAAGCGAGGCGCAGCGGCTGGTGGGTGAACTGCAGGCTTGGGCGGGGCGGCTGGATGTGCTCGTGAACAACGCCGGGTTGTACCAGCCCGAGGGTCTGGAAGAGCTGACCGAGGAGGGTTGGTACGCGGGCCTCAACAGCACGGCGAGCGCCACGTTTTTTGCCACGCGGGCCTGCCTGCCGCTCCTCCGGGCCGCGGCGGCGGGGCGCGTCGTCAACATCGGGGACTCCAGCGCGGACCGCCCCACCGCCCGTGACTTGGCCGTCGGCTACCACGTCGGCAAGACGGGCGTGCTGATGTTAACACGGTCCTTTGCCCGGCAGGAGGCGCCCCATGGCATCACGGTCAACCAGGTTTCGCCCGGCTACCTCGAAAACAGCGCCGACCTCGACGAAGCGCCACCCATCCCGGCCGGCCGCTACGGTTCCTTTGAGGACATTTGGCACGCGGTGAGCTTCCTCTTGGGGCCAGAGGCGGGTTACCTCAACGGGAGTAACCTGGTGATCAGCGGCGGATGGAATCTGCGATGATCCGCAAGTTTTGCGGACAGCTTCGTTGTATGAAACGACGACAGACATCTTGCCACTGGGGCTGATCTGCCCGGGGAATTGTAACTGGCATAGATGTTGCACCTCGCTACATTAAGCCATGGAGCCCAGCCGCCCGCAGGAACCATCCGATATGAACTCCGTCTTTGAAAAAGCCCGGCAAGCCAACGCGGTCGAACTCTTCACTTACGAGGGCATTCAGAACGAGGTCAAAAACTCGGCGCGCACCAAGGTAAAGCCCAACCCGCTTTACACTCTGGTCCGAGTTACGGGCGTAGTGCTCTTTGGCACGCTGCTGGCGCTTTTCTTCCTCGATCCGTTCATCTACCCGATTCAGAAGACCAAGGCGATGCGGTCGATCGTCTACCTCAACCTTTATGGGGATCCGGCGGACGTGCAGCGGCTGGCCGCTTCCAGCTTGCTCGACGACCAGGACGTGGAGGCGCTGATGGTCAAAGACGGGGATTACCGCGCGTTCTTCCCGGGCGGCACGGCCGAAGCCCGTGAAGTGGGCGCCTCTGCGTTGGCCTACATGGAGGAAGTGAAGGCGATGCACGAGGGGAATGTCGATGCGCTCACTATCTACAACCGCATCCGCTACTACTTGTTTGTACCGACGGGGCTGCGCCCGCCCAAATACTGGACCTCGCTTAATCCGGACGCGTCGGACATCCAGCCGCCGGTGCGGGGCCTCAAGAACATCCTGAAGCTCGAGAAGCGCAGCGGCCAGATGGAGTACACCGGCGTCGGGGCCAAGAAAAAGTAACGCTTTAGCGCCGCCGCCACAGGGTGGCCTCGGCCACGCTCCACTGGTACTTGCGGGCGTGTTCCCGAATCAGGAAGGGCAGGTCCCGCCGCAGAACGGGCTCGAACGCCGCTTGCAATAGATCGCTGAGCGCAGCATGGCTGGAGCCGGCCGGGGTGGCTCCAATCCAGCTCAGCGTTGGCGTGTGTTCCTCCAGCCACGTGTAGGGCGACGTGATGAGCAGGAAGCCCCCCGGCCGGGCCAGCTCCGGCAGCCGTTCCAGGCAGAGGCGCGGCTCGGGCAGGCGGCAGATGAGGTTGGCCAGCACGAGGAGGTCGAAGCTGCCGAGGTCCGCCCGCAGGTGGCAGGCGTCACCGGGCTCGAAGTGCACGCGCGCCGCCTCCACGCCCGAAGGCAAGGCGGCCTGGAGCCGGGTGGAGCGGGTGCCTTCGTCGGTGCGGTCGTAGGCGAGGGCGCCTTCGCGCTGCAGCCGCTGGGCCGTGGCGATAAACTGGCGGGAAAAGTCGATGCCCACGACCTCCTCCGCCACGCGGGTGAGCTCAAAGCTGGTGCGGCCGACCGCGCAGCCCAGGTCGAGCGCGCGGGACACTCGCCCGGGCAGGTTCGGAACGAGCAGCTCGGAAACCAGCCGGGCGGGGAAGCCCACCGCCCCATGCGGTGCGTGGGCCCGCAGCTCCGGCGGCAGGATGTCGGCCTCATCCCCGTAGTGGAAGAGGAGGTACTCCGCCGTCCCGCGGTCGCTTTCGTAGTATTCCGACATCCGCAACCTTACCAAGTGGCGGGTATCCGGAGGGCTTCGCGCAGCCGCTCCAGGTACTCGTCGCGGGTGATCTCGATCGCGCCCAGCCGTTCGGTCAGGGGCGAGAGCACCTGCGTGTCGAACAGCGCGACCCCGCGATCCCGCAGGCGGTCAAAGAGCGCGAAGAGGCACACCTTCGACGCGTCCGTCTGGTGGTGGAACATGCTTTCACCGGCAAAGAATCCGCCCATGTGCACGCCGTAGAGCCCGCCGACAAGCCGCCCGTCCGCCCAGGCTTCCACGCTGTGCGCGTGCCCGGCCGCGTGCAGAGCCGAATAGGCGTGGATAAAACGCGGGCTGATCCAGGTGCTTTCGCGGCCCCGGGCCGGGCGGGCGCATTGGCGGATGACCTGGTCGAACTCCAGGTCGAAGGTGATCTTGAACTTGCTCTGGCGAATCTTCTGGGCCAGGCGCCTGGGCGGCTGCGTATGCTGGAGGTCGAAGATGGCGCGGGGGTTGGGCGACCACCAGGTCAGCGGGTCGTCCGTCCACGGGAAGATGCCGGAGCGATAGGCCAGCAGCAGGCGCGGCAGGGACAGGTCGCCGCCCACCGCCAACAGGCCTTCGCGGCTGGAGCGGCGTACATCTGGGAACTGAAGGTGGTCGGGCAGTAGGATGGTCATGGCGGGTCATTCCCGGCCGCAATCGAGGCGCCCCCTACTGTAATCGAAGCTGGGCTGAAGGCTAGAAGCTATCTCAAAATCTCCGCGTGCCCGCGCCAGTTGGATTTTGGCCGCTGGGCTCGGCGCGACGACTCCTGGCGGAGGGCAGCTTTTTTCAAACGGTTTATAGCTGCCCTGCGCTAGCAGCGCCCAGCGGCCAAAAGACACTGGCCTCGAGGAGGTTGCGGTTCTTTCCCGGTGCTGGCGCACGGCAGCCGCTTGCCACGGGTAAAGCTGCCCGGCGCTAGCCGCTGCTCCTTCCTCACTTCGAACCACGGCGGAAAATCTCTCGCAGCGCGGGCCGCGTGGAGGTTTTGAGATAGCTTCTAGTCCCCAGAGCCAAATTTTAGCGGACGGCGAAGGCCGCACGCGGTTCGGCCTTGAAACACGATGGACGGGCGTTGTGAAGCGCTCAGGCCGGCGTCGGTTTGGAGGCGGTGCGCGGTTCCGGGGAAGAGGTCGCGGCTTCCACGAGGTCTTCTTTGGGCTTCAAAGCCTGGGCGGGGGTGTCCGCTGCCTCCCGCCAATCTTCGTCTTGGGGAACCGGCAGGCACAGGCAGATTTCGGTCCATTCGTCGAGTTTGCTAGAGGCATCGACGGTGCCTCCGTGCAACTCGACGATGTGTTTGACAATGGAGAGGCCCAGCCCGGTGCCGCCGGATTCGCGGCTGCGGCCCTTGTCGACCCGGTAGAAGCGCTCGAAGATGTGCGGCAGGTCTCCGGCCGGGATGCCGAATCCGTTGTCGCGTACCTTGATCGTGAGGCAATTGCCGTCCGCGCGGGCGCTGATGCGAACCACCCGCGGCGGCTGGGAGTAGGCCAGCGCGTTGTCGAGCAGATTGAAAAGCACCTGCTCGAGCTTGAGCCGGTCGGCTTCCACCGGAGGGAGGTCGGGTTCGAGGTCGAGCTCGACGACGGCCTCCTTTTCCTCCAGCCGGTGGCCATAGTCTTCCAGAATGAGCTTGAGCAGCGCGTCGACACGGAGGGTAACAGGCTGGATTTCCATCTGCCCCGATTCCAGCCGGCTGAGGGTAAAGAGGTCTTCGACCAGGGCATTGAGCCGGTTGGAGTGGCGCGTCATGGTCGCCAGCACGCGTTTGATCTCCTCTGGCGTCATGGTCGGCGCGTCGCAAAGGGTCTCCAGATAGCCTCTAAAGATGGAAAGGGGCGTGCGCAGCTCGTGGCTGACGGCGGAGACAAACTCCTGGCGGACGCGTTCCAGTTTCTTGATGCGGGAGATGTCGTGAAAGACGGCGACGAGGCCGTTGACGGCCCCGGCTTCGTCGAAAACGGGCACCGCGTTGATCTGCATCTGGCGGTCGTCGCGGCCGGTGATGCGCAGGGCAACCTCGCTGCTGGCCGCTTGGCCGGAGCTCATCACCCGGCGCAGAAGCAGGGCGATGTTGGCCTCTTGCAGGGACTCCAGCGCGGTGCGCCCCAGCGGGCTGGCGTCCAGGTTGAAGAGCTCGAGAAATTCCGCGTTGACCAGGCTGATGCGGTTGTTGCGGTCCAGAACCATGACGCCCTCCACCATGCTGCCGAGCACGGCCTTGAGATTAAAGGCAGTCTCGGACAATTCGTTCTCGAGCTCGCGCTGGCGCGCGGTGATGCGTTCCAGCCGCCGGCCCTGCCGGTAAAACCAGGGGCTGCCGTGCATCAGGCTGCTTTCCGGCAGCTCGCCCTGCGCGATCGCCTCGATGATGGATTCCATCCGCCGAGCCTGTGCTCGCCAGCGCCGCAGAACGACGTAGGTCGTCACCAGGACGGCCGCCACCACCAGCAACAAGAGGGTTTCTGCTCCCATGGGTGGAGAGGCTAGCAAAGCGCTGCCCATCCCCGCAAGCCGGGCGTGGCGGCGCCAAGTTTTCCCTTGCATGTGCCCGAGACCGGCTAGGGTTAAGGGGTCGAAATGGCCCGTCCCAAGTCCGAAACCCTCTTTGCCGAAGCCCTGCAGTATCTACCCGGCGGGGTCAACTCTCCGGTGCGCGCCTTCCGGGCGGTGGGCGGGCATCCCTTCTTCGCGGTGCGGGCGGAAGGGCCCCGGGTCTACGACCTGGACGGAAACGACTACATCGACTACGTCTGCACCTGGGGGCCGGCCATCCTGGGCCACGCTCCCGCCGTGGTGGTGGAAGCGATCCAGGACGCGGCCACGCGCGGCGCCAGCTTCGGCATTCCCAATCCGGACGAAGTGGAAATGGCCCGGCTGATCTGCGACTGGGTGCCTTCGGTCGGGAAGGTGCGCATGACCAACTCCGGTACCGAGGCGACCATGAGCGCCATTCGGCTAGCCCGGGGCTACACCGGCCGCGACCGCCTGATCAAGTTTACGGGTTGCTACCACGGGCACGTTGACTCCCTGCTGGTCAAGGCCGGCAGCGGCGCGCTGACTCTCGGTGCGCCCGACAGCGCCGGCGTGCCTGCCGCGCTGGCCGGGCTCACCAGCACGCTGCCCTTCAACGATCTCGAGGCGGTGAGAGCGACGCTGGAGGAGTATCGGGGCGAAGTGGCGGCGATTATTCTGGAGCCCATCCCCGCCAACGCCGGACTGATTCTGCCGGAGCCCGGCTACCTGGAGGGCCTGCGCAAACTCTGCGACGAGCACCAGACCGTGCTCATCTTTGACGAAGTCATGACCGGCTTCCGCCTCGGGCAGGGGGGCGTGCAGGTGCGCCTGGGGGTGACGCCCGACCTGAGTTGCTTTGGCAAGGTGATCGGCGGTGGCCTGCCCGTCGGCGCGCTGGGCGGCAAGGAGGAGATCATGGACTGCCTCGCCCCGCTGGGCCCGGTTTACCAAGCGGGGACGCTCTCGGGTAACCCGTTGGCGATGGCGGCGGGCCTGGCCCAGCTCCGGGCGCTGGCCGCGGGCGGCGTCTTTGTGCGGCTGGAGGAGTTGGGCGAAATGCTGCGCGAGGGGCTGGAGGAAATCTTGCGCCGCCGTCAGGCGGAAATGTGCCTGCACCAGGTCGGCTCGATGTTTTGCCTCTTTTCATGTCCCGGTCCGGTCCGCAATTTGGAGGAGGCGATGCGGGCCGACCGCGACGCCTTTGCCCGGGTTTTTCATCGCATGCTTGAAGCAGGCGTGTATCTTGCACCGTCACAGTTTGAAACCGGTTTTATTAGCGCCGCCCACACGGAAGCCGAAATCGAGGCAACCTTGCGGGCTTTTGACGAAGCCCTGGCCGCAGATGGATAATCACGGCGGTGCGGAAGGCGAATCGGAATCGCGCATATGAATTGGCAACGCAATATCTGGATTGCGGTTAGCGTCTTCCTCGGGTTTTCCCTGGGGAACGTGACGGCCAAGCCGTCGGCCGCCAAAGTGCCGGACACGCTGGAGGCCTTTCCGCTGGAAAACATCGTGCCGAACATGAAGGGCACCACCTACACTGTGCTCCAGGGCACCGAGATCGTCCCGGTGGAGACGATCATCCTGGGCGTGGAGAAAAACGGGCTCGGGCCCGGCTACGACATGGTCATCGCTAAGCTGGTGGACCCCAAGACCGTCTTGACCAACGCGGTCCACGGCATGAGCGGCAGCCCGATGTGGGCGGTCGACCCGACCGACGGCCGGCTCAAGCTGGTGGGGGCGCTCTCCCGCCGCATCGCGTTCTTTGAGAAGGACGGCCACTGCGGTTACACGCCGATCGGAGACATGCTCGACGTGGACAAACACGTGCAGGGCGGTGCGACGGTGGCCTCCCAGTCCAAGGCAGAACCGGGAATTTGCTCCATGGCGGGCTCCAAGTACCGGCCCATGGCGGTGCCGCTTTCCATCTCCAGCGGCCAGATTGATCTCTGGAACCAACTGCTTGAGAAGGCGGGGATTTCGTCGGATCTCTTCGTGGCCACGCCCGGTGGCGGGCAAAAGCCGGAGCTGGACCTCGAAGCTGGGGACCTCGTGCCCGGTGCGCCGGTGGCGGCCGTACTCATGACCGGGGACGTCGGCATTGCCGGGACCGGGACGCTGACCTGGCGCGACGGCGACCGCGTGCTGGGCTTCGGCCACCCCATGTTCGGCTTTGGCGAGAGCAATTTGCCGATGGCGACGGCGGAGATCATCACCACCATTCCGAGCTACATGATGCCGTTCAAGCTCTCCAACACCGGCAAGATCGTCGGCACCGTGACGCAGGACCGCTGGTCGGCGATTGGCGGCAAAGTGGGGCCTTCGCCCACGCTCAGCACCTACCGGATTGAGCGCACGCATAACGGGCAGGCCCGGCCCGAGATCAAGGGCGAGTTTTATCCGCACAAACTGCTCACCCCGATGCTGCTCACGATGGCCTTTCAGCAGGCGGTGGCGATCAACGACGACATGTCCCGCCAAATGGAAATCAAGATCACGGGCGAGCTCGAGTTCGAAGGGCAGCCGGCGTTGACGCTGGACAATTATCTGGCCTCCGAGCAGATGCCTCAGTTCGCGGCCGCATTCGCCTTTTTCATGCCCCTTCTCAACCTCTACGGGCAGACGGACGAACGCCTGCGCGCCACCGACCTTAAGCTGAAGATCGAGACGAACGAGAAGCCGACCATGCTGCGGCTGGAGCGCATCATGACCGACCGCAAAAAGTACCAGCCCGGCGAGAAGGTGAAGGTTTACGCCGAGATCAAGGAGGATTACGGGGATCGCTCGCTGGAGGAATTTGAATTTACGCTGCCGGAGAGCATTCGCAGCGGCCCCGTCCAGTTGCGCGTGGGCATGGCCAGCTCCGTCGACGGCGAGAAGGTCAGCCGGCGTTTCTTCAACGCGCGCGGCGTGGCCCAGCGGATCGAGGCACTCAACGAGCGCCGGCCCGACAACACCCTCGTTCTGCAGGTTTCCACCGCCGCCCCGGGCCTGATGGTGCGCGACCAAGAGCTGCCGGCGCTGCCGGAGTCTGCCCGGCGCCTGCTGACCGGTGCGAATAGCTCCGAGTCGCGGCGCGCGCTAAGCCGTCAGGTTTGGCTGGAGCAGGACAAGCGGCTTGGCGGTGAGATTTACGGCCAGCAACGGCTGGACATTGAAGTGGAACGTTAGACCCGCCCGCATGAAGTACCTGTTTTTCTTTTCCTTTCCCGCCGTGTTGCTGATGGCGCTCCCGGCCGTGGCGGCCCACCCAGAACGCGTCATCGTGGACACCTACGAGGAGTTCCAGGAAGGCACCAGCAAGAGCGTGAGCCTGAGTGAGGAAGGCTTTCTACGCCGGGCGCCGGAGCTCAAGGAAGTCAGCCAGGTGTCCGCCGGGCAGGCCTGGGACATGCTGGAGGGCCCGGACGGGAGCTTTCTGCTGGCGACTTCGCCGGACGGGGAGCTGCGGCAAGTGAACAGCAACGGCGAGGAAAAGCTGGTGACCAAATTCGCCGAAAAGCAGGTCACGGCGTTGGCCCGCGACTCGCAGGGCCGGCTCTTCGCCGCGACCTCTCCGGACGGCAAGGTCTATCGCCTGCCGCCCGACGGGAAGCCGGAGGTCTGGTTCAACCCGAAGGAAAAGTACATTTGGGACCTGAAGTTCGACGGGCTCGACGCGCTTTACGTCGCAACCGGCACGGAGGGCAAAGTCTACCGCGTGACCGGGCAGGGGCGCGGCAAGGTCTACTACGACAGCGACGAAACCCACATCTTTACCCTGGCGATGAAACCGGGGTCTTCCGATGTTTTGGCGGGCAGCGGCGATAACGGCTACCTCTATCAGATCACCGGCCAGGATCAGGCGGTGGTGCTCTTCAGCAACGGCGAGAAGCAGGTGAACAACATTGTGGTCGATTCGGACGGGGTCATTTACTTTACCGCGCTGGGCGGCAAAGGCGGGAGCAAGCCCTCCGCTTCGCGGGCGGCGCGTCTCTCCAGCCTTCGCCAGATGCTTTCGGCGGCGCGCTCCGGCCAGGGAGGCAACGCCAACGAGGCCAAGGACGATGGCGACGACAAGGGAGGGGCGCAGAGCAAGAACGGCGGCGGCGAGGCTTCGAAGCTGTACCGGCTAGACCAAAGCCTTTATGCCGAGCAAATTTGGTCGAACGAGGCCACCGTTTACGACATGAAGATGCGCGACGGCAAGCTCTACCTGGGGACCGGCGACGAGGGCTATTTCTACGAGGTGACCACCGACGGCGAGGCCACCCTGCTTCTGCAGGTTGACGGCCAGACGATCTCCGCGTTGCTGCCCATTGACGGGGGCCGCTTTGCCTTGGCCACCAGCAACCCGGTCAAGCTCTTCCTGACGGGGCGGCCAGAGTCCGGCGGCGGTGTCTATGAGTCGATGGTGTTTGACTCGGAGTCTTTCGCCAAATGGGGGGCGGTGACCGCGAAGACCGAGGGGCGCGTCAAAATCCGCACCCGGAGCGGCAACACCCCGGATCCGGACAAAAGCTGGTATGAGTGGCTGGACCTGGGCTCGCAAAGCCAGCCCCGCAGCAAGCCGGCCCGCTTCTTCCAGGTGGAGCTGACCGTGCTGCAGGGCGTCCTCGACCGCTTTGAGCTGGTCTACCTGCCGCGTAACCTGCCGCCGCGCATTCAGGAGGTGTTGGTGCTGCCGCCGGGGGTGGGCTTTCAGTCTATCGTGCCGCCGCCGCAGCCGTTGACGCCGCGCACCATCGGGCAACTGCTCCGAATCGACGAGGATGAGGATCCCGACAACCTGCGCCGGGCCTTCGAGGTCCGTTTCCAGCCCGAGCTCAAGCAAGGCCTGCGCACCGCCGTTTGGCAGGTGGAGGATCCCAACCGCGACGAGCTGCGCTACAACGTTTACTACCGCGAGGACACCGGCGACGAGTGGCACCTGTTGGTTGACGAGCTTCGGGAACCGGTGGTGAGCTGGGACAGCACCGGCTGGCCGGACGGCAGCTACTACCTGAAGGTGGAGGCGAGCGACGCCGAGGACAATGCGCCGGAGGACCAGATGCAGCACGCCAAGGTGAGCAAACTGCTGACGATCGACAACACCCCGCCCAAGATTACCGTGGATTCCACCTCCGGCGGTGAGCTCCGCTTCCGGGTGAGCGATGACGCCAGCATGCTGCTGAGCATCCAGGTTTCGCGCAACGGCTATGACTTCAAACCGCTGCGGCCGGAAGACGGCATTCTGGACGGCCAAAACGAACGCTTCGTGACCAAAATTGAGCCGGGCGAAGTCATTTTTATCCGCGCCGAAGACGAGGGCGGCAACGTCTCCAGCGCCCAGGCCCGAGGCAAGTAGAGACCAGCGCGATGAGTTGGGAGCCCAGCCAGTTTCTTGATTCCGGCGAGACCGAGCACTGGGCTCTTTTCCGCGACTTACCCCACGTCTGGGACGCCTTGCCGAGGATCAAGGACTACCTGAAAGAAAACCTCCGTCCCGGCATGCACGGGCAGTACCTCGGTTCTCCCGAGCAAGTCTTCTTGGAGAGCGATCACGTTTTTATCGGGGAGGGGACGGTGGTGGAGCCCGGGGCGGTCATCAAGGGGCCGGCCTGGATCGGCGCCAACTGTCAGATTCGCCCCGGTGCTTACGTGCGCGGGAATGTGATCATCGGCGACAACTGCGTGATCGGGAATTCCTGCGAGTTTAAAAACTGCGTGCTCTTTAACGGCGCGCAGGTGCCGCACTTTTCCTACGTGGGCGACTCCATCCTGGGGGCGGGCGCGCACCTGGGCGCGGGGGTCATTTGCTCCAATCTCAAGCTCAATGGCGAGGAAGTGGTCTTGCGCACAGCGGAAGGTGACAGCATTCCGACCGGCCTGCGTAAGTTCGGCGCCGTCCTGGGCGACCACGCCGAGGCCGGTTGCAATTCGGTGCTCAACCCCGGGTCGATTCTCGGGCGCCAGAGCCTGGTTTACCCCGGTGTCGCTTGGCGGGGCATCCTGCCGGCCAAGCACCTGGGCAAGCGGGTGGGTGAGATCGTGCCGCGTCGCGATCGCTGATGACCGGGGTCTAGAATGAACCAGAAAAACGCCGCTTGGCCGCGTGCCGGACTTGCTTTCTGCTGGCCTTTGGTGGAGCTATTATAGAGAATAAGAAGATATGACCTTTTCGGAAACCCAGACAGAACCGACTTCCCGCGACCTCCAGGCCGACGTTTGCGTGGTGGGAGGCGGGATGGCGGGCCTTTGTGCGGCGATTGCCTCGGCCCGCGGCGGCGCGCGGACGATCCTGGTGCAGGACCGGCCGGTGCTGGGGGGCAACGCCTCCTCAGAAGTCCGCATGTGGATTTGCGGTTGCCACGGCGGGGACAACAAGGAGACCGGCATTCTGGAGGAAATCCTGCTGGAGAACCTTTACCGCAACCCGGGGCTCAACTACCCGCTCTGGGACACCGTGCTCTATGAGAAAGCGCGTTTTCAGGAGAACCTGACGCTGCTGCTGAACACGGCGTGCCTGCGCGTCGAGGCGGAAGAAGACGTCATCACCGGCATCGAATGCTGGCAGCTCACCTCGCAGACGCTGGTCCGCATCCAGGCCGGGCTCTTCATCGACAGTTCGGGCGATAGCGTGCTGCGTTACTGCGGGGCGGAGTTTCGCCGGGGCCGGGAGGCCAAGCGTGAGTACAACGAAAGCCTGGGTTTGGATGAGCCCGACGATCAGACGATGGGCAACTCGCTGCTGCTGCAGATGCGCGAGATCGATTCGGAGGACCACCGCCCGTTCATTCCCCCGGCCTGGGCGCACCACTACGAGGAGGAGGACCTGCCCTACCGCGACCTCAAGACGTGGAAGGGCAACAATTTCTGGTGGATCGAGTTTGGCGGCGTCAAGGACACGCTGAGCGACGCCGAAGCCATTCGGGACGAGCTCTACAAGTGTGCGCTCGGCGTCTGGGCGCTGATCAAGAATCACCCGGACGGCCGCGGACACCGCTGGGAGCTGGCTTGGATCGGCTCGCTCCCGGGCAAGCGCGAAAACGTGCGCTACCTGGGCGACCACGTGCTGACGCAGAACTGCATCGAGAGCGAGGGCCGGTTTGAGGACGTCGTCGCCCACGGCGGCTGGACCATGGACGACCACCCGCCCGAGGCGATCAACTTCAAGGGCCACCCCACCCACCACAGCAAGGCGCCGACGCCGTACGGCATCCCGTACCGGGTGCTCTATTCGCGCAACGTCAAGAATCTGATGTTTGCCGGGCGCAACATCTCCGCCACGCACTTGGCGCTCAGTTCCACCCGCGTGATGGCGACCTGCTCCACCCTGGGTCAAGCCGCCGGCACCGCCGCCGCCATGGCCATCCGGTTAAAGGAAACGCCCCGCGGCATCTTCGAGCGGCACGTGCCGGAGCTGCGCGGCCGCCTCCAGCGCGACGACCAGTACCTGCCCTGGACGCCGCGGGAAATCCCAGAGCTTTGCCGGAAGGCGCGGCTCGAGGCCAGCAACGACAGCGACCCCGAAGCGGTCCGCGACGGCTGGGAGCGGCGGCTCAAGGGCCAGGATCACCATTGGGAAGGCAACGCCGGCGACACGCTGACCTACCACTTCGACGGACCCGTCAAGTTGGGGCAGGTGCGGCTGGTCTTGGATTCTCAGCTATCGAGGGTCAAGCGCATGCCGGCGAACTATCCGCAGAAGGAGATCAACGAGCCGATGCCCAAGCACCTGGCGCGGGAGTTTGCGGTCGAGATCCAAACCGTACCGGAGGGCGACTGGACGGAGCTGGCCGCCGTGGAGGAAAACCGGCGGCGTCTGATCTTGCTCGAAGCCGACTTGACCGCGGTCGGGCTCCGTTTGGTAGTGAAGCGCAACTGGGACGAATCCCGGCCCTCCCGGGTTTACGCATTTGATGTTGAATCCGCCTGATTCAGGTTAAGCTGTTCCCAAAGAACGGGCTACGCGGGTACTTAATTGTAGTGATACAATAAAGGTTTGACGCTAAACCGCCATCGACGGCAATGTATTCGCTTTGCCATGGCCGTATCGCGCAAACCTGTTCTCAAGTACCAGCAACTCGCGGACGAGCTCCGGGCCAAGGTTCTCACTTTGACCAGCGGGTCGCGCCTCCCTTCGGTTCGCAGCTTGATGAAGCGCTACCGCGTGAGCCTCCAGACGGTGAACGCGGCCCTCAAAATCCTGGAGGACGAGAATCTGATTCTCACGCGCCAGGGCAGCGGCACCTACGTCAGCGACCACCGCCCGGTCCGCCTGATTGCGCTCCATCGCACCAGCCACACGTCGGTCTACGAAGACGCGAAAGAGGACTCGCTCAAGCAGGCTTTTCTCTCCGCCGGCTGGCACCTGGATACCCGGCGGCACGACGTTTTTCGCACGGAGCAGGAGTCGTATCTGGTGCCGGAAGCCAAGGCGTGTGCGCACGTCGTCATGCAGGACGTGGCCCATTTCCAGGGCCAGTTGCTGGACCACTTGATGCTGCAGGAGGTGCCGGTGCTGATCCTCGGACGCGAGAGCGGCACCCTCGATCTCGACTACGTTACCAGCAACGACCGGATGATCCTGACGCACGTGCTTAAGCACCTGCGCACGCTCGGCCACCGGCACATCGCCCTGCTGGTGAACGAGCCGTCGGTCTATCACGAAATCAAGGAACGCACCCGCGCCTTTGGTGAAATCCTCGAGATGATGGACCTGCCGCCCGGCATCGTGATCGACTGCGAGACTCGCCCGGGCCAGAAGAGCACCCACGCCGCTCACCGCGGGTTGAAGGACTTTTTGCTCAAGCTGGGCGACCAGCCGCTGCCGTTCACCTCCCTGGTGGTGAGCAGCACGGCTGGCGGCATCGGTGCCTTGCGCGCTTTCTTTGAATGCGGGATATCGATCCCGGACGACTGCAGCGTGGCCAGTCAGGGCGCCGAGGAGGAAAACCAGCTGACCATCCCCTCCATTACCGATGCCGGCACGCTGATCGAGCTCTGGGGCGAGTGGGTGGTGAAGGTGTTGAAGCAGCGCCTGGACGAAAATCCTTCCCCCACCATTGGCTACCGCTTGCCCGTGGTGCTGACGGAGCGTGAGTCCACCTGCCGGGTGCCCCGCAAGCCGGTGCGCGTGCGGCCGCGCAAGGCCAAGGCGTCCACCGGCGGCTCCGGCCCGCCCGGCGATGAGAGTGGGCCCGAAGTCCTGCAGGCGGCGGGCGGGAGAAAGAGCCGTGCCTAGGCCGGCGGCCCCGTTTTCCGGCCCGCTTCCCCACTCTGCGCGCAACTATTCCCCAAGCCGGTGTTGACGTAGTTACGCTTCCCCCACAACGTCGTAGGCCACCTTTTCCCTGATTATGAACGAAGAAGAACTCGCCCAGCTCGAGAGCCAAGTCCAGGAAACCTGCACCTGGATCCCTGCCATCATGCAGGAGATGAGCAAAATTGTGGTTGGCCAGGAATACCTCATCAAGCGCCTGCTGATCGGCCTGCTTTCCAACGGCCACGTGCTGCTGGAGGGCGTCCCCGGTCTCGCCAAAACCACCACCATTAACGCGCTGGCGCAGACCATCCACGCGCAGTTTTCGCGCATCCAGTTCACGCCCGACCTGCTTCCCTCGGACATCGTCGGCACGCTGATCTACAACCCCAACACGCAGGAGTACCTGACCAAGAAGGGCCCCATCTTCGGCAACCTGATCCTGGCGGACGAAATCAACCGCGCCCCGGCCAAGGTGCAGAGCGCCCTGCTCGAGGCGATGCAGGAAAAGCAGGTTACCCTCGGCGACGAATCCTACAAGCTGCCCAAGCCCTTTTTGGTGCTGGCCACGCAGAACCCGGTCGAGCAGGAGGGCACCTACCCGCTGCCGGAGGCGCAGGTCGACCGCTTTATGCTTAAGGTGGTGGTGAGCTACGGCACGCAAGAGGAGGAGCGCCGCATCCTGCAGATCATGGGCAACACCGGCGAGAAGCCGCAGATCGAGCCGATTGTGGACCTGGAAACCATTCTCGGCCTGCGCTCGCTGGCCAACCAGGTCTACGTGGACGAAACGATCCAGGACTACATTGTGCGGCTGGTTTTTGCCACCCGCTACCCGGCGGAGATCGACCCGAAGCTGGCCGGCCTGATCCGCTTCGGCGCCTCGCCCCGCGCCACGATCAACCTGACGCTGGCTTCCCGCGCGCATGCCTTCATGGAGGGCCGCGCCCACGTCACGCCGTTGGACGTGCGCTCGATCGCGCAGGATGTGCTGCGCCACCGCTTGATGCTCACCTACGAGGCCGAGGCGGAGGAAGTCTCCAGCGAAGATCTCGTCAACTGGGTCCTCGACAAGGTCTACGTGCCCTGACCCCAGGGCCGAGCCGGCCACCTGCGCGCCATGATTCCCCGGGAATACCTCAAGAAAATCCGCGCCATCGAAATCCGCACCAAACGCTTGGCGCAGGACCTTCTGACCGGTGCCTACCATTCCGCCTTCAAGGGCCGGGGGATGGACTTTGAGGAAGTGCGCGAATACCAGATTGGCGACGACGTCCGTACCATCGACTGGAACGTCTCGGCGCGCACCGGAACCACCCACATCAAGAAGTTCCGCGAGGAGCGCGAGCTGAGCATCGTCATCATGGTGGACGTAAGCGCATCCGGCATCATCGGCACGGGCGAGCAGTCCAAGCGCGACCTGGCGGCGGAGATCGCCTCGGTGCTCGCCTTCAGCGCGGCCAAAAACGGCGACCGCGTGGGCCTGATCCTCTTCACCAGCGAGGTGGAGCAGTTCCTGCCCGCGCGCAAAGGTCGGGCGCACATCTTCCGGCTCATTCATGAGATTCTCTTTTTCACGCCGCAGAAGCCCGGGACCTCCTGCGCGGAAGCACTCAACTTCCTCAACCACGTTTTCCCGCGCCGGGCGATTGTCTTCCTGGTGTCGGACTTCATCGACGAGGGTTTCGAGAAAAAGCTCAAGACGACGAACCAAAAACACGATCTCATCGCCATCCAGATTTCCGATCCGAGCGAGTCAACTCTGCCGCAGGTGGGTTGGATCACCATGGACGACGCGGAAACCGGTGAGTTGGTCGAGATCAACACCAACGACGCGAAGACGCGCCAGGCCTACGAGGAGGCCGCTCAGGAGCAGCGCGACTCGCGCCGGCAGATGCTGCGGCGCTCCGGCCTGGATTTGATTGAAGCCCGCACCGGCGAACCGTTTCTAAAGGAATTAAAGAAGTTCTTCGAACGGCGGCTCCAGAGGCGTAACTGATGGAAGAAAAAATCCCCGACATTATCGAAAACCTGGAAATGGTCAGCGCGCCGGACCCCTACGCGTGGCTCTGGTGGACGTTGGGCGTTTTGGCGGTGGCCGGGATCGCGGGGGCGGTTGTTTATCATCTCTACCGGAAGAAGAAGCTGCCGTTCCAGGAGAAGCCGCCGATCCCGCCGGACGTGATCGCGCTGGAGCAGCTCGGCAAAATCCGCCCTCTGATGGACGAGGGCAAGGTCCGGGAGTTCGTGTTGGCGGTCTCGAAGGTATTGCGCTACTACATCGAGGGCCGCTTCGGCGTGAAGGCGCCGCACCTCTCCACTGAGGAGTTCCTTTTCCACGCGGAGAAAAGCGACCGGTTGCCCCTGGAGTACCGGCCCCAACTGGAGGACTTCCTGCGCCAGTGCGACCGGGTTAAGTTTGCCCTGGCCAACATGGAGCAGCCGCAGCTGCAGGGTCTTTACGAAACGACGGAGAGCTTTGTGCTCCAGACGCGCGAGATGCCGAAGGAGCCAGAGGAGGCCAAGGAGGCCGCCCCGCCCGAAACCGCGGAGGCCACCCCATGATGTGGGAGCGCTACCTGGGCTTTCAGTTTGGCCACTGGTGGTGGCTGCTGCTGCTGCCCGTCCTGGTCTGGTGGTTCTGGCGCCAGGGCCGCACGGGCCCGGCCGCGTCGATCACGCACAGCTCGACCCGCCTGCTCTCGGAATTGAGTCTCGAGCGCTGGGGCTCGCCGGGCAAAATTCTGCGCTGCCTGCGCTTCGCCGCGCTGGCCGTCCTGATTCTCGGAATGGCGCGCCCGCGCATCCCCTACGGCGAAGAGGCGGACCCGAACAAGGGCATCGACATCATGCTGGTTTGCGACGTGTCGCAGTCCATGGACACGGAGGATTTTGTGCTCGGCGCGGAGAAAATGACCCGGCGCGAGGCGCTGGTGATGGCGATCTCCGAGTTCGTCGACAACCGCATCAACGACCGCGTGGGGATGATTGGTTTTGCCAAGAACGTCTATCTCCTCAGTCCGATGACGACGGACGCCAACTGGATCAAGTCCGTCTTCAAAATGGTGCAGCTAAAGGGCGGCACCGCCATCGGCGACGGCCTCTATGCCGGGGTGGACAAGCTGATGGAAAACGACGAGCGCTCGAAGGTGATCATCCTCGTGACCGACGGCTTGAACAACGAGGGCACCAATCCGCTCGACGCCGGCCAGTACGCCAAGGAAAAGGGCGTGCGCGTCTACGCGCTGGAGATCATGAACATCCGCCGGGTGCGCGCCTCCAACTACCGCAAAAGCAAGCTGGCCGAAATCGCCACCGAAACCGGCGGCCAGTACTTCCAGGCCTCCGACACCCAGGCCCTGCTCAACATTTACCGCGAAATCGACAAAATGGAGAAACATGAGTTCGAGGCCAACCGCTTCACGCTTTTCGAGGAGTGGTTCCCGTGGTTTCTCGCTTTTTCCCTTGGCCTGCTCAGCTTTGAGTGGGCCGCCGCCCGGACCTTCTGGATGCGCCTGCCATGACCTTCATTTATCCTTACGTGCTGTTGCTGCTGCCGGCCATCGGGATTGGCGGGTATTTCCTCTGGCGCTACAGCCAGAAGCTGGCCCAGCGCCGCCTGGCCCTCTTTAGCCCAAGTAACCGCCTGCCGGCGGTGCTGCGCAGCCTGGACGTAAAGGCCAAGCGGCGGAAGGAAATTATCTTCCTCACGGCCATGCTGCTGTTGGTCATCGCCTTGGCCCGCCCGGCCTGGGGCCCGATCAACCAGGAGGCCGACTCCGAGGGCGCGGAGTTCTACTTTGTGCTCGATATCTCCAAGAGTATGCTGGTGCGCGACGTCGAGCCCAACCGCCTCCAGGCGGTCAAGGAGTCGCTGGGCGAATGGCTGCGCGAGCGCCACGGCGACCGCATCGGGCTGATTCTGGTGGCGGGCGACGCCTTTGTGCAGGCGCCGCTCACGACCGACTACACCGCGCTTCGCGACGTGCTGATGAAGGTGACGCCCAACGCCCTGAGCCTGGGCGGCACCAAGCTATCCGCGGCCATCGTCACGGCGGTCAAGGCCCTGGAGGATACCGAGCAGGAGCGCAAGATCGTGGTCATCATCAGCGACGGCGAGGACCTGGAAGGCGACGTGCTCAGCTACGTCAGCCAGGCGCGGACGGAGATGAACCAAAAGATCCAGTTTTTCACCGTCGGGGTGGGCACGCCCGCCGGCGGGCCCGTGCCGCAGATCGACCGGCGCTATTCCGGCGATTTCTCCGAGGAGCCGACCAAATTCGTGCGCGACGAGTACGGCGTCACTGCCCGCAGCCGGCTCGACGAACGCACGCTGCGCAACATCGCCCGGGTGGGGGACGGGCGTTACTACCACTTCGATCCGGACGGTGACACCTGGCAGGCGATCTACGAGCAAGCGATCGAGCCGCTGGCCAAAAAGAACGAAGAATTTGACATGAAGGACTACATTGATTTGTTCCAAATACCCCTGTTCTTCGTCATAATCTTGTTGGCGTGGGAATTCGCCATCCCGACGCGATTGAAGAACCCGCCCCGGCCCCGCTCCGTGGTCAGCCTGCCGAACCCCTCGGCGGAACCCGCGGCGCCCGAACTCGATACCATGGAACCGCAGAAAAAGCTCAAAGCCAAACCGAAGCGCCCGAAAGCCGTCGCCAAGGTCCCCACCGCCGTCCTGCTGGCGCTCTCGCTGCTGGGCTCGAGCGCCTTTGCCCAGGCGGACGCGCCCGCTCTCATCAGCCTGGAAGAGGCCCAGCGGCTCGTGGAGGCCGGCCAGGGCGAGGAGGCGGCCGCACGCCTGCGCGAGGTGGCGCAGAAGAATCCGGAGGACCTCTACGCGCTCTACAACTACGCGGTGGCGGCTTACTCGACCGGGCAGTTCCTGGAAGCCTCGAAGGCCTTCGCCGAGGTTTCGATGAGCCGGGACCACGACTTGAGCGCCCGGGCGCTCACGCAGATGGGTAACGCCCAGTTCCGGCTCGGGCAGGCCCTCACCGAAAACAACCGCGAGGGAACCCTGCTGGCCTTGGAGCGTTCGGTGAACTACTACCGCGACGCGATCGATGAGAGCGCGCGCAGCGAGACGCAGCACAATTTGTCCGTGGCCTCCCAGAAGTTGGAAAAAATCGCCATCAGCCTCGGCGACCGCAGCCTTCGGCTTGGCCAGGACAGCCGCAAGCACGCCGACGACCGCAGCCGCCACCTGCAGGCTGCCCTGGAAAGGTACGAGCTGGCCGACGACGCCGTGCCCGACAATCCCGAGACCGCCCAGAAGATTGAGAAGACCCGCGAGCTTCTGGCCGACACGCTGGTCGAGGCGGCCCGCAACTTCCGCGAGGAAGCCAGCGAACACGCCGAGAAAGCGGCGGCGGCTGACAGTAACAGCAAAAAAGACCGGCAAACGCGTCGCCACGAGCAGCGCTCGGCCGACGGCGATAACCAGCGCGCAATCGAACACTACCAGGCGGCGCTCGACGTCGAGCCGGAAAACCAGGCCCTGCAAAAGGAGCTGGACGAGTTTCAAAAAGAGCTGGCGGAGGTGGACCTCGACCGGGCGGAGGAGCTCATCAACGAATCCGATCAACTCGAGGATAAGAGCCTCGCCCGTGAGCTCGACCAAAAGCAAAAGATGTTGGAACAGGCTCTGGAGAAGATTGAAAGCGCCATGGCGGCCGATCCCGACAGCCAGCGTGGGGAGGAGCTCAAGCAGGAAGCGCTCGAAAAGTTGGAACAAGCGCTGACCGAGGACGGCCAGCAGCAGATGGCCAAGGGCGACGAGCGGGCCGAGCGCAGCGACGCCGCGGCCGGTCTCAACGAGTACAACGCTGCGGTTAACGATTTCCAGGAGGCGCTGGCGATTAACCCCGAGAACCAGGCCGCCCAGGAAGGGCTGGGCCAGGCGGAGGAGAAGCTGGCCGAGGCATTTACCGAAGCGGGTAAGAAGGAAATGGCCAAGGCCGAGGCGCTGGCCGCGAAGGGCGAAGAAGGCGGCGAGCAGGGTGAGCAGTCCGGCGATGAGCCGGGCGACCAGGGCGAGCAGGCCGGTGAAGAGGGCGGCGAACAGGCCGGGGAGGAAGGCGGTGAGCCGAGCGATCAAGGTGGCGAAGGCGGCATGACCCCCGAGGAAATGGCCGCGCTGCAGGATCAGATTGGCCACATGGAAAAAGCCGCCCAGAGTTTTGCCCAGGCTGATGCCCTGGACCCGGGCGCGAATCAGGCCGCCGAGCTGGCGGCCCAAGCCAACAGCGAGTTGGCCCAGCTGCGCGGTGAGCTCGACCAAGCGATGGCCGCAGCCGCCGCGCAGGAAGGCCAACCCGGCGAACCCGGCGAAGGCCAGCCCGGGGATGAGTCTGGTTCCGAGCCAATGCTGGCCGGTGAAACCCTGGAAAAAGGCATGGAAGGCGGCGGGCCGGACAAGCCAATCCTGAGCTTTAGCGACATCCGCGGCAGTTCGGAGATGGAGGGGCAGTTCCGCGACAAGTCCAAGCCGGACGATTACCGGGACTGGTAGGGAGCCGCCTCGCACTCGGTGTTTCCGGGCAAGTGAGACTTGCGGAGCAAGCCGGATCGGCTACTAGTGTTCACTCACGCCCCGGCATCCCCACTTCAAGCCGTCTCCCTATGAATCCCACCAAATCCGGACCGTTCTTCTCCACCCGCTTCTGGGAAAATCCCGAACTGCTTAGCCTTAACCGGTCGCCCATGCGCGCGACCGCCTACCCGTTCGATTCCGCCGTCACGGCCAAGAAGCTCGACCGCGAAAAGTCGCCCTTTTTCCAAAGCCTCAACGGCG
>JBCDLL010000011.1:0-67075 GCA_038745425.1 Verrucomicrobiota bacterium | reverse complement strand
TCAGATCAGCAGGAGGGCGGGTGCCTCGAGCAGGCGGCGGACTTCGGCCAGGTAGGCGGCGCCGGCGGAGCCGTCGACCACGCGGTGGTCGCCGGAGAGGCCGATCATCATGCGGTGGCCCACGACGATGTTGTCGCTCGCGTCCACCACCGGCTTCTTGACGATGCCGCCGACCGCGACGATGGAGGCTTGGGGCGGATTGATGATCGCGTAAAAGGACTCGATGCCGTACATGCCCATGTTGGACACCGTGATGGTGCCGCCCTGGAATTCCTCCGGCTTGAGGGAGCCTTCCTTGGCCCGCTTGGACAGGTCCTTGACCTCGTTGCTGATCGCCACGATGGATTTTTGGTTGGCGCTGCGGACGATGGGGGTGAGCAGCCCGGCTTCGACCGAGACGGCCACGGCCAGGTCGACATCGCCGTACTGCACGATGGCGTCGCCGTCCCAGGCGGCGTTGATGTGCGGCACCTTGTGGGTGGCCTGGACAACCGCCTTGAGCACGAAGTCGTTGACGGTCAGCTTGCGGGGCGGGTCCATCTGGGCCAGCTCCTCGTTGAGGGCGGCGCGGGTGGACATGAGCGGGGCGGCGTCGACTTCCACTTGCAGGTAGAAGTGCGGGATTGTCGTCTTGCTCTGGAGCAGGCGCTGGGCGATGACCTTGCGCATGCCGCTGGCCGGCTGGCGGCCGGGCTCGGCCACCGGGCCCTTGGGCAGAAGGGAGGCGCCGCCGGAGCCGTTGCCCTTGAAGCCGAGCACGTCCCTTTTGGTGACGCGCCCGCCGGGGCCGGAGCCGGGGATGAGCCCCAAATTGTAGCCGCGTTCCCGGGCCAGCTTCTTGGCCAGCGGGCTGGCCTTGACCCGGCCGCCGTTGACCAGTTCCGGAGGGGCGGCAACCGCGACGGGCGCGGGCACCGGTGCGGGCGCCGCCACCGGTGCGGGGGCAGGCGCCGGGGCCGGAGTCGAGCCGTTGGCCGGCTCCGCCTTGGCGGCGGGCTTTTCCGCTTTCTCGGGCTCGGGGGCCTTGGCCTCTTCCAGGTTGGCCTTGAGCCACTCTTCGGGGATGTCCTCGTCCGGGGAACCGATGACGCCGATGCGGGCGTTGATCGGCACGGCTGTGCCTTCCTCCACCAGCAGCTTGCGGATGGTGCCGGAGTCAAAGGCCTCCAGCTCCATGGTGGCCTTGTCGGTTTCCACTTCGGCGATGACTTCGCCGCTCTTGACGGTATCGCCCTCTTTCTTGAGCCACTTGGCGACGGTGCCCTCGGTCATCGAGGGGCTCAGCAGCGGCATGGTGATTTCTTTGGCCATGGTTGGGGTCAGGCGAGCAGTTTCTTGGCGGTTTCGGCGATGCGTTCGGGGTTGGGCAGGACGTACTGCTCCATGTTGCCGTTGTAGGGTTGGGGGACGTCGCGCGAGGCCACCCGCATGATCGGCGCGTCCAGCTCGTCGAAGGCGAGCGCCTGGATTTCGTAAGCAACCTGGGCGCCCCAGCCGGCGAAGGGCTTGTTTTCCTCCACGATCAGGACGCGGTGATTGCGGCGGACGGACTCCAGGATCGTGTCCATGTCGAGCGGCTTGACCGTGCGCAGGTCGATGATTTCGGCCTCGATCCCGTCGTCGGCCAGAGCCTTGCCGGCCTCAAGCGCGCGGTGGGTGGAGCCGCTGTTGGTGATGAGCGTAAAGTCGTCGCCCTCGCGGACGGTGCGGGCCTTGCCAATGGGGGTGAGGTATTCCTCGTCGGGTACCTCGTCCTTGAAGCCGTAGAGCTTCTCGTTCTCAATGAAGCAGACCGGGTTGTTCGAGCGGATGGCACTCTTGAGCAGGCCCTTGGCGTCGTCCGGGAAGGCGGGAGTGATGACGGTGAGCGCGGGAACGTTGGCGTACCAGTTCTCCGGGCAGTGGGAGTGGGTGGCGCCCACCTGCAGGCCGCCGCCGGACGAGCCGCGGAAGACGATCGGCACCTCGAACTGGCCGCCGGACATGTAGCGCACCTGGGCCGCGTTGTTGACGATCTGGTCGTAGGCGACCAGGGAGAAGCTCCAGGTCATGAACTCAACGATGGGGCGCAGGCCGTAGGTGGCGGCGCCGATGCCAATGCCGGCGAAGCCGCACTCGCTGATCGGCGTGTCGATGACGCGCTTGGGGCCGAATTTGTCGAGCATCCCCTGGCTGACCTTGTAGGCGCCGTCGTACTCGGCCACTTCTTCGCCCATCAGCACGACGGTGTCGTCGCGCTCCATTTCCTCGCACATCGCCTGGTTGAGCGCTTCGCGGTAAAATAACTGTGCCATGGTGGATACTTCTCTAAGGGGTTGGGGGGTCGCGGCCTCGGGGGCGGCGGGACCTCTCACCATACCCGGCATTGGGCGCCGGGCAAGCTCAAGGTCGGCTCGCCGGGATCACCGCCGGGGTTAAACGATCAGGCGGTGGCGGAACGGAATTTCGCTGATCTGGGTCTCCGGGGCCCAGATGTCGTCGTAGCATTCCTCGACCGCGGGCTCCGGGGCTTTTTCGGCGTAGTCGTAGGCCTCCTGGGCGATCTCGCGGGCGCGTTCGTCCATCTTGTCGAAGGTTTCCTGATCGAGCACGCCCTCTTCCTGCAGACGCAGGTCGTAGAGGGCGATGGGATCGCGGTCCATGTGCTTCTGCAGCTCTTCCTTGGTCCGGTACTTGCCTGGGTCGGACATGGAGTGGCCCTTGTAGCGGTAAGTGCGGATTTCGAGCAAGGTGGGCTGGCTTTCGGTGCGGGCCAGGTGGACGGCCTCGGCCGTCTTCTCGCGGACGTCGTCGACATCCATGCCGTTGGCCTGTAGCGCGGCCATGTCGTAGGCCACGGCGCGCTTGGTCAGCGGGTCGCCGGCGGAGGAGCGGGCAACGCTCGTGCCCATGGCGTAGTCGTTGTTTTCAATCACGTAAATGACGGGAAGCTTCCAGAGCGCGGCCAGGTTCATGGATTCGTGGAAGGAGCCCTGGTTGATGGCGCCGTCGCCCAGGTAGCAAAGAGTGACTCGACCGGTGTCGAGGTACTTCTGGGCGAAGGCAATGCCCGCGCCAAGGGGCGTTTGCCCGGCCACGATGCCGTGGCCGCCGAAGAAGTGCTTCTCCTTGTCGAAGAAGTGCATCGAGCCGCCCTTGCCCTTGGAGCAGCCGGCCGCCTTGCCGAAGAGCTCGGCCATGCACTCGTTCGGGCACATGCCGCGGGCCAGCCCGTGGCCGTGGTCGCGGTAGGCGGTGATCACGGCGTCGTCCTGGTTCAGGACGGAAATAGTGCCGACGGCGAGGGCTTCCTGCCCGATGTAAAGGTGGCAAAAGCCTTTGATTTTGGCCTGCTGGAAGGCTTGCGCGGCCTTCTCCTCAAAGCGGCGAATGAGCAGCATTTGCTCCAACAGTTCCAGCTTCTGCGCGGAGCTCAGGTCCGGAAGCAGGGTGGAGGTTTTCACGGTGGCTACGCCAGAGGATTCCTTATCTACAGTCGGCATGGTCACTACTATGCCCGCGAGGGCGGTTGAGATCAAGTGTGGAGCCGCCGGTTGGCCGCGCGGCCCGGCGAGGGGTGATTTCCTAGGGAAGCAGGCGGCGTGCCCGCTGGCCCGGATAACCTCCACAACCGGGAGGATGTTTGCATTTAAGGCCGGTGCAGCTTAGCGTTTTGGGACCTATGACACATTCTCAAGACATTCATTGGACGGCGGATTTCCGCAAGGTTTACGACGCCGCCGTCGCCAAGTACCGGGCCGGTAAGCGCGGCGCCGACACTTTCTTTAGCGCGGATCAGATGCGGGTCCTGGACGCGATCGGCTACAGCGCGCAGGAGCTCTACGACTTTGCCGAGGACGCCGTCAACTACGGCGAGCCCAGCTACGAAACCGCCGAGGCCGTGGCCGCCGTCCGCCGGGAGTATTTCCTCCAGGTCCAGAACGGGCGCCGCAGCCGCAAGGTGGTGCCAATGGAAGCGCTCCCGCCCAAAAGCGAGGCGGTGGACGGCATCGGTTGGCTGCCCCGGCTGGTGCCGAAGGCGATGGCGAAGCTGCAGGGCGAGATGAATCCTGACCTGATGTACGGCTGCGGCGGCGACCGCAAGTTCATGAAGGAGCACGGGCTCAAGCTGGAGAACTTTTTGCGCAAGGCCTGGGAGTGCGACGGCGACACCGCCGCCCTGGTCGCCTATGTGCAGGAGCACAGTCCCGCCCTGGCCAAAAGTTAGCCCGGCTCGCGGCCCTAGCGCCGGGTGGCGGCCTTGATCGCCTGGTCCACCTCGCGCTTGGCCGCCTTGGCCTTGAGGGTCTCGCGTTTGTCGGTCTGGGTCTTGCCCACGCCGACGCCCACCAGCACCTTGAGCCGGTTGCGCTTCCAGTACATCTTCAGCGGCACCAGCGTGCGGCCCTTAATGGAAGCCGAGCCGAAGAGCTTGCGGATCTCGCTCTTGTGCAGCAGCAGCCGGCGGGAGGCCTTGGGGTCGTGGTTGTGGCGATTGCCTTGGGCATAGGGCTGGATGTCCAGATTGTGCAGGTAGGCTTGGCCGTCCTGAATGCGCACAAAGGCGTCGTTCAAGTTGCCGCGCCCGTTGCGCAGGCTCTTGACCTCGGTCCCGCGCAGCACGATGCCCGCCTCGATCGTCTCGAGGATGGAGTAGTTGTGCCGCGCCTTGCGGTTGTTGATGACGTCGCCGCTCATGGTCTTGCCGGGAAGGGTGGCGCGCCGGCGGCGAATGCCCGGTGGCCCCGGAGAGAGCTGGCGACTAACGGAGTCGGCAGAGCGGCGGACGGTCCTAGACCAGGGCCTTCTGGGCCTCTTCGTCGCTCAAGTTCTCGTAGGTCAGCTTGCCGTCGGCCACTTCGTGCAGGGCAATTTCCATGAAGGTCCAGCGCGGGTGGACCTCCACCAGGGGGCGGAAGCCCTGGCCCAGCTGGCGCACGCGGCGCGAGACTACGTTGACCAGTACGTCCGCGTTGGGGATGTTCTTCATCGCCGCTTGCGCAAGTTCGTGATTCATAGGGGATCGGAAAAAATTCGGGATGGGTTGAGACGAGCCCGACACCATGCGCCAGCCGCGCAAACGAAGCAAGCCTTATTTGGAGGCGAACGATAGAAGGGTTTTTCATCAATCGCCCATAAAGGCTTGCCCGCAGGAAGTTAACCGGTACAGTCCGCGGCATGTCAGGCAGGGCGATCGTAACTGGAGGCTGCGGATTTCTGGGCAGCCACTTAACCGACGTGTTGCTGGGCGACGGCTGGACGGTGCTGGCGGTCGATAACCTGGTGACGGGCAATCTGGACAACGTGGCCCATCTCGCCAACGAACCGAAGTTCGACTACCGCGAGCACGACATCACCAAACCGCTCGAGGTGGCCGGCGAGGTCGACTACGTCTTTAACTTTGCCTCCCCCGCCAGCCCGATCGACTACCTGGAGCTGCCGATCGAGACGCTGATGGTGGGCTCCTACGGCACGCATCACACGCTGGAGCTGGCTCGGGAGAAGGGAGCCAAGTACTTCATGGCCTCCACCAGTGAGTGCTACGGCGACCCGCTGGAGCATCCGCAAAAAGAGAGCTACTGGGGCCACGTCAACCCCATCGGCCCGCGCGGCTGCTACGACGAAGCCAAGCGCTACGCCGAAGCCGCCACCATGGCCTACCGGCGCAAGCACAACCTCGACACCCACATCGTGCGCATCTTCAACACCTACGGCCCCCGCATGCGCTTGATGGACGGGCGCGTGGTGCCGGCCTTCATCGGCCAGGCGCTTAAGGGCGATCCCCTGACTGTCTTCGGCGACGGCAGCCAGACCCGCAGCTTTTGCTACTGCTCGGACCTCATCGCCGGCATCTACAAGCTCTCCCGGGCCGACTACCACGAGCCGGTCAACATCGGTAACCCGACCGAACTTACCATCAAAGAGTTCGCCGAGCGCATTGTGCGCATCACCGGGGCCCAGAGCGAGATCACCTACCAGCCCCTGCCGAAGGACGACCCCAAGCAGCGCCGTCCGGACATCTCCTTGGCCAAGAAGTTGCTGGATTGGGAGCCGGTCGTGCCGCTCGAGGACGGCCTGCAGGAGACCATCGCCTTCTTCAAAGACCGGGTGTAAGGCCGCGGGCTTGTCCTGGCCTTGTGCGGGTAGCCGCCCTTGTCCTCAAGGGCGAAACGCTTCGTCACTGAATAACGATGAGACAACCTCCGTTGAGGACAACGGAAACTACCTTGGCTTGGCCTTGCTCTCTGATTGAGAGGGCGCAAGGGCTCTACTTCCGGGCCGCTTCCTTTTCCTGCCGGGCCTCGAACTTGCGCACCTTGGGCGCGATCACGAGCGAGCAATACGGATTGCCCGGGTTGTTGGCAAAGTAGTCCTGGTGGTAATCCTCCGCCGGATAAAACTTCTCCAGCGGCTTGATCTCCGTCACGACCGGGTTCTGGTAAATGCCGTTGAACTTCTGCTTGGCGGCCTCGGCGGCCTGCTTTTGCTCGTCATCCTGGTAGAGGATGATGGAGCGGTACTGCGGCCCGATGTCGTTGCCTTGGCGGTTGGGCGTCGTCGGGTCGTGCGTCTCTAAGAAGATGTCGAGCAGCTCGGGGTAGCTCACCTTGGACGGATCGTAGGTGATTTGGATGACCTCGGCGTGGCCGGTCCGGCCGCCCACCACTTGTTTGTAGGTCGGGTTGTCTACGTCGCCGCCGGCGAAGCCGCTCACCACTTTAGAAACGCCGTCGACCCGCTGGAAGATGGCCTCGGTGCACCAGAAACAGCCGCCGCCGACAACGGCCGTTTTGAAGGTTTCGCTGGCGGTGGCGTCGAGGCCGGAGAGGGAACTGCTCATCAGCCCTAAATAAAGGGCAACTTGATATAATTTCATCTTTTATTATAGGCGTCTGCCGGGGGCGATTTATTCCCCGTCACGAGAATGTAACATTAGCGTGATGTAATTGCCTCAATTCGATGGACTTAAGCATTGCGGTTCCGGGCGGCTTTGGCATAATCGCGCGTTGGATATGTCTCGCCGCCGCACCATGACCGCGTCCCGCCGCCCGTCCCGGGCCCTGGAGCCCAGCCCCACGCTTAAGCGGCTCTTTCAGGCGCGCAACGAGTGGGACCGCCTCCACCAGCTCACGAATCTGCTCAAGGAGGCCCACCTGGACGTGCCGGAGTTCTTCGAGAATCCGGAAATCTGGAGCGCCATTTGCCGTGAGCAGGACTGCGAAAAGCTGGCCTGGCGCCTGGGCCACGCCATCCGCAGCCGCTCCGGCGGGCGGGTGCCGCAAAGCCTGGAGCCCTACCTGGACCGCCCGGAGTACGAGCGCGAGCAGAACGAGCGCCTGCGGCAGGACTTCCACCACGAGCTTTCTTCCTGGCTGCAGGCCGAGCCGGTGCTGCCCCGCAAGCAGGCCAAGCGCGCGCTGCGCGTCGTCTGGGCCGTCAAGCCCACCTCCGACCCGCTCCAGAGCCAGGTGCAGATCGACCTGCGGGCCAACTCGGCCAAGCTGAGGGAGGGCTCGCGCAACTTTTTCCAGGTCCGCGGCCTCTGCAACGAGCTCGGCCACCGGCCGGAGCTCTTCAACCACGAGGACGCCAACCTGCTGCGCTGGCTCAACGATCACCTGAGCCTGCTGCTGACCGACAAGCACAAGTACGGCAGCCCCTTCCTAAACGACAACCACTCCCTGCTGGTCTGGCTGCAGCGCTGGGGCCAGAGCGGCCGCTGCCAGATCGAGGGCAGCAATGAGGTCATGGAGTACAGCCCGCTGCCGGCCCGCATCGTCCCCGCGCTCAACACCGAAGCCAACCGCAATGGCAACGGCAACGGCCACGCGGCCGGGGCGATCAGCCTGGCCTTTGAAGTTGCCCGGCACGACGGCCCCAACGTGCCGCTGGAGAAGGCGGTGCTTTTCCTCGCACCGAAGTCCAGCCAGGCCAAGCTGGACCTGGAATTCGTTTGCCTCGGCAACCGCTTTTACCGGCTGACGGAGCGCCCGCCCCGCCGCGTGCTCGAGCTCGCCCACCACCAGGCGCAGTCCCGGCTGGAGACGGGCCAGGCCCGACAGCTCCTGCCCGTGCTGCTGCGGCGCTTCCCGGCGCTGCAATCCAAGGTGCGGATGCACCTGCGCCAGATCCCGGCCCAGGTGCGTTTCTACTTTTCCCTCGACGCCGACGACACCCTGCACGTGCGGCTCAAGGCCGTGGCCGAGAAACCGAAACTGGCCTGGGAGTGGAACGAGAACGGCTGGCGCCGGCTGCCCGCGGAGAAGGATCCGGCCGCGGACGCCAACGGTGATTCCGATGACGCTATCGTGGTCATCCCGTCCCCGCCGGAAGAAGTCACCGGCCACCAGAACGGCGACGCCCTGCTCGGCGTGCCGCCGCCCGAGCCCCAGGGCGAGGTCTGGGACGAAGTGCCCGCCGAAGCCGACGTGGCACCCGCCGTGGAGTGGCTGGCCGGCTGGCAGGGCGAACCCGGCGAGCTCGTCGGCCGCCCGGACGAGCCCGGCTGGTGGCTCATGATCGAGGGCAAGGAACTGCCCCGGCTCGTCCAGCACTGGCGCGAGCGCTCCGCCGACTGGCAGTACTTTGGCAACAAGCGCTTCCAGCAGCTTTGGCAGCAAAAGAAGCGCCGCGTGCCCCGCCTGCGCATTCAGTCCAGCGGCATGGACTGGTTCAGCATCCGCGCCGAATGGGAGGCCGAAAGCGAGCGCATCACCGCCGCCGACTGGCAGAAGCTCCAGCGCAGCCAGGACCCTTTCATCAAGTTGCAAAGCGGGGACTGGGTCAGCCGCGAGGAAATGGAACAGGCCGAGGCCACCCTGGGCGCGATGGCCGAAGTCGGCCTCGATCCAAGCAGCCCGGAGCGACAGGTCTCCAAGCTTGAGCTGGCCGCCGGTCAGGACAAGGCCTGGGCCCGCCTGGCCGGACTGGGCGATGAAGACCTCGAGGCGACCCTCGAGCGCCTGCGCCAGGAGCTGGCCGACTTCGACGGCATCCCCGAGGTGCCTTTGCCCGCCGGGCTCAAGGCCACCCTGCGCCCCTACCAGAAGGAGGGGCTCGACTTCCTCTCCTACACCGCGCAATTGCGGATGGGCGCCATCCTGGCCGACGACATGGGCCTGGGCAAGACGGTGCAGGCGCTCGCCTGGCTGCTGCGCATGCGCGAGCAGGACGGCCAGGCGCCTACCCTGGTAGTCTGCCCAGCCAGCGTCATGTTCAACTGGGAGCGCGAGGCCGGCCAGTTTGCGCCCGAGCTCAAGGTCCTGAGCCTCTTTGCCGGCGAGCGGCGCCACGAGCTGCGGGAGGAAATCCCCCGCCACGATCTCATCATCACCAACTACGCCCTGCTGCGCCGCGACCTGCCCGCGCTCAAAAAGTTCAACTTCCGCGCGGTCATCCTGGACGAGGCGCAGAACGTAAAGAACCCCGACTCCATGGTGGCCAAGGCCGCCCGCCAACTGGAAAGCGGCCACCGCCTGGCGCTGACCGGCACCCCGCTAGAGAACCGCCTGCTGGACCTCTGGAGCATCGTCGAGTTCATCCACCCCGGCTACCTGCCGCCGCGCACCACCTTCCTGGACATGTACGACCGCGGCGCGCCGCCCCACCGCCGCGCGCTGCTCTCCAGCCGGCTGCGGCCGCTGGTGCTGCGCCGCCTGAAGAAGGACGTGGCCCGCGACCTGCCCGACCGGATCGAGGAGCGCATCGACTGCGAGCTGACCCCCGCCCAGCGGCGGCTCTACTTGGCCGAGCTCCAGCGCAGCCGCCAGGCGCTCAACGGGATGGACCCCGCCCACGGGCCGGGCCGCATCCACGCGCTGGCCGCGCTCACCCGCCTGCGCCAAATTTGCTGCCACCCGGCGCTGGTCAAGGCCAAGAAAAACATCGGCTGCGGCAAGATCAACGCCTTCTTCGAGACGCTGGAGAACCTTCAGGCCGAGGGGCACAAGGTGCTCGTCTTCAGCCAGTTTGTGGAGATGCTCAAGCTGCTGCGCGGGCAGATCGAGGAGCGCGGCTGGCCGCTCTACATGCTCACCGGGCAGACGACCAAGCGCGCCGAGGTGGTCGAGCAATTCCAGAGCGATCCCCGCGCCGCCATCTTCCTGCTTTCGCTCAAGGCGGCTGGCACCGGCCTCAACTTGACCTCCGCCAGCTACGTTGTGCTCTACGACCCGTGGTGGAATCCGGCCGTCGAGGCCCAGGCCATCGACCGCACCCACCGCATCGGGCAGGACCGCACCGTCATCGCCTACCGCCTCGTCACCCGCGACACGGTGGAGGAAAAAATCTGGCAGCTCCAGCAGCAGAAGGCCCAGCTCGTGGCCGACATCTTCGGCGAGGGCGAGTTCTCCGGCTCCCTGACCAAGGACGACCTTAACTACCTCCTGGCCGACGACGCGACCGAAATCGACGCCGAGGAGTGAGCGCCCAGCAGAGCCTTTTCGTCGACCTGCGTATCGAGCTCGCCGCCTGCGGTAACAGGATCAGGCCTACTTTTTTCCCGTCTCGTGTTCGAGGAGCCAGCGCTTGCGGGCGAGGCCGCCGGCGTAGCCGGTGAGCGCGCCGTTGCTGCCGATCACTCGGTGGCAGGGGATGAGAATCGCGAGCTGGTTCGCGCCGACCGCGCCGGCCGCGGCGCGGACCTTGTGCGCCCCGCCGACCGCTTCGGCCACCTCGCGGTAGGAGCGCGTCTCGCCGGCCGGGATGCGCAACAACTCGGTCCACACGGCCTGCTGGAAGGGCGAGCCGGTCAGTGCGAACGGCGTCCTGAATTCCCCGAGCGTGCCCGCGAAGTAGGCGGCGACTTCCCCCGCGATGCTCTCGGTCACGTCATTCCGGCCAGGGACGATCGTCGCGCCCAGCCGTTGGCGCAGGCGCCGGATTTCGCCGTCCAGCCCGCGCCGGTCGGTGAACTCCAGCAGGCGCAGGCGGTCCGGCCCGGCCAGGACCATCATGGGCCCCAGCGGCGTGGCGATCTCCGCCTCCGTCAGAACGACCGAATTTTCGCTGCGGCGGACGGCCGGGCGATCAGTTGACCGGGGTGAGGTTGTCAGGAACGGCATAACTTAACGGTAGCAGCTTGCCGACAGGACGGCACTGGAAATCCGAGCTGACGCGTTCGTTGCGGGCCCGGAAATCAGCTTTCCACCAGGTTGGAGCGGTCGAGCTCGCGGCGGGAGGTTTCGGGCAGGAAGGCCAGCGTAAGGGTGGTGATGACGGCCATGACCATGATGTAGTAGGCGGGGGTGAGCACGTCGCCGGTGTTGCTGATCAGCCAAGTGGCCACCACCGGCGTGGTGCCGCCGAAGATGGCCAGCGTCGTGTTGTAAGCCACGGAGATGACGGTGCAGCGGTAGGGCGCCTTGGTGATTTCCACCAGCAGGGCGGCGTTGGCCCCGCCGGAAAAACCGATGAAGACGGCGAAGCCGAGCTGGCCCAGAAAGATCCACATGGGGTCGTCGTCGCCGACGGCCATGAGCAGCGGGATGGCCAGGAGGAAGCAGCCGATTGACGCGAAAAGGGTAACCGGCTTGCGGCCCAGCCGGTCGCTCAGCCAGCCCCCCAGCGGCGTGAAGACCAGCAGCGCGGCCATCGCGGCGGTGTCGATTTCCAGCGCCAACGCCATGGGCACGCCAAACTCCTCGCTGAGGTAAGTCGTGACGTAAACGAACATCATGTAGAAGCCGACGTTGGCCATCATGATGACCCCGGCGATGCGCAGCATGGTGCGCCATTCGGTCTGGAAGGCCTTTTTCAGCGGGAGGTCCGGCTCCTGGTGGTCGGCGGCTTCCTTCAGCCCCCGGCGGAAGAAGGCGGCCAGCCCGGCGATGCTCACGCCAAGCACGAATGGCACCCGCCAGCCCCAGGAGGCCACCTGTTCGTCGCTGAGCACGGCGGCAATCAGCGCGGCCATGGCGGAGCCGAGCAGGAAGCCGGCCACGGCACCGAAGTTCGTCCAGGCGCCGACGATGCCGCGACGCCCGGCGGGGGCGCGCTCCACCAGGTAGATGACCGAGCCGGTGTACTCACCGCCGACGGAAAAACCCTGGGCGATGCGTAGCACCACGATGAGGATGGGCGCGGCCATGCCGATCTGCTCGTAGGTTGGCAGCAGGCCCAGTAGGCAGGTGGAGGCCCCCATCAGGATGACCGACCAGCGCAGCACCACCGCGCGGCCGAAGCGGTCGCCAAGGTGGCCGAAGAAGGCCGCGCCCAGCGGCCGGGCGAGGAAGCCGGAAGCGAAGACGCCGAAGGCGGCCAGGAGCGAGGTGACCGGATCCTGCGCGGGAAAGAACTGGTTGCCGATGACTTGGGCGAAGAAGCCGTAGACGGCGAAGTCGAACCACTCCATCACGTTGCCGACGGAGCCGGCGACGATCGTGCGGGTCTGGCTGGGGGCGCGTTCGCTCACCTGGTTGGCGAGCCTACGGGATCGCCTTGCCCGGTCAATGCCGGGCGCTTTGCGGTTGCGGCCCCGGCGGCTGGGGTGAGCGGCCTGCCGCCGGACCGAGACCCTAGCGTACCCAGGGGGTCCACTTGGCGTCGCTGGCGCTAGAGTCCACCACCGTTTGGATGAACTGCATGCCGCGGAGGCCGTCGTGGACGGTGGGCACGTCGAGTTCCTCGGCGGTGGGCGCGCGGCCTTCCAGCCGGGCGCGGATTTGCCCGGCAAAGGCGCGGTAAAGATTGGCGAAGGCTTCCAGGAAGCCTTCGGGATGCCCGGCCGGGAGCCGCCCGGCTTGCGCGGCGGGGTCGCTCAGGCGCCCGGCGTAGCTGGCTCCGGCGCGGATCACCTCCCGCCACTTGTCGGGGAAGGTGCGCACGAGCGTGTTCGGTTCTTCCTGCCGCCAGATGAGCCCGCCCCGTGTGCCGTAGACGCGGAGGTTGAGCCCGTTTTCCTCGTCGATGGAAATCTGGCTGGCGTGGAGCAGGCCCTTGGCGCCGCCGTCAAAGCGCAGGAGCACGTTGCCGTCGTCGTCCAGCTCGCGGCCGGGCAGGTAGGCGGTGAGGTCCGCGCAGAGTTCCTTGATCTGCAGCCCGGTGACGTACTCGGCCAGGTTCTCGGCGTGGGTGCCGATGTCGCCCATGCAGCAGGAGATGCCCGCGCGTTTGGGGTCGGTCCGCCAGGCGGCCTGCTTCTGGTCGTCATCCTCCAGCTTGCTGGCCAGCCAGCCTTGCGGGTACTCCACCACCACTTTCAGCACCTCGCCGATGCCGCCGCCGCGCACGATGGCGCGCGCCTCCTTCACCAGCGGGTAGCCGGTGTAATTGTGGGTCAGGCCGAAGCAGAGGCCGGTCTCTTCGACCAGCGCGACCAGCTTGCGGGCCTCGTCCAGGTTGTGCGTCATCGGCTTGTCGCTGAGCACGTGGAAGCCCGCCTCCAGCGCCGCCTTGGCTGGGCCAAAGTGCATGAAGTTGGGCGTGACGATGCTGACGAAGTCCATCCGCTCGCCGGCGGGGAGGGCGGCTTCCTTCGCCATCATTTCCTCGTAGGTGCCGTAGACGCGCTCCGGCGGGAGGAAGAGCTCGGCCCCGCTGGCGCGGCTGCGCTCCGGGTCGCTGCTGAACGCGCCGGCGACCAGCTCGATCTGGCCGTCGAGGTTCGCGGCCATGCGGTGCACCGCGCCGATGAAGGCGCCCTGGCCGCCGCCGACCATGCCCATGCGTATCTTTCGGGTTGCTGACATTTCTGGTGGATTCCTTTGGGTTGAAAGTTGCTCGCCGGGCGCCGTGCCGGGAAGGCATTGCGGTTGGGCCGTCGGACGGTTTTGTCACCGGTGGACGGCTTCGGCCGATGCGAGGTCACCCTTGCGCCGCGCGGACGCGATTGCAACTCTTGGTTGCGGAGGAAGGGGCTACGCGGCCGAAGCAAGGCGCTGACTTTCCCCTAATTTGCTGTCAAAACGCAACATGTCAACAAATAAATTAAAATAAATGTTGCTTATAACCATCAAAAAGATAAATAAACTTGGCTAGCCGGTTGCCATTCAAGTGCTAAGCTAGTTTGATGACAGCACCTCTTTCCTGGCAGTACGACGAATTTCGGCAGGTTGGCCGCGACTACGGCGACGCTGCCGAGGTCGGCATTTACGACGCCACCCACGCCGACTTCCGCGACATCGCGGCCGAGGCGGGGGCGATGCTCGATGCGCTTGGGGTGAGGGCCGATTCCGTGCTGATCGACTTCGGTTGCGGCACCGGCGAGTTCGCGCTTCACGAGGCCCGGCGCTGCGGGCGGGTGATCGCGGTCGACGTCTCCGAGCGCATGCTGGCGGCGGCCCGGCGCAAGCTGGAGCAAGCCGGCCTCGCCAACGTGGAGTTTCACCACGCTGGCTTCCTGACCTACGCGCATGCGGGATCGCCGGCGGACGCGATCGCCTCGACCTTTGCTTTGCACCACTTGCCGGATTTCTGGAAAGGCGTCGCGCTGGAGCGCCTGCACGGGATGCTCCGGCCGGGCGGGCGCTTCTACCTGCGCGATGTCGTGCTGCCGGAGGACCGCCCGCTGGAAAAGATTCGCGCTTTTATCGAGAAGCAGGCGGAGTTGGGCGGCGACTTTCTGCGCGAAGACGCCGAGGGACACTTTCGCGACGAGCACTCCACCTCCGCGTGGGTGATGGAGGGGCTGCTGACGCGGGCCGGTTTCCGTCTCGAGCGCGCTGAGCAAACTGACGGTGTGATCGCGACCTATCTGTGCACGCGGGAGGGGTAGCAACGATCTCGGCGAAAGCGGCTTGCTCTGGGGAGACGCCGGGATCACGCTAGGCGCGTGGGTCTCAAGCTCTTTCCCGTTTACTCCGACCGCTTCGAGCGGGACGGGCTGACGCGGTTCCTCAATTGGGCGGTGCTGGCGGTCGGGTTTTTCTGTGCGCTCAGCGCGGTGTTGTTGTTGCTGGGCGTGACGGGCCGGGAGCTTTACATCGAGCACGGCCAAGTCCGCCACATCACGCCTTCTCTGGAGCAGCGGCTGCCGGAGACCTACCTTCTGGCCGGGTTCTCCGTGTACTTCCTCGCCTGGGGCGGTTCGCTCTTCTTCCGCGCGCGGTGGGTTTGGTGGTGGACCTTCCTGAATTTGGCCGTAGCGGTCGCGCTTTTTTTGACCGCGCTGATTCTCATGCTGGTCTTGCCCTACGTGCTGTTGTGGTCAGGTTCGGTGCACGGTTCTTTTTACATCGTGTGGGATTGGATTGGCTTGCTCGTTGTGGGGATGGTGGGTTGTGCGGTGTACCTGCTGACGCTCTGGTGGTGGCGGCGGCGGCGGATGTACGGGCTGGGCGCGGAGAGGAGTGGCGCGTAATGCGGCTTTTCCCGATCTACGGCCGTGAGTTTCGGCGCGACGGGACGCTGTGGGTGTTGGCGGCGGCGCTGCTGCTCTACGGCCTCTTTTGGCTGTACGTTGGCTGGGGCTTTTCGATGACCCGGTATCTCTACGACACCCGGCCGGACGGGAGCAAGGTGTTGATTGGCACGGTGGATAATTCCTACCCCTTCAAACTCTACCTCTATCTCTTCGGCGCCTACTTCGTGTTCTGGTCGGCGCTGGCGTTGCAGTCGTCCCGTTGGGTGTGGTGGCAGACCACGGTCTCGCTGCTGGCCTGGATTGGAGTGCTGGGCTGGTTTGGGTTTCGCCTTTATGTCGAGGAAATCTACATGACGATTTTTCATCCCGGCTCGCCCCACGGTTACCTTCACGATTCCACCTGGACGGCCGTCTATCTCATTCAAATCGGGGTGATCTTTTGCTTCCTGCTCTGGTGGCTGCGGCGGCGGCGGATGTACGGCATTAGCGCTGAAATTTGATCCGGGCCAGGCATGCGAATCTTTCCCGTCTACACCGAGCGCTTCGAGCGGGACCGGCCCCTGTGGTGGCTGGCGGCACTGTTGCTTGGGTTGGCGGCGCTTTACGCACAGGAGGGTTGGGCCAGCCCGAAGGTCGCGACCGAAACGGTGGAACACCGCACCGAGTACGAGTTCCTCTCCTGGCCGCCGCCGTCATGGCTGAGGCCCGCGCCGCCCGCCTTGCCTCCAACGATGGCGCCCTCGGTGTTTCCGGCTCCCCCGCCGGTGCGGCCACCGGAGGCGCTGGCGCCACCCGCCGTCCCGCCGACGGTCTTTCCGGTCCGGGTGCCGGTGGCCAGAAGCACCAAATACATCGAGTACGAATTCCATCCCGGCAAAAGCTATCCCTACGGCCTGGCGGTGTTTTTTGCGCTGGCGGCGGTGGTGGTGCTGCGGCGCGGCGAACTGGCCTGGCGGCTGGTGATGCTGGGCCTGGGCGGAGCCGCGGGCTGGTACTTTCTCTGGGCGGCGGTGGAGTGGTTGGCCTGGCCGCACTTGTTCTTCTCGCGGTACTACCATCACTCCCTCGCCTACCTACCCACCCGGGACTCGGTCCCGTTGCTGCCGGACGGGCTCTCGCCCCTCCTGCTGGGCCTGTTTTGCTATCTGTTAACGCTCTGGTGGTGGCGGCGGCGGAAGATGTATCGCGTGGGCGGTGGAACCGTCTAGCGGCCAAAGTCCGCGGGCGCTGCCTTCTCGCCCTAAACGCGCTTGTCGTGCGCGCGGAGCCTTGCATGGTCAAGTCCATGTCCTTGCGCGTCTTTCCCGAGTACGGCGAGCAGTATGTGCGGGACCGCTGCGCCTGGTGGTTCTGCGCCCAGTTCGGGGCGGAGGCGGTGTGCTCGCTCATCGAGACGGTCGTGATCATTTGGACGGGCTGGTCCGGTCTGGGCATTGTCTACACCTGGAGCGACCTCATTGACTACGGCTCGTTACAGTTGTCGCTCGTGGTGGTGGGGGCGCTGCTGGCCGTGTTGACGGTCTCGCCATGGCGGGTCGCGTGGCTGGTGACCTACCTCTTCCTATTGCTCGGTCTCTTCATCAGCTACTTTGAGTTGATTGCCCTCTTCTGGTTTCCGGATGTGGATGACTTGCACCGGGTCTATCCTTGGCTCCCTTTCTGGGTGGAATACCTCTTCATGTTTCATTTGGCGGTTCTTTACACCCTCATTGCGCTGTGGTGGCGCCGCCGGCGGGTGATGCACGGCTACGGCAAAAAGGCTTCCGCTGCGGCGGGGACGGCAGCAGCATAAGAGGCCGATGGCCTTGCGCGTTTTTCCCGAGTACGGCGAGCAGTATATGCGGGACCGGCCGCTGTGGTGGTTCTTTGCGTTGGGGGTTTTACACGCGCTCTTTGTCGTGGTGCCGGTGGGCTGGTTCGTCTACTACATGGCCGATTTCGCGATCTCCTCGGGCCACTTCGACTCGGCTTTATGGAACATGTTTGGTGCTCAGCTTGCCCTCATGCTAGTGGTTTGCCTCTACGTGTTCATGATCATCCATCGGTCATGGCTGGCCTGGCACTTAGTCAATCTTGTCACGTTCGTGAATCTTCTTTTCCTTTACTGGGAGCTCCTTTACGTGGGTTACGAGATCGCCACCAATCCGCTGGCGGATTGGATAGGCGACCCTGTGGCGGTTTTTTATGTGGTCCACGATTTCTTCTGGGCGGCCTGCTGGACGCTGATCTTTCTGTGGTGGTACCGGCGCCGTCACATGCACGGCATCCGGGCGGGGCTCTTTGGGCGGCGGCGTTCAAAGGCCTGATCCTTTCCTTGTTCCGCGCGGCGGGGGTGACAGAATGAGGCCCCATGCCCGAGAGCATCAGTTTTATCCAGGACTTGGCCGTGATTGCCGCCGTGGCGGGGATTGCCGGCTGGCTTTGCCGCAAGGTCGGCCTTTCCGTCGTGGTGGGCTATTTGTTGGCGGGCGTTCTCATCGGTCCGAGCACCGACCCGATCAGCTTCGTCACCGATCAGGATCGGGTGCGGCTGCTCAGCGAGCTGGGGCTCGTCTTCCTGATGTTTACCATCGGGCTGGGCAGCGGGCTCAAGCGCATGCGGTCGCTGGGCGTGCAGGCCATCCTGGCCACCGCGCTGGGCGCGGCCGGCGTGCTGCTGGCGGCGCGCGCTCTTGGGCTCGGCGTTGGCGATCTCCTCTTTGCCGAAACCGGGCTGGTCGACCGCGGGCCGTCCGCGCTCTTCTTTGCCGCCATGTTCGTGGCTTCCAGCTCGGCCATCATTGGCAAGGTGCTGGGCGAGGTCAACGCCCTCCACAAGCCTTACGGCCAGCGCGCGATGGGCGTGACGGTGCTGGAGGACTTCGTCGCTGTGGTCATGCTCACGGTGCTGTCTTCCTACACGGTGGTCGGCGCGGAACGCCACTCCGTCGGCCTGCAGCTGCTGCTCTTTGTCACCTTCGTGGTTTTCATCATCATCATCGGCATGCTGGTGGTGCCGCGGCTGCTGCGCCAGCTCGACCGCTCGGCCGAGGGCGAGATCGGCACGCTGATGATTGTCGGGCTGGTGCTGCTGCTGGCCCTGCTGGCGGTGCGGGCGGGGTACTCGCTGGCGCTGGGCGCGTTCATTTTAGGCATGCTCATCGGCGACACGCCGCAGAAGCCGCAGGTGGACCGCATCTTCCTCGGCCTGCGCGACCTCTTCAGCGCGGTCTTCTTTGTGGCCATCGGCATGCTCATCGACGTCCGGCTGCTGGTCGACGTCTGGCCGCTGATCCTGGTGCTGACGGCCTTTACCCTGGTGGCGCGGACGGTCTGCTGCACGCTGGCCCAGACCGTCGCCGGCCAAAGCCCGCGCGAGGCCCTCCAGACCGGCCTCTGCGTCACGCCGCTGGGCGAGTTCACCTTCATCATCGTGGTGCTGGGCAACGATTCCGGCTACCTGCCGGAGAGCTTTCTGCCCATTGCGGTGGGCATCTCCATCCTAACGGCGTTCGCCTCGCCCTTCCTCATCCGCTACGCCGAGCCGATCAGCGATGCCGTGGTCGGGCGCGTGCCGTCCAAGCTGCTGCGAGCGGTCGATTTCTATCACGAGATGTGCGAGCGGCTGGTGCTGCGCCACGCCGGCAACGCGCTTTGGCGGCTGACCAAGGGCCGCATCCTGCAGGTGGCCATGACCGCCTTCGTCGTCAGCGGCCTCTTTGTCTTTAGCGAGGACATCTTCGAGTACCTCAAGGGGCGCTTCCAGATGACGGGCGAGCCGGGCAAGCAGTTCACCCTCCTGTTCTGGAGCGTGCTCGGCCTGGTCGCCGCCGGACCCATCATTGCCATCTGGCGCAACCTCAGCGCGCTTTGCCTGATTTACGGCCAGGTCCTGGCCGGCGGCTTCAAGGGCGAGGCCGTGCTCTCGAAAATCCTCGAGCGCGTCTTCCAGGTCTTCAGCGCCGTGGCCATGGCGCTCTGGCTTGGGCTGGTGCTGCCGCTGGAGGAATTCTCGCCCGCCGTGCTCGTAATCCTGCTTGCGCTCATCATCGCCAGCATCGCGTTGCTCTGGCGACGGCTGATCAGTCTGCAAAGCCAGGTTGAGTTCTCCGTCCAGGAGCAGCTCAAGGAGGCGGAGGAGGAATCCCTCGCCCGCCACCTGGACTGGACCGAGCACGCCAAGTGGGACCTGGAACTCGGCGACCTCGAGATCAGCGAGAGCTGCGCCGCCGCCGGCCAAAGCCTGCGCGAGCTGGACCTGCGCGCGCGCTGCGGCGTCAACGTGGTGGGCATCGACCGCGGCGGCATTTACATCCCCGGCCCCGGCGCCAACCGCCAGCTCTACCCCAACGACCAGGTGCTGCTGGTCGGCAATCACGAGCAAATCGAGCAGGCCCGCGACATCCTGCTGGCCCCGGCCGAGGACACCGGCACCAGCCGGATCGAGACCACCGAGCTGGACCGCCTGCGCGTGCCCAAACGCAGCCCCTGCCTGGGCCAGACCCTGGCCCAACTCGGCATCGGCCAGCGCTTCGGC
The DNA here is from genome assembly GCA_038745425.1 of Verrucomicrobiota bacterium. Taxonomy (GTDB): domain Bacteria; phylum Verrucomicrobiota; class Verrucomicrobiia; order Methylacidiphilales; family UBA1321; genus CAWUJC01. The sequence continues at coordinate 47,279 of JBCDLL010000011.1, read as the reverse complement.
GTGATGATCATCGGCATCAAGCGCGGTGAGGAGCGCATCCTCAATCCCGGTCCGGAGGAGAGTCTGCAAGCCGGCGACATCCTCCTGCTGGCGGGCACCGAACTGCAGGTGGCCGAGCTGGTCGAGTGGCTCATCCCCCTGGAGGACGCCGCCCTCGGTTCCTCCAATGTCTGCCCCTCCGAGGATTAGGGGGAGGATAAGGGACAAGGGATAAGGAAGATGACAGAGGGCGGCAGTCCTCTGCCGCCGCCGAAAACCGGACGGGAAACGCGGCGGAGCAGGAGCTCCGCCCTCCGCCGGCTTGGCGTTGCCTTTGGCTGGTAGCCGCCGCTGAGCCCAACGGCGGAACCTCTTTTGCTCAAGATTCGCGAAGAATTGTGAACGAATCGCCCGGGCGAGGCGGGCAAGGGACTGCCCGCCCTACCTTGGCTCGGCCACGCCCTTGGCCCGGTAGCCGCCGGATCTAGCGGTCGGCCGCTCCCAGCGGCGGAACAGACAAGACAAGAAAGGTTGGATTGAAGCGGAGGGCGGCAGTCCCCTGCCGCCGCCGAAAACCGGACGAGAAACGCGGCGGAGCAGGAGCTCCGCCCTCCGCCGGCTTGGCGTTGCCCTTTGCGGAAGCTCGACCTTCCGTCGGCTTGGCATCGCCTCGGCCTGGTAGCCGTCGATGTCCTCATCGACGGATATTTCTAACCACTGATTTCGCAGATTCTCATCGATTGATTTCGCAAGGCGCGAAGCGTGGTAGGGCGGGTGATGCTGGCTGCCAAGCCTCCCTTGACCGCCTCGCTGCCCGGACGGGAAACCCGGCGGAGCAGGAGCTCCGCCCTCCGCCGGTTTGGCGTTGCTTTGGCCCGGTAGCCGCCGGATCTAGCGGTCGGCCGCTCCCAGCGGCGGAATCGACAAACAAGAAAGGTTGGATTGAAGCGGAGGGCGGCAGTCCCCTGCCGCCGCCGAATACCGGACGGGAAACGCGGCGGAGCAGGAGCTCCGCCCTCCGCCGGTTTGGCGTTGCTTTGGCCCGGTAGCCGCCGGATCTAGCGGTCGGCCGCTCCCAGCGGCGGATCTTTTTGGCGTTGGCGCAACGCGCCCCGTCGGGGTGGCCGTCAGACTCCGTTGGCGATGCGCCCGACGATAAAGATCAGCACCATGCCGCCGAGGACGATGTGCGGTCGCCACTCGCGGTGGAAGCGCAGCTCGTTGGTCGGGGCAAAGAGCCGCGCGATCAGGAACATGGCCACCCACCAGGTCAGGTAGTTCTGCCAGGGAATCCAATCGATCTCTTGGCCGCCGGAGGTCCAGTACCAGTAGCGCTCCACCTGCACGGCAAAGGGCTCCATCAGCCAGTCGTAGAGCATGGCACCGGTGCCGACCAGCGCCGCCTCTTGCGTGGCGTTGACGTAGGGCGCGTGCCGCCGCACCAGCAGCAGGAAGTTGGTCGCCACCACAAACCAGGCCAGCGGAATGGTGACCGGCAGGATGCCGGCGATCTTGGGGCCGAAATTTTCCGTGTAGTAGTACTGGCCGAAGGGCACGCCGGTGAGCGTGCCGAAGGCTTCCAGCACGCCGCCGAAGATCATTGTGGCCACGGCCCAGCGCCGCGCCGGACCCGAGCCCCACTGCTGCGTGGTCATGAGATGGGTGATGGACGCGGCCAGCAAAAGCTGGATGACGCCGCCCCATTCCAGGCACAGGGCCATGAAATGCCGCAGCCAGGGCGGCAGGTTGCTCCAGCCCATCACGGTGGCCTCGTCCACCCCCAGCGGCAGGATGATGACACCCGCGCCGAGCCAGAAGAGGAAGGCCGCCAGCAGGTACTTATCCAGACGGCTGAGCATTGGCGGGGGAAGGCGTTGGCGCGGGAGCCGGTCGGGGTTTGGCCCCGGCCGCTTCGCGCAGAATGGTGGCGGCGGCCATCTTGGCGCTGAGCAAAACCAGCGGAATGCCGCCGCCGGGGTGGGTGGTGCCGCCCACAAAGAAGACGCGCTTGTCCACCTTCGAGCGCATGGCCGGCCGCCAGAGCGCGCCCGCGCTGCTGTGGGTGGCCGGTCCGTAGAGCGCCCCGTGGTAGGCGAGGTCGCGCACGGCAAACTGGCTGGGCGTAAAGATGGACTCGCTGACGATGCGCTCGTCGAGATGGGCCAGGCCGAAGTTTTCGAGCTGGCTGACGACGGCGTCGCGCACGGCGCGCTGGCGCTGGGGCGAGAGCGGCTTGTTTGGCGCCATCGGCGGGGCGTTGATGAGCACAAAGTAGTTGTCGTGGCCTTCGGGGGCGTGCTCCGGATTGCTCCGGGAAGTGATGTTGATGTAGATGGTGGGCTCGTCCGGGACCAGCCCGCGGTCGAAGATCTGGTGGAACTCCTTGCCGTAGTCCCGGCTGAAGAAAATGTTGTGCTGGCCGAGGCGCTCGTCGATGCCGCGCACGCCCAGAAAAAGGACCACCCCGCTCAGGGAGAGCTTGGTTTTCTGGATTTCGAGGCGCTCCTGGTCGGTGGCGGCCGAGGCCAGGTAGGTGGTCTTGGCGTTAAGGATGTCGCCGTTGCAGACTACGAAGTCGAACTGGTCCTGCCGGCCGGAGGCGCTCACCGCCCGGCCCTGGTTGACCTCGGCGACCGTCTCCCCGTAGCGCAGGGTAACGCCGCATTCTGCCGCCAGCCGGGCGAGCGCCTCGGGCAGCCGCGCCATGCCGCCCTCCACGTACCAGGGGCCAAAGCGCGCCTCAACGTAGGCGATCAGGTTGAAGACCGCGGGCGCCAGGTAGGGCGAGGAGCCGTTGTAGGTGGCAAAGCGCATGAAGAGCTGGCGCAGATACGGGTCCTTGAAGCGGATGCGCAGGCTCTGGGCCATCGTGGCGGTGCTCATCACTCCGGGCAGGTGCCGCAGCTTGGGCAGCAGGCCCGGGCCCACGCCCCGCCAGAATTCGGAGGGCGGGTAGTGGAGGAAGGTGCTTTCGGAAACGTCGTAGAGGCCCCGGGCGTAACGCAGGAACCGCTTGACCTCCTTGCGCTCCCAGAAGGCTTCGTCCTCGTCGATGGTGGTGCCGTCGCTCCAGAAGTATCGGCAGGCCGAGGGCAGCCGGTGCAGGGTAAGGTAGTCGGCCAGCGAGCGCCCGGCGTCGGTAAAGAGTTCCTCCAGCACGTGCGGCATGGTCAGCAGCGAGGGGCCGGTGTCCCAGCGGAAGCCGTCGGCGGTGTGCTCCTGCACCTTGCCGCCGGGCACGTGCTGGTGCTCCCACACCTCCACCGCGTGGCCGGCGCGGGCCAGGCGAATGGCCACGGCCAGCCCGCCGAGGCCGGCTCCGATCACGAGAATGCGCTGCGTCGTCATGGGGGCTTGGAAACCCCACACCTTGCCCGCCCAAACGGAGGGACGCAAGCGCGGGCGCCGCCGATTTGCGGATCGCTAAACCACCGCCGGGGCGTCCAGGGTGGCCTGGATCGCCTCGAGCCAGTCCGGCTCCAGCCGGGGCTCGGTCGAGACGAGAACGAGCACGCGCTCGGCCTGGTCGTCGCCAAAGGCGTAGAGGGTGCCGCGCTCGCCGGCCAGGCGTAGCCAGTGGGTTTCCATCTGGAAGTTGCGGGTGGCGAGCAGGAGTTCGCGCGCGGCTTTGGCGCCGTCGGGCAGCGCGGCGGGGTCGTGGCCCGCGGCGACGTGCAGCACGGTGGCCTGCCCGGCGCGCAGCAGCACGGCGCTGACCAAGCCCGGCAGCGGCGCCAGCAGAATGCCGAGGGACTGGGCCAGGGAAGCCGGAGTGGCGGGCGCGGTGTGCATGATTACAGAATCTGCTCCATCATAAAGATGGCGTTTTTGAGCAGGCGCTTGCTGGGCAGGTCTTCGGCCAGGCCGAGGGCAAGCACGCCACCGTGCGGGTCGAGCTGCACCACCGCGCCGCGGGTGGTGTTGGCAAACTCCAGCTTGTCGAGCGTGCCCAGGCCCATGGCGCCGAGCACGTGCTGGACCTGCGGGCGCATTTCCGCCAGGCGGGCGGCGTACTGGTGGGCTTGCGTGGTGTCGAGGCCGAAGGAGGCGCGCACGCCGCCGCGGGAGTTGGTGATGAGGAGCTCGTCCAGCGCCAGGGAGGAAGGCTGCGTCTGCGTGGGATCGGGTGCGGTGGTGGGCAGCGGTGCTTCGGGTACGGCTGCGGGCGCGGTTTCCATCAGCGGCGGTGGGGCGGGAGCTTCTAGGACGGCGGCCTGCGCGACGGAGGCATCAAAGTCCCCGCCCACAACCTCGGCGGTTTCCGGCGAGGCGGTGGGCGGCTCATCGGTCGGGAGGAGAACCTCCGCACCAGCGGGGAGGGCGGGTGCGGGCGCCGGAGCCGGCGCAGCCAGGCCCGCGTTTTGGGTGTCGAGCGCGTGGGCGGCGTTCATCAGCAGGCTCTGCCAGTCCTGGTGGATGGAGACCGGGAAGTTGTCCGGCAGGCCCTGTTCCTTGATCTCGCCGGCCTCCCAGGAGAGGATCCGGTTGAAGGCCTCCTCGCCGAGGATGCCGCCCGCTTCGGCGTGGACGATGTGCCCGTCGCGGAAGTAAAGCTGGCCGCTCAAGCCGCTGCCGGTATGGAATTCGAGCACCTCGGAGGCGTTGCTCAGGCACTTCATCTGCACCAGGTCCAGCGGGGTGAGCGCGCTCAGCCGGGCTTTGAACTGCGGCGCCTTGCGCTCGGGCAGGGACACTTTGGTCAGCGCTTGGCGGACGTAGTCCAGCAGCGGGTCGATCTCGACCGGCTTGGGGACGAAGTGGACGGTGCCCCACTCCTGCGTGCGCTTGATGACCTCCGGCTGGTGGGCGGAGCTGATCACGATGACCTGCAGCAGCGGATTGGTCATCATGAGGTTGAAGACGAAGTCCATGCCGTGGCCGTCGGGCAGGTAGACGTCGCAAAGGATGAGGTCGACATCGAGGTGCTGGCAGAGGATGCGGGCCTGGTCGATGTCGTAGGCCGGGATCAGGCAGGCGTCGGCAAAGTTCTGGCTCAGCGCACTGTAGATCAGCTTGGAGGTGAACTTGTCGTCCTCCAGGATTAAGATACAGGGCTGGTCGTGGTGCATGGCTGGCCAGTGGCAGAGTCTTGGCGAGATCGGGGTAACGCGACCCAAACCTCTCGGTATGAAATCGGATGTACCCCGCAAAAATTTAGGCGTCGACTGTTTTTACGAAAAATTACGTTGAAACTCAGCAACCAGTCCCAACTTTTCGGTCCAGTCACATTGCCGGAAACGGCTCAGCAATGATGTGCGCTTTTTGAGAGGGGTTTGCCGCAAAAGGTGGAGGAAATCCCGGGCAAGCGTTTCCGCCTCCCGATAGCGCTCGCGCAACGTGCCGGGCGGCAGGCGGCGGTGGCTGCCGTCAAAGACCTGGTCGTCCAGCCAGTCCCGCACGTGCGGCGGGACGGGCGTGCCGGTCAGCATCGCGGCGAGGCCGTGGAGCACCAGTAGCGTATCGACTTTGGCTTGGGCCTCGAGGTTGCGCAGAGCGGCCTCGGAGCCGAACTCCCGCTCGCCCTTGAGGTAGAGGTAGCCCGCCTGGACGGCGTGGGCGATTTCTTCCACGAAGGTAATCAGCGGGCTGATGTTGCGCTCGCTAAGGCTGCGGCGCGGGTCTTCCGCCTCCAGGGCGCTGATGACGTCATCCGGGAAGTAAATGGCCAGGCGCAGTTCACGCGCCCCGGGCTGGAGGAAGGTGCCGCCGCCGGCGGTGGTGGCCAGGGCGGGCGCGCCGGCCCTTCGGCAGAGCTGCGCCCGGCGTATCGGGCCGACGATGAAGTGCTCCAGGTTGACGCCGGTGGCGCGCTCGCCGCCCTCCAGCATGTGCTGCACCTGGCGCAGCAGGCTCACGGCTGCGGCTCCCGGATGAGGATGGCCGGCGGGGCCTCCCAGTGCAGCAGGCTGTCCGCCAGGTGGTTGAGCGCCCGCCGGATAAGCAGGAACTCCCGCGCAACGTGCTCAACCACGCCGGCCAGCTCGCTGCCGCGGGCAAAGGGGTCGAGCGAGGCGCTGTGGTAGCTGGCGCGGCCGACGCCCTCGTAAAAGCTCAGGCCCGGCGCGCCGCGGCGTTGCGCCTGGCTGCGGACGCGCTCGGCGAAGAGCCCGCAGAAGAAAAGCGTGTAGTTGCCCAGGTGCAGGCGGAGCTGAAAGCGCTGGCGCGGCGCGGCGTGCTGGAGGCGCTCGAGCATTTCCGAGACGTAGAGGTAGTTGCCGCGGCCCGGGCGAGCCTGCCCCGGGGCGGCCAGCTGGCGGGTCTGGCAAAAGGCCTCGAGCACGGCGGCGACGTAGTCGCTCAGCGCGCGCTCGCGCAGGCCGGCCTGGGTCAGCACCCGGCGCGTGACCACATAAAAATAAAGCGCGGGCGTGACACGCAAACAGCCGGTGTGGCTGATGACGGCTTCGTAGAGGGCCTCGTGGTCGAGCAGGCGGTCGCGCTCCTCCTCATCGGCCAGCAGCCGCACCAGGGAGACGTCCTCCTGGGGCGAACGGGCCAAAACTTCACGCACAAAGGCGAAGTCCTCCGCGGTGAACCGGGATCGGCAACTTGGCGTGACCACGGGAACCCAGCATAAGCATTTCGAGTGCCAATCACAAGGAAATTGTTAGAATTTGTCCACACCGGTTGAAACCTGAATCAGTTGTGCTAGTCCTTCCGGTGATGAACAGAACCCTCCCCTTGATTGTTTTGACCACGATGGGCGTGATGCTCCCGGGCCTGACCCCGCTGGAAGCCACCACGCGCAACCCCGTTGACAGCAACATCAGTTCCAAGGCCGGTCGGCCGTCCGGCGAGGAAAGCAAAAGCTCTTCCGCCCAAAAGAGCCGCCCGCCCTCGCGCACTCAGCGCACGACCGCCTCGAGCCGTCCGTCCGGGCGCAGCTACACCGGCAAGGCCTCTTTCTACGGCGGCAAGTGGCACGGGCGCAAAACGGCCAACGGCGAAATCTACAACCAGAACAGCATGACGGCCGCGCACAAGACGCTGCCCTTTAACACGCGCGTCCGGGTGACGAACCTGAACAACGACCGCAGCGTCGTCCTGCGCATCAACAACCGCGGGCCGTACATCGCCGGGCGCATCATTGATGTTTCCGTGGCGGCGGCCCGGCAGCTCCAAATGGTGAACGCCGGGGTGGTGCCTGTCCGGGTGGAAGTGCTATGATCACGGCCCGTGGAAGAATGGTTTGATGTCGTCAACCGGCAGGACGAGGCGGTCGCCTGCGCCCGGCGGGCCTACGTGCATGCCCACGGTCTGCGGCACCGCTCCGTCCACCTGCTGGTGTTCGACGAAACCGCCCAACGCGTTTACCTTCAGTTGCGCTCCGCCGAGAAGGACACGCATCCGCTGGTCTGGGACACCTCCTGCTGCGGCCACGTTGACCGGGGCGAGGATTACGAGACCGCCCTCTGGCGCGAGCTTCGCGAAGAGCTGGGTTTGGCGCGGGAGGATCTCCAGTGCGTGGCCTTCTGCTTCAAGCTTGAGGCCTGCGCCGTCACCGGCTGGGAATTCGTCCACGTCTACCAGTCCAGCACCGTTCAAGAGCCCCGGCCCGATCCGGCCGAAATCCAGGAAGGGCGCTGGGTGGAGCGGGAGGTGGTCGATTCCTGGGTGGCGACGCAACCGGCGGATTTCGCGCCCAGTTTCCGCTACCTTTGGCCGCGGGTGAGCGGGCTCTAGAGCCCCTCAAGGTCGAAGCTCGAGCGGGCGGGAGGCGTCTCAGGTGGAACGTGAAAAACCCCGGCGGAACTTGCTTCCGGCCCCGAAATTGCTACAGTTTCGCGCTTATGCATGCAGCTTCGCGACTCATGATTTTGACCGTTGCCCTGGGCGGCGCTCTGGCGCTTCCCGCCACCGCCCAGAACGTGATCGACCTCGACGCGCCCCAGGCGCAGCAGCAGGCGGCCGCCCGCCAGCAGCTCGCCGCGCAGACGGCCACCACTACGCCGACCCAGACGGCCGCCCAGCCCGGTGAGCCCCGGCAAATGATCATGGCGGTAGCGCCGGACCGCGACGCCCCCTACGGCAAGATGCGGCTCTTCTCCCGCGACGCCAACGGCAACTGGACGCCCGACAGCAAGGTGATGAACGTGAACTTTGGCCGCCAGGGCCTGGCCTGGGGCATCGGCCTGCACCCGCGCCAAAAGGGCCAGGCCAAGCGCGAAGGCGACTGGCGTACGCCCTCCGGGCTCTTCCGCGTGGGCAAGGTGCTGGGCAACCCGGCGCAGCCGCCGGAGGGCTTCCAGGGCTGGCCCTACCACCACAAGACCGCCGCCGACACTTGGCCGGAGGATCCGCAGAACAAATACTACAACCGCCTTTACACGGTGCCGGACGGCTACCGCCCGGCCTGGTACGAGAAAGAGCGCTTCCGCCTGGACGATCCGGCCTATTACTATCTGATTGTGGTGGACCACAACCGCGAGCGAGATTCCCTGGAAGAGACGCCGACCAGCGTGCCCGGCTACGGCAGCGCCATCTTTTTCCACACCGAACGCCAGCACGCTAACGGCAAGCCCAAGCCTTCGGCCGGCTGCACCACCCTGCCGCGGGCGGATCTCATCGAGGTGATCCGCTGGCTGGAACCCGGCAGCGAGGCGCGCTACGCCGTGCTGGCGGAGAAGGATTACCGCCAACTCTGGCAGGAATGGGACCTGCCCAACCCCGAGCTTTTCCGCAATTAGGCGGCCCTTTCCCGAGCGCCTGGAGGGGGCAAAATATCTTGTCATTAACACGGTTCGTGGGTACTCAAGGAGCCCATGACCGCGAATCCGCAGGTGGAGAGCGCTTCGCCCGCGAAGGCGTACCCAAAGTGGGCGTACGGCCTGGTTTTTGCCCTCGCGTTCGGGCTCGCAATCGCCTTTGCCGCCTACACCGACAGCGCCTGGGAGGACTGGTACATCACTTTCCGCGCCAGCCAGAATCTGGCCGAAGGCAACGGGCTTGTTTTTACCGAAGGGCAGCGGGTGCACACCTTTACCTCGCCGTTGGGGGTGCTCATCCCGGCTGGCTTGAGCTACCTGGTCGGCAGTGAAGCCGAGCGGCTCACGCTCTGGCTTTACCGGATCATCAACGCCCTAGTGCTGGGGGCGACGGCGGTGCTGCTGATGCGGATGAGCGCGCGCCTGGCGCTGGGCTACTGGCCGATGGTCCTGTTGGTGGGCTTGTTCCTGCTCGATTCCAAGACGCTCGCTTTCAGCATCAACGGGATGGAAACCGCCTACCTGGTTTTCTTCGGCGCGATGAGCCTGTACTGCCTCTACGGCCAGATGCAGCGACGTTTTCTGTGGCTGGGCCTGGCCTGGGCGGGCCTGATGTGGACCCGGCCCGACGGCTGCATCTACGTGGCGGCTGTGGGGGTTGGCTGGCTGCTCTTTGCGCCGGTTTTAAGCGACGTGCGCAGCCGCGCGGGCTACCTGCTGCTGTTTCTCAAGGCCGGGCTGGTGACCACCGCGCTCTACCTGCCCTGGTTGCTGTGGGCTTGGTCCTACTACGGCACACCGGTACCCAACACGGTGGTGGCCAAGGGCATCAGCTTTGCCGAGGGCGGGAGCGAGGAACTCAGCCGCCTGCCGCGCATTCTCTACAACGCCGCGATCTTCCCCTACATCGCCGCGTTTAAGGGCTACGCTTACGACACCATCTTCGTCGAACCGCAGTTCCCCACTTTTTACAAGGGCGAGTTCTACTGGAAGGAGATCGTCAGCCGGCTCATCGTGCTTTGGGCCACCTTCGGCTGGGTGGTGCCCTGGGTGTTTTCGCGGGCGGCGCGGGCGGCGTCCTTCGCCGCGTTGCTCGGGATGATGTACTTCGCGCTCATCATGCCAATCATCTACCCCTGGTACATCCCGGGCGTGATGATGCTGATTATCTGGGCGGCGGCGGTGCTGCTGCACGAGGCCCTCGTCTTTGCCCGCGAGCGTCTCTCGCCTACCCGCTTTCGCCTTTGCGCCAACGGCGGGGCCGTGGCCGTGGTGGTGCTGCTGCTCTTTAGCCTGAGCGTGCTGGTCAACACCACGCGGATGATGGAGGTCCAACAGCGTGTGATTGAGCGCGGCCTGCGCGAGCCAATGGCGCTCTGGCTGAAGGAAAATTCGCAGACGCCGCAGGACACGGTCTTCATCGAGTGCCTGGGCTACTCGGGGTTTTATTCCGGCCTCAAGTTTTACGATTTTCCCGGCCTCTCTTCGCCGGAGATGATCGCCGCGCGCAAGAAGTTGGGCACCGACAACTGGGCCCGCCTGATCGCCTACTTGAAGCCGGACTGGGTGGTTCTGCGCGACACTGAGGTGGAAAAGGTCAATGGCGACGATCCCGCCCTTTTGTCCGCTCGTTATCAGGAGGTCAAACGCTTCGACCGGAGCGAGGAAATCGCCTCCATCGAATGGTTGCCCATTCGCAAAAGCCACCAATACGACGACGTCTTTATTGTTTTTGCCCGCCAGGACGGACCGGGGAGCGGGGCCGGGGCGCCAACTCCGGCGCGACCCGGTGGTTCCACCCTGGCCGATTAGCCGTCACCGACCGAAATGGACACCCCTTCTTCTGTTTCGTCGTCTGTCGGCAGCGTGCCCCGATGGCTCTACGGGGTTGTCTTTGCCTTGGCCTTTGCTTTGACGGTTGCGATGGCTTTCTACACCGACAGCGCATGGGAGGATTGGTACATTACTTACCGTGCCAGCCAGAATCTGGCCGCGGGCAACGGCCTGGTGTTCTCTCCGGGCGAACGGGTGCACACCTTCACTTCGCCGTTGGGGGTGCTGATCCCGGCCGGGTTCGCCTACGCGGTGGGCCCGGAAGACGAGGGGCTGGTACTCTGGCTCTACCGGATTCTCAACGCCTTGGTCGTGGGCGCGGCGGCGGTTCTCCTGCTGTGGCTGGCGTCGCGCCTGGCGATGGGCCTCTGGCCGGTGCTGCTGCTGTTGGGCTTGTTTCTGCTGGACGCCAAAATGCTGATTTTCAGCATCAACGGAATGGAGACGGCCTACCTCGTTTTCTTCATTGCCATGGCTTTGTTTTGCCTGCACGGCGACCTCCGGCGGCGCTTTCTATGGTTGGGACTGGCTTGGGCGGGTTTGATGTGGACGCGGCCAGACGGCTGCATTTACATCGCGGCGATTGGCCTCGGTTGGCTGATCTTTTGTCCGGCGATTCCCGGGGTAGCCAGCCGCCGGGACTACCTGGTGCTGTACGTCAAGGCGGCCCTGGTCACGACGGCGCTGTACCTGCCTTGGTTTGCCTGGGCCTGGTGGTATTACGGCTCGCCGGTGCCCAATACCATCCTGGCGAAGGGCCTGCGCTTTAGCCAGGACGACCCGCCCGGCTATCTCTACCACACGTTGATTTTTCCGTATCTGGTGACCTATCACGGCCGGGCGGCGGACCTCATTTTTACCCAGCCCTACCTCAATTATTTCAACGACGGCATCGCCTGGACGGGTTACGTGAGCCGGGTGCTCGTGTCGCTGGCCATTTTCCAATGGATCCTTCCTTTGGGGCTCTCCCGGGAGGCGCGAGCCGCCTCCCTCACGGCGATGCTGGCGCTGTTTTACATGGTGGTGATCGTGCCGACGCACTACCCCTGGTACATCCCCGGCTTTGCGCTGCTTGTTTACTGGGCGCTGGCGCGGGGTTTGCAGGATTGGCAGGGCCGCGCGGCTCCGGCCAAGGGGCGAGGCCGGCTCGCGCCGGCTGCGGTAGCGGCGGTGCTGCTGTTTGCGGCGGGCGTTTCGGTGGCGACGGTTCACCAAATGGAGAGCTTCCAGCGCGTGGTGGACCGCGGCCTGCGCGCGCCGCTGGGCGAGTGGCTGCGGCAGAACGCGGACAGCCCGCAGGACACCGTCTTTATCGAATGCTTGGGCTATGTGGGCTACTACTCGGAGCTTAAGATGTATGATTTTCCCGGGTTGTCCTCGCCGGAAATGGTGGCGGCGCGCAAGGAGCTCCAGAGTGACAACTGGGCCGAGCTTATCTCCTACCTCAAGCCCGACTGGGTGGTGGTCCGCGATTTTGAGATCGACGTCATCAACGCGTCCGATCCCACCGTGCTCAGCAACCAGTACACGCTGGCCAAGCGCTTTGACGAGCGCGAAGTCGTCCGCTCGATTCCCTGGGTGCCGGGGCGGGACATGCTCGAGCGCGACGACAACTTTTTTATCTTTGCCCGTCGGCCGGAGGCTGGAGTCACCGGCGGCGAGTAGGGTCAGGCCAGGCGGTGCCTGGCGTTATGGCATCTGGGCGCTTGCCGGGGCGTCCGCCAGCGCGGCCACTTCGCGGTGGCGGAAGCAATCCGTGGTGTGATCGTTGACCATGCCGGTGGCCTGCATGTGCGCGTACGTGATGGTGCTGCCGACGAACTTGAAGCCGCGGCGCTTGAGGTCTTGGGAGAGGGCGTCGGACTGCGGCGTGGTGACGGGCACCTCCCCGGCGTGCCGCCAGTGGTTTTGCACCGGCCGGCCGCCGACAAAGCCCCAGATGTAGTCGCAGAAGGTGCCGAATTCGTCCCGCACTTCCAGGAAGGCCCGCGCGTTGGTGATGCTGGCGGCAATCTTGAGCCGGTTGCGCACAATGCCGGCATCGTGGAGCAGGCGTTGCGTTTCCTTGGCGCCGTAACGGGCGACCACCTCGGGGTCGAAGCCCTCGTAGGCGGCCCGGTAGGCCTCGCGTTTTTTCAGGATCGTGAGCCAGCTCAGGCCGGCTTGCGCGCCCTCCAGGATCAGAAATTCAAACTGGAGGCGGTCGTCGCGCACGGGCACGCCCCATTCGGTGTCGTGGTAGCGGCGGTAGATTTCGCTCTCGCCGACCCAGGCGCAGCGGACGGGTTCTTTTTGGTCTTTTTTCACGGGGGAGGCCGGATGCGTGGCGATGAGGCATTGCCACTGCTAGTAGTTAAGTAGCATAATGAACCAGTTGGGCTAAACTTCCAGCACAGTCGCGATGCCGACGACCTACACGCAACTCCAGGCCGGTGACACCATCGGCAAGTGCGAGATTGTCCGCCTTTTGGGCAAGGGCGGCATGGGCGCGGTCTATCTGGCCCGGCACACCACGCTGGATATTTTTGTGGCGGTCAAGACGCTGGCGCCCGAGTCGATTTCCGAGGACAAGCGCGAGGCCAACCGGTTTATCCGGGAGGCCAAGCTGGCCGCGCAGATCCGCCACCCCAACGTCGTCGCCATCATGGACGCCGACCAGGACGAGGAGCGCGGCTTCTACTACATCGTGATGGAGTACGTGGACGGCGGCAGCCTGGCCGAGTACCTCAAGGGCGAGGCGCTCGACCCGGAGTGGGTCTTTTCAGTCATCTACCAGATTGCCCAGGCGCTGCAGGAGGCCTCCCGCTTTGGCGTGGTCCACCGCGACATCAAGCCGCACAACATCATGGTCAACAACGACGGTGTGGCCAAGCTGGCCGACCTGGGGCTGGCCAAAAGCATGAGCCACGAAAGTGTGAGCCTGACGGTGATGGGCTCGGCCCTGGGCACGCCCGCCTACATGAGCCCGCAGCAGGCGGCCGACGCCAAAACCGCCGACGTCCGCGACGACATCTACAGCCTGGGCGCGACGCTCTACGAGTGCCTGACCGGCGTCCCGCCCTTCGAGGGTGAGAGCGTCTACAGCGTCATCACCAAGGTGGTGACGCGCACGCCGGAGAACCCGCGCAAGGTGGTCCCGGACGCGCCGCCGGCGCTGGTCGCCATCTGCGGCATGATGATGGCCAGGCAGCGCGAGGACCGCTACCGCGACGCCGACGCCCTGATGGCCGACCTGGAGCAGGCGCGGATGTACGGTTTGGACGAGCTCAATAGCCTGGCGGCGGCGGACTTCCTGGACTGGGGCGGCGGCCTTTCCACGCCGGCCGATCCCAACGCCGTCACCGAGATGATGAGCCCGAGCGAATTCCGGGAGGCCGGCGTGAAGTCCGACCACGTCCCGCCGCTCACCCAGCAGGCGATTTTACCCGCCGCCCAGGAGCCGCAACCGCTGGCGGAAGCCGGCGGGCTGCAGACGGTCAGCGCCCAGACGGTGCCGGTCGAGTGGGTCCGGAAGCGGCGCAACTGGGGTCTGCTGGGCGGGCTGGCGGTGGTGCTGCTGGTGCTGGCCGCGGGGGCCTACATTTGGCTGGGCGGCTCGGACGCCCCGCCCGCAACGACTCCGCCGGTGGCGGCGGCCGCCTCGCCGGAAGCCGCGCCCGCGCCCGCCCCCGCCGTCCCGATCGGCGCGCTGAAGCTGACGACCCAGCCGCCGGGCGCCCAGGTTTTGCTCAACAACACGCCGCCGCAGATCTCGCCCGCCCACTACACGGAGGTGCCGACGGGCATCCACACTCTTGAGGTCAAAAAGGAAGGCTACGTGACCAAGTTCGTGAAGGTGACGGTGGAGGCGGACCAGACGGTCGAGCCGCCCACCGTCGAGCTTCATTCCCAAACCGGCGCCATCGTGGTGGTTTCCGATCCGGCCGGGGCGGTCGTGCGCCTGCCCGACGGACGGGAAGCCACCACCCCGGCGACCTTCCGCAAGGTGCGCGTGGGCCAGTACAACCTATCCGTGAGCAAGAAGGGCTACGATCCCGCCAACCTGCAGGTCGAGGTCAAGTACGATAAGGACGTCACCCCTCCCACCGTCGTGCTGACGCCGCGCACCGGCGGCCTCGTCGTGCCGACCGTGCCCCACGGCGCGGAGGTGACGGTGGCCGGGCACGAGCCGGTGACCAGCCCGGAGGTAATCCCCGCCCTGCCGCCCGGCAAGCACCAGGTGCGAGTCGAGCTGGCGGGCTACGTTCCCCAGGAGTTCGAGGTCGAAATCAAGCCGGGCGAGACCACGCCGGTCAAGCCGGTCGCGCTCAAGCCGTTGACGGCCAAGATTAAGGTGGAGCCCAATCTCAAGGGCACGACCTGCACGCTCTACGCGGGCGATTCGCAGACCCCGCTGCAGGAGACCACGGGGCCGGCCGACTTTGGCCAGCTCAAGCCCGGGGCCTACCGGCTGAAGGTGACCGCCCCCAGCGACATCGAGCAGCCGCTCAAGACGGAGATCGCCTTCGAGCTCAAGGGCGGCGAGGACAAGGTGCTGCGGCCCAAGCTGGAGTTTGGCGGCGTCAGCCTTAGCGCCGATCCCCCCAAGACGATGGTTTGGAACGCCGACGAGAAGCTGGGCTTTGCGCCCCACGTTTTCGATCGCGTGCCGGTTGGAGAGGTTACGTTTCGCTTTGGACAGCCTGGATATGAGTTCCTGGAGAAGACCATTATCGTTAAAGCTGGCGAATCCAGTCAGTTGCGGGTCGAATTGGAGCGCAAAAAGGCCTCCAACGACGAGGACGACTTCCGCCCGCCATACCCCCCGTCCCACGGGCCCGGCGGCCCGCGCGGTCGGCCCTGAGCCCGTGTTTTTTTAGGCGCCATTCCAGGCCTCCCTCCCCTTGGTCCGACTTCGTGCCAGCATTAGATGCTCTTCGCGATGCGCGAAGTGTCTTGACTCCAGGTATCTACGGTCTCCTATAGTCCTCCCTGGAGAGCGCGCTACCGGGTAATGGTACTCGGAGCGGAAGGGCGTCTTACACGCCTGATCCATGACGAAACTTACTTCGAGACGATGATGAAACTGGGGAAACTACTTTGCTCGGCCGCCGTTTTGGCTGCCATCACCGTGTCGCCGCTGGGGGCGAACCTAATCATTAACGTGGACACGGCGGGCCCGGTCGATGCGGACGGGAACGCCATGGTCACCGTCAACAACGCCCAGATCTTTGGCGGGGGCGACGGCATCGTGCGCAACGCCGACACCACGCCGCTCACGGTCCAGTTCAACGGCACCGGCAACATCGACGTGGGCAACAACGGCATCCAGGCCAACACCTCGCTCGGCGGGCTCACCCTCCAGGGCGGCACCATCACCGCGGGCGGCGTCGGCGTGAACCACTTCAATACCCTGGAAGGCGATTTCCTCAGCACGACCACGATCATTGGTCTGGGCCAGAACGGCATCGCGATCAACGGCGTGAACGGCAACTTCGACAACCGCGGCGACGTGACCGGTAACACCGACGCGATCATCATTTATAACGTGACCACCGGAAACGTTTCCAACAGCGGCACGGTGGTCGCCAACAATTCGGGCGGCGTCGTGACGGCCCTCATCCAGGGCAACTTCGTCAACTCTGGCGACGTCATGGCCGACCAGCAAGCCCTCAACCAATACAACGGTGTGAACGGCAACTACACCAACCAGGGCAACCTGACGGCGATGTTCAGTAACGGCATCAACATTGCCGGCTCCGGCCTGGGCGGCAACTTCTTCAACTCCGGCACCGTGGACGCGGGCAGCCAGGGCTTCACCATTGCCGGGATCGGCGGGAACCTGACCAACACCGGCGACATGACCTCCAACCTCGACGGAATCAACGTCTACAGCGGCGGCGTGGTCGGCTTCGTGAATAATTCCGGGGACATCACCTCCGGCAACAATGCCTTCACCATCGACGGGGTTGGTGGCCACTTCAACAACAGCGGCAAGATCATCGCCGACAACGAGGGCATCAACATCTACGGCAGCGGGGTGGCCGGTAACCTGGTGAATACCGGCGACGTGGAAGCGGGCAACAACGCCATCAATTCCGCCGGTGTGGGGGGCCACTTCTCCAACTCCGGCGACCTTTCCGGCGGCACGCAGGGCATCAACATCTACTCCTTTGGGGTGACGGGTAACTTTACCAACACCGGCCAGGTGACGGGCCTGTTTGACGGCATGGCCATCGCGGGCGTGGGCGGCAACTTCGTCAACATGGGGGATGTGGCAGGCTTCGAACAGGGCATCAACATTTACGGCGCGGTCGGCGGCGACTTCCTCAACATGGGCAGCACCGTCTCGTCGATGAACAGCCCCGCCATCAACGTGGTGAGCGTCGACGGTAACTTTATGATCATCGACAGCATCGTGACGTCGGAATTCGACGACGCTATCTTTGTCGGCGACATCGGCGGCAGCGTGCTCTTCAACCCGAGCACCGTCACGGGAAACCAAAACGGCGTGACTTTCAACGGCAACATCGGCGGGAACATCACGATCCAGTCCGGCTCCGTCGTTACCGGCACTTTGCAGAACGGCATCCGAATCAGCGCAACGGTGGCGGGCGACATCATTAACTTTGGCCGGGTCGACGGCGATTTGGCGGGCCTGTTCTTTGATACTGGTTCCCTGGGCGGCGCGGTGATGAACTTCGGCACCTTCTCCAGCACCAGCGGCAACGCCATCTCCCTGGGTACGGGAGACTTTACCGTGCTCAACCAGGGCGGCACCTTCACCAGCGGCGGCAACACGGTGCAAAAGACCGCCGACGGCGAAACCACCATTGAAAACAACGGCGGCACCTTCCGTTCTACCGGCGGCGAAGTATTTGACCTGAATGGCACCTCCGGGCCGAACACCGTCACCGGCAACTGGGGCACCTTCATCGCCGAAGGCTCCCGCCGGGTCTACAACGGCGCCAACGCGACCGTCGATACCATCAACGACATTGGCGGCACCTGGATGAACGGTGGTGGCCGCCAGGTCATCTCCACCCGCGGCGGCGCGGACGTGGTTAAGTTGCTCGGCACGGACGTTTTGCGAGGTGATGGGCCGACGGCCGAGGTCATCGACCTGGCCAATGGTGCCGACACCTACAAGGTGCAAGGCTTTGCCCACGTGGACGGCGTCGTCAACGGCGGCCAGAGTGACGACACGATCGTCCTGGAGCTGTGGGGCGTGGACAACGCCACCATCCTGGCGGAGGTGCCAGGCAGCACCCTGAACCCGGACGGCACCATCAACCTGCCCGACAACGGCGAGGGCACCTTCGGCAAAAACCTTTACAGCTGGATCAACTTCGAAAACGCGACGGCCGTTGGGGTGAACCTGGCGACGCTGGATGGCTTGACGCCCAACCAGCGGGCGATCGGCGCGGCGCTGAACCCGGCCTTCCAGGGCAACCCAGGGGAGGACTTTAAGTTTGTGCTGACCGAGATCGTGCAGCAGGGCACGGGCGGTTTTGCCAACGTGGCCAATAACCTCAGCCCCCAGCGCCAGGGCGAGGCCGCCAGCAACATCATCTTCAACAACGCCAGCTTCGACCGCCGCAGCCTGAACAACCACATCGACCGCATCTTTGGCGACGGCTTCGAGAGCGGCGACACCACCAGCTGGAGCGCGGTGAGCTTCGACGCCCGCGGGCTGGAGCTGATTGACCCGACGCAGGACCTGCAGCTACAGCGCTGGGACCAGCGCCTGGCCAGCCTGGGCCTCTCCAGCGGCGTGGCCAGCGACGTGCCCGGCATCGTCTTCGGCGGGCTGGACCTGGCCACCGACAGCAAGCTGATGGACCCGAAGGCCATGATCGAGGCGCCGCTGGCCGATCCGAACCGCTTTGGCGTGTGGGTGGCCGGGCAGGGCATCATCGCCGACGTGGAGGACGCCGACGGCGACCTCCAGGACTTTGACTATGACACCTACGACGTGAGCGTGGGTGTGGACTACCGGCTCACACGCGAGTTCGTGCTGGGCTTGCTCTTCAACTACGGCTCGACCGACGCGACGCTCGACGGCAACGGCTCCAGCCTGGACGTGGACACCTACACCGGCGGGCTTTACGCCGGCTTCCAGAGCGCGGACGACGGCTGGTTCGGCAACGCCTTTGTGCTGGGCGGTGCCAGCGACTACGACCAGAGCCGCCGCATCGTCTTTGGCGGCATTAACCGCACCGCGCTGAGCGACCCGGACGGCTGGCAGATCACCTCCGGCGCCACCGGCGGCTACCTCTTTAACCTCGACCGCAGCGGCACCTGGCAGGCCGGCCCGATCGCCGGCGTGCAGTACACCTACCTGGAGCAGGACGGCTACACCGAGACCGGCGCGCAGTCGCTCAACCTGAACGTGGCCAGCCAGGACGCTGAGAGCTTCCGCACCGCCCTGGGCGCCAAGCTGCGCGGGCGCTGGCAGGTCTCCCCGGACTTTGCCATCGTGCCGAGCGTGAGCGCGGAATGGCTCCACGAGTTTCTCGACGACAGCCGGGGCATCACTGCCGCCTTCAGCGACCCGGCTCCGGGCAGCTTTGTGGTCAACACCCGCGACCCGGACCGTGACTTCGGCCTGGTTGGCCTGGGGCTGGACTTCCTTGTCGGCGAGGCCTGGAGCGCCTTCCTGACCTACGATGCCCAGTTCAGCGACGACTACCTCGGCCACTCGATCGGCGGTGGCGCCCGCTTCGAGTTCTAGGCGGGGAGTTCAACCAGCCGGCCCGCGCGGCAAGCGGGCCTCCCGGCGGACGGCCACGCCGGCGGCCCTTGAGGAGAGTGGGCCTTTGCGAAAAAAGCGGGGATCGCTTCGACCAAAGAGACTTGCCCGCCAACCAAGACGGCCTGTTTCCCTTCGGCCTACTCCTGCCACAGGCCGTATTGCCTGCCGTTGAGAATGTAGATGGCCCAAGTCCCGGTCTCACCCTGCTTGGTCGGGGGATAGGCGATGATGGCGCCGGCGGCTTGCGCCTTCTTAACCGCCTGGCCGATGTCCTCGACCTCGAAGTAAACGCGCGTGATGGGCTGCTCGTGCTCGGCCAGGGGAGCCCGCACGCCGATGAAGGTGCCGTCTCCCGTTTGGGCGACTCTTGCCTGGCCGAGTTCCGGAACTTTGGGGCCAAACGAAAGGCCGTGAATCTTTTCGAGAGCTCGGCACTGTTGGTCGACGGACTCGGTGACGATCTCCACGTAATGCGCCTTGATCGCCGTGTCCGGGGCGCTCTCCTCGGCTGCCGAGGCTGACGCAAAACCGGCAAAGGCAAGCAGGCACCACATGGCAAGGAGTCTGGAAAGGCTTTTGGATAACGTGTTCATTTTTCTTCTACTTGATTCATGGTTGAGCGGATGATCCCCTTTTGCCGGACAACGCGGCACCAACCCGCTTGGTGATAATGGTGATACCCTTCGTGGGTGAGTGTAGGGAGTATTGGTCGCCGTGGCGAGCCCACCCGTCCGTCGCCGCGCGAGCCAGTTTCCGGTGTTCGTCACCGCAAAAGCGGCAGCATCATTTCAGTAAGTTGAATCGCGACGATGACCGTGACGGGCACCAAGAACATTTGAAAGAGAGGATTGCTTCCCCACGTGGCGAACGCACCGCCTTTCAGGCTTTCCAGGTTTTTGATCGTGTCGCCAATCGTCACGCCTTTGGAGTCTCTTTTAGAACCAGAGGTGAATTTAAAACTCCCCCAGTTGAGGAGACTCCTCTCGGATTCGACCTCGTCTCGATTTCGTTCCGTTTGTTGATATAGAGAGTGGATCAGGCTGGCCTTGAAGTGTCGGATCGTTAAGTAGTGCCAGAGCGCCAGCGACAACAGCACGAAAAACAGAATGAAGAAAACGAGGATGATGTCGGGCCGGTTCTCCCAGCGTTCCAGAAACGTCATGCGGGAAAGGATGCCGCACACCAGGATCAACGCGGGGGACATGAGCAAGTGCGCCATGCCGTCCGATATCTCCTCGAGTGAACGCAAGCGTAGCTTGGGCAGGCTTTCACCTCTGCTCGCGCGGTCTTGGACTTGATGCTGGATCGCATTGAGCATTCGCTGGAGATCAGAAGTGGCGAAGCCCGTCAGGCAAGCCCCCATCATGAAGGAACCGGTAATGATGCCGACCATCAGGGCGTGAATGCCGAGGCTTACGCCGTCCCGTCCGGGTGGGGTGCTCCAGAAGTCTCCGCTTCCAAATGAGTCCACCATCACGGCGAGGTAAGTGCCAAATCCAAGTGTGAAGGCAAGTATCCCCAAGCAAACCAAAGTGGCGCAAATCCGTCGGGAGGAAGGGATGAACCAACCCGCCTGCAGGGGTGTGCGGTCAGAACCTTGATCCCATTCCAATATGTTTCGGATCTTGTTTTCTCTCGGTGGCCTTGATCCAAAGAACGCGAGAAACCCGAACCACAAGGTCTTTAATTGATGAGTGACTCTCCCGTTGCCCGCGTTCGGCTTTCCCGTCTTGACGAGCCGGCAGAGGACGCCAAGCCGGCCCCGCCGCGAGAGAATAAAGGGACGCATCGGGTAAATGCCGTGTGAAACAAACCAGAGTCCAAGCATGAAACCAAAAACGAGAATCCCGATGGAAGGCCAGAGGCTGACTCCCTCTATCAAGTCGTTCAGGTTTCCCCAATGCGAGCCCGGCTCCAGGCTTAACCTCATTTGTAGAAAGAAGAGTGTGCAAACAAACAAAAACGCCAGGAGGGAAAAATAACCGTACCACCGCGCCTTGATCTTGAGAATCATTGGCAGTGACATCATCACAATGCCCAACAAGACACCGATGATCACCAAAACTGGTTTTGCCACGCGGTAGTTTCGAACAATCCAGTCCTTCTTGGGGTCCGATACCAACTGGTTGGAGTTGGCGTCTCCCGTTTCGAGAGATGTCGCAAGCTCGACGGCGCGGCTGGAGCCGATCTCGAACAGAGTGGCAACTTGAGGCACCAGACCGCCTTCGTCTTCGGCAAGGCTCTCTCCTGCACCGTAATTCAGCAGGGCCGCCCGCACCGCGCGTTGGATCGCCACTTGGTAGTTTTCCCGGTAAGAGATGGGCAGGTTTTCGCTGTCCCATCTCAGATGATCGGGAAATTCACTTTCCGCCAGCCCATATGAAGTCGAAACCACCAGGTTTCGCGAAAATTTGGACTGCCCGCCGGTGTAGAGATCCGCATCCAAATCCGTCGTGAAGAAAATCTGACCGGCAAATTGCGGCTTGAGCACCTGCAGAAGGGCCATCTTGTCGTAGACGTCCGTCGAAACGATTCCAATGGCCGAGAGGCTGAACTTTTCATTTTCACCCTTTCGCTTGAGTCTTTTGGCGGCCTTGAAGTTCTTTTCCAAATCCTGAGCAAGCCGCTCGACGTAGTCAAATTGAGACGGCCCTTGCGCGTTGAGGAACCCACCCCGGAGCGATAATTTTCGATAGAAACTTTCCAGCGGATCGCCGGAAATCGTGGATGTATCGCTCGATGCGTCGGGCTTGCGCTCGAGTCCGCTGTCGATCCCGCTTAAAAAATGCACGGTCTGGATCAACCCCTCCTTCGCGTGCTTGGACTCTTCATCGGAATTGGTGCCGCCCATCGCCTCGTCCCACTGGCGGTTGAACTCTTGGGAGAAATTCCTTCCGTAGGCCGAATCTCTCTCGCAGATCAGGACGATGCCATCGTCCTGATTGAGGCCGCGACGTTGCAACTCCTCCACCAAACCCCGGATGAGGGTTGAATCGTGCCCGACGGTCCGGACCACCCGCAACCAGCGTTCGCCGTTGTTTTGCGCCGTCTGCATGGTGGTTTCGTCATTCGCTTGTTTCGGAAGGTCGGCGGAACCGGCGGGAATCCCGTCGGGTGGCTCGCAGTAAATGCAGCGCAGCGGAAACTCGAAGATGGTTCGATCATCGAAGCCTGCACTCAGGATTTGCGATCTCCCGCCGGTTGGCTCCGTCAACCAACTTTGATTAAAGAGAATCGACGGAGTAACGGTGGACCAGGGAGAGTAGATAACAATGTTGCTGTTGATCTTGTCTTGATTGAGGTGCCACAACTTGAGGACGGCGAGTAATTGATCGGAAGATGACGGGCCGATGAATTTGAGAGTTTCGGGCGTCGAATCTAGATTCTTCGTCGCATCGCCAATAATCTCCAGGATTAGACTCTGGTAATGGGATAGGCTGTCCTGCCCTTCCATGTTGTCTCTTTCCAAGAGGTAAACGACGCGGACCTGTTCTGGAAGCTCACCTTCTTGCCCGGATTCTTTTGGAGAGTTTTCCTCTTCGGGTAGCTCAAAATGATCGAAGAGAGCCGCCGGGGCTTCCACGATGTATTGGCGCCCTTCTTCTTTGCTTTCAAGTTCGCCCGCATTGAAGGGGTAGACTTGGATCTTGCGGGGATGGTTGGGTGTGTAGCCAAGGTCAATCATGGTCAGCGACACGGTTTGACGGATTCGTCGCCGCTTTTCCACCGCGGAATAGTTGTTCTGCTCGTTCGGAAGGAAGACAAAAAGATTCTGCTGTTCAGTCGATAGAGACTGCATCCCCTTTTTAGCCTTTTCCAGTTGCCGGCGAAGCTTTCTGATTTGGCCTCGCCGGATTGGGGGCTGGCATAAAATGTCTTCGATGTCGGTTAACGTGATCAGGATCTGATAGGCAGACGGACGCTTGAAAAGCTTTTGGAACGTTGTCTTGTTCATCAGCCCCTGGATGCCGAGGAGCTTGCTTTGAGCGGCTTCCAAGTGGGTTAGCTCGTCGCGGGCCTTATCGATTTCGGCTTGGACTGTATTCACCGCAAAAGAGCTAGGTGGGGTTGTTGCGGTCGTGGAGGTAGCCCTGTTTTCAGCCGCTCGGTTTCCCTCCTGCTTCATCAGCTTCGTTTTCAGCTCGGCTATGAGGGTTTTCCTTTCTATAACGAGTGCATTGAGACGCTCGAGAAGGTTCATTGGTTCTTTTCTGCCTGAAGTTTCTTTTTTGCCAGAAGGTTTGCCCTTGATGAGGTCCCAGGCTTTGGGAGTGAACCCATAGTCTTCAAGAGTGAATTCGTTCTCTATTTCCGTTGATAGATCGACGGTGAAGATGTTCCCTGGCGCGATTTCTGTGGTCGCGATTTTTTCGTGCTGGTGATACCACAACCAGCAATCGAGCGTTGCGAGATCTCCCTTCAGATTCGCGGGAAGAATGAACTCCCCCACCGATTTGCTCTTCATCGCCTGCAGGGGGTCATCAAAGAGGTGGGAATTCGTATACACCAATCCCACCCGCTGGCGCGCGTTTGGGTTCAGGTCGGTGTCGGGCCGGACCGATGAAGGCGGTTGCGGGGTCAGGTACGCACCCGTCATCAGCAGGACGACGATGGCGGCGTTGGTCAGCAACCAGTCACGAGATGAACTCATGGTGGAGAGTGTGAGAGGTTAGGGTTAGCTCACGCGAGGCGTGGCGCGTTAGTTAGGAGAGGTGTTACTCGAGGCGCTGGGTGAGCAGCATCTCTTATTTCAATAAAATATCATGAGCCTCTTAAGAAATACAATTTTTAAAAATTTACGCTCTATGTGTTCCGTTTGCGCTGAAATAGAAGCCATCCAAAAATGGAGAACCATCTGCTTGCTGGCATGATGCCAGCACGGGCAGTTCTGAAAGCCCTGGCCAGTAGGCATCATGGCGCGCCTTGCGTGGTGCCGACCGGTCTTGGCAAAAAGTGGGTCGGGCTGTGCCTCCTTGGCCCGGCAGAAGCGCGTTCCGGTGGTATAAGCGAGCCGCCAACGCCTAGCTTGGAAGGGCGGCCGCTCCCTCACTTAGGGTAATCCCGCACGCGATCTCCTCGAAGCTCTCGCCTAGGCTTCGGACTGCGCCCGGGGGGGGAATCGAATCCAAGGGTGGGTGGGCTTAAGTCATTGGCGTTGAAGCATAATGGTACTTCTCGGAACCTCGGTGACACAGCGATAGTCCCACAAGATTGAGGTGCAGGATGCCCTATGTTGGCGCTGTTAGTCGCGAGGTGGGTGTCGTTGCCGGAGGCGTTAAAGGCGGCGGTACAGGCTATCGTGGAGGCCGGCGATTCTGCTGGCTAGAGTGGTGGTGAGGGCCGTCATCCTGGGTTGCCTCTGCAATATGGTGTTTGGTCAACCGGAGGTTCGTGTGAGTGGCAATGAAAGTGATTTTTTTTTTGGTTGAGCGGACCATTTTCTTCTTTTGAGCGGAAAAGGGGAAGTAGTTGCAGAGCAATTGGAACCGTTAGTTATGACGCGTTTGGGTTACGCTTGAGATCATAAAAGTTACGATTGCAGTCTTTTTTACGCTTGCCTTTAGGTGGGGCAATGCTATGCGGAATCTTATGAATGAGCGCTTGCTATTTAGTTTTGCTAATACATACGGTCGATGGATTCGAGTGCCGAAAGGGACGAGGAACGTCGCCATGATGGTTGGCGTTGTGGTTGCCGGGTTGGTGCTCGCGGCGGGGAGTGCCCCGGCGCAAATGGCGGTGGAGCATTGGGGCGAGCAGGTCATCAAGAACGATTCGGGAGACCAGGACGGCCACGGGGACGGCGATGACGCAGGCCGGCTGACGGTGGAAGGCGACATCGTGACCAAGTCGTCGCTTGGCGTGGGCAACACGGCAACCAATCAACCGGCGTTGACGGTGACCTTCACCGATGATGTGGCGCAATCGCTTTATGAGATCAAGATGACGGCGGAGCGGATCCAGGCCGTGTTCGAGTGGTGGGACAGCATGCAAGCCGCCTCGCAGACGCTAAAAATGAAGCTGGACGACAACAATGCGCTGACGGTGTTCAGCATGGACTGGGCAGGCGGCTCGGCGACGGACGGAACGATTGTGCTCACCCCGGCCACGTCGGGCGGCAGCATAATCACCGTCGACGGGCAAGCAGTGCTGGTCCAAGGAACAGGCGGCGACGCTTATCAGACCCAGGCCCAGGCCGACGGCCGCTACGTCCAGACGTCGTCGCTTTCGGTCAGCTTTGGCACGGGCCTGGTCACCGACGGCACCAACCAAGCCGTCGTCGGGCAGTACAATCAGGCCGACGATGAGGACCTTTTCCAAGTCGGCAACGGTGCGGACGGCAACAGTCGCGCCAATGCCTTGACGGTTCAAGAAGACGGCGACGTCACGGTTGGCCGGGATCTTCTGGTGGCGCGCAACAGTCTAACAAACGGGGATGCCAGCGTGATCGGCCAGCTTTTTGTTAACCCGGGCGGCGATCTTTCCATGGGCAGCTACACCGCAGGCGCCCTGCCGGGAATGCACGGGTTCTCCGGTCATACCTTAGCCTTTGCCCAGAAGCTGTATGCGGAGTCGGGCAAGCTGCTCTCCAGCGATGCGCTGGCCTGGTACGAGGAGTTGGAAGACTATCTCGTCAACGAAGGCCTGTGGGACCATGCGACGTTGGCGGTGGCGACCAGCCGTTACAACGCGGGCACGGGAAACGTGATATACCGTTTTGGCGGATATGATGCTGGCGGCAATGATTATGTGTTGGGAGGCACGGGCACTCCGGCTTGGAGCCTCGGCGGCTTCGAGTTTGACGGCGATGCCCAGCAGCACATGATGTGGGATTTGGGAGGGCCTATTCAAACCACCGTGGAGCCTCATCTGTTCATCATGGGTTATCTGCACTTCTTAGACTCTCCGTACCCGCCCGATGAGAACTTTATCAACCCAAGTTCCAATTATCCTTCTCTCGGAGTCAAGCAAAATAGGCTGTGTGCCTTGATGGGACGGGTTCACAGAACTGATGGTCACGCTTTCAAGCAAGCCGGCGCTGAATACAACATTGGAGAGACGCCTCCTCTCCAAACCTATACAGGCTATTTCACCCTCAATGATGAGGCCACGCAGCTTCCGACGATCAATCTCTATGTGGGAAGGGATGCGGAATACACCACGAATTTGGAGAGTAATTCAACCGGGATCAAGTTCTCCCATAACCAGCAATTGGGACGTACTGCGGACATGGTTGGGGTAGCGATTTTACATATTGTAAATCATCAAGTGACCGACGCACAACGCCGGGCTTTGAATGATTTGTTCGAACAGTTGGATCTAGACTGAACTGGCATCGACAAGACGAAAACGGGCATCTGAGCGCCAAAAATCGATTGGCTGAGTCAGCCTTCAGGCAGGACGCCGAGAGATATATCTACAAATGAAGATCGATAAGAGGAAGACGAAAGGTGATGTAACTATTCGTGCCATCTTTAGCTTGGCTGTCATCGCGGTGGGGTTGTCATCCCTGCCGCTGATCCTGAGTGCGGGTTCGGTCCCGGACAGCGGGCAGCCGGCAAACTACCCGGACTGGTGGTTTGAGCAGGACGTGATCGCGCCCAAGGAGGGCGAGACGTCTCCGTATCACTGGCCGGAGGACTATCCTTCCGTCATCGACCATGCGGCGGTCAACCAAGGTCAGCTCAAGTGGATGGCGCGGGGGGCGCGGGCGCACCTGGAGGCGGTGTTCAGCGCCGCAGCGGGCGGTCATCCGGCGGAGGTCGCGACGATCACCAACAGCAGTCAGTGGAACTCGCTGACCAACCTCATCCAAGGCTGGGACGCCGGCGGGGCGGGCGAGACGGATTACACCGTCGCGAACCAAGGGCAGGTCAAGGAAGTCGCACGTCATTTTTACGAGGTGTTTGAGCTACCCGAGGTAGCCTATCACTCGGACGCCGTCTCCGGCTGGGATGCTTCGGAGACCTACCCCTGGAGCACCGAGAACCCTCAGGGGTTGGATTACGCTGCCGCCAACCAGGGCCAGGTGAAGAACCTCTTCGCGTTCGATCTTTCCAACTGGACGCCGACGACGGGCGGGATCGACCCGCTGGACACCGACGGCGACGGCCTGCCCGATAGCTGGGAGCAGGCCATCGTCGACGCGGACGCCAACGATGCGATCACCTCCATCACCCAGGTTCTGGCCAGTGATGACGGAAGCTCGCCGTCCCTCTATTGGGACTTTGACGGCGACGGCTACGATAACTTGACCGAGCAGCTCAACGAAACGGATCCGACTGACTTCTATAACGGCGAGATTCCAGTCCTCGTTTTGCAGACAACGTACACGGATGATTATCTTGTTTCCGACGGCTATCTGTTGCCGGCCCTGGAGATCAAGGTGACCGACGGAACCGGAGCGGCGTTCCAAAACGGGAACGTACCCGTCAGCTTCACGGTCAGCGGTCCGGGGGGCGTAACGACGCCAAGTGCCGGCGGCGGGGCACCGGATGGCAGTGTGGATCCCGCGTCAAGCCTCAACGTCACGACGACCCGCAACGGATCGAATGAAGACATCGCCACGGTCTATTTCAGCTCGGCCGCGGCCGGGGAAAGCACCGTTACCGTCAGCCTAAACGTCCCGGGGGCGACGGATCTGGCTGTTCCCATCCGTGCTTGGGCGGACGATCACTTGGTCGCGTGTTGGGCCCTGGACGAAGACGACAACGAGATCGCCCTGGACAGCTCCGGCTTCGGGCAGGACGCCGCCATCCACGGCGGTCCCGTCCTCACCGCCAGCTGGGACGGTTCGCTCGCGTTTCAGTTCGACGGCACGGACGACAACCTGAGTTTGAGCGGCACCGCCGACAACGGTCTGGATTTCGTCAACGACAGCTTTACGGTCAGCTTTTGGGTCAGCACGACGGCCACCGACGCGCGTCTGCTCGGCACCGGCCTGGACAACTGGGAGGTGGGCTACTCCGTCGGGCTCAACGCCAACGGCCAAGTCGTGGCGGGTGTCGGGGGGGATGTCGACACCGCGAGCATGCTGATCCGCACCGCGGCGGCGGTCAACGACGGGGCCTGGCACCATGTGGCCGTGGTCTTTGCCGGTGGCGGCACGGCGGATTTGGCGCGGATCTACATCGACGGCCAGCCGCAGGAGCTGGCCAAGGCCGACCCCAACACCGGCGGCACCCTGACCGACGTGGGAACCGATCTCAGCTCCGCCCTCGACGTCAGCGCCCTCAGCGGCATGGATGCCTCCAGCGAAGAGCCCTTTACCATCGGCGCCTACAGCGACGGCACCACGCCTTCCGCGTTCTTCACCGGCTTGCTGGATGACGTGCGCATCTATCGAACCGCGCTCAGCGCCGCGCAGGTCCTTGCCCTAACCGACACCGACGCCGACAACCTGCCCGACCTCTACGAGCTGGCCTTCTTCCCCGACGACCCCGACGCGCTCACCCACCTCAACGGCGACGACGTGGCCGACTTCGATGGCGATGGCCTAAGCGACTGGGCCGAGTACGGCCACGTTTCCCAGCAAACCCCGGCCGTGGCCTCCGACCCCACCGACTACTACAGCCAGGGCGATACGCTTATCCAGCCCGAGATCGAGATCGTCAGCGGCGACGGCCAAAGCGTCGACGCTGGCACCTTCACGGCGGTGCCCCTGGTCGCCAAGGTCTACGAGAAGGACACCGATCCCCCCGTGGCCCTCATCAACGCACCGGTCGATCTTTCGGTCTACATTAGTACGGGCCGTGTATCGGCCACCGGCGACGGAAGCAGCCCCGTGGCACGCACGATGACGCTACGAACCGCTGACCTCAGCGGCGAGGCCCATGTCGGCGCCTATTTCCAGGCCTCGACAGGGCTCTCGACCACCGCGCAAGTGCGGGCCACCACCGGCAAGGTTGCGCCGGTCAACGTCAGCTACTCGGTCACCGTCAACGGCCCGCCCGAGCCGCCACGCGGCATCGCGGTGCAAGAGTTCGCCACCTCCGCGCCCGAAGACACCCAGTTCACCATCACCTGGAGCGATAACTCCGACGACGAAACCGGCTTCACCATCCAGTACCAGCTCGCCAACGGCACCTGGGCCACGCTCGGCACCTCCGGGGCCGACACCACCTCCTTTTCCCTGTCCCAATCAGACGCTTCCTCGCTCGGCTTCACCAACTCCACCAACACCCGCGTCCAAGCCGACAACGCCCAAGGTTCCTCCCAGTCCGAGGAGTCCGAACCCGATAAACCCGCTCCCCGTTATGCCGTGATTGATTTGGGACCAGGCCAAGGCCGTCATATCAATAAACACGGAGCAGTCGCTCTTCACGATGGTGACAAATCTATCTACTGGGAAAATGGAGAGGCCACCGAAATACCAACGGAAAATGAACAGAGCTTTTTTCCCGCAGGTCTTTCTGATGATGGAATCGTTTTTCTGAATGGCTACAGGGTTGAAATGGTTGACGGCTTTTTCATTAATTACGCATTCTATTCTAACAAGGGAGCTAAACCTGTTGGCCTAGATCGAAAAATCCCATACGAATCCGAAGATAATGGTGATCAAGAGACCGATATTTACATAACGGGCGGAAGCACCGCCTATGGTAATCTCTATGATTCTGATGGAACTTGGTGGGTGGTTGAATGGAAGCCTTACGACGGTGAAGTGGATGCCATCTGGGTCGATGGGCCCGGCCTCTGGTATGCCGAAGGCGTCATTGCAACAAACAATAAGGGAGATGCAATCTATGAACACTGGGATGGGAGCGAAATTAAATTTACTTTGAACGGCGAGATTGTCGATCAAGATATCTTTAATGATGGTGCGGCTGATCTCAATGACGACAGAATCTTGGTGAGTGATACTAGGTGGTGGGACGGTAAGTGGCATTACCTACCACCTGGAGGATATGCATACCGGATTACAAACCGTAAACGTACTGATGAAGAGGGATCAGACATACCCGATTATCAGATACTGGGTATTTCGGGAACGTACCCTAACCAGTCATTCAACCTTTGGGAAAAAAGAAATCCCAAAGGTGAGGTTTCCGAAGGGTATCACAGCTACAAGCTACAAGAGGAATTACTTATAGACCCTGAAACATGGCAGATCAAGATGGCCCGCAATATAAACGATGACGGCTTGATCGTAGGCCAAGCCGAAGAATACGCCCTTGACGAGGAAGGTAAACGCACCGGCTCCCCCATCGCCACTAAAGCCGTCCTCCTCCTCCCGATGGACTTAGATACCCGCGACCGAGTTGTCCAGGGGAGAATTAAGCTCCCTGAGGACTGGACAGGTTTTTCACTTCAATTCCGTAACACGACCAGCGGACAAGACCTTGGTACGTATGAAAACGTCGTCGAAACCCTGAATGGATCGGGCAATAGCTTTTACATCTACGATGATATTGACGACATCTATTCCGAAAGTGAGATAGAACAGATCGAAACGGGTTCTGTAGAGAGCGAGGTCATGGATCAAGATGTTGTTTTTGTCAAAGATCGGAATGATCCGAAAAAACTCTGGTTTACCGCTGTTTTTGATGACCTTGGTGATATTGAAATTATCTTGAAGAAAGATGGACAGAATTTTGGCACTATCGGTGCAACTCTTGAAGAAGATGAAATCGTCAGTGAACTCATCAACCACTTGGATGCACGCATTAGTTCGCGTGACATTCCCATTCCTGTCCACGGCCCCATTGATTTCGATGGAGATGGGCTTCCTGATGAAGGAGGCGAAGATGATATGGGATTACTCGTTGTCCAGACGCCATCGACCATGGACGATCCCGGGGTTTATCTCACGGAAGCCGAAGAAGGAATTCCTTCCAACCTTCTCCTGCCGCTCAACACCGACAATGACGACGCCCAGCCGTTGCCGCATGAAGACAATCAAGACACCTCGATTGGTTTTGATGATGACGATATCGCACGATTGACCCTGCGACGTCCTGAGGGCCTTACCACGAACGAGGGTACGTTGACACTTACCGTCAGTCAGGCGCCTGCTGTGCGGATATTCAACTCTTCGGGAACGGCTGCCTTGGCTCAGTATACGGTCGATTTGGCGAACCCCTCAGGAGATCTGGCAGGTTTGGCGAACGGCAATGTCTCATTGTTTGTTGAAGGTCTTGTGGTCAACGGCGATGTGACGTTCACACTGACCTACAAGAACGCATTTGGCGTTGTTCAGGAAACGGACGAAGTTCACATGAGCGTGGGTGGGGGTACGGCTTCCATCTACCGGAATCTCATGGAAACCCATTTGGCGCGTAGCGAATGGCGTTACACGACGCGTCATATGCCTGTAAGGCTTCAGCTTCAACTCGTGGGCTTGCTGTTTGGGCAGACAGCGGGAGAAGAAGAAGTTGAAAATCGCACAGGTGTCACCAAAGTGCTTGTCATCACGACGGTTGAATACGGCTTCCATTTTGATCGTGTTGATCTTCTGCGAGGAATTCCCAACTGGTTCGGCCCTCTGCTCCAAGGGGTGCTTGATGGTGCCTGGGACGGTGCGGTTGATGATGTTGAATTCGTTACCTTAGTTCTCCAGCAAGTTCCGGGAGCTGCCAGTAGCATTGGCGAGCTAGCGCTTGATCCTTACCGAGCCATGATCGAAGCCGGAACAATGTCGAGAAACATTATGCAGTTTGCACTCGAACTGCCCAACACAGATTGGTCAAATGTATCGTCTTCGCTCCTAGGCATCATCGATAACGAACTCGATAGCATGCTCGTCGGTGCGGAAAAGTCGGCTACATGGGTGTTTTCAGAAGCTGACGATAATGTCTCTGTAGTCGCTTACTCCACCGGTTACGTTTTCGGCTATGGCCTCGAACAACTCTTCTTGATGGGAGCTGTGTCTAAGAAATTTGGGCAGATCCTCAAGCAGGGCTGGGCGATTTCCAGAGGGACTGCGGTTGCTGTCGGCACGGTGCTCAAGACATCGCGTTTGAAGATAGGCCTCATGAGGGTCGCCATCACCAGCGTAAAGACACGCGATGAAGTCAGACGAATTCGCACGATGATAAAAGAAATTAGCCGGCATCAGTTGCCAAGCGGCAAGTATGCATCCGAAGTTATTGTCGATAAATTGGATGATTTAGCAGGTGATCCCAAAGCCAACTTCAAAACCATCGTTGATGAACTGGGCAAATACACATCTGGGCAATGGGACACCGTTGGACGCATGGCCGGAATCCGGCTTGCCGAAGTCATTGAGATTATGGGCAGCCACACCACCATGGATTCTATCCAAGGGTTTATGCGATACTACGGCTCAATTACACGGAATTTGCCGAACAATGGTATAGGAGATTACTTTGACGACTTAAAACGCGTGCTTGCGGCAACAGGAGGCGGAGCGCCTGATCCCGCAGATTTAGCAAAGGTCCTGGAAATGTTTAGCGATGGGCCCAGCAAGTTTTTCTCCGCTGTAGCTGGCAATCCAAAAGGTTGGACAACTCCGGGTGGTCTGCTTTATGAAACGGCTCCACCACTTTCGCAAGGGCACAGAGTTTCGCACATTTACTCCCATACTGTTCCAGGATTCAAATCACCTCCTCATGGAGTTTTCTCAAAAAATCGCGATGAACTTCCAGGTTTCATTGATATCATTTATAGCAAAAGAAATGATGCCGGTGTTCTGAACAATTTTCACAACGCAAATAGGAATAATGACGTGTTTAGAGTGCCCTCCACTGGAGCGGGTACAGCTACTGGGCAAGATTACGTATTCCTGGTATTGAAAAAAGGAACTAACAAAATAGTATCATCGTATCCAGTCAATGATACAACGATTCCAAATTGATGGGTTTATCAGAACAAGATATAAAAAAGCTGCTGCTAAAGCACGACAGCGAGGTAAAGCTATATCCGGTAGGATTTAATGTTGAGCAAGCTTACGCAGGCGTTGCGGAAGTAAAAAAAGAACTTGAGACGTTATTAAAGATTCCTATTGAGGAAGTTTCACGCGAAAGCTATCAAGACACCTGTTATCATGCGTTGCTTCGCTTGCCTGAAAGGCTGGGCTCTTCTCAAGGGTCGAGTGAAATAAGATTTTGCAATTTTGGCAACATGGTTTCTATTGACTACTCTAAAAATCTACAAAGCGATAAACTTCAGAAGATTACAACTCTGCTTGAGCGAAAAGGCTATCACTACATACCGCAAAAATTTTTAAATATGAAATATGATGGAGAGCATGATTCAATAGACACGTGGTGGCAACGTTTTTTCGATTATTTATAAGATCTATGATGAAACGTGCTATGTCAATTGCGTCGCAGTGACGTGCTTTGAAATTCTTAAAAACACGAATGGCAAATGGAACGAAAACTTCCTGCCGCATACTTTCTTTGAAAAACCAGAGAACTTGGCTGAAGTCGGGTTTGAGGATCACAGTGGTGATGTCTTCCTGGGCGTGACCCAAGACACAATGAGGAAGGCCATGCGCTCGGATGGCCGGGAAGAATTCGTGACCATGGGCGGCGTCCCGGTCGGTTTTCGGGACGACTGGCATCTGACCATGATGGTGGGAACCCGGTCAGGCAAAGGCTGTAGCGTTCTGGTCTCCACGTTGCTGAGCTGCGGCGGGTTAGAGATCTCAATTGACCCGAAGGGCGATCATGCTTCCACCACGGCTCGGTATCGGGACCAGGTTTTAGAACAGAATGTCGCCGTGCTCCCCGGATGAGAAGCACCAGAACGTGCCACGAGCATCGTTCACCTTGCACGATGGCGTCCGCTCCTTCTGGAACGGCGAAAGGCACATCCCATTGCGCCCGATCGCATGCCCATCCTGACGAAAAAGCCACTCAATCGACACCCGCTCCTTCACCTGCGCAAAGGACGGCCCGCGCCACGGCGAGGCTATCACTGCCCGCCTCCAACCAAAATCAACAATTCAAATTTGGTGCGCCAATGGTACGAAATTAACGTAAGTCGTTGATTTGCAATTGTGCGCCCGGGGGGAATCGAACCCCCGCGTTCAGCTTGGAAGGCTGACGTTCTACCATTAAACTACGGGCGCTTGGCCGTTTTGGCAGATGGGAAGCCTACGGGTTGGCGGCGGGCTTGGCAATGAGATTGGTTGTCTTGGCGTCTCGGTTTCCCTAAGGGTAGGACTGCGCCCGATGGATGTCTCCGGATACTTTGCCCGCCCCGTTCCGCCGGCTCACCGCAAGTGGTGGGCGCTGCTGGCGCTGACGGCCCTGTTGCTCTGGGCGACGGCGGCCTACGTGCACCTGCACTTCCTCTCGACGCCGACGCTGGACGGCTGGTGCTATTTCGCGCCGGCGGCCTTTGCCACGTTTCCGCCCGCACTGTTCAGCCCTCTGCTAGGGAGCTTTGCCGGCTTGGACGCGGCTTGGGGGATGCATTGGCCAGGGGTGGTCGCGCTGCAAACGGTCCTGTTGGCGCCGCTGCCGGCCAGCTCGGCTTTGCACGTCCTTTACTTCATTGGCCTCTGGGCGGCGCTGGCGCTGCTGGCGGGCTGGCTGGCCTTTCGCCTGAGCGGCAACGGCTGGGCGGGTTGGGTGGTGGCTGCGGTGGTGCTGACCGACCGGGCCGCCTTCGCGATCGCCTTCGAGATGCGTCCGGAGCTCGCCACCGCATTGGCCATGTTGCTGACCCTCGCCCTGCTGATCCACAGCGGCGACCTGGGCCGGCGAGGGTGGTTCGGTTTTTACCTGCTGTGCTTTCTGTTGCCGACGCTCCACCCCATGGGCGTGATTTTCTGCGGCGCGTTGGGGCTGGTGCTGGGGGCGCTGGCCATCCGCGGCGAGTGGTCCTGGGGCCGCTACGTGGTGATGGCCGTGTGCATGGCGGGCGGGGCGCTCGGGGCGGTGGCGTACATTGTTCTGCAGCCGGCGGCGTGGGCGCAGTTTAAGGATCACGCCGCTTTTAACACGGTGCCATTTTCCTGGGGCTACACATTTTGGCTTCACCTGAAGGCCTCCTATGCGCCGCTCTATGCCGGTTTTGCCACCTACGTTTTGGCCTTGGCGGGAGCGGGCTATTTCCTGCTGCGCCAAGGGCCCGCGCGTCAGCGACAGGAGGCCCGTTGGCTCGCACCGGTCGCCTCCCTCTTTCTCATCAGCCTATTGGTGGCGCAGGTCTTCCATAACAAGGACTACGTCACCACCCTGCTGCCGATAGCGTTGCTCCTGGCGGCGGTGCTGGTGGTGACGATCCTGCGCCACCTGGGCGGCTGGCCGCGCCTGGGCGTGGCGGTGGCCGTCCTCGCGTTGGTGGCGCTTAACGCCGCCTATTGGCCCGCGCGCACGCTCAACTACGTGCCCTACGGCTTGCCAGATTTACGCTCCGAGATCGTCCGCTTTTACGACGGGCTGCCGGAGGCGCCTCGGGTCGGCGTGCCGATCAAGCTCTGGCAGGCGGC
Organism: Verrucomicrobiota bacterium; assembly: GCA_038745425.1. Taxonomy (GTDB): domain Bacteria; phylum Verrucomicrobiota; class Verrucomicrobiia; order Methylacidiphilales; family UBA1321; genus CAWUJC01. Next base: position 11,626 of record JBCDLL010000011.1, on the reverse strand, counting down.
GGCAATCCACCCCCGGCCCGGGGTGTTGCTGACCACCCTGCCGCACCACGCCACGACGCCGCGCCGGGAGGCCTACGAGCGCTTTGTCGGTAAGCAGCTCCGGGCGGGAGACTTGCTGGTCATTGACCACCGTTACGGAATTCAACCCACCTACTACCTGCCGGAGGGCCTGCTGCTCGAGCCAATCGACCGCCTGGACCGGGTGCTGACCTTCCGGGGCGGCAAGCAGGGGGGCTTCGACCTGGTGGCCTATCGCCTGGTGGCGGCGGCCGAAGCCTCGCCCGAGGCAATCGCCCCCCCCGATCCGGGCCGTCGCCGGGCCCCTGCCAGCATCTCCGAGGTTTACGATTAGGGGTTGCCCGGCTGCTCTTGCCAAAGCGGGAGGGAGCCTCTAGTTTTGTGATCCCCCAGAACCACCGGGCTGACCGGTCCGGGACTCCCCACTTTATCATGTTCAACTGGCTGGTTAAGAAAGTCGTCGGCACCCAGGCGCAGCGCACGATCAAAAAAATGCTGCCCCTGGCGGAGGAAATCAACCGCCTGGAGGAGGAGCTGCGTTCGCTCTCCGACGAAGAGGTGCAGGCCAAGACGGACGAGTTTCGCCAGCGCCTGGAGAAGGGCGAAACCACCGACGACCTGCTGCCGGAGGCGTTTGCCGTCGTCAAGAACACGGCCTGGCGCTTTACCGAGCAAAAGCGCGAGGTGGAAGTCCGCGGCGGCCTGCTGACTTGGGAGATGGTTCACTACGACGTGCAGCTCATTGGCGGCATCGTGCTGCATCGCGGCAACATCGCGGAGATGGCCACCGGCGAGGGCAAGACGCTGGTCGCGACGCTGCCCGTTTACCTCAACGCGCTTACCGGCAAGGGCGTGCACTTGGTGACCGTCAACGAGTACCTGGCCCAGCGCGACAGCGAATGGATGGGTGAAATCTACCGCTGGCTGGGGCTGACGGTGGGCTGCATTCTGCGCGACCAAAGCCCGGACGAGCGCCGCGAGCAGTACAAATGCGACGTGACCTACGGCACCAACTCGGAGTTCGGCTTCGATTACCTGCGTGACAACGGCATGGCCCAGAGCCGCGAGGACCAGGTCCAGCGCGGGCACCACTACGCCATCATCGACGAGGTCGACAGCATCCTGATTGACGAGGCGCGCACGCCGCTGATCATCTCCGGCCCGGCCACGGTCAGCTCCCACCAGTACGACAAGTTTAAGCCGCTGATCGAGCGCGTCGTCCGCGAGCAGACCCGCGAGTGCAACCAGTGGGTGAGCGAGGCCAAGGAGCTGATCGACGAAGGCCAGATGGATGAGGCCGGGCGCCTCCTTTATAAGACCAAGATGAGCATGCCGCGCAACAAGCAGTTGCTGAAGCTGCTCGAGGTGCCTGAGAACCGCCGCGCCATGGACGACGCCGAGCTCTCGCTTTACCAGGATCCCCGCCGGCTCGAGCTCTACAAGCTCAAGGACGAGGCGCTCTTTACCCTCGACGAGAAAACGAGCGAGGCCGACCTCTCCGACCGCGGGCGCGAGTTCCTCAACCCGAACGACCCGGAGACCTTCGTTCTGCCCGACCTGCTCGATGGCTTCCACGAGATCGACACCAACGCGGCGCTCTCCGAGCAGGAAAAGCTCAAGGCCCGCCAGGAGCTGCAGGAAAAGTACGACGAGTCGAGCGAGCGCATCCACAACATCTCTCAGCTCCTGCGCGCCTACTGCGTTTTCGAGGCGGACGTCAATTACGTGGTGCAGGACGGCAAGGTCGTCATCGTGGACGAGTTCACCGGCCGGCCGCAGCCCGGCCGCCGCTGGAGCGACGGCCTCCACCAGGCCATCGAGGCGAAGGAGGGCGTGCAGATCGACCGCGAGACCCAAACGCTTGCCACCATCACCATCCAGAATTACTTCCGCCTTTACGAGAAACTCGCCGGCATGACCGGGACGGCCGAAACCGAAGCCTCCGAGTTCGCCGACATCTACAAGCTCGGCGTCATCCCCATCCCGACCAACCGTCCGGTGGCTCGGCTCGACGGCAACGACGCCATCTACAAAACCCGCCGCGTGAAGTACAACGCCATCGTCGACGAGATCAAGGAAGCCAACGGCAAGGGCCAGCCCGTGCTGGTGGGCACCGTCTCGGTGGAAAGCAGCGAGCTGATCAGCCGCATGCTCAAGCGCGAGGGCATCGGCCACAAGGTGCTCAACGCCAAGTTCCACCAACAGGAGTCGGAGGTGGTGGCCCAGGCCGGGCAGCGCGGTGCCGTGACCATCGCAACGAACATGGCCGGCCGCGGCACCGACATCAAGCTGGGCGACGGCGTCAAGGACGCGGGCGGGCTCTACGTCATCGGCACCGAGCGCCACGAAAGCCGCCGCATCGACCGCCAGCTGCGCGGCCGCTGCGCCCGCCAGGGCGACACCGGCATGAGCCGCTTCTTCATCTCCTTCGAGGATGACCTGATGCGCCATTTCGGCGACAGCCGCCGCATCTCCGGCATGATGACCAAGCTGGGCATGGCCGACGACGAGGAGCTCGAGCATCCCTGGCTGAACAAGTCCGTCGAGACCGCTCAGAAGCGCGTCGAGCAGCGCAACTACCAGCGCCGCAAGTTCACCTTGCAGTACGACGACGTCATGAACCAACACCGCGAGGCCATCTACGGCTTCCGCAACAACATCCTCGACACCGAGGACCCGCGGGCCGAGCTCTTCGACGTCGTCGAGGGCGCCATTTCCGAGGAGGCCGCCACCCGCCTTTCCGGCGAGGAAAACGATCCCGACGCCTTCCTCAATTGGATCAACGGCACCTTCCCGATCGGTGCCCAGGCCGGCGACTTCGGCCTCAGTGCCCCGACGGCGGAAGAACCGCCCGACGAGGACGCAACCAAGCCGCCGGCCGAGGTGGCCGAGGCCGTGACCGCCAAGGTGCGCGAAGCCTACGAGCTCAAGGTGCGCGACGTCGACCCGGAGAAGGTCAAGTACGGCGAGCGCATGACCGTGCTCAGCGCGGTCGACCGCCTCTGGCAGGAGCACCTCTACGCGATGGACGGGCTGCGCGAGAGCATCCACCTGCGCGCGCTCGGGCAGAAGGACCCGCTCGTCGAGTACAAGCGCGAGGCCTTCGAAATGTACGCCGAGATGGAAAGCAAGATTACTCAGGAAATCTGCAACGGCATGTTCCGCAGCGCCGCCCGCATCATCGAGTTCGAGGAGTTCCTGAAGAACATGCCCCAGCGCCTGGTGCACGAGACGCCGCAAAGTTCCTTCGACGAGGCCGGCCAGGCCGCCGCGCCCGCCGAGGCGGAAGCCCAGCAACTCCCGGAGGTGAATCTGCCCGTGCGGCGCAACGCGCCCAAGATCGGCCGCAACGATCCGCTGCCCGACGGCGGCGGCAAGAAGTACAAGAAGGTCTACCAGGGCGACGAGCCCGTCTTCATGCCCGAGACCTACGCCGACTGGCAGCAGAGCATCACCGGCATCTGCGGCCTGCCGCTTACGCCCGAATTCATCACCCAGCGCCTCGGCGAACTGCAGAACTCCCAGGCCAAGGCGACCAAAGACTTCGTCAAGGTCTACGGCGAGGAGCACCTCGGCCGCGTCATCGGGTGGTTCGAAAAGGCCCGCGACGCAAACGGCTCCTAGCGGTAGCGCGGCGCTAAGCTAGGTTTAAGTCGTGACAAAACAGACCGACGGGGAAATGAGCCCTCTCAAGCAGGTTTTCTCGGCGACCGCGATTGGCGCTGGCGTGCTCCTAACCGGGTGGTTAGGCATATGGCTAATTGGCTGGTTGATCTTTGGCCCCGTGACCAGCACGGGGCGGTATGAGGGAATCATCGCGGAACATCGGCATGTCTTTCCGCATTTCCCGGAGAGGATTGATCCTCAGGCCGAGCAGGTAGAGTTTCAATACGTCCCTCAGTTTGGGATGGGGGGACCCATTCTCTGGCTGCGGATGAAGCTACCTGAGTCCAGAGTGCATGAGAGGCTGGAAGGTATGAAGGTCGAGGGCTTCCGGGAAGCCACCACGGAAAATCGGAAGGATTATGAAACCTTTTTACCAATCTCAATGAGTGGATCTGATCGGAATCGTGCATGGGAGGAGATTAATGGTTCCCGATTGTTCCTCTTTGGCGGGCACTGGTTGGATACGGATTATGTGCGCTATGTTGGGATCGATCCCGCTAGGAAAGAAATCCTCTACTATGGCACGATCGCACGCTGAGATGTGTTTCCAATATGCGCATTGAGATTCTCACCACCGGGACGGAGCTGATGCTGGGCACGACGTCCAACACGCATCCGGCCTGGCTGGGGCGGGAGCTCTTTGCCCTGGGCCTGCGGGTGCAACGGCAGACCTCGGTGCCGGACGGCGAGGCCATTGGGGAGGCCCTGGCAGAAGCCCTTGTCCGGGCGGAGCTGGTCATCCTGACCGGCGGGCTCGGCCCTACTTCCGACGACGTCACCCGTGATCAGGTGGCGGCCCGCTTTGGCGTCGCGCTGCGCGAGGACGGGGCCGTGCTTGAGGCCATCCGCGCCTACTTCCGCGAGCGTGGGCTCACCCCCGGCGCCAACAACGCCCGCCAGGCCCAGGTGCCGGAGGGCGCCGTCGTGCTCGGCAACGGCCACGGCACCGCGCCGGGCTTCATCCTCGAAGGCAGGCCGGACACGCCGCAAGCGGGCAAGGCGGCCGTCGTCCTGCCCGGGCCGCCGCGCGAGCTCCAGCCCATGTGGCGCGAGCTGGTGCTGCCCTGGCTGCGCGAGCGGCTGGGCGCGGCGGGCGGCGTCCGCCAGCGCGTTTGGCGCGTCATCGGCGTGGGTGAGTCCAAAATGGAGGAGATGCTCGACGCGCCGCTCCAGGCGCTCGGCGCGCCTGGCAAGGTCGAGGTCGGCTACTGCGCGCACCTCGGCGACGTCGACATCCGGGTGGTCACGGCCGAACCCGCCCACTTTGGCGCGGCCGACCGCCTCATCCGCGACCGGCTCGGCGCGGCCGTTTACGGCGAGGGCGAGGATGCGCTTGAAGAGGCGGTCATCCGGCTGGCGACGGAGACGGGCAAAAAAATCGCCACCGCCGAAAGCTGCACGGGTGGGCTTGTGGCCAAGCGCCTGACCGACGTCGCGGGCAGCTCGGCCGCCTTCGAGTTCGGCTGGGTCACCTACGCCAACGCGGCCAAGACGGCCGAGCTGGGCGTGTCCGCCGAGCTGCTCGAGGCGCACGGCGCCGTTAGCGAGCCGGTCGCCCGGGCGATGGCCGAAGGCGCGCGGGAGCGCGCCGGCGCGGACGTCGCCGTCTCCCTGACCGGGATCGCCGGGCCGGGCGGCGGCACCGGCGACAAGCCGGTCGGCACGCTCTGGCTCGGGCTGGCCGTGCGCGGCGGCGAGACGCGGGCCGTCTCCCACCGGCTACCGCCCCGGCGGACGACCTTCCGCCACCTGGCCAGCCAGCGCGCGCTGGACCTGATCCGCCGGGCGCTGCTGGAAATGCGCGGGACCGTGTGAACTTGGCGCGACGCCGCATTTCCGGCTGGCCGCGCGGTTGCGGCGGCCTAGGTTGGCGGCATGGGCATTCTTTCCTGGATTGTGTTGGGCCTGGTGGCGGGCGCGTTGGCCAAGTGGATCATGCCGGGCAAGCAGGGCGGCGGCTGCCTGCTGACCATGGGCCTGGGCATCGTCGGGGCCATGGTGGGCGGCTTCATCTCCCAGGCCCTCGGTTATGGGACGGTCACCGAGTTTGACTTCGCGGGTGTGGCGATCGCGGTAGGCGGCGCGCTGGTCGTTCTCTTCGTCTTCGGGCTTATCACCGGCAAGAAGTGATTCCGCCCGGGGCGTCTGGGCCTAGGTGGCGCGGGCGCGCGAGACTTTGGTAACAAGCTCTAATCCGTGACCGCGCCGAGCGAGGCCGGCTGCACCAGCTTGGCGTACTTGGCGAGCACGCCGCGGGTGTAGTTGGGCCGCCGGGGCTTCCACTTGCGCAGCCGCGCGTCCAGTTCCCGCTTGGGGATGCCCAGGCGGATGGCGCGCTTGTCCGCGTCGATCGTGATGGCATCGCCGTTTTTGACCACCGCAATCGGCCCGCCGTCGAAGGCCTCCGGCGTGATGTGGCCGACCACGAAGCCGTGCGTCCCGCCGCTGAAGCGCCCGTCGGTGATCAGCGCGACGTCGTTGCCCAGCCCGCGGCCCATGATGGCGGCGGTCGGTGCGAGCATTTCGCGCATGCCCGGCCCGCCGCGCGGACCTTCGTAGCGGATGACGATGACGTCGCCCTTGTTGATCTTCCCGCCAAGGATCGCGTTCATCGCTTGCGGCTCACTCTCGTAGACGCGGGCCCGGCCGGTAAAGGCGAGCCCCTCCTTGCCGCTGATCTTGGCCACGCCGCCGCCGGGGGCGAGGTTGCCGCGCAGCACCACCAGGTGGCTGTCCTTTTTGATCGGGTCGTCGAGCGGGCGCACCACCGTCTGGTTCTTCGGGTAGGGCTTCACGCCCTTCAAATTCTGGGCCAGCGTTTTGCCGGTCGCGGTCAGGCAGTCGCCGTGGAGCAGGCCGGCGTCGAGCAAGGTCTTCATCAGCGGGAGCATTCCGCCGATGCGCACCAGCTCCATCATCAGGTGCTTGCCGCTGGGCTTGAGGTCGCAGAGCACCGGCACGCGCCGGCCGATGCGGGTAAAGTCGTCCAGCTTGAGCGGCACCTGGGCGGCGTGCGCGATGGCCAGCAGGTGGAGCACGGCGTTGGTGCTGCCGCCCATGGCCACGACCACGGTAATGGCGTTTTCCAGCGAGCGCCGGGTGATGATGTCGCGCGGGCGGATGTTCCTGCGCAGCAGGTTGACCACGGCGCGGCCGGCGGCCTCGCTGTCGCGGCGCTTGGCCGGGCTGACGGCGGCCTGGGCGCTGCTGTTGGGCAGGCTCATGCCCATCGCCTCGATCGCCGAGGCCATCGTGTTGGCCGTGTACATGCCGCCGCAGGAGCCCGCACCCGGGATGGCGCAGCGCTCTACGTCCTCCAGTTGCCCGGCGCTGATCCGGCCCGCCGCGCGGCTGCCCACCGCCTCGAAGACGGAGACGATGTCGAGCTCCTTGTGCGCGGCCTTCTTGCCCCGGGCTGGGACCAGCTTGCCGGGGATGTTGGCGAGCTGGTCGGGCGTGCCGGTGAGGCAGCCGGGTAGGATGGTGCCGCCGTAGACGAACACGGACGGGCGGTTGAGCCGCGCCAGCGCGATCACGCAGCCCGGCATGTTCTTGTCGCAGCCGCCGAAGGCCACCAGGCCGTCCAGGTTCTCGCAACCCGCCACGGTCTCGATCGAGTCGGCGATGACCTCGCGCGAGACCAGCGAGTACTTCATACCCTCGGTGCCCATGCTGATGCCGTCGCTGATGGTGATGGTGGAAAAGCGCAGGCTCTTGCCGCCGGCGGCGTCGGCCCCCTTGGCGGCGAGGTCGGCCAGCTCCTCGATGTGCATGTTGCACGGGGTCACGTCGCTGGCTGTGCTGGCGATGCCAATCTGGCTTTTCTTGAAGTCCTTCTTCTCGAAGCCCACCGCGTAGAGCATCGCCCGGCTGGGCGCGCGGCGCATGTCGTCGACCATCTGCGCGCTGTACTGGCGGTGTGCTTTCACGGTCGGGCCGCGCTTGCTCGCGGCCGGCTTGGTCTTTTTGTTCATGGCCATGGGAGGGAGTCAGGATTTTCCGGGAAGGGACAGCATGCCAGCGACCCGCCGCTTAGACAAGTGAGATGCGGCCCCAGCGGCCAATCACTTGAAGCAATCGCGCCTAACGGCGCTGGTGGTCAACGTACCACTAGCGGTTTGCGCCCGGGCGGCGCGGCGGGTTTTGGGAGCGGGCGCGCTGCGTGGCCTGGGCCCGCTGTTGGACTTGCCGCTGCTGCGCCTGGGCACGAGCCCGTTGCTGAGCCTGGGCGCGTTGCTGTGCCTGCCGCTGCTGCGCCTGGGCACGAGCTCGTTGTTGAGCCTGGGCGCGTTGCTGGGCCTGCCGCTGCTGGGCTTGAGCCCGAGCTCGTTGCTGAGCTTGAGAGCGCTGCTGGGCCTGCCGCTGCTGGGCTTGAGCTTGGGAGCGCTGTTGGGCTTGCCGCTGCTGGGCTTGAGCCCGAGCTCGTTGCTGAGCTTGCGCTTGTTGCCAGGCCTGCGCTTGTTGTCGCGCCTGAGTTTGGGAGCGCTGTTGGGCTTGCCGCTGCTGGGCTTGAGCCCGAGCTCGTTGCTGAGCTTGCGCGCGCTGCTGGGCCTGCGCTTGGGAGTGCTGCTGAGCCTGTCGCTGCTGGGCTTGTGCCTGCTGCCGGGCCTGAGCTTGGGAGCGCTGTTGCGCCTGCTGCCGGGCTTGGGCTTGTTGCCTCGCCTGCGCTTGTTGTCGCGCCTGGGTTTGGGCCTGCGGCCGGGCCGGTGAGGTGGCGGTGGGGCGGTTTGGCGTCTGCCGCTGGGCGGCGATGCGTTCGCGGACCTGTTGTGGGCGGGTCACGTTGGCGGGCGGGGACTGGCGCCTCTGGGCCGTGCGCTGTGCCTGGGCGCCGACCGTCTCCCGGGTAGGGCTGGCGTTGGTCGGGGTCGCTCGGTTTTCGCGTCGACGCTCGAGTCGCTCGGCCAGGCGCTGCTGGGGTCCGGCGTTGGCCACCGCGTCCGCGTTGTTGGTGGTCCGGGCTGGTTGGTTTTGGCGTTGGCGTTCACGCCGCTCGGCCAGTCGCTGCCGGGTTGTGGCATCGGCCGAGGTGGCCGTCTGCACCCCACCGCCGGTCGCTTCCGGCGTGATTCCGTTGGCGCCGGGGTTGGCGGCGCGACGTTCCTGGCGCCGGTCAAGCCGTTCCGCCAGGCGCTGATTGCGCTCGCGGATGGCGGAGGCCGTTGCGCGGTTGGTGGCATCGGCGGTGCCCGCGGCTTTGCGGTTCGCTTCCCGGCGTTCCTGGCGGCGCTCGGCTTGGCCGGGACGGGCGGCGCCCCCGGCCACGCGGGAGGCGACCCGGTCCCGGGCGGTCCCGTTGCGCCCGTCCTGGACAGCGGCGGCGCGGCGGGCCAGGCGGCGGTTGATGTTAGCGCGGTCGCCGTCGGCTTCGCGGAAGCGCGGGGCCCGCAGGCGCAGGGTGCCGTCTTCCGCGCGGGCCCGGGCTAGGCGGGCGCGCGGCTGGCGGTCCAGCCGGTAGCGGCGCAGTTCGCGGGCGCTGCGCTTGCGCACCCGCTCGAAGTCCGGCCCACGGTTGGAGACGTAGCGGCCGCGGTGGTGATGGTGGTGCCGGTGCACGTGTAGCTCGCGCTTGGTCTTGTGGAAGATGTAGTTGTTGTAGCGCTTGTTGATGATGATCGGCCGCACGTAGGAGAAGCCGAAGTAGCGCGTCGGCACGTAGCAGTAGTCGATTGGGCTGCTGAAAAAGTTGAACGACAGCCCGAGGGAGAAGCCGCCGGTGGCCACGGGCTGCGGGGGCAGCGGCGCCCAGCCCACGTAGTCGTCGCTGGTGCGCCAGTCCACCCAGGCGGGGGCCCATTCCGTGCCGGGCACCCAGCACCAGCCGTAGCTGCTCAGCCGCACCCAGCGCCCGTAGTGGTAGACGGCCCAGCCGAAGGGTTCGCTGGAGATCCACGTCCAGCCGGCGGAGGTGTTGCCCCAGCGGCCGAGGGTGTAGGGCGCCCAACTGGTGTCCTGGATGCCGGCGGTGGGCCGCCAGACCATTCCGTAGTTGTCGACTTCGGTCCACTCGCCGTAGGGTTGGAGCTGATCGTAGAAGTAGTCCACGTTCACCGGCTCGTCGCTCGGCGGCGGGCCCAGATTGGCGTCGGCCTGCACGTAGGCGGGCTCGGGCGGCGGGGCGGGGGGATCGCTCACCACTACGGCCCGGGGTGCGCTCGGGGTGGGAGCCGGTTCCGGGGCGGCGGCCACGGGCATGGGATCGGGCGCGGGGGTGGCGGCGGCCTCGGCCAGGGCGGCCTCGCGCCGGAGCAAATCGGCCTCGCGCTGGACAATCTCGTCGTTGAGCTCGAGCATGCGCCGCTCCATCTCGGCCAGAGCCTGCGGGCTGCTTTCCGGTGGCGGCGGTGCGGAGTTTCCGCAGGCGGTCAGACCGGCCGCGGCGGCAGTGGCGAAGAGAATCCAGGTGGCTTTCATGGTGATTTCCAAAGTGTCCTTTTGCTTTAGGACGGGGCGGAAATCACCGGCGTTCAGCCGATTTCTACTGAAGGGTAGGTTCCCTTTTCTTCTTCTCTTTCCTCCTGGCGTTGCAAGTACTTATGAATAAGGACGTCGGAAAAGGCAAGCCGGTTGCGGTGGGAGCGAAACTTTTTTTGGGTCGCGTTTTGTTTAGGGCCAAAATCTAGCCGGCCGGCGCTGGCAGGTAGCGGTAATGGCCGATGATTTTGTAGGCAAACAGGATGTCTTCCTCCTGCGTGCCGCGGCCGATGTTGTGAAGGATGAGCGGCGTGCCTCGGGCGCTTTTCCGGTCGGAGACGATCCCAATGTGGAGCTGGCCGCCGCCGAGGTTCCACGCCACGACATCCCCCGGCCGGTAGGCGCCCGCCTCGGTGCCGACGGGCCGGGCGGCTCCCTGGCGGTGGAAGTAGGTCATGAGGTTCGGCACCCGGCGATGATCGATGTTGCGGTCGGGGCCCTCCAGCCCCCAGCGCTGGGGATAGTGCGCAAAGTTGCCCCGCATGTCCTCGTGCACGGCGCGTTGCAGGTCCCGGCCAAGCTGCCGGTATGCGCGCACAATCACGTCGGTGCAAACGCCGGTTTGCAGCGCGACATCGCCCCCGGGATAGGCGAGCCGGACGTAGGCGGGATCGTACCCGGTGGTGACGCCGACCTGCGCGCGCGCGGCCCGGACCAGGGCGGCGGCAGACTCGGCCTGGATGGCCGGGGGAGGCTGGGCCAGGGCCAGCGTCAAGGCCAGCGCGAGTGCCCCAAGGGCACCGCAAAGCCGGATGAGCATGCGGAGATACATGCGGGCATCCTACCGGCGGCGTGTGCTTGCGCGCCAGCCCGCGACTGTCAAAAAAATGTCAGAGTTGGGCGCCCAAAATTGGACGAAATCCGCCTCCGAGAGGCCTCCCCAGGCGCGGTTCCGGAGGCGTTTTGGTAACATTTTCGAAATCGCGAAAATGAGGGTTTACAACCGGCGGTTTATCGTGGACAAAGGCGCAATGAAATACGGAAAGGGTCTCTCGTGGCTGGTTTTGTTCTTGGTGGTAAGCGTGGCAGTCCCGGCGGGCGCGAATTCCTTCTTCCAGACGCGGTCGCTGCGGGACTCTCTCCCGACGCGCAAACCGAACCCGATGTTCAACCCGTCTCCGCCCAACGCCTTTATTGGGAGTCCGGTCCGGCGCTATCTGGGGAGCAACGCCCGCAACACGGCCCGGACAGCCACCCAAACCTTCACGGACAGCCCCGATTTCTTCACCTTCTACGACGCCGAGGGCAGCCCGGGCACCGGCTGGGATTACTACGGGGTCGATGGCCGGCTGGATTTGGACAGCGGCTCGATCTTTACCTTCGACTTCCGGCAGGTCCGGAATCTGGAGGAAGACGCCTATTACGCCTGGGAGGTGATCAACGCCAGTGGCGGGATCGCCATTGACGGCATCGAGCAAGACGGCGATTTTATCCCGGCGGAATTCCTCGGCATCGGCGCTTTCTCCGG
>JBCDLL010000010.1:0-67410 GCA_038745425.1 Verrucomicrobiota bacterium | reverse complement strand
CAACGGCGACCTCGTCAGCGAAAAAGACGGCACACTGGCCAGCTTCACGGGCGGTCCGCTCGACGGACGGCACCGCACCGCCTTCCTGGATAAGCTGGATCAAATGCGCCGCCTTGGGCTCGATCACATCCTGATCGAAGCGTCCGGCAGCGCCGACCCCACCGCCATCCTGGACGCGCTCGCGGCCGCACCCGGTATCGAGGAGGGCGTAGTGCTGGCCCTGGTGGACGCCCGCGCGCTTGAGCTCGACTTCGCCCACGGCCGGGGTCTGTTGGAAAAAACCGCCGAAGCCCCTGCCCTTCTCCTCCTCCAGCGCCAATTGCAGGCCGCCGACGTGCTCGCCCTCAGCAAAACCGACCTGGTGGAAGATTCGGCCCTGGAGGAGATCCTGCGTAACCTCGCGCTGCTTAACCCGGCGGCGGCCCTGACGGTCTGCACCTACGGCCAGCTTGACGACCGCCTGCTTAAGGATCGCGGCCACGCTTTCCGCGCTGCCCCGCCAACCGGCGGCGGACCGCTCACCCCCGAAGCCTGCGACATCGGCACCACCGTGATTCGCGATTCCCGGCCCCTGCATCCCCAGCGCTTCTACGATCTCTACCGCGAGCGCCTGGGCCTGGGAATTTTCCGCACCAAGGGCTTCCTGTGGTTGGCCAGCCGGCCGGATGACGTTCTGCTCTGGAACCAGGCGGGCGGGACGATGGGCTTCGAACTTCTGGGCACTTGGCGCGCCGCCATCCTGGCCAACCCGGGCCTCCTGCCGGAGGAGCGCCAGCAGCTTGAAGGCATGCTGGCCGACGGCCATCCGGTCTTCGGCGACCGATCCTGCGAGCTCACCGTCATCGGAACAAAGCGCGACCGGGAGGTCTTCTGCGGCGAGTTCCAGGCCGCCTTCTGCACCGGCGAAGAAGTCGCCGCCTGGCAGGCCGGCGAGGCCTTTCCGGACCCCTGGGCCACGACCCTGCGCCGAGTTCCATAAGCTACCCAACACCCCAACGGCGGGCTTTTGCTTGTCGCCGGAAAAAAAATTCGCCAGGTCCGGCAAAAGCCGTAGGGTATCAGCCACCATGGACGCGATACTGGCACTGGAAGACGGAATGATCTGGCGGGGTAAGGCCTTTGGCGGCTCCGGGGACGCGCTCGGCGAGGTCTGCTTCAACACCTCAATGACGGGCTACCAGGAAATCCTGACCGACCCCTCCTACCGCGGCCAGATCGTCACGATGACCTACCCGGAAATCGGCAACTATGGCGTCAACGACCTCGACGCCGAGTCCTGCGAAGTGCAGGTGGCGGGCTTTGTGGTGCGCCGCTTGGCCGAGCGCCTCAGCAACCAGCGCTCCGAGATGAGCCTGGAGGATTACCTCAAGCAGCACAAAGTCCCCGGCATCATGGGGATCGATACCCGCGCGCTGACGCTCCACCTGCGCAGCCGGGGCGCCCTGCGCGGCGTCATCACCACCGAAAAAATCAGCGACACGGCCGCGGTCGATCTGGCCAAGAGCTTCGACTACGGCGGACGCGACTTCGTCAAGGAGGTCACCTGCAAAAAGCCCTACGTCTGGGACCCCGAAGACAAGCTGAGCCGGCGCTGGACGCTGATCCAAGGCGCCCGCCCGCAGGGCTCGCCGCCGCTCAGCTCCGAGGATTACTTCGCCGAACTGGACCCGCCCAAGCACAACATCATCGCCTACGATTTTGGCTGCAAGCGCAACATCCTTCGGCTCCTGCGCCAGCACGGTTTCCGCGTCAAGGTCGTCCCCGCGACCACCCCGGCGGCGGATGTCCTGGCCGAAAAGCCGGACGGCGTCTTCCTCTCCAACGGCCCGGGCGACCCGGAAGCGCTCGACTACGTCCGGGAAACCGTCCTCGGCCTGCTGGGTAAAACGCCCCTCTTTGGCATCTGCCTTGGTCACGAAGTGCTCGGCATGGCGCTTGGCGGGCGCATCATCAAGCTCAAGTTCGGCCACCGGGGCGGCAACCAGCCGGTCAAGGACTTGGAAAGCGGCAAGATTTCCATCACCGCCCAAAACCACGGCTACGCGCTCGACCCGGATTCCCTCCCCGCCGATCAGGCCAAGGTCACGCACCTCAACCTCAACGACCAGACCTGTGCCGGCCTCTGCCACCTGCAACACCCGGCTTTCTCCGTCCAGTATCATCCGGAAGCTGCTCCGGGACCGCATGATGCGGACTATTTCTTTAGTCAATTCAGTAAAATGATTGATCAGGTCAAGAGCGCGGCCTAACGTTCTTTCATGCCACGTTTTCTGGGTCAGTCGGAAGAATTCCAGGGAGTCGTTTACGAGCTGAACGGAAGCCCGCTGACCTTGGGTCGCGTTGAGGGCAACAGCCTGGAGATTGGCCACAACAGCATCTCCGGTTCCCACGCCGAGCTCACCTTTGACCAGAACGACTACGTCGTCCGCGACCTGGACTCCACCAACGGCACGCGCGTCAACGGCGAGCGCGTCACCGAGCAAAAGCTGCGCAAGGGCGACGTGGTGCGCTTCGGCAATATCGAGTTTACCTACGATTCCGAGTACAGCCCGCCGGCACAGGCCCTGCCCGAGCCCTCGCCCCGCGTCAACATCTCCGGCCAGCCGTCCCGCGGTCGTCCGGAGGACTTCCAAAACGCGGCGCCCATGGACATCAGCAAAACGCCGAAGGGCAGCAACACCTGGACGCTGGTGCTGGCGCTTCTCTTTTTGCTGGCGGTGGCCGGGGTCGGCTACTTTGTCTACACGCTCTACCTGCTGCCCTAGCCGGCACTTGTTGGCGATGGGCTGGCGACGTACAGTTGGTTTCGCCGCATGAGCCATCCGCCCCGCCCGCCCGACCAAGAGCCCCGCCCGCCGGCGGAGGCCCTCCCCACGTACATGGAGGACGCTTCCCAGCTCCCCACGCTGGTCGAGGCGGCGCTGGACGCCAACCCCGGCGCGAGTGGGCTGGCCAGCGGCCGCCGCGTCGGCGGCTTCCGCCTCGTTAAGCCGCTCAAGGTCGTTTCGGCCGAGGCCGACATCTGGCTGGTGATGGAAGATTCCGATCCGCCGCAGACGCGCATCCTCAAGCTCTATCGCTACGGCCTGGAACCGAAACCGGAGATTTCGCAGGCCCTGCGCCAACTGCGCGCCGAGCACATCGTGCCCTTGCTCGACAGCGGCACCCATGACGGCCGTTACTTTGAGATTCAGGAATTCCTGACCCAAGGCTCGCTGGCCGACGCTTTCCGGGGCCAGCCGCAGCCGGAGGCGCTCGTTCAGGGCATTCTGGCCCAGCTCGCCGACGCCCTCAGTCACCTGCACGGCGCCCGCATCCTCCATCGCGACCTCAAGCCCGCCAACGTGCTGGTGCGCAAATGGGATCCCCTCGACCTCGTCCTGACCGATTTCGGCATCTCCAGCCTGGCCGGCCTCTCTCTCCACCTCACCACCGTCAACCGCACCGCCGCCTACAGCGCGCCCGAAGCGCTCACCGGCGTGGTCGCCAAGGCCTCGGACTGGTGGAGCCTGGGCGTGGTCCTGCTCGAAGCCCTGCTCGGCAAGCATCCCTTCGCCGGGATGAGCGAGCAGGCCATCAACTTCCAGCTCGTCTCCAAGGGCATGCCCATTCCACAACAGATCGAGGGCCGCTGGCGCTTGTTGCTGCGCGGCCTGCTGGTGCGCGATCACCGCCAGCGCTGGGGGATCGACGAGGTCCGCGCCTGGATGGCCGGCGACGAAAACCTGAAGGTCGCCCAGGTCGACGACCCCTTTGCCCATCTCCTGACCAGCGGCTCGACGCGCGTGCGGCCCTACCGCTTTCAGGGCGCCAACTACACGGAGCCCGACGAGTTGGCCGCCGCCATGGCCAGCCACTGGGAAGACGCGCTCAAGCACTTTAACCGCGGCCTCATCACCGACTGGGTGCGCAACGACCTCCGCAATCAGGACCTCGCCGTCAACTTACTCGACATCGCGCAGGATCCCGACCTCGGCTCCGAGGAGCGACTCATCGTCGCCTTAATGGCGCTCAACCCCGAACTGCCTCCGGTCTTCCGCAGCGAGATGATCACCCGCGACTGGTTTGTGCAGCACCCCAACGACGGCGTTAATTTGCTGCGCGGCGGCGTCCCCACCTGGATGGAGAAACTGCAGAAAGATCCCTGGATGCGCCGCCTGCGCCAGCAGCGCCGCGAGGGCATGGTCTACCTGCAGCAGTACGAGATCACCTTCGATCCGGCAACCGCCAACGCCCTGCTCTTCAGCGAGACCCGGGCCGTCCTCGAAGCCGCCCAGAATCTGCGCGACCATTACGTGGAGGCCCGCGATCCCCATCTGCAGAAGCTGCTCGTGCAGCCGGAACTCAACTGGCAGGAGGCCGTGCTGATGCTCTCCGCCCGGCGCGACTACTACCGCACCTGGCCCGAGGTGCAGGAGGAAAACCGCCGCAAGTTTCTCCAGACGATCGAAACCAAATTCAAAAACCACCGCATCCCCTACGACGCCGAACTGCTCCGCGCGCTAATCGAGCAGCCGCACGACCAAGTCATCGCGAGGGCCGTGGCCCACCGCAAGCGCTACACCGCCGCCACCAAGGCGGTGCTGGACCACCTGCTGCACAAGCCGCGGCTGGAGCTGGTCGACGCGCTCCTGCTGTTGGCCGCCGACCAGGAGCTGCTTCTGGACGAGACCCGAGCGCAAAAGTGGCACCACACTCAGGAAGCGCGCCGGCTGCTCCACGACCTGGAGAAGACCGAAATCGACATCAACTGGCCGCTGGCCGAGCACCTGCTCGACAACCCCAAGCGCCTGCCGGAGCTGCTCGAGGAACTCCACCGGCGCTACAGCCACGCCCGGCATCCCAGGCTCGACACGCTCATCCGAAAACGCGATCCGAACGAGTTCGAGTCCATCCTGCTGGTTTGCGCGCAGCCGCGCTACTTTCTGACGCCCGCGCAGGCCTTCGGCCGGCACTTCTCCACGGCTGGCACCACCGTGCTGCGCCTGCTGCGGCGCCGACCCTTGAGTTCTGTCGTCGCCATTCTGATTGTGGGCGCAATCCTGATCCAATGGCTGCCCTACCTCGTGGTCATGCCCCTCATCCTCGTGGCGCTGTTCACCTACCTCCATGCTGGCCTCACCGCGCCGCCTGAGCGACGCGCCCGCAACACCCGCGCGCCGCAAAACACCCCGCCGGCCCGGCCCCATCGGCGCATCCCGCACCCGACCGGTCCCGGGGCACCGCCACCTCCGCCGGAAAACCTCCGCGCCAAACCCAAGGCGGCCTCGTCATGAGCGGCCCCAAATGCGTCGGCCTCAGTGCCACCGAGCGCGAACTGCTGCGCCAGGACAACGCGTTCAAGTGCGACCAACGCCTCGCCCGGTACCGGCGCCGCTGGCACGAGCTGGCCACGCTTAACCGCGAACGCGAAAACCTTGGCGCCACGCCCGTCGGCTTCGACGGGCCCAGCCCCGACGAGCTGCGCAAAACGGTGGACGAAGCGGTCGCCGCCTGGCTGGATTGCGACGCCCTGAGCGTGTTGGAGCATCAGATCGAAAAGATCGAGGCCGCCATCGAGCAGGCCAGTACCGATCTCACCGCTTCCGCGGAAACCCACGCGGAGGACAGCCAAGAAAGTGCGGGAACCGTCCGGTCGGAGCCCGCCTTCGCCCCGATCCAAGCTGGGACAAATCCCTCGCTACGGCAATTCCTGACCACCTGGCAGCGCAGTCGCTCCACGGACGGCGAGGCGGACGCCGCTTGGCGCCAAAAGCTCCAGAAAGTCTTCGACCAACTGGCGGCTTCCGACTCTTCCCGCGACTGGTCACCTTGGCAGCGGCGACTAGAAGGCGTCATCGCGCAGACGGATCCCGGCCTGCGCCGCAGCCAGTACGAAGGGCTGGTCCTGGAAGCCTCCGCCCAGGTTCGGCAAGCCGAACGACGGCGGGACTGGCGCGTCCGCCTCGATTCCATGCTGGACGAACTCGCCCCCTGCCGGTCGGAGACGGCCGGGGCACTGCGCCGCGAGCTCGAGCAAATGACCACCTCCGGCCCCGTGCCGACGTCGCC
Organism: Verrucomicrobiota bacterium; assembly: GCA_038745425.1. GTDB lineage: Bacteria > Verrucomicrobiota > Verrucomicrobiia > Methylacidiphilales > UBA1321 > CAWUJC01. The sequence goes on along the minus strand of JBCDLL010000010.1, from coordinate 61,359 downwards.
CCGCCAGGCCAACCTGCGCTCCCGCTTTCAAGCCTGCCTGCAGGAGGAGCGCGAGTACCGCCAGCGCGAGAGCCGTCGCCGGGCAATCGTCGAGTCGCTGCGCGACATCGGCTACGAGCCCGCCGCCGCCCTGGAAACCGCCTGGGTCGAGGATGGCAAGCTCGTCGTCCAAAAGCCGGCCGAAAGCGAGTATGCGGTCGAAATCAAGACCGACGGCGACGCCCAGCTGCTGCAGACGGCGTTGGTGCGCTGGGGCGGGGAAGGCGAACCCGGCCAGCAGCAGCGGATGCGCGACCAGGAGCAGGAGGAGGCCTGGTGCCGGGAACACGCCGAGCTCCTGGCCAAACTCGAAGCCCGGGGCTACGCCAACGCCTTCCAGTTCAAGCTCAGCCCCGGCGAGCAGGCCGTGCGCGTGCTGCCGCGCGGGGAAAGCCCCCGCCGGGAGCGTTCTTCCGGCCAGTTGCGCGAAAAAGCGCGGGGCGATTCTTGACATCAAGCGTTTCCGGGTTACCTTGATGTCATGGAACCTAGCGTGAAGATCGACGGGATTCGCCTCTGGCTGGTTCTCCACAAAGCCTACAAGGCGGTGGAGCAGGCCGCGCGCGACCACCTCGACTCGCTCGACCTGTGCCTGACGGACTTTGCCGTGATGGAAGCCCTCATGCACAAAGGCCCCATGCGGGTCAACGAGCTGGGCGACAAGGTCATCCTCACCAGCGGTTCCATCACCACGGCGGTGCAGCGGCTCGAGAAAATCGGCTACCTCAAGCGCAAGACCAGTCCGGAGGACGGCCGCGTGCAGGTCATCAGCCTGAACGCGACCGGGCGCAAATTTATTGCTCGCCACTTCCGGGAACACGAGCGCGTTCTGGAGGAGGCCACGGACGTCCTCAACGCCAAGGAACGCATCCAGCTCGAGCGCCTGCTCAAAAAATGGGGCCGCTCCCTCCAACCGGAGGAGTAAAAAAATTTTTCACAGTTCTCTTGATATCAAGAGTCCAACCCAACGTCTTAACCCTAGAAAGAACCTCATTATGATCACCAAACACCTTTCCGATGAACGAGGCCGCTCGCGGTTCGACTGGCTCGACAGCCGCCACAGCTTCTCCTTCGGCCAATACCAAGATCCCGAGCGCGTCCAGCATGGCCCGTTGCGGGTCCTGAACGAGGATCGCGTCGCCCCCGGCGCCGGCTTCCCCACCCACCCGCACCGGAACATGGAAATCCTCACCTACGTGCTGGAGGGAACGCTGCGCCACGCCGACAGCACCGGCCACGAGGCTGACCTGCGCGCCGGGCAGTTCCAAGCCATGACGGCCGGGGCCGGCCTGACCCACAGCGAATTCAACCCCTCGCCCGACGAACCGGTGCACTTCCTTCAGATTTGGATTCTCCCGCGCCAGCCCGGCCTGCGCCCGCGCTACGCGGATGCCGCGCCGGGCGACGACCCCGTCCGCCTCCTGGCCTCGCCCGACGGACGCGAGGGCAGCCTGGCCATCGCCCAGGACGCCCACCTCTACCGTCTGCGGGGAGACGCGCGTCACGGCACCTTCGACCTGCCGGCCGAGGAAGGCGAGTTGGGCTGGCTGCAAATCGCCAGTGGAAGCTGGACGCTCGGCGCAGATCAACTCGCCCCGGGAGACGCGCTGGAAGTCCGTGGCGAGACCGGCCTGAAGCTAACCAACGAAGATCCGGGCGAAGCGCTCTGGTTCCGCCTGCCGGGGAACGGGCCGGACGCATGACGAGACGGATTGTCTCCCCCGCCGCTCTGTCGTATGCTGCTCCCGTGAGCGATGTACCCGCCGTTCCCATGGAAAGCAGCATCGGCGACCTGGAGCCACCGCCCGCGGCGCCCGCCACCCCCGACTGGGCGGAGCTGGCGGCCGATCCGGTGACGCCGCGCTGGCTAAAAGACGTGGTGCGCTTCCTGCCCGTCAAAGCCCAGTTTGTGCTCAGCGGCAACGTCCGCGACCGCTATCCCTACCCGGCCCGCCCGGGCGAGTACGCGCCGATGACGCTGCCGAACTTCCTCGCCACGATGCTGCGGACCCAGGGTTACCAGCACTTTGCCTGGTACGATCCGGTGGACGGCTTTCGGGTTGTCGCCCCGCGCGGTGAAAGCGAGGAGGCGTCGCGCCAGTTCTTCCGCCAGGCAGCCGACCTGCAGCTCGATCAAAACGGGCGCTACCGCTGCTCGCTCGCTCGGTCGTTGGAAGTGATCAGCCGCATCCTCCGCCAGCGCGAGCAGTTCGTGGCCGTCTTTGCCGACCTGGCCTCGCGCTACGTGGTGCGCCCGGATCAGCTCAGCGACCAGGAGCACGAGTACTTCACCGCCGCGCTTAAGCTGGGCCTCTCCCTGGAGCCGCACACGAGCGCGGAGGTCCCGCAAGCCATGTTCAACCCGCTTTTTTGGATCTGCGAGCAAGAGAACGATCTGCCCGACTGGCTCAGCCGGCACAACCCGCGCCTGCGGGAAATCCCCCTGCCCCGGCCCGATCACGTCATCCGCCGCGCGGTGGTGGAGGCGATCACGCCCTCCCTGCCCGGCTACTTCGAGCAGGACGAAGCCGAACGCGCGCGGCACCAAACGGAGTACGTGGAGCAGACCGAAGGCATGGCCGTGACCGACGTGATCGCTATCACCCAGCTCTGCCGGCGCGAGGAACTGCCCTTTACCGAAATCCGCGAAGCCGTGCGCCGCTACAAGCTGGGGGTGACCGAGGACCCCTGGGCGCGGCTGGACCGCGGCAAGATCGCCCAAGGCGAGGACTTTATCCGCAACCGGGTGAAGGGCCAGCGCAAGGCCACGGTCAAGGCGCTCGACATCATCAAGCGCGCGGTGACGGGGCTAAGTGGCTCGCACGGCAGCCGGGCCGGCGGGCGCCCGCGGGGCGTGCTCTTCCTCGCCGGGCCAACCGGCGTTGGCAAGACGGAGCTGGCCAAAACGCTGACGGAGCTGCTCTTTGGCGACGAACGGGCCTACATCCGCTTCGACATGAGCGAGTTTAGCGCCGAGCACGCCGACCAGCGCCTGCTCGGCGCGCCCCCCGGGTACGTCGGCCACAGCTCGGGCGGCGAGTTAACCAACGCCATCCGGGAGAAGCCCTTTAGCGTGGTCCTCTTTGACGAGATCGAAAAAGCCCACCCCCGCATCCTGGACAAGTTCCTGCAATTGCTGGATGACGGCGTGCTCACCAGCGGCCGGGGCGAGCGGGTTTACTTCAGCGAGGCGGTCATCATCTTCACGTCCAATCTGGGCGTCTTTCGCCGCACAGCGGAAGGCGAACGCATCGCCGCAATTACGCCCCAGGACCCCTACCCGAAGGTCGAGCGCACCATCCGCCAAGGCATCGACAACTACTTCAAGACCGAGCTCAACCGGCCGGAAATCCTCAACCGCATTGGCGAGAACATCGTGGTCTTCGACTTCATCCGTCCCAAAGTGGCCCAGCTCATCTTCGACAAGATGGCCACGGGCATTCTCAACCGCCTGGCCGACCGGCAAAAACTCTACCTGAGCATCTCGTCCGAAGCGGTCGCCTTTCTCCACGAAAAATGCCTCGGCGACTTGAGCAACGGTGGCCGGGGCATCGGCAACCAGCTCGAGGCTTGGCTGGTCAACCCGCTGGCACGTGCCCTCTTCGAAGCCGACCCGCCCGCCGGCTCGCAAGCCCGGGTGGTGGCGATCAGCGAGGAAGACGGCGTACCGCAGCTGCGGCTGGAGGAGAGGTAGGGGGATGAGCAAAGGGCCGATTATCGAAAAATTGATCCCCTGGATCGAGAGCCGTAGTCGGATGGACCGAATCATCCTCTGCACCGTAGCAAGTTTCGCCTATCCGGTTGTCATGATGATTTGGCTCATGTCCCAAGCAGCGGATGCGCAGCTGGGCATCGCCTTGTTTTTCCTTATGATTGAAGGCGGCATTTGCGCCCTTTTGGGGCTGCTCTTTTGGGGCCTTTTTTTACGGAAGCTCTCCACTGCGCAGGCTGACGAAGATAAGCTTACGCAAGTGAAGCCATTCGGCATGCTGCTTTTTCTCCTTTATGGTTTCGAGATTTTTAGATTTGCCCAGGCTCTGTCAGGTTCTTTCCGAATCCTCCCTTTTCTATGAAGGTTTTGCTCAACAAGCTGCACTTTCCGGTGACGACGCTGGGCTTTGGCCGGCGGGTGGGCATCTGGTTCCAGGGCTGCTCGATTCGGTGTCCCGGCTGCATCAGCCACGACACCTGGGAGGCGGGCGCCGAGCACGAAATCCCACTGGAGGACGTGATGGCCGCCCTCGCTCCGTGGCTGGCTCACGCGGACGGCGTCACGATTTCCGGTGGGGAGCCGTTTGACCAGCCGGAAGCGCTGTTTGAGCTGGTGGGCGCGATCCGGCGGGGCTTCGCCGGTGACGTCCTCGCCTACTCCGGCCACTCGTTTGACCGCTTGGAAGAGGAGCACAGCGGCATCCTCGGGCGGCTCGATGTGCTCATCTCCGAGCCTTACCGCTTGCGCGAAGCGCAAACCCGCTGGCTGCGCGGGTCGGACAACCAACGGCTGCATTTGCTCTCCGCGCTGGGCCGGGAGCGCTACGGCGACAGGGCGGACGCGCAGGCCTGGCCGCGGCAACGGCGGCTCGATTTGATGGAGCAGAACGGCGAGCTTTGGCTGGCGGGCATTCCAGCGCCGGGCATGCTGGGGCAGTTGGAGGGGGCGCTGGCGGCGCGGGGACATCGCGTTGCCCAAACCTCACAACAAGCAGTCCTCCCCGTCCGCGCATGACTTCCCTGGTCAAACGCTGCCACGCCTGCGGCCACCACAACCCACCGGGCGCCTTCCTCTGTACGCGCTGCGGAGCGGACATCTCGCACGTGGTGTCGGTGCGCCCGGATCCCGTGCCCGAAGCCGAGCCCCCGGCGACAAGCGTCTCCGACGAGCCCGCGCCTCACGAAGCCAACGCCGCGACCCGCAAGTGCCCAACGTGCGATGCGGTCAATCCGGCCGCCGCTCTGGTCTGCCTTACCTGCGGAGAGGAATTGGAACCAAACGCGGCAGAGGCAACACCGACCGACGCCACGCTCGTCCTGTTGCTGCGAGGCCAGGAATACCCCGTCCAACCCGGAGACATTATCGGCCGCCAAGGCAATGTGGCAAAGGAAGTGCTATCCGGTTACCGGACCATCTCGCGCCGCCACCTCGAAGTGCGCCAACGGGACGGCCAGTGGCAGCTCCTCGCCCTGGAGGGAGTCTCCAACACCACCCAACTGGACGGCCAGGAAATGCCCCGGGGCGAGCCCATGCCGCTGACCGGCCGCCACCGGCTGCAACTTTCCTCGAAATTGAGCTTCGAATGCGAAGTGAGAATGCGTTAGCCTGATGCCATTACCACGTCTTATGCCGCTTGCTGAAACCAATCCGACGAGCCTCGCCTACTGCCTGGAGGCCGCCTGCATGACCCACCGGGGCAACGTCCGCAAGAAAAACGAGGACGCCATGCTCTGCGGCACCGTCCGCCACGGCATCACCATGGAGGAACCGGAAAGCCCGGGCGCCAAGATTGGCCCGCCCTGGACGGTGGCGGTCGCGGACGGCATCGGCGGCAATCTAGCCGGGGAACGCGCCAGCCACGAGACGGTCGAGTATCTTGCCCAGCTCAAGGATTTCTCCAAAGAGCAGTTGCGCGACGCGCTGCTGTGCCTCAACGATAAGCTGCAAGACATGGGCGAAAAGGAGCCCGAAATGCACGGGATGGGCACCACCATCGCCGGACTGGCCTGCGGCAGCGAGGGCTTGATGGTCTACCACTTGGGGGATTCCCGCGTCTACCGTATCCAGGGCGACTACCTGGCTCCGCTCACCCGGGACGACTCGGTGGCCGAGATGCTGCGCGGGCAGAATGAGTTTCCCGTGGACACCCTGCCGGCCTCGATCCGCCGCGCCCTCACGCAATGCCTGGGAGGCAAGTTCAACGAGGAAGACATCAAGCCGCATTTCCTGGGCCTGCAAATCCGCAAACCCACCCGCTTCCTGCTCTGCACCGACGGCCTGAGCGAGAGCATTAGCCACGACGAATTGGAAAAGATCTGCACCGCCTCGGGAAGCCTTTTTGAAATCACCGAATCGCTGATGCACACGGTGCTCGAGGGCAAAGCCAAGGACAACATCACGATCATCCTGGCCGAGGTCAGCCCGCTGGGCGACAGCGCTTAGTTACCGGCGGGCGCATCCGCCTCGCGAATGAGCAGCAGTTGGCCGTCTCGGATTTCGATCCGGTCAAGCAAGTCCAGCGGCTGGCGCAGGCCCAACTCGTCGAGCCCGGAAGCCCAGTCAAAGTACTTTTGGGTCTCCATAAACTGCGGCGGAGCCTTCACCGAACCCGCCTCCATGCCCTTGAGTTCGATGAAAAACTCGCCGTCGGTCATCCGGGGCACCAGCTCCAGCGTGCCGTTGAAGTAAAGCCCCTCGTAACCTTGGATCCAATCGAGCGGGGCGGAGGTCTGCAGCCGGACGGCGCCTCCTTCGATCTGCGCGTACAGCTTGGCGGGAGAACCCGACTCCCGGAGTCCGTGTTGAATCAAGGTGTTGAGATCGTCCTGAGAGACCGCGAGCGTAGCGGGGCGGCCCGCCTGCCACTCTTCGGCGGCTTCCTGCCAGCGCCGGTCGAAGCTTTCCCAGACTTCGGGCCTTACTTGGAACTCGGGCACGGGAGCCGGCTCCGTGTAGGCGAGCGACTTGACTTGCTCAAAGAGAGTGTAGGCTCCCCATCCAAAGGCAACCAGCAGGAAGGCCCCCACCACCAGCACGCCAAGGCAACCCTTTAGCAGGCAGCCGGAGGGTTCCTTCTCAGGCTTGGCTTGGTCCGCACTCATCTAGAGACGGCTGTAGGGCGTCTGGCCCTGCGTGAGAAAGCCGGGGCGGGTTTCCTTGGGCTGGGCCAGCATGAGGCTCAGAAATTCAAGCGCCTCGTCTCCGTCGTTGCGGATGGCAAGGCGCTGCCCGTGTTCGCTTAGGACAAGGTCGCCCGGTGCGAGAGTGCCGGTTTCCCCCTCATGGGTCACGGTGGCCTCGCCCCGCAGAATGTAAAAAACCTCCTCCGTATTATGCTGCACCCGCTCGCCCCAAGCCGAGCCCGGCGGCAAAACGTTGTGCGCGATGGCGACGATGCTGGATTTCTCCCGCAAGCGGTTCTTAACCAGCAAAGTGGAAAAGGCGTCCCCTTGGCCCTCCCGGATAGCCGAGCCTTTAAGCTGCTGTTGCTGTGCGGCACGAATGATCATGGAACAGGGAAAGCCTATCGCTCAGACGGCGGTCGGGGAAGCCGATTCCTTCAGCAGCCCACGCAAGCGTTGCAGTGAGCGATCCAGCCGCTGGATGTCCGCCCGGGCCGCCTCCGGCGAGCCCTCTGCGTAGCGCACACGCACGTAAGCTTCGGTGAAGTCATGGATCGGCTCGGCCGCGCCGGGCAGGATGCTCGCCGCGCGCTGGGCGTAGGCAAGCGGCCCCTCCCACCGTCGCCGAGGGGCGCCAGCATCACCGAGCAAGCGATTGAATTCCTCCCAGCGTTTGAGTTCCGCACTGACGGCCTTGGTCTTGCGCCGCATCAACCACCAGACCAGCGCCAGGGTCAGACCGGCCATGATAACAGCCACCAGGAAAAAGGTGAGGTAGCGTAGGCGCCGCGACATGCCGGCCTGACCGAGCAGCTCCCGCTGGGATTCCGGATTGTAGGAGAGCACCCACTGGTCCCAGGCCTGTTCGACTTGCTGCCAGCGCAAGTCGGCCTCGTTGAGCGTGACGTCCATCCACTCCGGCACCCAGTTGCGGTTGTAGAGTGCGATGGGCTGGCCGGCCACTTCTACCGTAAAGGTCTGGTTGATTTCACGACGCACCTGCTCCGGACCCACGGCAATTCTGGCGGGCGAAACCATTGATGTGGGGTCGTAGCGCACCCATCCCTTCTCCGGCACAAAAGCTTCCACCCAGACGTGGGCGTTGGCCTGGCGTACCACGTAAAAATCGCCGTAAGGGTTGTACTCCGCGCCCTGGTAACCCACCACCAGCCGGCACGGCACGCCGGCCAGCCGCAGGAGCGTCGCCATGGCGGTGGCGTAGTGTTCGCAGTAGCCCTGCTTGCGAACAAAGAGGAACTCACTGAGCATGTCGCGCGAGTAAGTACCCGGCAGGCTCGTGTAGCGGAAGCCCCCGGTACGGAAATAGGCGAGTATTTCGCGGACGATTCCCTCCGGCGTCTCCCCGCGCTCCTTCATGCGCTGGGCGAATCGCTTCACCCGCGCACTGATCACGCGGCGATTGTTGATTTCGAGCGCCTCCAGCCGCACGTAACTTGGCAGCTCGCCCGCTACCGGCCTGAGCCGACCACCCACCCGCGACACCACGTTATACTGCACTTTGCGGTTGAGCGGGCGGGGCGACCGGAGGCAGTGGCCACTTTTGATCTCGCCCACCCAGGTGGGTTCAATCGGCGGCGAATCCAAGGGGTAGTCGAGGGCGAATAGCCAGCGCTCACCGGTGGCGGGCAGGGTCACCGTCTGGGCCAGCATCCGGCCGCCCACCACTTCGTTGTCCTCGTCGATGGTGCGTCCTTGTGTCCACCGGTTCTTGCTCGCGTCCACGTCCCAGAGCACAAACGCACGGAAGTACATGCTTTGGGGCGGGGGGCGATCGCTGTCGGGCGGAAACTCCACCCGAAAGGCCATCTCGTCGTCAAAGATCAAGGCGCTGACGTCCCCGGGCTGCAGATCTGCGCTTAGACCGGTCTTCGAGATCCCCAAATTAAAACCAAACTTGCCCTGCACGCGGGGAAAGAAAACAAACAGCACCAGAGCGAGTGGCAGCGCCTGGATCAGCATCCAACTCGTCAGCCGGAGCAAACGCCGCCGGGGCAGCCAAACGCCGGCGCTTTCGCCGGTGTGGTAGGCGAGCAGGTTGGCGGTGATCAGGCCGCAGATCAACATGACCAGGCCGAAAACGACGATCGATTGGTCGAACAGGAGCGACACCAGCGTGAGAAAGTAAAGGACGAAGCTGATGACGAGGTAATCGCGCTTGGAGCGGAGCTCGAGAAACTTGATGGCGACCAGGCCGACCATGAGCATGGTGCCTGAATCGCGCCCCGCAACTGTGCCCATGTCGATCAACACCCCGAGAAAGAGGAAGCCGGCAAGCAGGGCCCGGGTAAACAGGGACGGCAGCACCGTCTTGGCCCGCTTGATCTGGAGACGCCAGTAAGCCAACAGAATCACCGCCAGCAGCAACCACCAGGAAACATTGGAAAGATGCAGCAGCACGCTGGCCGCATAGCAGCCCAGCAGCCGGTAAAGCTGTGGGCCGGTGATGGCGGCGTGGGGATCGAGGCGAGACGGGCTCATGGGCTGGGCTGGCGGTAGACCGCGAGCGCCCGCAGCAACTCGTGGCGATGTTCGGTGCCGCGGCCGGGCTCGAAGCGCCGGTCCGGCAGAATGAGGCCGTACTCCAGATTCTGTTCGTCCGCCTGGATGATCCAATACGTGAGCTGGCTCAGGCGCGCTTCCATGTCGAGCCCGTCCAATGCTTGCCACGGAAACCACAGGCGCCCGCTGCCGCCGCCGGTGAACTGTTTGACCATGAGCGGCAGGCCGCGGGCAACCGCCTTCCAGTCGATGTGGCGCTGAGGTTCGCCCGGGCGGTACGCGCGCACGCCGTCGAAGTCGTCGCCTCCACTCTGCTGGCCGCTTTGCTGGTCCCGGGCATCGTAGATGATATCCGGGAAGGGGCTCTCGCCTCGGGGCTCCGGGTAAACAATGTAGGGCTGGGCCAAGGTCGACTCACGGCTCGTGCCAAAAACGCCCAGGGGGAATTCCGAGTCCACCCGCACGCCGCCGATGCGGTAGAGTCCGCGTTGGGGGGCCTCCGCCACCAATAGAATCTGCTCGGTATCACCGGGGCCGATTTCATCAATCACTTCCGCCACTTCCTCGCCGTTGAGCTGGGCGCGCACCACCAGGGCACAAAGCGGCTGGGGCGATTGATTGTGGACCTGAAGGCCAAAGCGCAACTCACTCCCGGCGAAGACGGGCCAAATGGCGCCGGGCTTGATCTCCACCGCCTTGAGGTTGCGATGGCTGTACACCATCGAAACAATCACCAGCGCCACCAGCCAAAAAAGGATCAGGTAAACGAGGTTGTTGTCGTAATTGATGGCCGCCAGCAGCATGGCGAAAAAGACCAGTCCCAGCACCAGGCTGTTCCGGGTCAGGTAAAAGCGGACGCGGCCCATGCGGGCAGTCTACTTCACTTGGACGGATTTGACCAATTGCTCGGCCGAGCTGACGCCGCTGGCTTCAGCCTCCGAAACGGCGCCGCCCAGCCGGTGTGACATCACACTGGGCGCAACCGCCTGGACGTCCTCCGGCAGAACCATTTGCCTGCCCGCCATCAAGGCCCAGGACTGAGCACAACGCTGCAGCGCCAGACCGGCCCGCGGCGAAAGACCTTCGCCCAGGCGGACGCTCTCCCGGCTGGCCGCCAGTAAATCCAGCACGTAGTCGAGGATGGGATCGGAAACGTGGATTGCCTCCGCCTCCTCCTGCAGGGAGCGCAGTTCGTTGGCGTCGAGGACGGGTTCGAGCACTTTGAGCATCTTGCGCCGCTCCGGGCCGCGCAGCATTTCCCGCTCGGCCGAGCGGTCGGGGAAACCAAGTTCCACCCGCATGAGGAAGCGGTCGAGCTGCGATTCCGGGAGCGGATAAGTGCCGACTTGGTGCAACGGATTTTGCGTGGCAATAACAAAGAAGGGATCGGGCAAAAGATGACTCTGGCCGTCAACCGTCACCTGGCCTTCCTCCATCGCCTCCAACAGCGCGCTTTGGGTCTTGGGCGTGGCGCGGTTGACTTCGTCGGCCAGGATGACCGGCGCAAAAATGGGCCCCGGATGGAAACGGAAGGACTGGTCCTGTTGGTCGAAGATGGAATTGCCCAGGATATCGGCGGGGAGCAAATCGCTCGTGAACTGAATTCGTTGCAGCTGGAGCCCCATGGTGGTCGCCAGCGCCTGGGCCATGGTGGTCTTGCCCACCCCGGGCACATCCTCGATCAAAAGATGGCCGCGGGAGAGCAGGCAACACAGGGCCAAGCGGACCGGCTGCTCTTTGCCCAGGATGACTCCGTCAAGCTGTTCCAAGCATTGCTGAATTTTTAAATTCATGTGCAAGTTGGCATTCTTTAGGCGTTTAATTCGGTTAGCAGCCACACGCGTTCACGCCGACAGGCCATCTAATCTTGGCAATGTACACGCAACGGGCATATTGGAAAGACGAAGTACGTAGGAGCCCTTGTCATGACCTTTCGTGATGTGCCGACGCTGGCCAAGTTTGAAAAGTACGCCCGGCAACACGCCGACTGCGAAATCACCATCGATGCGTATCGTCGGATTCGGGAGCTGATTACGCCGGTCCGCAAGCCGGCTGACGTGATGGACCCGGCTCAAGGCATGATGCAAGTGGACGGGCTCAAAGAATCCTGCCAAGCGATTGAGAAAAGCACGCGTGTGATCTGGGCCTGCGCCGCCGCCACCAACCAAATTACTCCGCCGCTGTGGGATTACACCCCGGAGTACCAGGGCTGCCTCCAGTATTTCACTCACCTCGAGGACCTTGAGTTGATGGCAATCACCAAGGCGCACCGCCTCCTTTGGGAGCAACCGGCCGCGGCTACGTAGCTGCCTCGCCCTCGCGGCTGCGGAGTTCCTTCATCAACCGCAGGCGGGATTTCGGAACCGGGAGATGCGCCCGGTCAAGCACCCGCTCCACTTTGTCCGCCGGGCCGGGCGCGTAGCCGCAATGCTCCAAAAGCACGAACTCAAACTTACGCACCACCCGAAGGTTCACCGGATTCTCATCCAGATAAGCCAGCGCCCGTTGGTAGAGGGCAAACTCCTCCGGCAGGGCGGTACCTTCCTCGGTGACGGCAGCGATGAGGTCGCCAAAGTACTGCAAGGCGACAGGCAAAATCCAGTCGCGTGACAGGTTCCGATACACGTGCTGGAGTTGGGCCTCCCGCAACTGGTACAGGTCACCACTCCTTGGAGGCGCTGCCAGGAGCTGGCAGTGATAAAAGAGGTCGATCTGCCCGGCCCAGACGCTCTTGGGCTTGCGCGCGCCCTTGGCGATCGTGCTGATACGGCCCAACTCCGGCGTGAGCCAACGAACGATGAGGCTGGTGTCACCGTACGGGCGGCGCTCGACCACGATTCCCTCGGTCTGGACGGGACCCGCGCTCATGTCTCCAAAGGCTGGGCCAAAACGCGCTCCAGCACTCGCTCCTGCTCCCGCGCCATCCGCTGATAGTCGCCCGACCCGTGGTCGTCGAAGCCGAGCAAATGCAGCATGCCGTGGATGCCGTAAAGGAGCACTTCCTCGCCCGTTTCGCGCTGCCAGCGTTTCCCCTGCTCGGCGGCCATTGCCGGGCAGATGAAGATTTCTCCGTGATGGAAGGTGATCACGTCCGTCGACGTGGCGTCACCGCAAAACTCCCCATGGAGGCGGACCATCTCCGGCTCGTCCACCAGGACAAAGTCCAAGCGAGGCGGCAAGGCACTGCCGGTCGGATTCGGCAGGAAGTCCCGGGCCAGCTCAAGCTGCTTCCGGAGGCGCCGGAGCGGGAGTCGGTTCCTTTTTTGCCGGTTCGCCAGCCTTACTTTGCTCGTCGGCGCTTTCACGGGTCGGGTAGCTGATGCGATTATGCATCATCGATTTCAGGGTGAACTGGAAGCTGCGCGAGGCGGTGCGGATTTCGTTAAGCGTGAGCTGGGACTCATCCAGGATGCCCTCTTTAATCCGCTGCGAGATGAGATCGCGCACGAAAGCTTCGATGCGGGCAGGCGTGGGCTTTTCGAGCGAGCGGGAGGCCGCCTCGATGGTATCCGCAAGCGAGAGGATGCCGATCTCCTTGTTTTGCGGATTGGGCCCGGGATAGCGGAAGGAGCTCTCCGAAACCTCCGGGATGTCCTCCTCGCGCATGTTCACCAGGCGGCCGCCTTCCTTGGCGTCCTGCTCCAACTGCTTGGCGCGACGGTAAAAGTAATAGACCAGCGAATCGCCATGATGTTGCTTGATCGCGTCGACGATCGGCTTGCGCAAACCGAACTTCAGCGCCAGATCCACCCCCTCCTTGACGTGGGCGATGATGATGAGGGCGCTCATCGTGGGCGAAAGGTTAGCGTGCGGGTTCTCACCGGGCGGGATGTTCTCGGTGAAGTACTCCGGTTTGATGATCTTGCCGATGTCGTGAAAGTACGCCATCACCCGCAGTTTGGTTGGGTTCAGCCCAATGGCGGTAGCGGCGCCTTCCGCCAGGTTGGCCACCACGAGGCTGTGGTGATAGGTGCCAGGCGCCTCAATCGTCATCTGCTGCAGCAACGGATGGTTGAGGTCGGCCATCTCGATCCAGGAGATATCCGTGATGATACCAAAAAGGCTCTCGATGATGGGCAGGATGGCGCTGACGAGCAAAGCGGTACCGATGCCGACAAAGATGCCGATGAGGGCCTGCTGGGCCAGGCTGTAAGGGTTGTGGTTGCCCATGTCGACCAGCCCGTAGGCGATCGCGCAGAGGAAACTGGCGATACCGACCGCCACGCCCGCCTTGATCAGATGGCTGCGCTTGCGCGAGCCGCGGCTGAAGTAGACCGCCGTGAAGCCCGTTATGAGGCTCACCGTGAGCAGATTAAAGTTGAACTCCATCAGCAGAAAGGAGGAAAGCAGGCTGTAAGTGATGACCGCGTACAGGCCGGCGCGATGCCCGAGCAGGAGCGAGGCCATCAACGGCGCAAAGGCGCTCGGCGCCAGAAAGTAGAGCTGCTCGTGCTGGATCAGTTCGTTGGTGGCCGACCACAGAAAAAGCGCCTTGGTCAGCACAAGATTGGCCCAAACGCTGCCCAGCAAAAGTAGCAACTTGGAGTTGCGCTGCCAGACCTCCGGCAAATCCATTTGGACGTACATCACCCCGCTGAGGAAGATGAGGAAGGTGAGCAGATGGATGTGGACGCGGCCGGGATGCCCGTCCATCTCCTGCCACAAGGAAATCCCCAGCAGCGCCAGAAGCATCACCGCTAACAGCAGCAGGCGCACCAGGACGGAGCGGTCCAAATAGTCCCGCCAGCTGTCGGGATGGACGTCCCGCCTGGTCTTGTCGCAGGCCAGTCCCTTGCGGACGAGCCGCTTGCGTTCGAGCCACTTGATCATAGCGTCATGCTGGTGGCTTTCTCGCCCCGGTGGGCCTTGTAGGCCGTGATGATCCGGGCCACCAGTTCGTGCCGGATGACGTCCACCTCCTGGAAGCGGACAAAATCCAAACCGGGGGTATCATGCAACGCCTGCATGGCTTCCACCAGCCCCGATTTTTTCATCTTGGGCAAGTCCACCTGCGTGGGATCGCCGGTGACGACACACTTGGAATCTTGCCCCAGGCGGGTCAGGAACATGAACATTTGCTCCGTGGTGGCGTTCTGCGCCTCGTCCAGAATCACAAAGCAATTGGCCAGCGTGCGCCCGCGCATGTAGGCCAGCGGGGCAATCTCGATGATGCCCTTGTCCATCAGCTTTTGTGTTTCCTCGGTCTCGAGCATGTCATGCAGCGCGTCGTAGAGCGGGCGCAGGTACGGGAAGAGCTTCTCCTGCAGGTCACCGGGCAAAAAGCCGAGGGCCTCGCCGGCTTCGACGGCGGGGCGGGTGAGAATGATGCGGCTGACCTCCTCGTTGCGCAGGGCGGCTACCGCCATGGCCATCGCTAAAAAAGTCTTGCCCGTGCCCGCCGGGCCGACCCCGAATACGAGGTCGTGCTTGCGGATGGACTGGACGTACTGCTTCTGCTGCAGCGTCTTTGGAACAATCGGCATCTTCTTGGGCGAGAGCTGAATCTTGGCTTCGAGCAAATCCGGCAGCTTGCCACCGGTGCCGTTGGTCACGCTGTCCAGGGCAAAGTTGAACTCGTGCCGCCGCAGGTAAAGGCCCTGCGTTTTGGCCAGGTGAAGCTGCTCAAAGACTTCCTTGGCTTGGCGGACGCTGTTCTCCTCCCCTTCGATCTTGAGCCAACCGTCGCGCGTGGTCAGCTTAACCTTAAGCCGGTCTTCAATCACCCGCAGATTCTGGGGATCGTTAAGATAGAGAACTTGGAGGGCGCGGGCGTTTTCGAAATCTAGCTGCTCGGTGATCATAGGGTGACAAGACACTAACCCCAGCCCGCCCCCCGTCGACAGGACTTTTTTGGCCGAAACGTTAAACGGTGGCAGCGGCTTCCTGGGCCGCCAGGAAGCGCTCGGCGGAGATGGCGGCCGCGCAGCCCGTCCCGGCCGCCGTAATCGCCTGGCGGTAAACGGGATCGGCCACGTCGCCGGCCACGTAAACGCCCTCCACGCTGGTTCCGGCCACGCCGTGAGGCACGATGTAGCCCCCGCCGTCGGTCTCGATCTGCCCGTCAAAAATCTGGGTATTGGGGGTGTGGCCAATCGCCACGAAAACCCCCGCTGCCTCCAGCTTGGTCTCCTCCCCGGTCGGCTTGTCCTTGAGGCGGACGCCTTCAACCGCGTCCGCACCCAAAATCTCCGCGACTTCGCTGTTCCAGATCGGCTTGATCTTCTCGTGGGCGAGGGTCCGCTCCGCCATGATGGGGGAGGCCCGCAGCTCGTCGCGGCGATGCACCAGGTAGACGATGGAGCCGAAGCGCGTCAGGTAGAGCGCTTCCTCGCAGGCACTGTCGCCGCCACCGACCACAACGAGCGGCTTATCGCGGAACATGGGCAGCGCGCCGTCGCAGGTTGCGCAGTAGGTCACGCCCTTGTTCTCCAAGAGAGCTTCACTCTCCAGGCCCAGCTTGCGAGGCGAGGAGCCGGTCGCGATGATGACGGTCCGCGTCTCGATTTCTTCACCGTCAGCCACCACCCGGAAGGGCTGGCGGGAAAAATCCACGCTCTCCACCGTCGCGCCGTACTGCATCCGCGCGCCAAACCGCTCGGCCTGCTTCTGCATGTCCATCATCAGTTGAGTGCCGTCGATGCCTTCGGGAAAACCGGGAAAGTTCTCCACGATCGTGGTCGTGGTCAGGAGTCCTCCCGGCTGCTGGCCGGTAATCACCAGCGGCGCGAGGTTCGCACGCCCGGCGTAGACCGCCGCCGTCAGGCCCGCGCAGCCAGTTCCAATGATAGTGACTTGTTCCATGGTGGGTAAATCGGTTGTGTTCTATTTGGGGAGAGATAAGGTGGCACGGATGAACGCTGATGACAAACGTGCCGACAGACTGGAGGAACTCTTCCGCATGCAGGAGTCGCTTAACCTGCGCATTGGCGTCGATCTGCGGGCCCTGAGCGACGAGGAGAAAGCCAAGTGGGTGCTGAATTACACCCGGGCCATGACGCAGGAAATCGCCGAACTGACCGATAGCGTGCCATGGAAATGGTGGGCAAAGTACCAGGAACTCGACGAACAAAACGCCCGCGTGGAGGTCGTCGACCTGCTGCACTTTCTCATCTCACTGGCGCAGGCCCTCGGCATGAGCGCCGAGGACGTCTTTGACGCCTACGTGAAAAAGAACGAGGTCAACTTCAAGCGCCAGGAGACCGGCTACGCCGAAAAGGATCACGACGACAGCCGGCACATCTAGGCGCGCCGGCTACTTCTTCTCCTCTTCCTTGGTGTCGTCAGCCTTCGGCTCCTCGACAGCGGCCTCCGCCTTCGGTTCGGCTGCGGGCGTCTCCGCCTTGGCCTCCTCCTGAGGCGCGTCGGCCGCTTCGGTCTTCGGTTCCTCCGCGGCTACCGGCTCCGCTTGCTCGGGCTGGGCTTGGGGAGCCGTTTCCGTCTGCGGAGTGGACTCTTCCTGCTTGGCTTGGACGGCGATTTCCGCCTCGACCCACTCGATGTAGGCCATCGGCGCGGCGTCGGAGTTGCGCGGCCCAAGCTTGGTGATGCGGGTGTAGCCGCCGGGCCGGTCCGCGTAGCGCGGCGCCAGGTCGGCAAAGAGCTTCTTGACCGCGGCCTTCTGCCGCAGCTTGGCCACCGCCAAGCGGCGGTGGTGCAGCGTGCCTTTTTTACCCAGGGTCACCATGCGTTCGGCCAACGGGCGCATCGCCTTGGCCCGGGCCAGCGTGGTCGTCACGTGGTTGTGGGTGATCAAGTCCGAAACCAGATTCGCGAGCATCAAATCGCGATGCTGCGAAGGCCGGCCCAGCTTGACGGTGTTTTTCCGGTGTCTCATTTTCGGAGTTCCTTATTCTTCGATGTCCTCAGGCGGCACGTCGAGCATGTTGGTGTCGAACTTCATGCCCAGGGAAAGCCCGAGCTGCTGCAGCTTGTCCTTGATCTCGTTGAGCGACTTCTTGCCGAAGTTGCGGTACTTGAGCATCTCCGCCTCGGTCTTCATGGCCAGCTGGCCGACCGTGGTGATGTTGGCGTTGTTGAGGCAGTTGGCCGCGCGCACGGAAAGCTCGATCTCGTTCACGCTCATGTTGAGCAGCTTCTTGAGCTTGCTGTCCTGCTGGCTGACCTGCGGGGCGCTCTCCTCGAACTCGATCGTCTCCTTGTCGAAGTCGGCGAAGATGTCGAGATGGTGGCGCAGGATGGCGGAGGACTGCAGCAGGGCCTCGTCCGGGGAAAGGCGCCCGTCGGTCCACACTTCCAGCAGAAGCTTGTCGTAGTCCGTGCGCTGGCCCACGCGGGTGTTTTCCACCGCGTACTTGACCTTGCGCACCGGGGAAAAGATGGAGTCCACCGGAATGGTGCCGATGGCCTGCTCCTCGTGCTTGTTGTCCTCGGCGCGGGCAAAGCCACGGCCGACCTTGACCTCGAACTCGGCCTCAAAGCGCTGCTTCTTGTCGAGCGTGGCAATGACCTGCTCGGGGTTGAGCACCTCGATGCCGGCGTCGATGCGGATGTCGCCCGCAGTCACTTCGCCCTCTTTGGTTACGTTGAGGTAAAAGGTGCGAGCTTCGCGGTTGGGCAGCTTAAAGAGGATCTTCTTGATGTTGAGAATGATGTCGGTCACGTCCTCCACCACGCCCGGTAGGGTGGTGAATTCGTGCATGGCGCCCTCGATTTTCACGTTGCTGACGGCGGCGCCTTCCAGCGAAGAAAGGAGCACGCGGCGCAGGGAATTCCCCAGCGTGTGGCCGTAACCGGCCTCGAAGGGCTCGGCCACGAACTTCGCGTAAGTGTTGCTGGCGCTTTCCTCGTCCTTGACGAGGTTGCTCGGTTTCTCGAAACGTCCTAGGCGGATTGGCATGTCTTTCTCAAAGGCTGGGTTCCCCGGTCGAGCCGCTTGCCAAAGTGGCCAGCCGGACCAACAGCCTTCTCCTGTCCGAGTGCGGGGTGGATGGAAAAGGCGGCGCCCGGCACTCGAACGGGCCCCGCCCTGGGGTGGTTTGGGGACGGCGCCGCGGCGCCGTCCAGATTCGCTAACGGGAGTAGAGCTCCACCACGAGCTGCTCGTTGGCGATCGGGGCGATCTCCTCGCGAGTCGGCACGCGTTTCACTTCTCCCTTAAAGTTGTCCTTGTCGGCCAGGAGCCATTCCGGCACCGGCGAAATCTGGGTGGCCTCGATTCCCTTGGTGGCCAGTTGGCGGCTCACCGCCTTGTCCTTGACCTCAATCACATCGCCCACCTTTACCTGGTAGCTGGGGATGTTCACCTTGCGGCCGTTGACGCGGATGTGCGCGTGCGAGACCATCTGCCGGGAGGCACGCCGCGAGTTGGCAAAGCCGAGGCGGAAAACCACGTTGTCGAGGCGCATCTCCAGCATCTGCAGCATGTTGTCGCCGGTCACGCCTTTGCGGTTGAGCGCGATCTCGTAGTATTTGCGGAACTGCTTCTCCATCAGCCCGTACATGTAGCGCAGCTTTTGCTTCTCGCCGAGGGCGATGGCGTACTCGCTCTGCTTGCTGCGGCGGCGGTCGCCGTGCATGCCGGGGGGGTAATTCTTGCGCTCGAGCGCGCCGTGCCCGCCAAAGAGCGGAACGCCGTAGCGGCGGCTTTTTTTGCAGCGGGGTCCTAGATAACGAGCCATGTCTTTGTCCTTCTCTTGCTGGGGGATTACACGCGGCGCTGCTTGCGGGGGCGGCAGCCGTTATGCGGCACGGGCGTCACGTCGGTGATCGAGTTGATCTCCAGGCCAATGGCCTGCAGCGCGCGCACGGCGCTCTCGCGGCCGGTGCCGGGGCCGTTAACTTTCACGGTCACTTCCTTGAGGCCGTGGCCCATCGCCTGGCGGCAGGCGTCCTGCGCCACCACCTGGGCGACGTAGGCGGTCGACTTCTTGGAACCGCGGAAGCCGCACTTGCCGGCGCTGGACCAGCCGATGACGTTGCCGCTCAGGTCGGTGATCGTCACGTGCGTGTTGTTGAAAGTGGCGAGAATGTGGGCGATCCCCTGGACGACGTTCTTGTAGCCCTTGGCCTTGACCACCTTTTGCTTGGCGACCGGGCTGGCGTCGAGGGAAAGCGGATCCTCCTCTTCAGAGCCTTCGGCGGGCTTGGCATCCTTGCCTTCCTCGTCCTTGGCCTTCTTGGGTTCGCTCTTGGCGGCCTTCGGCTTGGCCGAATCCTCGGCCTTTGGCTTCTCATCCTTGGCCTCGGCCTTTTCTTCGGCGGCCTCGGGCTTGGCCGCTGTGGCCTCCGACTTCTTTGCCTTGGGCGCGGCCTTCTTGACCGGCTTGGCGGGCGCCTTTTCTTCGGCCGCGGCGGTATCGGGAGCCGAGGACTCGGTGGCGTCGGCCTTCGGGGTTTCCTCGGCCTTCTGGGGGGACTTCTTTTCTTCTGACATGGGGTACTCCGTTGGGGCCTAGACCTTGCCCGCCTTCGCGTTCTTGTTGCGCTGCACGCCCACCGTGCGCTTGGCGCCCTTCATCGTGCGAGCGTTGGTGGAAGTGCGCTGCCCGCGGCAGGGCAGGTTACGGCGATGGCGCTGGCCGCGGTAGCAGTTGATGGCCTGCAAGCGCTTGCGGTTTTGCGAAATTTCGCGGCGCAGGTCGCCCTCGATGATGAACTCATTCTGCTGAATGATGTTCGCGATCTGGTTGATCTGGGTGTCTTCCAAATCCTTCGCCCTGAGATCGGGACTGATTTCGGCCTGCTCGCAGATGAGCTTGGAGCGGGTCGGCCCAATGCCGTAAATGTAGCGCAGCGACGCTTCGATGCGTTTGTCGCCGGGGATGTCGATTCCGAAAATGCGTGGCATGGTCGTAAAAGGTCCTAACCCTGGCGCTGCTTGAGGCGCGGGTTTTTCTTGTTGATGATGTAGACACGCCCCCGGCGGCGGATGACCTGGCATCCGCTCGTGCGGCGCTTGACGGAAGCTCGTACTTTCATGAGGAGATAGTGGTGCTAGTTGGTTTGGGGTGGATGCTGGATTGCCCGGCCAGGGAGTGGCTAGGCGGCCGCCTGGGGACTGCCTTCGGGCCAGGGGATAATGCGCCCGTGGCGAAGGTCGTAGGGTGTGAATTCTACAAGAACTTTGGCCCCTGGCAAGATTCTTGTGAAAAGAAATCGTACCTCGCTCGACAAGTGCGCCACCGCCGTGTGGCCGTTGGAGAAACGGACCCGGAACGTCGAGTTGGGCAGCTCTTCGGCTATCGTGCACTCGACTTCGAGCCGATCGTCTCCAGGCATGTCAAAATCTCCGGTTCGTCCTCGGTCACCAGGACGGTGTGTTCAAAGTGGGCGCTGGGCTTGCCGTCGTCCGTCACCACGGTCCATTTGTCGGCCAGGATTCGCACCTCGGGCCGCCCCATGTTCACCATCGGTTCAATCGCCAGGACCATGCCGGGCTTGAGCTTGGGGCTACGGCCGGGGGCGGCGTAGTTGGGCACGTGCGGTTCCTCGTGGAGTTGGCGCCCGACGCCGTGGCCGACAAATTCGCGCACGACGGAAAAACCATGCCTGGCCACGTGGCTCTCCACCGCCCGGCCGATGTCGCGCACCCGGTTGCCCGGGCGGGCTTGATCAATGCCCCGCTCCAAGGCCTCCTGAGTCGCTTCGAGCAGCGTCGCGGTGTCGGGGTCGATCTCGCCCACCGGAATGGAGAGCGCGGTGTCGCCGACCCAGCCGTTGAGGATGATGCCCACGTCGATCTTGACGACATCGCCGTACTGAATGCGGCGGGACCCGCCGATGCCGTGGACGACTTCCTCGTTGACGGAAATGCAAATGTGACCAGGGAAGCCCCGGTAGTTGAGAAACGCGCTGCGCCCACCGGCTTCCTGAATGAGCTTGGCGGCAAGCTGATCGATGTCGCGGGTCGTCACCCCAGGCACCAGCGCATCGCGCAACTCTTCCCGGATACGGTAAACCGCGTGGCAGCTGGCGCGCATCTGCTCGATCTCGGCGGGAGTTTTGATCGGAATCATGGTTCGGGGTTGGGCCAAAGGGAGGCCGGGGTTAGTGGGTCCAGCCTTGGACGATGGAAATCGTCACGCCTGCGATAATAATCACCCCCAGCGCCACGTACAGCCAAAGCAAGCCGACGTTCTCCGGCGCGGTGCCCTGCTGTAGGGCCCCTCCCCGGGCGGAGCGCCCGCGCAGCTTGCCCTTCTTCAGGAAGCCGTCGTAATGGCGCTGGAGCAGGAAGGTCTCCATCTGGCGCATGCTGTCGAGCATCACGCCCACGATGATGAGCAGGCTGGTGCCGCCGAAGAACTGCGCGGTGAGCGAGGGCACCCCCATGTTGCGCTGCACCAGCATCGGCAGCAGCGCCAGGATCATCAGGAAAATGGCACCGGCCAGGGTCAGGCGGGTCATGGTGTAGTCCAGGAACTTGGCCGTCGCCTCGCCCGGGCGCTTACCGGGGATAAAACCGCTGTTGCGCTTCAGGTCGTCCGCAATCTGGACGGGATTGAACATCGTCGCCACCCAGAAGTAGGAGAAAAACAGAATCATGCCGCCGTAAAACGCGTAGTAGAGCGTGCCCGACTGCAGCGATAGGATGATCGAGCGGGCCCAAAGGCTGCTCGGGAACATGAAGTCCAGAATCATGCCCGGGAACAGGATGATGGACTGCGCGAAGATGATCGGCATGACGCCGGAGTAGTTCACCTTCAGCGGCAGGTAGCTGCTCTGGCCGCCGTACATCTTGTTGCCGCGCACTTGCTTGGCGTAATTGACGGCGATGCGGCGCGTGCCCTGGGTCAGCGCCACCGTGCCGGCGATCACCGCAAAGAGGAAGGCAAGCAGAACCACCACCACCAGCGGGCTGACCGGCTGCTGGCCGGGGTCGCTCGGGTTGAGGACCTCGTAGCCCTGGGCCAGCGCGCCCGGCAGGCTGCCCAGGATGTTGACCGTGATCACCAACGAAATGCCGTTGCCGATACCCTTGTCGGTGATCTGCTCGCCGATCCACATCAAGAGCATCGTGCCGGTCGTCAGGCTCAGAATGGTGAGAAGCTGGAAGGCGAAACCGGGTGTGGGCACGAGGGGGCCGAGCTGCGCCTCCACTGCCGCGATTCCCTCAAAGAACTGGAGCTGGCTGGGGTTCTCGAAGCTGGTCGCCAGCAGGTAACCCTGAAAAACGCAGAGCAGAATCGTGCCGACGCGGGTGTACTGGGTGATCTTCTGGCGCCCGCCTTCTTCGCGGGCCAACTTGCCCAGACTCGGGATAATGGCCTGCCCGAGCTGCATCATGATCGACGCCGTGATGTAGGGCATGATCCCCAGCGCAAAGATGGCGCAATTCTGGAGCGCGCCGCCGCTGAAAAGGTTGAACATGCCGGCCAGACTGTTGCCGGACTGGTTGTTAATGTAGTCGGCAAAGTAGGCCTGCAGAACGGCCGGATTGACGCCCGGGCACGGAATCCAGGCTCCCACGCGGATGACGATGACCATCGCGAGGGTGAAGAGGATGCGCTGGCGCAGCTCGGGGATCTTGAGGCAGTTGGAAAAGGCGGACAGCATGGCGGGAGTCAGACAGCAAAACGGAACCCGGCGGGCTCCGCTTTATGTTGTCGGTTGGCGGGCATGTGGCAACGTTTAACTCGCGTCGCCTTCGCCTGCCTTCGGCGCCGGCTTTTTGGCCTTGGCGGGAGCGGCCTCGGGCGCGGCGGCGGCCAGAATCTTGACGCTGCCGCCGGCTTTTTCGATCTTTTCCTTGGCGCTGGCGCTGACCTGGTGGACTTCCAGCTCCAGCTTCTGCTTGAGTTCGCCGGTGCCGAGAATCTTCACGCCCGCCCAACGTCCGCCGACCAGTCCGGCCTGGCGCAACGCCTTTTCGTCAACCACGCCGTCCCAAGTCTTTTTCTCAAGGTCGCCAACGTTAACCGGGCAGTAACGCTTGGTGAACGCGGCGTTGTTAAAGCCGCGCTTGGGCAAACGACGAAAGAGCGGCATCTGGCCGCCCTCGAATCCCGGGCGCATGCTGAAGCCCGCGCGGGCGCCCGCGCCCGTGTGGCCGCGGCCGGAGGTCTTGCCCAGGCCGGAGCTCTCGCCGGAACCGAGGCGCTTCTTGCGCCGGCGGGAACCGGGACGCGGTTGAGTGGTGTGCAGTCGAAGGGTCATGTGCTTGGCAAAAGTTGGGGGTTATTCTTTCTTTTCCTCGGCTTCGGCGGGGGGTTCCTCGGAGGCGCTTTCTGCTTTTTCCTCTCCCTCGGCGGACTCCGCCTCGGACGACTCCGCTTCGGCGGCTTCGGCGTCCGCCTTGGCTTTGGCTTCCGCTTCCGCCTTGGCCTTTTCCTCAGCCTCGGCCTTCGCCTTGGCGTCGGCTTCTTCCTTTGCCTTAGCTTGCGCCTTGGCCTTGGCCTTGGCGGCCTTCTTCAGATTGGTGGAGGAAACCGTCACCTTGCCGTTTTCGGCGGGCTCGGCCGTTGTCTCTTCCGAGCTGGTCTCCTCGGTCGCGGAGGCCGCTTCAGAAGACGCTTCCTTGGGGGTGTAATCCTTGCCGCGAAGCTTAAAGATTTCCTCCGCGCCGCGCAGCTTGTGCAGGGCGTCGAGCGTCGCCTTGACCATGTTGGTCGGGTTGTTGGACCCAAGCGACTTCGCCAGCACGTCTTTGACGCCGACCGCCTCCATGACGGCGCGCACGCCGCCGCCGGCGATGATGCCGGTACCTGGGGAGGCCGGGCGCAGCAGCACGTGGCCGCCGCCGAACTCGCCCACGACTTCGTGCGGAATGGTGCCGTTGCGCAGCGTGACCGGCTCCAGGTGCTTGCGGGCCGACTCGGTGGACTTGCGGATGGCCTCGGCCACCTCATTCGCCTTGCCGAAGCCCACGGCCACCTTGCCGTCCATGTCACCCACGACCATGAGTGCGCTAAAGCTGAACCGGCGGCCGCCCTTGACGACCTTGGCGCAGCGGTTGATGAAGACCACTTTCTCGAGCAGCTCGCTGCCTTCCTCGTCACGGGGCGTGGACCGGTCCTGGCGCTGGCGCCGTCCGCCCTGCCCGCCGCGGCGCTGCCCGCCGCGGCCGCCTCCGCGCGGCCCGCCGCCGGGACCGCCCGGTCTAGGCGCAGTCGGGGCAGGCGCCGTCGCCGTCGCGGTGCTGGGTTGGGTCGGTGTGCTGGTGGTGGTTTCTTCAGCCATGGTGTTGATGGGTTTCTGCTAGAAGGTCAGGCCGCCTTCGCGGGCGGCGTCGGCCAAGGCCTTGACCTTGCCGTGGTATTTGAAGCCGCCGCGGTCAAAGACGACGGAGCCGATTTTCTGGGCGCCGGCGCGTTCGGCCAGCAGCTTGCCGATCTTCTCGGCGCTGGTCACATTGGGTTTGATTTTTTCGCCGCTCAGCCCCTTCTCGGTGCTGTTCACGCTCACCAGCGTGCGACCGGTGAGATCGTCGATGATCTGGGCGTAAATGTGCTGGCCGGTGAAGTGCACGGCCAGGCGCGGGCGCTGCGTGGTGCCGCGCACCTTGCGCCGGACGCGCGCGTGGAGGCGCTGGCGAATCGCTTTGCGTTGGATGGTTGCCATGATGGTTTCCGGGTCGTGGGTGATGGTTATTTGCCTTGGGCGGTCTTGCCTTCCTTGCGGCGGATCTGCTCGCCAACAAAGCGCACGCCCTTGCCCTTGTAAGGTTCCGGCGGGTAGAAGCTGCGGATGTCCGCGGCCACCGCGCCCACGAGCTGCTTGTCGCTGCCTTCAATCGTGAGCTTGGTTTGTTCTTCGACCGTGATCTTGATGCCCTCCGGGACGGGGTAGTTGATCGGGTGGCTATAGCCCAGGTTCAGGTTGAGTTTGTCCCCCTGGACCGCGGCGCGGAAGCCGACGCCGTGGATCTCCATCTTCTTGACGAAGCCTTCGCTGACGCCCTTCACGTTGTTGAAGAGCAGGCTGCGGGAGAGCCCATGCATGGCCTTGCCGCGGCGGTTGCCCGCCTCGTTGGTCAGCACGAGTTTGCTTTCCTCCTGCTTGATGGCGACTTCCGGCGGCAGCGTGAAGCTCGACTTGCCCTTGGGGCCTTCGATCTTCACGGTCGCGCCTTCGATCGCCACCTTGACGGCGGCGGGAATCTCAATCGGTAGGTTGCCAATGCGTGACATGGTCTTTGGTGGTCGGAGTTTGGTTTAGTGGACGCGCAGAAGGAGCTCCCCGCCCAGCCGGCGGCGGCGCGCCAAGTGCCCGGGCATGATGCCCTGGGAGGTGGAAAGCACGGTGATGCCCAGGCCGCCCAGCACCTTCGGCACCTCGTCGGCGCCGACGTAGCGGCGCAGGCCGGGCTTGCTCATGCGCTGGATGTCGGTGATGGCGCTCTTGCGCCCCACCCGCCGCAGCACGCACTTGAGCTGCGGCTTCTTGGGATCATCCTCGATTTTCTCGACGTTGTCCAGATAGCCTTCGGCCTTGAGCACCTTAGCCACCTCGCCCTTGAGGCGGCTGTGGCTGGTGACGACTTCATCCTTCATGCTGCGGCTGGCGTTGCGCAACATGGTCAGGAAATCTCCTAGGGGATCGCTTTGCATGGGAGTATTTGGGTTGGGGGGCCTACCAGCTGGACTTGGACACGCCGGGGATTTCGCCCCGCAGCGCCATCTCGCGGAACTGAATGCGGCTGAGGCCGAATTTGCGCAGGAACGCGCGGCGGCGGCCGGAGATCTTGCAGCGGTTGTAAGCGCGGCTGCTGTATTTGGCAGCGCGCGCTTGTTTCACTCGGAGTGCTTTCTTAGCCATGGTGGGTCTTGCGGGTGGGTTAGTTGCTCAGGGCGGCCTGCGGCGCGCCGTGCTTGCCCGCGTAGGGCATGCCCAACAGGCTGAGCAGTTCCTTGGTTTCTTCCTTGGACTTGGCGGTGGTGACGATGGTGATGTCCATGCCGATGGTCCGCTTGATCTTGTCGAGCTCAAGCTCGGGGAAAATGGACTGGTCCTTGATGCCCAGCGTGTAGCCGCCGCGGCCGTCAAAGGCCCGGTTGGAGACGCCGCGGAAGTCGCGGATCGCCGGCAGGGCCACGATGATGAGGCGCTCCAGGAACTGGTACATGCTGTTGCCGCGCAGCGTCACCTTGCAGCCGATCTCCTGGCCCTCGCGGAGCTTGAAGTTGGAGATGCTTTTGCGGGCGACGGTCTTGACCGGCTTCTGCCCGGTGATGCTCTCGATGTCGGCGATGGCGTCCTCCAGAGCCGCTTTGACGTCGGAGGAGGAGCCGACGCTGCAGTTGATGACAACTTTCTCGAGCTTGGGCACCTGGCAAACGTTGCCGTAGCCGCGGCTCTCGATGAGGGCGGGAACCACTTCGTCCTTGTACTGCTGTTTGAGAATCGGGGTCATGTTCGTGGTGGGCGGTTAAGCGTTATTCCTTCTCCGCCTTGGCGGCGGACTTCTTGGCGGGAGCCTTGCTCGCCGCGGCCTTTTTCGCGGCCGGCTTCTTGGCCGCGGCCTTCTTGGCGGCGGGTTTTTTGGCTTCGGCGGAGGCGGCCGCGTCCTTCGCGTCGGTCCGCTCGACCCGCTTCACGTTACTGAGGTGCAGGGTGCCTTCGCGTTCCTGGATGCCGCCGGTCGGGTTGTCTTGAGTCTTGCGCATCGCCTTCTTGATCAGGTTAACGCCTTCGACGATGACGCGGTTCTTCTTGCGCACCATCTCCAGCACCTTGCCGCTCTTGCCTTTGTGCACGCCCGAAATCACCAGGACTTCATCGCCTTTCTTGACGTGAAATTTCTTCTGGAGCGGGATGCGTTTCTTCAGCTTCTTCATGGTGGGGTCGGGCGTTAGAGCACTTCAGGCGCCAGCGAGATGATCTTCATGAAGTTCTTCTCGCGCAGCTCGCGGGCGACGGGCCCGAAGATGCGGGTGCCGCGGGGGTTGTTTTCCTTGTCGATGATGACGACCGCGTTGTGGTCGAAGCGCAGGTAGGAGCCGTCGGAGCGGCGGATGGGATGGCTGGTGCGCACCACCACCGCGCGGACCACGTCGCTCTTCTTCACGGTGCCGTCGGGTGCGGCCTCCTTCACGTTGGCGGTGATGACGTCGCCGATGACGGCCTTGTCGGAAGCGCCCTTGCCGATCACGCCAATCATCTTGGCGCGCCGGGCGCCGGAGTTGTCGGCCACGTCGACCCAGGAAAGTAGTTGCAGCATGGTTGGTTCCTCGGTGTGTTCTGCGGGTTAGTGTTTGAGAATCTCCACCAGCTCCCAGGTCTTGGTCTTGCTCAGGGGGCGGGTTTCGCGGATGCGCACCTTGTCGCCAACCGCGGCGGCCTCTTTCTCGTCGTGGGCGTGGTACTTCTTGGAGATGCGGATGATCTTCTTGAAGCGCGGGTGCGGCACCCGGCGCACGTACTTGACGACGATCGTCTTGGCGCTGGCGGTGGAGACCACGATGCCGACGGCCTCGCGGCGCGTGGACTTCTTGGTTTCCGTGGTTTCGGTGGTGGCGGTTTCGCTCATGTTTGTTTTCAGTCGTTAAGAATTACTCGGCCGCGACGGCCTTCTTCTTGCGGCCTTTGCGGGCGGGCTCGCGGCTGGTGATCTGCAGGCCAAGGCGGCGTTCGTTGCGCACGGTCTCCACCATGGCAATGATCTTGCGCAGCTCGTTTAGGCGGCTGGGCCGCTCGAGGGAGCCCGTCTGCTGCTGCACGCGCAGGTTGAAGATTTCCTCCTTCGACTCGCGCCGGCGAATCAACAGGTCGGCGTCGCTCAGGGCTCGGATGTCCGCAATTTTCATGGTGTGTGGGATCGGGGGGTGAGGTTTAGGCGTGCTGGCTTTCGCGGCTCAGGAAGCGCGTGCGCAGCGGCATTTTATTGGCGGCCAGGCGGAAGGATTCCCGCGCGAGGCTCTCGGGCACGCCGTCGAGCTCAAAGAGGATGTTGCCAGGCTTGACCACGGCCACCCACATTTCCGGGTTGCCCTTGCCTTTGCCCATCCGGGTTTCCGGCGGGCGCTTGGTGGCGGACTTGTCCGGGAAAATGCGGATCCAGAGCTTGCCCTTGCGCTTCATGTTGCGGGTCAGGGCAATGCGGGCGGCCTCGATCTGGGTGTTCGTGATCCAACCGCGCTCCAGCACTTGCAGGGCAAAGTTGCCAAAGTCGATCTTGTTGTTGCGCGTGGCAAAGCCCTTGCGGCTGCCGCGCTGCATCTTCCGGTATTTGACTCTTTTGGGTAAAAGGGGCATGGCGTGTTTGGGGTCGGGGGTTGGCGGAGCCCGCGCTTACAGGGCGAGCAGTTCCTCCTCGTTCTTGCGGCAGATCCAGACTTTGATGCCGATTTTGCCGTAGGTGGTACGGGCTTCGGCGAAGCCGTAGTCGATGTCGGCACGCAGCGTGTGCAGCGGCACGCGGCCCTGGCGCTGTTCCTCGCTGCGGGCGATTTCCGCCCCGCCGAGGCGGCCGCTGCAGCGCACGCGGATGCCATCGGCGCCCATGTCGATCGTGGTCTGGACCGCCTTCTTCATGGCGCGGCGGAAGGAGATGCGGCGCTCAATCTGCAAAGCGATGTTTTCAGCCACCAACTGCGCGTCCAGCTCGGGGTTCTTGATTTCCTTGACGTCGACGAGTACCTCGCGGGCCGGGTCGACCAGCCCGCGGATGTCCTCTTTAAGCTTGTCGAGCTCGGCCGCCTTGCGGCCGATAACGACGCCCGGACGGGCGGTGTGGATGTTGACGCGGACGCGGTTGGCGGCGCGTTCGATCGTCACCTTGCTCACGGCGGCGCTTTCCAGGCGTTTCTTGATGAAGGTGCGGATCTGGGCGTCCTCGTAAAGGTAAACGGGGAAGTCTTTCTTGCTGGCGTACCACATGCTGCGCCAGTTGCGTTTGAAGCCCACGCGGAAGCCGATCGGATTTACTTTCTGTCCCATAGTCGTGTTTGGTGTGTCGCGGTTTGGTTGCGCTCGCGGTTATTCCTTCGAGTCCGGCGTAGCGTCGGGCTTGGTTTCAGTCTTCGGTTCGGCCTTTTTTTCGGCCTTGGCCTCGGTCTTCTTGTCCGCCTTGGCGGGCTTCTTCGGTTCGGTTTCCTTCTTGGCCTTGGAGGCGGCCGGTTTGGCGGCCTTCTTCGGGCTGGATTTCTTCTTCGGCTGGGCCAGCGTTTCGTCCTCGGTCAGCACGATGCGGATGTGGCTGCTGCGCTTGAGAATCCGTCCGGCGGAGCCGCGGGCCTTCGGGCGAAAGCGCTTCATGGTGCGCCCCTCACCGACAACGGCTTCCTTCACCACCAGGTTCTGGAGACGCAGGCTGTTGTTGTTCTCGGCGTTGGCCACGGCGCTCTTGAGCGTCTTGCCCACCAGCCGGGCGGCTTTCTTGGGGCAGAACTTGACCACATCCAGCGCTTCCATCACGGGCAGGCCCTGAATCTCACGCGTTACCTCCCGGCACTTGAAGGCCGAGATGCGCGCGTTTTTGTAGATTGATTTAACTTCCATGGGAGGTGCCAGCCGAAGCCGGTGATTGGGTTGTGATTGTCTGTTTCGGGATCGAAGTCCGGCAAAGCGCCGCGTTTAGCGGCTGGTCCATACCTTTACCTTGTCTCCGATCAAAGGGGGTTCGTCTTGTTTGTCGAGGTGCTCGCGGGACTCGATCAAGGCGTAGCTGAATTGCTCAAATACGTTGTAGACCTTGACTTTGCCCACGATGCTTCCGTTGCGCAGAATCGAAAACGGCATCCCTGGCTCGACCCCCTGGCCGCTGCCGATGTTGAGGATCACCATGGAAAGCTTGTCGTTCACGTCCACCACCTTGCCGTCCTGCAAGCTCTGGCCCACTTCGAAGCGGCCGATGCTCGTCCCGGTCAGGTAGCCTTCCACCAGGCGGGCGGCCACCTCGAAGGTGTCGCGGCGCTCGGCGTCGACGCTCTCCGCCTGGGCGAGCACGCGGCGCGCGGCCACCAGCAGGTTGCCCAGCAGGTTGACGGCTTCGCGGCGTTGCATCTCGCGCTGGTAACCCTCGCTCACGGCCAGGACCAAGCGTTGGCGCAGGGCCTTTTCGTCTCCGGTCAGGGCGTCCATCCCCAAGGCCACGTTCTGCAGGCGCAGCTGCTGATACTGCTCGCGGAACAGGTCCGCTTCGGCGTCGGCAACGGCGAAGCTCTGGGCCAGCCGCTCGTTGCGGCGCTCAAGCTCGCCCACCTTCGCCTTGAGCTGACGAATCTGCTTTTCCGGGTTCTGGGGCGCAGAGGGGGCTCCCTCGCCAGTGGCGGCGGGTTCCGATTCTGTGCTTTCTAAAGAACGGGAAGCGTCGGCTTGCGCCTTCGCCGGGCTGAGCCCCGGGGGGCTGAACCCTAGTAGCAGCCCGAGGGCTGCCAGCCGACCCAACGCCCAGAGGCGGAGGACCGGAAAGTCGTGCGGTTGATCCTTATTTGCCAGCTTTCTCCGTGTGTGAGCCATGCCGTTTGAAGGTTCGGGTCGGGGAAAACTCGCCGAGCTTGTGGCCGACCATGTTTTCCGTGACAAAGACGGAGTGAAAGACCTTGCCGTTGTGTACCATGAAGGTGTGACCGACGAATTCGGGCGTGATCATGGATCGGCGCGACCAGGTCTTGATCGGCTTGCGTTCGCCCTTCTCGTTCATCCGGTCAATTTTCTTGATCAGCGAATCGTCGACGAAGGGTCCTTTTTTAAGGCTGCGTGCCATGGTGGGTTTTCTCCGGGTTGGGTCTCGTTAAAGGGGTGGGGGGCCTAGCGTTTCTTCTTCTTGCTCTTGCGGCGGGTCACGATGAATTTGTTCGAAGGCTTGTACTTGCTGCGGGTCTTGTAGCCCTTGGCCGGCTGGCTCCAGGGCGACATCGGGTGCTGGCGTCCGCCACCGCCCTTGCTCTTGCCGTTGCCGCCGCCGTTGGGGTGGTCGATCGGGTTCATCACCATGCCGCGCACGCGCGGACGGCGGCCCAGCCAGCGGTTGCGGCCGGCCTTGCCCAGCTTGACGTCCTTGTGCTCGCTGTTGCCGACCACGCCGATCGTGGCGTAGCACTTAGCGTGAATCTTGCGGATTTCGCCCGAAGGCATCTTGATCAGCGCGTAGTCCTTGTCGACCGCGTTGAGCACTGCGCCGGCGCCGGCGGTCCGGGCGATCTGGGCGCCCTTGCCCGGCATGAGCTCGATGTTGTGGATGTCGGCGCCGAGCGGAATGTTCGCCAGCGGCAGGCTGTTGCCGACCGCGGCCGGGGCCTCCGGGCCGCTCTGGACGGTGTCGCCCACGCTGAGCTTGGACGGCGCAATGATGTAGCGCTTCTCGCCGTCGGCGTACTTGACCAGCGCGAGGTTGGCGGTGCGGATCGGGTCGTACTCGATCGCCTCGACAGTCGCGACAACGCCGTGCTTGTTGCGCTTGAAGTCGATGAAGCGGTAACGCTGCTTGTGGCCGCCGCCGATGCGGCGCATCGTCATCCGGCCGTAGCTGTTGCGCCCGCCCGTCCGCTTGCGCGTCTCGGTCAGCTTCTTCTCGGGCGTGCTCTTGGTGATGGCGTCGTTACGCTGCAACTCGGTGTAGCGCAGCGAAGGCGTCACCGGGCGGAAGCTCTTGAGCAGGGGGTTGACTTTGCGTGCCATGGAAAGGGGTTCGGTGGAGGGTTGGGTCGGGGTCCGTTACACGAGGTCGATTGTTTCGCCCGCCTTGAGGGTGACGATGGCCTTCTTCCAGTTCGGCTTTTTGCCGGCGCTGACGTAACGCTCGCGGACCTTCTTGCCCGTCACGTTCATGGTGTTGACGCGCACGACGTTCTTCTTGAAGACCTGGCGCACGGCGTAGCGGATTTCCTGCTTGGTGGCGTCGGGCGCCACGCGGAAAACGTACTGGCTTTTCTCGCTCAGGGCGGTGGCCTTTTCGGTTACGCTCGGGTGCCGCAGGATGTCGTAGGGTTCGCGCATGGTGGGGAAAGGTTCGGTAGTTAGTTGAGACGTTCCGCGAGGATGCCGAGGGCGGCGTCGGTCGCGAGGATGCGGTCGTATTTGAGGAGGTGCTCGGCGTTCAGGTCGGCCGCCGTCACGGTGTCGAGCAGTTGGCTGTTGCGGGAGGAGAGGACCACGTTGCGGTCCACGCCTTCCAGCACGAGCAGCGCCCGGCAATCCTCGTTAAAGGCCAACTGGCTAAAGAGAGTCTTGGTCTTGGGCTGGTCCAGCTTCGGGGCCGCCACCACGTAGACGTCACCAGCGGCGACGCGGGCGCTGATCGCTTTGCGCAGGGCCAGCTTCTTGACCTTCTTGGGGGTCTTCTTGGAGTAATCCCGAGGCACAGGGCCGTGCACAACACCGCCGCCGCGCCACAGCGGGCTCTGGCGGTAGCCGGCGCGGGCCCGGCCGGTGCCCTTCTGGCGCCACGGTTTTTTGTTCGAGCCGCTCACTTCACCCTTGGTTTTTACCTTGTGGGTGCCGGCGCGGCGGTTGGCGCGGTAGGCCACGACAGTCTCGTGGACGGCCTGGGTGCCGATGCCATTCTCGATCAGCTCGACCTTGAGTTTGGCCGAGGCGTCCTGGACGCTGAGAGGGGTTGCGGAAGTCGCCATGGTTCGTGTCCGGTAAAAGTCTTATTTGCCCTTCTTGGCGGCCTTGATCGGGTTCATCGCCTTGGATTCCTGTTTCTGCTTCTCGCGGGGCTGGCCCTTGATGGCCGTGCGCACGACAACGAGGCTGCCCTTGGCGCCGGGGATGGCTCCCTTCACGAGCAGGACGTTGTCGTCCTCGCGCACCTGGACGATGCGGAGGTTCTGCACGGTCACGCGCTTGTGGCCCATATGCCCGGGCATCTTCGTATTCTTGGGGATGCGGCCCGGGGTAGAGCCCATGCCGATGCCGCCGGGGCGGCGGTGCATCTTGGAACCGTGGCTGGCCGGCTGTCCGTGGAAGCCGTGGCGCTTCATCACGCCCTGGAAGCCCCGGCCCTTGCTCAGGCCGATGACGTCGACGATCTGGCCGGCGGTGAAGCGGTTGACGGTGATGTCGTCGCCGACCTTGAGGTCCGCGTCGCCCTCCTGGGCGCCGCCGTTGCCGTTGGCCTCGAGGCGGAACTCGCGCAGCGTGTGCTTGGGGCTGACGCCGGCCTTGGCGAAGTGGCCCCGCAGCGGCTTGCTCAGGCGGGATTCCTTCTGGTCGCCGGTGCCGACCTGGACGGCCTCGTAGCCGTCTTTCTCGCTGCCCTTGATCTGTACAATGGTGTTGGGCTCGGCGGCGATTACCGTCACGGCGGTAACAACCCCGGCGTCGTCGTAGACGCGGGTCATGCCTAGCTTATGTCCTAAAATTCCAATACTCATGTCGGGTTCGCCGTCTGCGCGGAGTGCTTGGCTGGTAAAGGGTTGGGTTCGTTAAAGGGGTTTCGGAGGCCCGGGTTAGATCTTGATGAAGATGTCCACGCCCGCGGGCAGGTTGAGCTTCTTGAGCTCGTCCACCGTCTTGGCGGTGGGGTGCAGGATGTCGATCAGGCGCTTGTGGGTCAGCAACTGAAATTGGTCCATGCTCTTTTTGTCGACGTGGGGCGAGCGGTTCACGGTGAAGCGCTCGGTCTTGGTCGGCATCGGGATGGGGCCGGCCACGGCGGACCCGGTGCGCGTCGCGGTTTCCGAGATTTCGGTCGCGGCGCGGTCAATCAGGTGGTGGTCGTAGCCTTTCAGGCGGATGCGGATGCGGGTGTTGGCCATGGTCGGAGTGGGGAGAGGTTGAAACGGTCGGCGGCGTTATTTTTGCTCGGTGATCTGGGCCACGATGTTGGCTGGCACTTCCTCGAAGTGGGACGGCTCCATCGAGTAGGCGGCACGGCCTTTTGACATGGAGCGCAGGTTATTGACGTAGCCGAACATCTCGGAAAGCGGCACCTCGGACGCGATGATGGAGTCGCTGCCCTTGGAGATCATCTCTCCGATCTTGGCGCGGCGGCGGTTGAGGTCGCCCATGATGTCGCCCTGGAATTCCTCCGGCGTGGTCACCTCGACCTGCATCATCGGCTCCAGCAGGATGGGCTTGGCCTTCTTCATCACTTCCTTGACGGCGAAGATGGCGGCCATCTTGAAGGCGGCCTCGCTCGAATCCACCTCGTGGTAGGAGCCGTCGGTGATGTCGACGTGCACGTCGATGACCTGGGAGCCGTTGATGACGCCGTTGAGCAGGCCTTCTTCCAGGCCCTTCTTCACGGCCGGAATGTAATCCTTGGGGATGTTGCCGCCCACCACCTTGTTCTCGATGGTGATGCCCTTGCCGCGCTCATTCGGCATCATGCTGATGACGACGTGGCCGTACTGGCCGCGGCCGCCTGACTGCTTGACCAGCTTGCCCTCGCCGTTGGCGTCGGCGGTGATGGTCTCGCGGTAGGCGATCTGAGGAGCGCCCTGGTTGCTCTCGACGCCGAACTCGCGCTTGAGGCGGTCGCAGATGATGTCGAGATGCAGCTCGCCCATGCCAGCGATGATGGTCTGGCCGGTTTCCTCGTCCGTGCGGACGGTAAAGGTCGGATCCTCGTCGGAAAGGCGCACGAGGCCGTCGGAAAGCTTTTCGCGGTCGCCTTTGCTCTTGGGCTCGATCGCCATGGAGATGACCGGCTCCGGGAAGCTCGGCGGCTCGAGCGAAATGTCGTAGCCCGGGATCGCCAGGGTGTCGCCCGTCTTGACGTCCTTGAGGCCGACGATGCCGGCGATATCGCCGGAGTAGATCACGTCGCAGTCCTCGTGCTTGTCGGCCTGAATCTGGATCAGGCGGCTGACGCGCTCCTTCTTGCCGGTGCGGGGATTAAGAACCTGCGTGCCCTTTTCCAGCTTTCCAGAGTAAATCCGGGTAAAGACGAGCTTGCCGTAAAACTTGTCCGCCCAAAGCTTGAAGGCCAGGCCGCAGAGCTGCCCGCCGTCACCGGCCGGGGCGTGCACTTCCTCGCCGTGGGAATCCACGCCCTTGGCGGCGGGCACTTCCAGCGGGCCCGGCAGGTAGTCGATGACGGATTCAATCGTCATCTGCACGCCCTTGTTCTTGAAAGCGGAACCGCCGCAAACCGGGACCAGCTTGTGGGCGATGGTGGCGCGGCGGATGCCGGCCTTGAGTTCGAGCACGGAAGGCGTCTTCTCCTCCAGGAACATCTCGGCGATCTCGTCGTCGACGTCGGCGACGGCTTCGATCAGGTTGTCGAGCGCCTCCTTGGCCATGTCCTTGAGGTCATCCGGGATGTCGACCACGTCGTACTTGGAACCGAAGGCGTCGTCGTCCAAATAAAGAATGGCCTTCTGGTTGACGACGTCGATCTGGCCCTTGAGCTGGTCCTCGGCGCCGAGCGGGATCAGGACCGGCCAGGCGTTGGCGCCCAGCTTCACGCGCATGTCATTGACGGCGTTGTTAAAGTCCGCCCCAGTGCGGTCCATCTTGTTGACGAAAGCGATGCGGGGGACGTTGTACTTGTTGGCTTGGCGCCAGACGGTCTCGGACTGGGGCTGCACGCCGGCCACCCCGCAGAAGACGGCGATGGCGCCGTCGAGCACGCGCAGGGAACGCTCCACCTCGGCGGTGAAGTCCACGTGACCGGGAGTATCGATGATGTTGACGCGGAATTTCTCGCCATCGTAAATCTTCTGGATGCCCTCCGTCTGGTGCACCGGCCAGTAGCAGGTGGTGGCGGCGGAGGTGATCGTGATGCCGCGCTCGCGCTCCTGGTCCATCCAGTCGGTCACGGCGGTGCCCTCGTGCACCTCGCCGATCTTGTGCACCATGCCGGTGTAGAAGAGGATCCGCTCGGTCAGCGTCGTCTTGCCCGCGTCGATGTGGGCGCAGATGCCGATGTTACGCGTGCGCTCCAGCGTGAACTCGCGCTTGGGGTCGTTGACGGTGGCTTGGGGCTCGGTGGTCATGGTCTCGCGGGGTGGAGGTTGGGGGGTTCGTGTCTCGAGGTACGGCCTAGAAGCGGAAGTGGGCGAAGGCGCGGTTGGCCTGGGCCATCTTGTGGACGTCGTCGCGGCGCTTGACGGCGTTGCCCTGCCCGCCGGCGGCGTCGCGGATTTCGTTGGCCAGGGCACGGCGCATCGGAGTGCCCTTGCGGCGCTTGGCGAAGCCGACCATCCAGCGCATGGCCAGGGCCATCTGGCGCTCGTGCGGCACTTCCATCGGCACCTGGTAGGTGGCGCCGCCCACGCGGCGGCTTTTGACCTCGAGCCGGGGCTTCACGTTATCAAGCGCCTTGGTCAGGACCTCGAGCGGATCGCCGTCGTTGTTGTCCTTGTTCACGTCGTCAATCGCGCCGTAGACGATGCGCTGGGCGGTGGCTTTCTTGCCGCAGCCCATGACGGTGTTGATCAGGCGCTCGACCTCCTTGGACTCGTATTTCGCGTCCGGGAGGTTGACTCGCTTCACTGCTGCTCGACGTCGTGCCATGGTGGGAGGAAGTTGGGTTGAGGGGTTGGGAAAAAGGGATTAAGACTTGTCGCTGGCCTTCGGCTTCTTCACGCCGTACTTGGAACGGCTGCGGTTGCGGTTGACCTTGTTGGTGTTGGAAGGCCCGGCCGCGCCAAGGGCGTCCAGCGTGCCGCGGACAATATGGTAGCGGGTACCCGGAAGGTCCTTCACGCGGCCGCCGCGCACCAGCACAATGGAGTGCTCCTGCAGGTTGTGCTGCTCGCCCGGAATGTAGGCCACGACCTCGAAGCCGTTTGTCAGCCGGACCTTCGCGACCTTACGCAGGGCCGAGTTCGGCTTCTTCGGCGTCCGGGTCATCACCTGAACGCAAACGCCCCGGCGCTGCGGGCAGCGCTTAAGCGCGGGCGACTTGGTCGCTTTCTTCTGCAGTTTGCGTCCTTTGCGGACGAGCTGATTGATGGTCGGCATGGAGATTTGTTCGGGGTTGTCTGGGCTGGGTCTTGGATTCCGCCGACACGGAGGGCGTCTTGGAGCGCATCGGCTGGCAAGAGAACCCACGGATCGATGGACGGAAAATGCGGAGAAAAGAAAAACACGCCATGCGTGGCGTGCTTTGGGAAGCTTGCTCTCGCATGGAGGACGACGCGCGCTGGGGTCTTGGGCCGAGGCCGAACCGGCGTGCCGTCACACGCTTTTTCTCGTCTGTCCGCACCGCTTTTCCGCGGCGGCCAACTGAGCCAGAGGGAATGTCGATGGCATCAGCGGGACAGTTAGACTCTCAGAATCATCCAAAAGCGCAAGGCTTTTCTTCATAAAATTGACACAAATTTTTGCCCCTTCCGCGGGCGCTTCACGCCCCGGGGGTGGGCAGGCCCAGTTCCTGGCGCAGCCAGTCGGCCAGCTCCTCGGCGGCGGCTTCGTCGCTCCACTGACACAGGAGCACTTCCTGGCGGATTTCGTTCTGATCCAGGTAGGTGACCGTCGGCGCGAACTGAGTACTGTTTTTGGAGTTGCTCACCCGCTTGACCCCCACCGTGTTAAGCTCCATCAGGCTCAGCTCGGTCGGCTCGCCAAAGCCCTTCGTTGGCGGCACGATCAACTTCATCGCCGTGCGGTCGATAACGAGGTCGCCCTTGCCGCTGGCATTGCGCCCAGCCTGCCAGACGGCGCCGAAGATACCCGCCGCCCCCATGAGAACGGCCGCGCCGATCAGGGCGTAGTAGTTATTGGTCAGTCCCAGGAAGGCAATCGGAAAAATGGCGATAAAGCTGACGATCCCGATCCCTACCATCCCGGTGATCAACGGGCTGCCCTGCCCGATCTTCACACGCGTCTGGAAGCCCCGGTGCTCGACCTGGTGGCCGCCCACGGTCCCCTCCTCTTTTCCAAAAAGGGCGCGGTAAACGCCGTACCCGCAGCCCGCCCACAGGCCCAACATCACCAGATTAAACGGGGTCAGGAAGAGCAGCATGAACCACGGAATACTCTCAAAACTGCGGTCCAGCACCGCGTCCTGCGGATCGGCGGGGTTGTAATAGACGGTGACTTCCTTGCCCTCCGCAAAGCGCCGCACCACGCCGTGCGCCAGATCGTAGTCGGAGCTGCCCATCGCGCCATAGGCGTGTTTGTCGTGAGTGTAGGTCTGGCCTTTGACCTCGTAGTCGTAACGGATGTCGGCACTGTAAGTGGTGCCGTCGGAGTCGCTGCGACGATCCACCTCGCTGTGGGTGACGACCCCGGTCGTCTCGAGGAAGTCCTGGGCCTGAACGTTCTTGTAAATGCCGTAGCCGATAAAGCCGTTGAACACCATCACGATCGCCGACCAAAAGAGGGCAAAGAGCCCCATAGCCACGCCGCCGGTCCAGCCGGATTTCTTCCGCCGCCCGGGGGCCGTAGGCTCAAAGCCCCCCGCTCCTTCCCGATATTGTTTGGATTCAAATGCCATCGCGCCCCATCCCCGACCCGCCTAGCATGCCAGACGCCATCCTGCGGACAAGCCCCGGTTCGATTGCCGACCTCACAGGTTCAGTTCCGCCTTCAAAAAATTGACCACCGCGCGGCCCTCCTTTTCCGTCCCCGCGGAACAAACGTGAATTTTCCTCGGCTTTGACTGCGCATCGAGCACGTAAAGGCAAGGGCACCAGGGCCCGGCATGTTGATCCGGCCAGGGCATTTTCACGGACCGGATCTCGTCAATAGCCACCCCCTGGAAGTGTCGCTCGGGTCGAGGGAACAAAAGACCTTCAGAGGCGTTTTGTCCTAACGGAAGCCGAACCTGCCCGTCCGCATGGTTAATAATCAAATCCGAAGCTTCTAGCGCGTTGAGCCTGCACTGATGCCAAAAGCCCCAAACTGCGACCGCAAATGGGATCGCCAGGTAGACCACCAGAAACGCCTCGGCACTGAGCCAAAACTCTCCGGATAGTCGGATCATGAGCCACATGACCAAGAGCGCTACCGGAACCGTCAGCATTACGAGAATCACGGCACTGCCAACGTACGCCGCAAAAGCACCGTTCCAAGGGGAGATTGGCCCGAAGCGCAAACGCGTGATGTGCTCCTCTCGGATCAGCATCGCCGGTCCAATTCGGTCGTTGGATGGCGGACGCCCGGCCAGTTTGAGCCTAATCATGCGACCAAACTCACGCGCCATGATGAACCAGAATATCGAAAAAGTGGCCTGCATCTGAAGGATCATGGCGTACTGGAAAAAACGATTGGAGCGGAAGGAGATGGCATTGCCATCGATGTCAATCGGGCTCGACAAAGTGTAGGCCCACGACCAGATCAAAACGCCTGCCAAGGCGAAGACGATCACGCCGACCAACGCCAGGGCCGGCCACCTCGGCACTTCAGGCACCGCCATCCCAGAAAGGCGGAAGGGGGTTTTCCTCCCCATCTAATAAGTCGCCGGGTCGCGTTGCTCCCAGGCCATCGTCTTCTCGATGCGCGGAACGTGGCGGCCGCCCTCGAACTCGGTCGCCAAGTAGATCCGCACGATCTTGAGCGCGAGCTCGAGCGGGATGGTGCGCTTGCCGATGGAAATGCAGTTGCAGTCGTTGTGCTTGCGGCCGTACTCGGCGGTGTACTCGTCCCAGCACAACGCGCAGCGCACGCCCTTGATCTTGTTGGCGGCGATGGCCTCGCCGTTGCCGGAACCGCCCAGCACGATGCCGCGCTCGGCCTCGCCCTTGGCCACGGCGGCGGCGGCGGGGCAGACAAAGTCCGGGTAGTCGCACTTCTCTTTGCTCTCGGTGCCGAAGTCGAGCACCTCGTGGCCCTCCTCTTTTAGCATCTTGATGATCTCAGTCTTGTAGGGGAAACCCGCGTGATCCGACCCGATGGAAATCTTCATGTTCCCAACATGACACCCGTCCTTGACGGGGCAAGCGGCATCTGGCCCGGCCGGGGCCAATTTGGCGTTTGCCTTGTTTGGCTTGGTGCCTACGCTCAGTCGAATGGACGCCGTCGTCCCCGCCGATTCCTCGCTGACGGAGCTCGCCCGCGCTGTCGGCGTGGAGTCCCGGCGGCTCGTCCTGCCCGGCGAGGGCTCATTGGCCGCCGCCGCAGACGCCGAGACCTTCTGGATGCAGGCGCCCCACACCGACCTGGTCACGCTCACCGCCAGCGACTTTGTCCGCACGCAGTCCCAAATGCTGCTGCCCCTGCTCGACAACAAGACCTTCGGCACGCCCGAGCTCAACCGATGCCTGGTGGGCGCCCGCTGCGACGGTGCCGACACCCCGCTCTCGCCCGACGCGCTCATCCATGCCTGCCTGTTGGGGAACTCCGGGGTGGCCTACTCCGTCCACGCCCATCCCGACCACGTCGGCCAGATTCTCTGCTCGCCCCAGGCCCGCAGCTTCGCGCAGAACCACCTCACGCCCGAGCAGGTCAAGCATTGCGGCCCGGCCATGCTGCTCATTCCCGCCATCGAGCGCGACCTCGCCCTGGCCCTGCGCGTCCGCAACGAGGTGGAGTACTTCCACACGCGTTACGGTTCGGCCCCGCGCATCATCCTGCTGGAGAACCACGGCGTTTACGTCCTGGCGGGCTCGGCGCGGGAGGCGCTTTGCACGCTGCTCAACCTGGAAAAATGCGCGCGGATTTTCATCGGCGCGGCCGCCCTCGGCGGACCCGTCTTCCTGGAACGCGAGCAGGTGGACTACCTCCTCAAGGCCAACGGCATTCTGCCCAGCGCGGTTAAAGGTAGCCCGCCAGCGCCAGCGCAAACACCGCCAGCAGCATCACCGCCCCAAGCAGCTTAAAAACCAGCCCCGCCGCCGTGCCCAGCAGAAAAGCAATGGTGGTGCGCAGCGCCGGTTTGGCCGCTTGCTTCGACACCCAGTGCTGGCCCCCAAAGACACCTACTGGCGGGCCCAAGATCACGCCCGGCAGGCTCAAAAAGAGTCCGATAAAAAGACCGGCCAGGCCACACCAGAAGCCCGCCCGGGTCATTCCCTGGGTCTTGGCGCCTAGAAAACCGGCCCCCATCTCCAGCCCTTGCGCGAACACAAAGATCAGCGTGAGCAGCGCAAAAGCGGTCCAGGAAATCGGATGCGGCGTAAAAAAGGCAAACTTGTGCAGCGCCGTGCCCGCGTAGATGAAGGCCAGGCCCGGCACGAAGGGCGCAAACAACCCGACCACGCCCACGAGCAAAAGCGGAACCGTGATCAGCCAAGCAAGCAGGCCGGGAATCATCGCCGGCCACCGTGAACGAGCCCCCCGCCCCGCGCAAGCCTAGGCAGTTTTGGGCGTGCCGGTCCGGGCGGTCAGTTGGCGGCGTTCCTCGCGGAGGTTGTCCAGGGCGATTTTTTCCTGCGGCGCGATCCAGGCCTCGTTGACCCGGCGCAGGAACATCTTTGTCCGAATCAGCAACAGGCAGTTCAAAATCGCCAACACGCCAACCCCGGCAACGCACATGGCAATCTCCCACTGCGTCAACCCCACCGTGCGGTACAGAAACCAGCTTTGGAAGAGCAGCAGCAGCATGATGCTCAGGTAGAGCATGAAGACCTGGCGCTTGTAGTCACGGTCGAAGTGGCGCAGGTACTCTTCCGAGCGGATGATGTGCAGGCGCAACTGGGTCTCGCGCGTGGTCAGGTCCTTCCAGGCGGTTTCGGCATCCATGGGCGGCTTGGGAGCGTGATCCATTGGCTTGAACGTACGGTTCTTGAGGGGATGCAAGTTATCTGCCAGTCCGGTGGCGTTTGGGGCGAAAGTTGCGCTTGGCTCGCGAGGAGCCCGGGCGCTCGTTGGTTGCCTTGGGCGGCTTGAGCGTGTCCTTGCGCGGCTTGGGCAGGAAGAAGTTGACCTGTTTCTTGATGAAATCGACGCTGCGCACGCCCACCCGCACGGACATGCCCGGACCGAGCGCGGCGCCCGTCTTGCGGCCCACGACCTTCTGGTGGCGGGACTGGAAGAAGTAAACGTCGCCCTGGAGATCACTCATCCGGATGGCGCCCTGGAGCTGGTAGTCCGGCAGCTCGACCAACAGGCCAAAGGCGCGGATTTCCAGAATCTGCGCGCGGAAATGGGCGCGGCCGTCGTCCACGTACCGGCCGAAGTATTCGAGCTTCTTGAGCTTCTGGCTTTCCATCTCCGCCTCGGAGGAGTTTTTCTCCGTCCGCGTGAGCTGCACCGCCAGGTGCCCGAGCTGGCCCGCGGCGGGGGACTCGCGGCGCTTGCCGGAGGTGAACAGCGCCCGGTGCACGAGCAGGTCCGCGTAGCGCCGGATGGGCGAAGTAAAGTGCGTGTAGTTGGCCTTGGCCAAACCGTAATGGCCGTCCGGGCTCGGCGAGTAAACCGCCCGCTTCATGCTTTTGAGCAGGTTGACCTTGATCGTGGGCTCCTCCGGCGTGCCCGCCGCGCGCTTGAGCAGCTTTTGGATTTCGCCCCGCTTGGTCAGGTCGCCGACGGAGAAGCCGAGCGCCTTCGCCTGTTGGCGGTATTCCTCCAGCCGGTCCGGGTCCGGGTCCTCGTGCACGCGGTACATCGCGGGGATCGACTGGTTCTTGAGATGCCGCGCGACTTGCTCGTTGGCCAGCAGCATGAATTCCTCGATCAGTTGGTGGGACTCGTCATTCTCCATCTTCTCGATCTTCACCGGCCGCCCGGCTTCGTCCAGGCGCACCTTGATCTCCGGGAAGTCCAGGTCCAACGCACCTTGGGCGAAGCGCCGCGCCCGCAGCTTTTGGGCGATCTTGTGCAGCCGCTGCACTTCCCGGCCGATGGGCGTGCGGCTGCTTTTGGCGATGTAGCCCATGGCTTGCTTGTAGGTCAGGCGCTTCTTGCTGTGGATGACGCCGGAGACGAACCGCGCGCGCTTGACCTGGCCGTCCGGGCTGAGCCGCAGCACGGCCGTCTTCACCAGCCGGTCTTCGTGCGGGCGCAACGAGCAGATGCCGTTGCTGAGCTTCTCCGGCAGCATCGGGATGACGCGGTCCACCAAGTAGGTGCTGTTGCCGCGCACGACGGCTTCGGCTTCCATGGCCGTGCCGGGTTTGACGTAATGCGACACGTCCGCGATGTGCACGCACACTTCGTAGTCGCCGTTCGGCAGCACGCGGCAGCAGAGCGCGTCGTCAAAGTCCTTGGCGTCGTCCGGGTCGATGGTGAAAACAAAGCGGGAACGAAAATCCTCGCGCCGGGCGATCTCCTCTTCCGGGATGGCGGTAGGGATGCGGCGCGCCTCGGCTAGGACCGGTTCCGGGAAGGCCTCGCGCAGCTCGCACTTGCGGATGATGGCCAGGATGTCGACCCCGGTCTGGTCGGGCGGGCCGAGCACTTCAACGATCTCGCCCTCGGGGTTGACGTGCGGGCTGTCCCAGTCTCGCAGGCGCGCCACCACCTTGTGGCCAATCGGGATGGGCGGCTCCGGGTCGGGCACGTAAATATCCTGCGGGATGCGGGTGTCATCCGGCACCACGTAATGGAAGTAGGAAGTCTTTTGCAGAATGCCGACGATTTGCGTGCGGGCCCGCTTGAGCACCCGGATGACCTTTCCGCTGAGCTTTTCCTCGCCGTCGGCCCCGCGGCGCCCGACCCGGCGGCGACGATTCTGGCCCGGTTTGTCCAGGCGCAGGAGCACGTGGTCGCCGTGCATGGCGGTGCTGGTGTCGCCGGCCGCGATGTAAACGTCGGGCCCATCAAAGCTGTCCGGGCGCAGGAAGGCAAAGCCGCGCTCGTTACCGGTGAAGGTGCCCGCCAGCAGGCCGACCGTCTGCGGCAGCACGTACAAGCCGTTGCGGATACTGACAATCCCGCCGCGCGCCACTTCCTCCTCCAGCCGCAGGGTAAACTCGGCCCGGCGGCCGGGCGGAATTTTTAATTTGCGTGCGAGCGCCTGTTGGTTAAGGGGTTGGTAGTCCGGCGCGGAGAGCATCCGGTACAGCGCGTCGATAAACATGCCATGGGTTAACACATCGAGGGGGACACGCAAATGAGCATTTTGATCGCCACCCCCGAGCTTGCCGGCTACACCAGCCCGGTCGACGGACCGTCCACCGTGGCGGGCCGTCTGGCGGCTGGGCTCTCCGCCGCCTGGCGCCGCCAACGTCAGGCCGTGAGCCTGGTGATGCCGTTCTACCGTCCTCTGGCCGAGCGGCTCGACCACCTGGAGGCGACCGAGCTGCACCTTAAGGTCAAGCTGGGCCACAGTGAACTGATGGTGCGGGTCTGGCGGGCGGTCTCCGCCGGAGGCGTCCCGCTCTGGCTGCTCGAGCGCGACGAGTTCTTCAACCGCGAACTCGTCTACGGACCGGAGGACGCCCCCTACGGCGACAATCCCTCGCGCTTCCTCTTCTTCAGCCACGGGGCCATCGCGCTGCTGCCCCACGTGCAGCCCGCGCCCACGCTGCTCCACTGCGTGGACTGGCCCACCGGCGCGGTTCCGGCCATTACCCGCCAGCTTGGGCTCGCGCTGCCCACCGTCTTCACCTTCACCA
The DNA here is from genome assembly GCA_038745425.1 of Verrucomicrobiota bacterium. Lineage (GTDB taxonomy): Bacteria > Verrucomicrobiota > Verrucomicrobiia > Methylacidiphilales > UBA1321 > CAWUJC01. The sequence goes on along the minus strand of JBCDLL010000010.1, from coordinate 16,732 downwards.
CGCTGACGGAGCAGGGCCGCTCGCACCGGCGGGACTTCGAGCTCACCAACCTTCCGTGGAACTACTTTGCCCCGCACGGGCTGGAGTTTCACGGCGACCTCAACCTGGCCAAGGCCGGGATGGCCTTCGCCCACGCGGTCACCACGGTAAGCCCGGCCTACGCGGCCGACGCCTGCACGCCGGAATTCGGCGCCGGGCTCGATGGCGTTCTGCGCGACGCGGACGCCGGCGGGCGCCTGCGCGGCATCCACCCGGGCATCGACACCGACTTCTGGGATCCGTCCACCATCGCGGACTGCGGCAAGCCTTTCTCCACGAAGAAACCCGGCAACAAGGCCGCCTGCAAAAGGGAGCTGCAGAAGCTGCTCGGCCTGGCGGCCAAGAAACGCCCGCCCCTGCTCGCCTGGCTGGCGCCGCTATCGGCGGCCTCCGGTTGCGAGCGGCTGATGCAAGTCATGAACGAGCTGGTCGGCGCCCAAATGCAGCTTGTGGTTGCGGCCGACGGCGAACCCTTCCTGCGCGACTACTTCCGGAACATGGCCGAGGCTTATCCAAAGCAGATCGCCTTTCAGCCGACCGCCAATCCAGGCCACCTTTTTCACCTTCTGGCAGGGGCGGACTTCCTCCTCTGCCCAGCCGGCTACCCTACCACGATCGAGCCGATCCTCGAGGCCGCCCGGCTCGGCGTCCTGCCCGTCACCGAGCACCAAGGAGCGGCCCGGGATTGGCTGCTGCCCGTCAGCCCCGGCAAAAAGAAGGTCAACAAGAAGGAGAAGGGCCTCATCCCCGCGGTGGCGCTGCCCGAAGGCAGCGCCGAGACCCTCCTGGCCGGGTTGCGCGCGGCGATCGCTCTGGCCGAGGCTGACGACCGGCTGGCGGAACTTCAGGCCCAGGCCATGTCCATCGACTACGGCTGGGATGCCGCCGCCAAGGAGTATCAGAGCGTTTACAAGAAGGCGAAGAAGCGGGTCTGAGCTTGTCGTGACGGAGTGACCAAATTTTCCAAATGAGCGAAATCGCATGCGCAAGATCACCCAGCCTGCTTGCGGCGGAGCAGGAGCTCCGCCCTCCGTTGGTGTCGTCTCCCATCCTATTCGTGCGGCGGAGCGGGAGCTAGCCCTCCGTTGAGCGTTGCCACACGTCCTTTTCGTGTGGCGGAGCGGGAGCTCCGCCCTCCGCTTGGCGTCATGGCCTTTCCTGCTAGGGCGGCGCCTGGTGCCGGTAGCCGCCGACGTCCCGGCGGCGGGCGGTTAACCAACCTCATTTGGTCCCTTCCGTAGATTCCGTCAAAAAAATCGCATCCGACGTCGAACCCGTCGTTTCAAGGGCGGCACTGGCCACGGTGACACCCCGATCAAGAATAGGCTTGCGGGTGCCGCGGGAAGCCCTTACATTCGCCGACTCTCGATTATGGAAACCTTAGAAAAAGCTGAAATCACAAAAGACTTTCAGTTGCACGACAAGGACACCGGTTCCGCCGACGTCCAGGTGGCGGTGCTGACGCATCGCATCAACCACCTGACGGACCATCTGCAGCAGTTCAAGAAGGACCACAGCTCCCGCCGTGGCCTCCTGCGCATGGTTGCCCAGCGCCGCAAGCTGCTGGATTACCTGGCCACGACCGACCGTCCGCGCTACGAAACTCTTTTGAAGAAACTCAATCTCCGCAAGTAACCGCCTTTCTGGCCGCGGTTCCTCCCCCCGTCGAAGCTCAGAGAACAATCAACCCTTTCCCTTTCATCCTGCGCACCGGCCGCAGGTGGGTTCATTGTCCTCTGCGTTCCTCGGTTGGGCCGCCCGGCCGAACCAAGGCGGTTGCCTCCGGCGATCCCCACCCCAACCCAACCGCGGACGAACGCCCCGGCTTTTTGTTGAGCCGCCCGGTGCCCCGCCCGCTTCCACCCAAGGAGAAACGCATGTCCACCGCGACTGTTGCCAGCGCCCAGTTCGGCGCTCACCCCATTGAAATTGAAACCGGCCGTTTGGCCAAACTCGCCGACGGCGCCGTGGTCGTCCGCTTTGGCGAGACCGTTGTCCTCGTCACCGTCGTCTCGGCCCGCTCGATCAAGGAAGGCCAGAGCTTCTTCCCGCTAACCGTGGAGTACCGCGAGCGCGCCGCCGCCGTCGGCAAGATCCCCGGCGGCTACTTCAAGCGCGAAGGCCGCCCGACGGAAAAGGAAATCCTGACCTGCCGGATGACGGACCGCCCGCTGCGCCCGCTCTTCCCCAAGGGCTACCTCTACGACACCCAGATCATCACCACCCTGCTCTCCGGCGACGGTGAGAACGACCCGGACATCCTGAGCATGAACGGCGCCAGCGCCGCGCTTATGGTCTCCGACATCCCCTTCGCCGGCCCGGTCGGCGCGGTGCGCGTGGGCCGGATTGACGGCCAGTTCGTGACCAACCCGACCCACCCGCAGCAAGCCATCAGCGACCTGGACCTGGTCTACGTCGGCTCGGAAAACGAGATCATCATGATTGAGGGCAGCGCCCTGGAAATGCCGGAGGCCGACTTCAAGGCGGCGCTGGACTACGCCCAGGAGCAGGTGCAAATCCCGATCGCCCTCCAGAAGGAACTGAAGGAAAAGTGCGGCAAGCCCGCCCGCGAGGTTGAGCTCTACACCGCACCGGAGGAATTCCACCAGATCGCCCGCGAGGTGGCCGGCGGCCGCATCAACGAGGCCATTTACGGCCAGAGCAAGCAAGAGCGCTACGCCGCCGTCGGCGCTCTGCAGAAGGAAGTGGCCGAAAAAATCAAAGAGGCCCATCCGGACGCGACCGACTTCGCCATCGAGACCGCCTTCAACGCGCTCGAGGTGCAGGCCTTCCGCACGGAAATCCTCGACAACCACAAGCGCTCCGACCACCGCAAGGTGGACGAAATCCGCCCGCTGGACGGCGAAACCGGCCTGCTGCCGCGCAGCCACGGCTCCGCCCTCTTCGCCCGCGGCGAGACCCAGACGGTGTGCCTGGCCACCCTGGCCCCGACCGACGAGGCCCAGGACCTGGACGGCTACACCGGTGGCGAGACGACCAAGCGCTTCATCCTGCACTACAACTTTCCGCCCTTTAGCGTGGGCGAGACCGGCCGCGTGGGCGGGCTCAACCGCCGCGAGATCGGCCACGGCTCGCTCGCCGAGCGCTCCGTCCGCGCCGTCATCCCGGACGAGGCCGACTTCCCCTACGCCATCCGCGTCACCAGCGAGGTGATGGAGTCCAACGGCTCCACCTCGATGGCCTCGATCTGCGGCGGCGTGCTCAGCCTGCTCGACGCGGGCGTACCCCTCACCGCACCGGTGGCCGGCATCTCCGTCGGCCTGGTAACCGAGTACGAGGGCAAGGAAATGAAGCGCCACACCCTGCTCAGCGACATCCTGGGTGCCGAGGACCACTACGGCGACATGGACTTCAAGCTGGCGGGGAGCCGCAACGGCGTCACCGGCTTCCAGCTCGACCTCAAGCTGCCGGGCATCCCGCTGCAGCTGATCAAGGACGCGATCGACGACGCCACCCGCACCCGCGGGCAAATCCTCGACTTCATGGACACGGTCATCTCCGGCCACAAAACGGAGCTCAGCGCCCACGCCCCGCGCATCGAGACGCTCATGATCAACCCCGACAAGATCGGCCTCGTCATCGGGCCGGGCGGCAAAAACATCAAGAGCATCGTCGCGGAGACCGGCGCCGAGATCAACATCGAGGACGACGGCAGCGTGCGCATCTACTGCAACAGCGCCGCCGGCATGGAGCGCGCCAAGGAAATCATCGAAGGCATGGTCGGCGAGATCGAGGTCGACAAGATCTACCGCGGCCGCATCGTCACGGTTAAGGAATTCGGCGCTTTCGTCGAGTGCATGCCGGGCAAGGACGGCCTCGTCCACATCTCCGAGTGGAGCGAGGAGCGCGTCGAGAAAATGGCCAAGGTGGCCAAGGTCGGCGAAGAGGTCTGGGTCAAGTGCATCGGCATCGACGACAAGGGCCGCTGCAAGCTCAGCCGCAAAGTCGCCATGCGCGAGCGCGCCCAGCAGGCGGAGTCCGCCCCGGCGGAGCCGGCCAGCGCCTAAGGCTTCCCGCCGCGTCAAAAAAGCCCCTCCTTCCCGGAGGGGCTTTTTGCGTTGGTGGCGACCCGCTCTCCGGATCGTCGCTTGCGCTGCGCGCGCAAGCTGCTTACTTGCCGTTTACCGAACCTAACCCCAACCACAAGGAGACTCCCCATGGCCCTAGCCCCCGGCACCGAAGCCCCTGATTTCACCCTCATGACCGCCAAAGACGCGGGCGACAAAATGGTCCTGCCCGTCAAACTCAGCGACGCCCTCGGCGGGAAGAAGGTTGTCCTGTTGTTTTTCCCCGCTGCGTTCACCGGTGTCTGCACCGAGGAACTCTGCGATGTCTCCGGCGGGCTGGGCGCCTACGAGGAACTCGACGCGGTGGTCTACGGCATCAGCACGGATTCCCCCTTCGCGCAGCAGGCCTGGGCGGAGAAGGAGGGCATCAACGTCACCCTGCTCAGCGACAAAAATCACGAGGTCTCCAAGGCCTACGACGTGCTTCTGCCCGGCCTACTCGACATCGGCGACTTCTGCCACCGCGCGGTCTTTGTCATCGGCAAAGACGGCAAGATCCTCCACAGCGAGCAGACCCCCTCGCCGCTCGAGCTGCCGGATCTCGACAAGATCAAGGAAGCGCTGAAGTAGAATCGTCGCGACCACGGCAAGGCGAACGGCGCAGTCCGTCGCAGGAGCATTCTGCTCAGGGTGGGTTTGGCGATCCCTTGGACCAAGTGGCAGGACCAGGATGGTCCTGCTACGGCTGGTCCTGGCTGGCGGCGCTCTCCAAGGCCTCTCTCCCTCTCAGCCGCTCCAGCCAACCCTCCGGCGTGGCCAGAAACTCGCGGCTGGTGCCGTCGGTGCTTTGCGTGATGACCTTCCGCCCGTCGGGCGTAAAGGCCAACCCAACCACGGGCGCCAGGTGGATCAGAATCGGCGGGGAAATCAGATCGCCGTCCCGGTTCCAGAGCATGACGGCGTGGTCCTTGCCGCCGGTGGCCAGGGTGCGTCCGTCGGGTGAAAACGCCAACGCGCAGACCGGCATCCAGTGGCCGTAAAGCTCGCGCGCCTCGCCGGGCTGGCCCTTCGGGTAGAGCCGCACCACGCTGCTGCCGTCGGCCTCCGCCACCCAGTCGCCGTCCGGACTGGTCACGCGCACGCTTTGCGTGGGGACGGGGCCGGGCTCGATCTCTTGCGGCGGGCGCGTCTGGAACTGGCTCACGTCCCAGCGGCGCACGGTGCCGTCGCTGCCCGCACTGTAGAGGGTCATGCCGTCGTCGGCCCAAGCCAAGGCCATGATCGCACCCTCGTGCCCCTGGATCGGGTCGCCCAAGTACTGGCCCTCCGGTCCGGTGATGCGGACTGTCCGATCTCGCGAGCCCGTCGCCAGCTGATCGTCGCCACTCCAGGCGACCGCCGTGACCGCGTCGGTGTGGCCGCGGATGATGACCGGCTCAGAGAAGGAGCCATCCTTCTCGAGCCGCCAAACCTTGACCGTTCCATTCGCCTGTCCTGTGGCCAGGGGGGAACGTTGATTTAACGCCCATGAACTCCCTTTCGCCTTAAGTGCCTCCACCCTGGGATCTGAGAATTCCGTCCCCAGCAGGGGCCGCAAGGTTTGTCCCGGTCCGCTCGAGAACCAGTGTCCATTCCGGGCTCTAATCGCAACACCAGCCGAATGCTCCACGGTGCCGAGAAACGACAGGCGGATCCCTCCTCCAGCCCCATCCAGTTCGACCGGCTCACCCACCGGTTGGCCGTATTGGTCCAGCCAATTCAGCTTCTCTTCATGAATGGCCGCTACGTACATCGGCCGGTCTTCCGAGGCCGGCAGTACCGCCAGGGCCGTCACCGGCTCCGGACCCAGATACGTGCGCCAGACCTGCGGCGCCTTGATCATCACCTCGCCCAAAGCGAACTGGACCGAGGGCAGCACCGCGCCGAGATTCCCCAGGCTGCGTTCGGTGGCGCGTCGGACGTCGGCGAGACTGCGGGCGGGTTCGTGCCGAAGGAGGTTGCGGGCTTCGGCGGCCTCGCGTTGAAGGGCAGCGATGTCGCGCTCGCGGTTGATCCAGTAGAAGGCGTAAACGGCTCCGGCCAGCAGGAGCGCCAGCGCGGTGGCGACGGTGCTACTGACCGCGGCGTTGCGGCGAATCAGCTTCCACAGAATCTCGATTGAACTCGGAGTCTTGGCCGAAATCACCCGGCCCGCCTGGTAGGCTTCGATGTCGCTGAGCAGGGCCAGGATGCTGCGGTAACGCCGGGCGGGGTCGGGGGCCAGCGCCTTGAGGAGAATGGCGTCGAGGTCGGAATCGATCCGGCGATTGTATTTGCTGGCGCGCTCGGGCTCGAACTCCTCCAGCCGCCGCGAATCCGCCAGCAGATTGCCGGTGGCTTGCAGGCACTTGCGGCCGGTGAGCAGCTCGAAGAGGATCGCCCCGAGGCTGAAGACGTCCGCCCGCTCGTCGAGTTCGCGCGAGGAACGGGCCTGCTCCGGCGCCATGTACTCGATCGTGCCCAGCACCTGCCCAGTCAGCGAAAGCTCGCCCCCGTCCTCGCGGTGGAGCTTGGCCAGGCCGAAGTCCATCACCACCGGCTCGCCGTTTTCGCGCAGCAGAATGTTGGCCGGCTTGAGGTCGCGGTGGAGCACGCCGGCCTCGTGCGCGGCCTGCACGCCCTCCCCGATCTGGTGGACTAGGCTGAGTGCCTGCTGGCGGGGGAAGACCCGCCCTTGGTAAGTCTGGTCGGCGGGTGTTTCCACAACCCCGCTGGGCGAGACCGGGATGAGCCCGTCGCTCGGGCTACCGGCCGCCGTGGTGTGGGTGATGGCGCTTTTGACCTCGCGCACGAGGGCGCTGATCTCCGCCCGGCTTTCGTCCCCGCCCGGGCCGCTGCTCGCGGAGCGCGACTCCCGCACCGCCTCGGCCAGGCTGGAGACTGCCACGCTACCGGCCTCGGGGCGGCGCATCAAGTCGCGCAGGGAGACGCCGTCGACCAACTCCATCGCGATGTAGTGCTGGCGCTCCCATTCCCCGACCTCGAACACGCGGCAGAGGTTGCGGTGCTGCAGGCGGCTCATGATTTGCGCCTCGCGCTGAAAGCGGCGGATCTGCCCCTCGGTGGCGGCCTCGCCCGAGAGCAGCGTCTTCACCGCCACCCGGTTGCCAAACTGGTCCCGCGCCCGCCAGACCTCGCCCATGCCACCGCGGCCAATCGGGCGGTCCAGCCGGTAGCGCCCCAGCAGGCGCTCGGAGCGCTCCGGCTCGCTCGCCTGCGCCTCCAGCGGGGCGGCGACTCCGGTACGCGGTTGCTCGACGGACAAAGTTACGATGGGCGCGCTCACGCCCTTGACCTCAAGCGCATAGCGGTAGCGAAAAACGTAGACGGGTGGCTCGCCCTCCGGGCCGATGCCGGTGACGCGGCCATCCAGGGAAGCGGGCAGCGGTTCAAGCCGCTCCACCTTGCCACCACTGTCGCTGGCGCTGCTCTCGGACTCGGGCAAAGGCAGGCGCTCGGTCCGGTGGGTGGCCACCCAGCCGGAAGGCATCTGGCGCATCACCTGGCGGAAGAAGCTCTCGCTGAGCAAAACCTGCCCGCCGGGCGCGGCGCCGCAGAGGCGCGAGGCCAGGTTCACCGCCGGCCCCAGCACCGTGTAGTTTTGCCGGGTGGAGCTGCCCATGTTGCCCAGCACCATGTCGCCGGCGTTGAGCCCGATGCCGCAAGGCGGCAGTGCCTTGCCCGCTTTCTCGAACTGCCGGCGCAGCGCCTCCACCCGGGCGACCTGCTCGCAGGCGCAGGCGACCGCGCGGAAGGCGTGATCGCGGTGGTAGAGCGGCGCGCCGAAGAGCGCCATCACCTCGTCGCCGACAAACTTATCCACCGTCCCGCCGGCCGCCTGGATCGCCTGGGCGACTTCCTCCATGTAGGCGTTGACCAGCGCGCGCACCTCTTCGGGCGAAAGCGTCTCGCTCAGCGCGGTGAAGCCACGCAGGTCGGTGAAGCCGACGGACATGAACCGGCGCTCGGGGAACTTGAAGGAGCGCAGGTCGCCATCGGAGAGCTTGCTGAAGTCCGCCGGAAAGTACTTGCGCGCATAGGCCCGCATCCGCTGCTCGTCGGTGACGTCGTGGAGCACGATGTCGCGCACGCCCCCGGCCTCGCCGCGCCGATGGACGCGGATCTCGAAGCTGCGCTCGTGCGCGTCTTTGGCCACGGCAGGGCCTTCCTCCGGCAGGGGCTGGCGGCCTTGCAGTACCGCCTGCACGCCTCCGCCAAAGAGGCGGGAAATTTCCTCGAGCGGGCGGCCGACCAGCTCCGCCTTGCCGGCATTAAAAAGCCGGGCCAGCTCCGAGTTAACGTAGGTGGTCCGTCCGTCGGCCCCCACCCGCAGGGCCAGCACGTTGAGCCCTTCAATCGAACCGGCCAGGCCACCACCGGCGGCGGACTTCAGCGCGGCGAGTTCACGCCGCAGCCGTTCGACTTCGAGTTCGCTTTCCGAGGGCATGGGCGGGATCGACTTGCTCCACATCTGCTTAGAGACGCGGGGAAGCATAGGTTAGTCACGGCCACGGCGAAAAGACAACCTGCGGTCGCGGCGGCGTCCAGGCGCAGTTTTTTGCCGTGCTTACCTCACGTTTTCCATTGCCGTCTGGCTGTGGTTCCATAGGATGAAAGCTACGATGTACGCAAAGGCGTCCCGCAAAGGGAAATCAAGCCGCTGGTTGGCGTGGCTGGCGGGAAGCACACTAGCCCTCATTTTGCCGACCCATGGTGCCGGTCCGGAACAGTCCAAGACCTCGCACTCCACCCTCATCCCCGAGTCGCAGCAAACCGCCCACCCGCACAACACTGGTTCGGTGACCGAGACGGCCCCGCCGCCCGGAGCCGGTGGAACTCAGATCAAGGAAAAGCACGTGCCGGCGCTGCATTCCGGGAAGTGGTTTGACGACCACCTGCTGACGGGAGACTGGTTCGGTACCCGGCACAAGATTCTGGACTCCGGCGTGGAGTTCCACGGCGCCACGGTGACGGACCTGCTCGGCAACGTGACCGGCGGTTTCTCCCAAGGCTGGGAGCCAGCCGCCTCGACCGACATCGGCATGATCCTCGACCTGGAGAAGCTCGTCGGCTGGCCGGGCGCCTCCTTCGAGACGTCCTTCATCTGGCGCGTGGGCAACAACCTGAGCGCAACGCGGATCGGCAACCTGTTGACCGTGGCCCAGCTTTACGGCGGGCAGAACCTGCGCCTCTATGCCCTTTTCCTCAAACAGGAAATCATCAAGGACGAGCTCTACCTGAAACTCGGCCGCTTCGGCGCCTTCGACGACTTCCTGACGACACCGATCAACTGGAACTTCATCAACAACGGCTTCGACGGCAACGCCAAGGGCATCTTTCTCAGCATCCCGGCCTTCGGGCTGACGGTCTACCCGACCTCCTCTTGGGGCGCGTTTGCCAAGTACTCGCCCAAGGACGAGGAGTGGTACATCCAGACGGGCGTCTACTCCCTCTCCGAGCGCAACGGGCGCAACGCCAGCAGCGGCATCAACTTTGGCTTCGACGCCGACCGGGGCGTTGCCGCGCTGCTGCAGGGAGGGTGGTACCTGAACCAGGATCCCGGCAACCCCGAGCTGCCCGGCAAGTACTCGCTAGGCTTTGCCTACAGCAGCTTCAAGCTGCCCACCTTCGCCGTGCCTCGGGAGTCCGAGTGGAACCTCTACAGCCTGTACATGATGGCGGAGCAAATGGTTTACCGCGAGCCGGGCGAAGAGAACCTGCAGCGCCAGCCAAGCACCTGGGGATGGGGCGGGCAGGAGGGCCTCACGCTTTTCACCGAAGTTGTGGGCGAACCGCAGACGGACTTGGCGTTCTTCCCGATCTTCATCAACACGGGCTTTACCTACCAAGGGCCGATCCCGGGCCGGGAAATGGACTTCGTGGCGGGCGGCTTCACCTTCGGCCTGACCGGCGACGAGCTGCGTGACTTCCAGCGGGAGATCGGCGTGCCGGTGCAAACTTTCGAGATGGTGGCCGAACTCAACTACCGCATTTCCATCACCCCGTATTTCTACGTCCAGCCCGGCATGCAGTACGTCTTCCGCCCCAACGCCAACGGCACGGTTCCCGACGCCCTGGTGCTGGGCGGGCAGATCGGCGTGCTGTATTGAGTTTCCCCCTCCCCCCACCCGACTCCCCATCGCCATGACCTCCCCGACTCCCCCGGCCGACGGGCCGCCCCCCCAAGTCAACGCTCCCATCAACGGCTACACCATCATGGTGGCCGTCGTCGCCGCCCTGGGCGGCCTGCTCTTCGGTTTCGACACCGGCGTCATCTCTGGTGCCATGCTCTACATTGAGCCCTACTTTGACCTCAAGGACGCGCCAAACACCGTGGGTTGGATCGTGGCGGGCGTCGTGCTGGGCGCCATTTTCGGCTCGGCGGTCGGCGGCAAGCTGGCCGACGCCGTGGGCCGGCGGCGGCTGGTGATCATCACGGCGGTGATGTTTGCCTTGGGCTCGCTGGGCTGCGCCTACGCCCCGGCGGTGGAATGGCTGATTGCTGGGCGCGTCTTTCTCGGGCTGGCCATCGGTGTCGCCTCCTGCGTGGCGCCGCTTTACATCAGCGAGATGGCCCCGCCCCAAATCCGCGGCGGCCTCGTCTCGCTCAATCAGCTTATGATTACCATCGGCATCGTGTTTTCCTACGCGGTGGACTACGGCTTCTCCGTCCTAGAGGAAAACGGTACGCTGACAGCGGGCCAAGCCTGGGGGTGGATGCTCGGGTTTGGCGCCATTCCCGCCGTCGTCCTGGGCGTGGGGATGATGCTGCTGCCGGACTCTCCCCGCTGGCTGGCGGCCAAGGGACGCCGCGCCGACGCGGAACGCACGCTCAAGAAAATTCGCGGCACCGAGGACGTCTCCGGGGAAATGGCCGAGATCGATGAGTCCCTCAAGGAGGCGTCGGAAGAATCCAAGAGCGACTGGTCGGAGCTGGCCCGCCCCTGGTTGCGGCCGCTGCTCATCGTGGGCATCGGCCTGGGCATCTTCCAGCAGTTCTCCGGCATCAACACGGTGATCTACTACGCACCCACCATCTTCAAGATGGCCGGCTACGAGAGCGACAGCGTGGCAATCCTGGCCACAGCCGGTGTGGGCCTGCTTAACGTCATCATGACGGTGGTGGCGGTCTTTTTGATGGACCGGGTGGGCCGGCGACCGCTGCTGCTCATCGGCCTGACCGGCATGTGCATCAGCCTGATCGCACTGGGCGGAGCCTTTTACGCGAACCCGCCGGACGCGGCCGGCCAGGTTACCGGCACGGCCTTGCCGATCATCTGCCTGGCCAGTCTGCTGCTGTATGTGGGCAGCTTCGCGATCAGCCTGGGCCCGATCTTTTGGCTGCTGATCTCGGAAATCTACCCGACCAAGATCCGTGGCCTGGCCATGGGCCTGGCCACGATGATCCAATGGGGCGCCAACCTGGCGGTGACGCAGAGCTTCCCCAACCTGATCGCCACGCTCGACCCCTTCGGCACGTTCTGGCTCTTTGGCGGTCTCTGCGTGGCGGCTCTCCTCTTTTCCTACATTCTCATGCCTGAGACCAAGGGCGTGACGTTGGAGGAAATCGAGGAACACTGCCGAGCGGGCAAGCCGTTGGGGGCCCTGGGCAAGGGGTAGAGGCTGTCCGAAAACTCCCGCGTGCCCGCGCCAGTCAGATTTTGGCTGCTGGGCTAGGCGCAACGAGGGAGCTTATCAAAATTGATAAGCGACCGAGGAGCAACACCGCCCAGCAACCAAAAGACACTGGCCTTGAAAAGGTTGCGGTTCTTTTTCGCCGTGTCGTTGTCGTTCGTCAGTCACAGGTATACTTGATACCTGCTCCTTCCTCTCTTTTAGCCACGGCGGAAAACTACTCGCAACGCGGGCCGCGTGGGAGTTTTTGGACAGCCTCTAGGAGCTGTCCCGCAGGCATTTAGGGCCGCTTGTCACAAAGCTGTAACATTCGCGGCCTTGGCATTTCCGGCCCGGATGCCCAGTTTCAGGTGCCCATGCACGCTGTCTTCGCCACCGACGCCGCCGCCCTGAGCCTTGGCGCCGCCGACAGCGCCAGCTCGATGCACCAGTCGATCGCGCTGTTTTTTGCGGGGCTCAGCTTCTTCTTTACCGGTCTGGCCGGAGTCAAAAATAACCTGCGCCAGCTCACCGGGCGCCGGTTCCGGGTGGTGATGGCCAAGCTGACGGACCGGCCGGTGCTGGCGGCGGCCTGGGGCTTTGGCTTCGGGGCGGTTACCCAGAGCGCCACGGCGGTGTCCTTCATTCTCTCGGGCCTGGTTTCCACCGGCCTGATCGACGTGCGGCGGGCGCTGCCCGTTATCGCAGCGTCCAATCTGGGCACGGTGATTTTGGTGTACCTGGCCACCATCGACATGGAGCTGGTCATTCTCTGGCTCGTCGGCCTTACCGGGGTCAGCATCGCCTTTGGCGCGAAGGGCAAGGCCCTGTCCGTCATGGGGGCGATGTTCGGCGTCGGCGTGCTCTTCTTTGGCCTGGATATGATGAAGATTTCCTTCTCCGACCTCCCGAACCACGGAGCCTTTTCCTGGATGATGTCGATGTCCAACGAGCACGACCTCTACATTTTCCTGCTTGGCATTGCGCTGCGTTCCATCATCCAGAGCTCCTCCGCCATCGCCGTGGTGGCGGTGACGATGGCCAAGAGCGGGCTCATCAGCTACGAGCATTCCGTGCTGCTGGTGCTGGGCACCGGTCCGGGCGTGGCCGTGGCCACCTGGCTGCTGTCCCGAAAACTCGAGGGCGTGGGTAAGCAGATCGTGATGTACCAGGCCTTCGTCAACTTCGTCTGCGGCTGCTCGCTGGCGGTGGTCGGTTCCGCCCTTATTTACACCCACCAGCCCTTCGACCAGTGGGTGCAAAACACGCCCGTGCATCGGGTCGACCAGATGGTCTCTACCTCCTACCTGCTGCTCCAGAGCTGCAACTTCCTGCTTGGGATCGCGCTGGCTTCCGTGGCTCCCAAGTGGCTGGAAAGGTTCTTCCCAACCACGCTGGAGCAGGACCTCTCCAAGCCGCGCCACCTGCCGCACCAAAGCGCCAACGACCCGGAAAGCGCGCTTTACTTCATCGAGCGCGAGCAACAGCGCTACTTCGACTACCTGCCCCAGCTCCTCGACTGCGGCCGCAGGCGCCTGGAGGGCAAGGTGGAAAGCCACCGCGCCGACATCAAGGGCGGCCTGCTCACGCTGGGATCGGAAATCGGCAGTACCATCGAGGACATTGCCGCCCAGCAGATCCCGCGCGACACCCTCGACCTGCTACTCACACTCGAGCGGCGCCAGGGCCTGCTCGACTCGATGACCGAGAACGTCTTCAATTTGGTCAACGCGGACCTCGAGTCCTCGCAGAACCCGGAACTGCGCTCGGTTTACATCGCCTTTGTCGAGGGTTTCGACACCATGCTGCTCAACGCGCGCGACGCCGCCGTGGAGAGAGACCCCGAAGACATCAAACTGTTGCTGGCCACCACCTCCGACCGCGGCGAAATGCTGGAGCGCCTGCGCAACTCCTTCTACGAAGACGGCCTGCTTGACCACAGCCCCCAGGACAAGGCCAGCTTGTTTTATGTTTCCATGATTTTTGAGCGCCTCGTGTGGCTGCTGCACAAGTACGCCACGGTTTTGGAAAGCCAGCTCGAAGCCGACAACGCGCCTAGCCCAGCCGAAACGAACGCTCCCGAACCCGCCGCCTCCCTCCGCTAACCGCCTCACCACCATGAATATCCTCCGCCTTGCTGCCCTGCTTTTTCTACTGAGCCTCACCGGCCCGACCCTGCACGCGGTCGACAAGTCCAAGGTGCCCGGCTACAAAAATGACGGCGAGTGGATCACCGTCATCAGCCCGGTCACGCCGCAAACCTGGTCCACCTTCAGCATCGAGCGCCACCTGCTGGAATGGAAGGCGTCACAAAACACGTTCCAGTGCCGGCTGACGCTGACCAACGAGCTTTGGGACGGCGATGAAACCGGCAGCTTCTCACCAGAGCGGGAGACCTTTTTCATTCCCTTCCCCCGCGTCAAGCCCATCGGCGACGGCAAGTACGGCGCCACCAACGCCGACGGCAACCTCATCCCGCTCTGCCGGGACACCGGCGGCGGCATCGAGCTGCTGCCCACCACGCGCGTCAACCTGTTCAGCTTCAGCGGCCGGTTGGTCATCGTCATGCTCGGCACCACCGACCAGGGCTTCGCCACCACCAGCGGCGATCCCTGGGTCATCTACCACCACGGCTTTCACCTCCAGAACCTGATTCAGAACAAAAACCTCACGAACTAGACATCGCCAAGGGCAGCGACGACGGGATGGATAATTGTCACCTGATCGTCACTTGTTGTTGCAGGCGAAGCGGCTACACTTATTTTCATGCAAAAGAAAAACATCCTCTTTATCTGCGTTCACAACAGCGCCCGCAGCGTGATGGCCGAGGCCCTGTGCAACCATTTTTGCGAGGAATCCGTGGTCGCGCAAAGCGCGGGCCTGGCGCCCGGCAAGCTGAATCCCTTCGCGGTGGAGGCGCTCCACGAAATCGGGCTCGAAATTGGCGGCAAGCAACCCCAGAGCGTCCAAGAGGTGCTCGACCGCGGAGAGAAGTTTGACTACGTCATCACCGTTTGCAGCGAGTCCGAGGCCGAGGGCTGCCCCATCTTCCCCGGGAAAACCACCCATCTGCACTGGCCCTTCCCGGATCCCTCCCAATTTGAGGGCGACGACGAGCTGCGCCTGGCCCGGACCCGCGCCGTGCGTAACCTGATTCGCGACAAAGTCGAGGCTTGGTGCCAAGAGCAGGGCTTTTGCCTGAATGCCGCCTAGGGCTGGCCGGAAAGGAGCCCGCACGTTTTTTCAAGCTCCGTGGTTGATCTTGGACCGGGATAGCCCTAGGCTTTCCGGTCCCATATGAAGAACAACTCCCAAGCGAAATCCAGCACCAAGGCGAAGCGCGCGGCCACCCCCCGCAGCACCGGCGCCGCAAAATCGGCCAAACTCATCAGCGGCGCCGATATCATGGTAGCCGCTCTGGAACGCGAGGGGGTCGACACCATTTTCGCCTACCCCGGTGGCGCCAGCATGCTCTTCCACCAGGCGCTGACCAAGAGCCACAAGATCCGCACCATCCTGCCCCGCCACGAACAAGGCGGCGCCTTCATGGCCGAAGGCTACGCCCGCGCGACCGGCCGGGCCGGCGTCTGCATGGCCACCAGCGGCCCCGGAGCCACCAATTTGGTCACCGGCATCGCCGACGCCTACATGGATTCCGTGCCGATGGTCGCCATCACCGGCCAGGTGCCGCAGTTCAACATCGGCAAGGGCGCCTTCCAGGAGACGGACATCTTCGGCATGACGCTGCCGGTGGTGAAGCACAGTTACCTGGTGCTCAAGGCCGAGGACATTCCCCGCGTGGTCAAAGAAGCCTTCCACATCGCCCAAAGCGGCCGCCCCGGACCCGTCCTGATCGACGTGCCCAAGGACGTGCAGTTGGCCACCGCCCGGCCCAAGTTCCCGGAGACGGTCAATATCCGCGGCTTCAATCCGGATCGCCGCTGCGACGACGCCCCCCTGGCCGAAATCCTCGGGCTGATCGAGCAGGCCGAGCGGCCCATGCTTTACTGCGGCGGCGGCATCATCTGCGCCAACGCTTCCAAGGAACTGGCCGAGTTCGCGCGGCTGACCAACATCCCGGTCTGCACCACCATCATGGGTTGCGGCTCCTTCCCGGAAACCGATCCGCAAAGCCTGAAATGGCTGGGCATGCACGGCACCGTCTACGCCAATTTCGCCGTCGACGAGGCCGACCTGCTGCTGGCCTTCGGCGTGCGCTTCGACGACCGCGTTACCGGCAAGGTAAGCGAGTTCGCCAAGCACGGCACCATCGTCCACATCGACACCGACCTCTCCGAGTTCAACAAAAACAAGGACGTGCACCTGCCCATCCTGAGCGACATCAGGTACGCGCTGCGCCGGCTCAACGCGATGATCAAGCGCGAGAGCCGCACCCGCAAGCAGTTCCCCGCCTGGTACAAGAAGATCAATACCTGGAAGAAGAAGTACCCTCTCAAATACGAGAAGTACGAAAAGGCCGTCGCTCCGCAGGAGGCCATCCGCATCCTTTACGAAGAGACCAAGGGCGACGCCATCATCACTACCGGCGTGGGCCAGCACCAGATGTGGGCCGGTCAGTTTTACGACTACGCCAAGCCGCGTACCTTTCTCACCAGCGCCGGGCTCGGCGCGATGGGCTTCGGCTATCCGGCCGCCCTCGGCGCCAAGGTGGCCTGCCCGCGCAAGGAAGTCATCGACATCGACGGCGACGGCAGCTTCCTGATGAACGTGCAGGAGCTGGCCACGGCCAAGGTCGAGAAGATCCACGCCAAAGTCATGATCATTAACAACCAGCACCTAGGCATGGTGGTGCAGTGGGAGGACCGCTTCTTTGAAAGCAACCGCGGCCACACCTACCTGGGGCTGCACGATGACCGCGAAACGATCTACCCGGACTACGTCGAAATCTGCAAGGGCTTCGGCGTGCCCTGCGAGCGCGTCACCACGCAAGACGAGCTTCGGCCCGCCATTAAGCGTATGCTCGCCTCCAAGGAAAGTTACGTCCTCGACGT
>JBCDLL010000009.1:0-70759 GCA_038745425.1 Verrucomicrobiota bacterium | reverse complement strand
TCGACAAAGGCGGCGAGCTGGGCGACCGGGCCGTCCGGGAAGTCCGCTTTGAGCCGCGCCACCGCCTGGCCGACGTTCAGGCCTTCATCGTAAAGCGTGGTGTAAGCGGCCTGGATCTGCTGGCGCTGCTCCGGCCCGTAACCCGCCCGCTTAAGGCCCACGCGGTTCAGGCCGGTGACCTGGTTGGTGCCGGTGGCCATGAAGAACGGCGGGACGTCGCGGCCGAGCCGGGTCTGCCCGCGCACCATGCAGAGGCTCCCCAGCCGGGTGTTCTGGTGGACGACAACGGCGCCGCCGACAAAGGCGCGGTCCTCCACCGTCACGTGCCCGGCGAGCAGAACGGCGTTAACCAGCGTGACGTGGTCGCCGACGAGGCAGTTATGCGCCAGATGCGCGCCCACCATCAGGAAGCAGTCGTTGCCCAGCCGGGTTTCGCTGCCCTCGGCGGTGCCGCGGTGGATGGTGACGTGCTCGCGGAGGCAATTGCGGTCGCCGATGACGACGCGCGAGGCGGTCTTCGGCTCGAAGGCGGTGTCCTGCGGGTCGGCGCCAATGACCGCGCCGTAGCCGATGTCGTTGTCCCGGCCCATCACCGTGTTGCCGGTAACGATCGCGCCGTGCCGCAAGCGGCAGCCGTCGCCGATGACGCAGCCGGCTTCCACCACCACAAAGGACTCGATAATGACGTCCTCGCCCACCTCGGCCTTGGGCGAAATCTGCGCGGTGTTGTGGATGTGGCTCATGGGACGGCGCGGCGAACTCGGCCTAAGATGAAACACTTTCGCGCGCTTGGCCACCCCGAAGCGCGGGCGCCGAGGCGGAGCGGAAGCTCCGGCCTCCGTCTTCGCTTCGCCGCGCCTCCCAAACCGTCCCTGCCGGTGTCCGCCGCTGCGCCCGGTGGCGGCGATCCAGACTGGGCCGGGTTTATCGCGGACTCATTGATCAAGGAAGCCGTGCTCGGCGAAGCTGTAGTAGGCGAGGGGATCGTCGGCCCGCGGCGCGCCCAGAATGAGGTGGTCGAGCAGGGCGACGCCGAGGAGCTCGCTGGCCTGCCGGAGCTGGCGGGTCAGCGCCAAGTCGGCGCGCGAAGGCGCCGGATCGCCGCTGGGGTGGTTGTGCACGACGATGACGCCGTAGGCCTGGCGGGCCAGGGCCGGGCGGTAGACATCGCGCGGCGTGCAGACGGTTTGGTCGAGCGTGCCGCGGCTGATTTCGTCCACCGCCAGCAGCCGGTGCTTGGTGTTGACCGACAGGACACGCACGGACTCGTAGTCGAGCAGGCGCATCTCGTCGCCGAGCAGGGCAACGATGGCGGCGGGTTCGCTCATGGGCTTGCCCTCGGCCAGGCTGCGGCTGAAGCGTGCGCCCAAGGCGAAGGCGGCCGTGAGCTGGACGGCCTTGGACGGGCCCAGCCCGTGGATGGCGGCGAGGTCGCTGACCGGCGCGCGGGCCAGGGCTTCCAGCGAGCCGAAGCGCTCGAGCAGGCTTTCGGCGATCTCCAGGGCGGAGCGGCCCTTGGTGCCGGTGCGCAGCAGGATGGCGATGAGCTCGGCGTTCCTAAGCGCGGAAGCTCCCGCTTTCTGCAAACGCTCGCGCGGACGGTCCTCCGGCGGCATCTCGCGGATCAAACGCGTCGTCATCGGCCTCGACCTTATACGGTTCCACTTGGCCCTGCAACTGTGGCGGGATGTGGGCCAGCACGTGGGTTTCGTCGCCCTCGTAGCGCAGCTCAAGCACGCGGCCGGTACGGTGGAGCGCGGCCAGCAGGGCGGTCTCGGAGTTGGGCAGCACCAGGCGCACGCGCAGCCGCCAGTTGGCCAGTTGGGTCTCCATCTCTTCCTTGAGCGTCCGCAAGCCTTCGCCGGTGCGGGCGCTGATGGCGACGGAGCCGGGGTGTTGGTTCAGCGCGTGGTCAATCAATGCGGGGTTTTTGACCAGGTCGATCTTGTTGAAGATGTGGAGGGTCTGCTTGTCACGGGCGTTGAGTTCGTCCAGGACGGTATCGACGGCCTCCATCTGTTGGAGATACTGCGGATGGCTGAGATCCACCACGTGGAGCAGGAGGTCGGCCTCGGAAACCTCCTCGAGCGTCGCCTTGAAGCTTTCCACCAAATGGTGGGGTAGTTTCTGGAGAAAGCCGACCGTGTCGGTGAGGAGGACGCGCTGGCGGTTGGGCAGCTCCATCCGCCGGGTAGTGGGGTCGAGCGTGGCAAAGAGCTGGTCGGCGGCGTAGACTTCGGCGGTGGTGAGCCGGTTGATGAGAGTGGACTTGCCGGCGTTGGTGTAGCCGACCAGGGCGACGATCGGCCAGTGGGCGCGCTTGCGGCCCTGGCGCTGGGTGTCGCGCTGCTTGCGGACTTCCTCCAACTCGCGGTTGAGCCGGGCGATTTTCTCCTGCACGCGGCGGCGGTCGACCTCGAGCTGGGTTTCGCCCGGGCCGCGCGTGCCGATGCCGCCCGCCTGTCGGGAGAGGTGCGTCCACATTCGGGTGAGGCGCGGAAGCAGGTACTGGAGCTGGGCCAGCTCGATCTGCAGCTTGCCCTCGCGGCTGCGGGCGCGCTGGGCAAAGATGTCCAGGATGAGCTGGGTGCGGTCGAGGATCTTGCGCTTGAAGACGCCTTCCAGATTGCGTGCCTGGGCGGGCGAGAGCTCGTCGTCGAAGACCACGACCTGGGCGTCGCCCTTCGGAAACTGCTCGTGCAATTCGCGGGCCTTGCCCTTGCCGATGTAGAACGGCGCGGTTGGCTTCTCCAGCCTCTGCACGGCCACGTCGGCCACGTCTCCCCCCGCGCTCTTCACCAGCTCGCCCAGTTCGTCGAGGGAGTCGGCGTGATCCCAGCGGGAGTCTCCCAGGCGTTCAACGCCGACGACAAGGGCGCGTTCGATTTCGCGCGGTGCATCTACCACTTGCACCGTCTTCAAAAGGCGATCTCCAGCTTCATTCGGGGGTCATCAAATACGCACGTGCGGGTGGCTTCAGTCAGGCCAGTTCCAACACATGAAGTGTAGGCTCGCGGCGAAACCATGTCAATTGGCGACGGGCGTACTGGTGTGTCAATTGGGTGACTTTTTCGATCAGGCGAGCGCGGGTGGGTGGGGGCAAGGCCGAGGGGTCGAGGCCGACCTCGGCCAGCGCGTGGGCGATTGCTCCGTAGCCTATGGCCGGGAAGCGAGCGATTATCTCCAGGCCGTGGGCCTCCACCAGCCGCGCGGTTTCCTCGATCCAGCCCGCCTCGAACATGGCGCTGACGCGCTTGGCGATGCGCCGGCGCAGATCGTCGCGTTCGCGGTGCAGGAGGAAGGCTTCGTGCGGGCCGACCACGGGCGGGCCGTTGCCCTTGCGCTGCCACTCCAGCAGGGACGTGCCGGTGGCGAGGAGGACCTCCAGGGCGCGCTGGACGCGGCGGGGGTTGGCGGTATCGAGCTGTTCGCAAATGCCGGGATCGGCCGCGCGCAGCCGGGCCAGGCGCTCGTCGGGCGAGAGGGCGGTGAGCTCGGCGCGCAACTCGGGCGGGACCGGCGGAATTTTGCTGAGCCCCTGGGTGAGGGCGCGGAAGTAGAGCCCGGTGCCGCCGATCACGAGAACGGGACGGTTGGCGTGTTGTTCCAGAAAACTACGCGCGTATTCGCAGTACCGGGCAACGTCGAAATCCTCGCCGATGTCGGCGAGGTCGAGCCCGCCGTGGGGGAAGGCGGTGCGTTCCTCGGCGGTCGGCTTGCCGGTGCCAACATCCGCCCCGCGGTAAATTTGCATGGAGTCCAGGCAAAGGATGGCGCAATCGGCGCCCTTTCGCCGGGCGGCCTGGGCCCAGCGCAGGCCCAGCGCGCTCTTGCCGGTTCCGGTCGGGCCGACCAGGAAAACCGGCCGGCTGGGCTCAAGAACGGGCGTGGGAGGGGAGGCCATGTCCTTTCAGACTACCGGGCGGCGGCCAACTCTGCCAAGGCCGCTCGCGCGTGAGCGATGAACGCGGCCACTCTCTCCGGGCACTTGCGGCCGTCCGGCAGTTCCAGGCCGGTGTGGGCGTCGACGCCAGCCGGGCGGACGGTGTGGACGGCTTCCGCCACGTTGCCTTCATGAAGTCCGCCCGCCAGAATCACGGGCGCAGCGAGGCGCTCCACGAGTTCCCGGCTCACGGCCCAGTCGTGCGTTTGCCCGGTAGCGCCGCGGCGGCCAGTGGCCGGGTCGAAGGTGTCGGTCAGGAAGGCGTCCACCAAGGGGGCAAAGGCGGCGGCTTCGGCGAAGAGCGCCTCTCGGTTCTCCGCCCTTACCACTAGAGCTTTAATCATGCGCAAGTCGGGCCGCCGTTTTTTCAGGTCGGCGGCTTCCTTCGCGCGGATGTCGCCGTGGAGCTGGACCCAGCGGCAGCCGATCCTCTCGACCAGATCGAGCACCTCCTCTGCGCGGCTGAGGTAGGTGATCGCGACGACCTCGCAGCTCGGGTGCGAATCCGCCAGCATGCGCGTCATCTCGGCCGCCTCGGTTTCGCTGATGTCTTCGCGTCCGTCGAGCAGGCGCAGCGGCAGGCCGAGGAGGTCGGCGCCCGCGTTCGCGATCATCCGCGCTTCGGCCAGGTTGAGCGCGCCGGCGATTTGGATGACGGGAGCCGGGCGCATCTCCCATCACTGCCGCCGGGCCAAGTAATTGTAAACTCTGTTTGCGTTCTCTACCGGGTTCCGTAGGATCGGGAGCCGTTTTGATGCGGCTAAACGAGGACTTATGAACACGATTTTGGTAGGCGCCCAGTGGGGCGACGAGGGCAAGGGCAAGATCATCGACGTGCTGATGTCGAAGGCCGACATCGTCGTGCGCACGCAGGGCGGTAACAACGCCGGGCACACTGTGGAAGTGGGCCGGGAGAAGTTTGTGCTCCATCTCATTCCTTCGGGCATCCTGCGCAAGAACCGCGTCTGCGTGATCGGCAACGGCGTGGTCATCGACCCCCTGGCCGTGGTCGAGGAAATCAAGGGCCTGGAGAAGCGCGGCATCAAGACCC
Organism: Verrucomicrobiota bacterium; assembly: GCA_038745425.1. Classification (GTDB taxonomy): domain Bacteria; phylum Verrucomicrobiota; class Verrucomicrobiia; order Methylacidiphilales; family UBA1321; genus CAWUJC01. Next base: position 65,765 of record JBCDLL010000009.1, on the reverse strand, counting down.
GGGACTGCCTGCTCATCAGCGAGACCGCCCACCTCGTCTTTCCGTTTCATCGGCTGCTCGACGAGCAGCGCGAGGCCCGCAAGGGTAAGGGCAAGATCGGCACCACCAAGCGCGGCATCGGCCCGGCCTATGGCAGCAAGGCGGCCCGCACCGGCCTGCGGCTCATCGACCTGCTCAACGCGCGTAACTTTCGCGACAAGTTCAAGGTCATCTTTGATGAATACAACACCCGGCTCAAGGCGATGGGCGGCAAGGGCCTCAAGTTTGAGCGGGTGCTGGCGGACTACCAGAAGGCCGGGCGCATCCTCAAGCCCTACGCCTGCAACACGGTCATCTACCTCCACGAACAGCTTGGCAAAAAGAAGCGCCTGCTCTTCGAGGGCGCGCAGGGCACTTTCCTGGATATCGATTTTGGCACCTACCCGTACGTGACGAGCTCCAATACCACCGCCGGCGGCGCCAGCACCGGCTCGGGCGTGCCGCCCCACCGGATGGACCGCGTCCTGGGCGTGGTCAAGGCTTACTCCACCCGCGTGGGCGAGGGCCCGATGCCCACCGAGTGCGCCGAGTTCAGCGCGCGGCTCCACGGCATGGGGCGGGAGTTTGGCGCCACCACCGGCCGGGCGCGCCGCTGCGGCTGGTACGACGCGGTCGCCTCGCGCTACGCCAGCATGGTAAACGGTTTTGACGGCTACGCGCTGACCAACCTCGACAACCTTGACGGGCTGGAGGAGCTCAAGATCTGCGTCGCCTACGAGCTGCGCGGCAAAAAGCTGGATCACCCCCCCAGCGACGCGAGCGAACTCGCCCGATGCCGGCCCGTCTACCAGACCTTCCGGGGCTGGAAGGAGAAAACCGGCCGGGCGCGCAAGTTTGACGATCTGCCCAAGAACGCGCAAACTTACCTTCGAGCGATTGAACGCCACAGCGGCGCGCCGCTCCAGATCATCTCGGTCGGGGCCAAGCGGAGCGAGACGTTCACCTGTTAACCTCCACCGGCATGATCGCCCAACCCGACAAGCACAACCTCAAGGTTCCCCCCCTGGAGAAAGTGCCGCGGCACGTGGCAGTGATCATGGACGGCAACGGCCGGTGGGCCCGCGCCCGCAGCAAGATGCGCATCGAAGGCCACCGCGCGGGCATCGACTCCGTCCGCGAAACGGTCGAAGCCGCCGGTGAGTTCGGCATCGAGTACCTCACGCTCTACGCCTTTAGCGTGGAAAACTGGAACCGCCCGCAGTCCGAGATCGACACCCTGATGCTGCTGCTGGAGCAGTTCCTGCGCGACGAACAGCCCGAGCTGATGAAGAACAACGTGCGGCTCCAGGCGATTGGCCGGCTGACCGACCTGCCCGAGCGCGTGCAGGACCAGCTCCACCGCACGATCGAGGCCACCCGCAAGAACGACGGCCTGACGCTGATCCTCGCGCTTTCCTACAGCGGGCGCGTCGAGCTGGTGGAAGCCTTCCACTCCGTCTTGCGCGAGATCAAGCTGGGCCACCTTGATCCCGCCCAGGTAGACGACAAAGTCATCCAGCACCACCTCTACACCCGCTACTACCCGGACCCGGACCTGCTCATCCGCACCAGCGGGGAGATGCGCCTGTCCAATTTTCTCCTCTGGCAGATGTCCTACACCGAACTCTACATCACCCAGACGCTCTGGCCGGACTTCCGCCGCGCGGCCTTCGTCGAGGCCCTGCAGGAGTACGCCAAGCGCCAACGCCGTTTCGGAACCGTCTGACCGGTTTCCGCTCCTTTTCCCCTCAATGGCCAGCAAGCAGGAAATCCGCCTTCGGACCATCTCCTCGCTCATCCTCTGGTCGGTCGTTCTCTTCCTCCTCTTCTGGGACAACTGGCTGGGGCGGATCGGCTGCTGGGTGGTGATCACCTTCTTTGGCCTGATGGGCCAATGGGAGTTTTACCAGGCGGTGGGCGCGCGGGGCTTTCTGCTCTACCGCAAGTCGGGGCTCTTCTGCGGGTTGCTGCTGTTCCTCAGTTCGCTCTGGTTTCTCATCCTGCAGCCGGAGTTGGCCGACTTCAGCTGGGTCGCCGTCAGTGCCATTCTCGTGGCCAGCATCGTGGGCGGCCTCATCCGGATGGTGGTGGCGGGCCCGCCGCGGGAGAACCCGGTGGTCAGCCTGGGGCTGACCGTCTTTGGCTTAGTCTACGTCCCGTATCTCTTCAACTACGTCTGCCGGGTGGCGTTTCTGGAAGAGCCGCTGCCGCCGGGCCACACCGGCGGCTTTATTCTGCTCTACCTGCTGGTGGTGACCAAGATGAGCGACGTCGGCGCGTTTGTCTTTGGCTCGCTCTTTGGCCGTCACAAAATGGCCCCCAATATCAGCCCGGGCAAAACCTGGCAAGGTTTCGCCGGCGGTTGCTTGACCTCGCTGGCCTCCAGCCTCCTGCTGATGGCTCTCTGCGGCGGCCAACTTGCCGGGCTCCAATGGCTGGACGCCGTCATTCTGGGCCTGCTCCTGCCGGTGGCGGCCGCCATCGGCGACCTGGCCGAATCGGTCGTCAAGCGCGACTTCCGCATCAAGGACAGCGGCACCAGCATCCCCGGCATCGGTGGTGCGCTCGACCTCATCGACAGCATCCTCTTCACCGCGCCGGTGCTCTACTTCTACCTCTACTTCATCACCCTGGCGTGACCGTAGCGGCCCATGCTTACCACCGGCGCTCCGCCCTGCGAGTCGCGGCGGCAATCAGTTCTTGGTGTCGTCGATCGTACCCTGGCTGAACGCGTAGGAATCGTAGACGCCTTCGAGCGCCTCAATCTGGGCGATGGCGACATTGAGCGCGCTCTCCAGCGTCGCCCGCGAAGGCTTGAGCTGATATTTGGCGAGGATCGCGGTGCGGCCGGTTTCCGGATCGGGGGCCAGGACCTCGCAGACGAAACCCTGGCCCTGGAGCGCCTGGGCCGCCTGATGCGCCTGTGCCGCGCTGGTGTAAAAGATGCGCAGCGCCAGCACGTGATCCTTCTCCGCCGCCCCGGCTTCCGCCTCCACCGTTTTCATCAGGTCGTCGGCCAGGTCCAGGAGCGACTCCGGCTTGTCCGATGGCTCCGCCGCCGCCCGCGCGTTTTCGATGTCGTCGCGGATCCCGTCGGAAATCTCGGCCTGTACCTTGGCCGCTTCCTGACTCAGTTCCGTCATCGGATTCTCGGACGCTTCGTCGCTGCCGCCGCCGCAACCGGCCAGCCCCAGGAGACAGGCGGTGACGCCGACCGCGGGAAGGAACCTTCTCGTCATGGCCTCACTCTCGTACCGCGTGGAGTGATGTCAAGCGCCTCGCCGGTTCACTTGCCGCGCTTGCGCGCGGCCGGGGGCTGGGCCGTCAACGGGTTCTCCGGCCAGTCGTGTTTGGGGTAGCGGATTTTGAGTTCGCTGCGGATTTCTGGGTAGGCGTTGGCCCAGAACGAGGCCAGATCCTTGGTCATCTGTAGGGGCCGCTGATTGGGCGCGAGCAAATGGAGCAGCAGCGGATGCGTGCCGCCGAGAATCCGCGGGGATTCCCGTTGCCCGAAAAAATCCTGCAGCCGCGAGGCCAGGTAAGGTTCCCCGCCGTCGGGGTAAGTCACGCGCGCCTGGCGCCCGCCGGGCAGGGTGACCCGCTCCGGGGCCAGGCGGTCGAGGGCTTGGCGTTGCTCGGGCCGCAGCCAGTCCCGCAGCACGGGCAGAACGGGCTTGTCCCGCACCGCCTTGGCGGTGACCTCGCCGTGGGTCAGCACTTCGAGCACGCCTCGCCGGTCCTCGGCGTGGAACTCCGGCAGCTCCAGCTCCGGCTGGGCGGCGCGCAAAAAAGCCACTCGCCGCAGCCAGGCTTCGACCGCTTCGTCCCAAGTGCGCAGGGGGATTTCGCCCGCTTCGATCATTTTTGCCAGCAACGCTCCGGCCGCGTCGGGGTCGGGCTCGCCCCGGGTTTCGCGCGCCAGCACCAAATCGCGGAAGCGCCGCTCGCGCACCGCCACCACCCGCTTGAGGTGGGGATCGAAGGTGGTCGTCTCGCCTTCGTGCCAAGCGTGCGGGTTGAGCTCGCGCAGCCAGGCCTCCTCCACCTCGGTGGCCAGGCTCAGCAGGGTGTCGACCTCCTCGCCGCCGCGCTGCTCCACTTCGCGGATTTCCGCCGCCACCAGCAGCGGGGCGTCGCGGACCGCGCTCTCGCGCGCGAGCGTCGCCCGCCGCCCGTGGATTAAGTCGCAACGCAAGGTGCCGCCATCCAGCCGCCGCGCGAGGTGATCTGAGAAACCGGCCAGGATGCAGCGGCGCAGGTCGGCCTCGTCGGCGGGCGGCGCGTTCTCCGGGCTCTCGAGCCCGGCGCGTTCGGCGGAGCGGGCAATCTGCGCGGCGATGGCGCCGGCCTCGCGGGCGGCGGCGGCGTTGAGCCCCAGCTTGCCGGCGGCGCGGGGATCGAAGCCGCGGGCCTTGGCCCAGTTCCAGGCCCGCATCAGGCGGAAAAAGTCAGACCGGGTCTCGCCGCCGAAAAGATCGTCCTGCAGCTCGGCCTGGCGGCGGTCGCCCCGGCCCCTGCGGCGAAAGAGCGGCCGCCCCTGGGCCAGCGCGGCGAGTAGCGCGGCCGAGGGCACGCACTGGCGTTGGCCCGCCTCCAGCATCAGGCGGGCGTAACGCGGATGAAGCGGGAAGGCCAGCATCGCGCGGCCGGTTTCGGTGATGGCGCCAGCCTCGTCGAGCGCGCCGAGGTCGCCCAGCAGGTCCTCGGCCCGTTGCAGGGACTCGGGCCCTGGCGCCTCGAACCAGGCAAAGGCGGCCAGGTCGGTAAAGCCGGCCGCCTTCAGCGCGAGCACCGCTTCGCTCAGGTCCAGCCGGTGGACTTCGGCGGCGAGCTGCTCGGGGCGGCGGGCGTGGTCCTCCTGCGTCCAAAGACGTAGGCAGCGGCCGGGGCGGGTCCGCCCGGCGCGGCCAGCCCGCTGGTCGGCGGAGGCGCGGCTGATTTTCTCCGTCAGCAAGGTGTTGATGCCCCGGCGCGGGTCGTACCCGGCGACGCGAGCCAACCCGCCGTCGACCACCAGGGTGACGCCGTCAATCGTGACGGAAGTCTCCGCCAGGTTGGTCGAGACGATGAGGCGGGGCTGGTCGCCGGGGAGGACGGCGGCATCCTGCTCGCGGGGCGGCAGCTCGCCGTGCAGCGGCAGCAGCGCCCGGCCACGGGCCAGCAGCGTGCCGCGCAGGACCTCGAGCGTTTTGCGGATTTCGAAGGCGCCGGGCATGAAGACGAGGACATCGCCCTCCACCTTGGCGGGGTCGAGCCGGCCCATCGCCTCGGCGGCGACGTCCCAAACCCGGTCGTCGGCGTAGCGGCGAGGCAGGTAATCGATCTCGACGGGGAAAGTGCGGCCTTCGGCGCGGACGTGCGCGGCGGGCGCGAGGTAATCGAGCAGCGCGCCGGCCTCGAGCGTGGCGGACATCACCACCAGCTTCAGGTCGGGCCGGTCGCTGTTCTGCAGAGCGGCCAGCCGGGCGAGCGTCAGGTCGGCTTCGAGGTGGCGCTCGTGGAATTCGTCCAGGACCACGGCGCCGGTTCCCTCCAGCTTTGGGTCCACCGTGAGCCGCCGCAAGAGGACGCCTTCGGTCACGTAGCGGATGCGGGTGTCCTGGCCGACGGCGCTCTCCAGCCGGACCTGAAAGCCGACTTCGCCGCCGACCGGGCCGCCGCGCTCGGCGGCCACTCGCCGGGCGAGCATCCGCGCGGCCACGCGCCGGGGCTGCAGCACCCAGATGTCGCCGTCGCCGACCACGCCACCATCGAGCATCATGCCGGGCACCTGCGTGGATTTGCCCGAGCCGGTCGGTGCCTCCAGCACCAGCCGGTGATGCGTGCGCAGGGCCTCCAGGATGGCACCGCGCTGCTGAAGAATGGGCAGCTCCACGCGACTCAAATCTGGCTGACCGTCAGCGGGTTGGCGCCCGGTTGGCCAAAGCTGGAAATGGCCTGGAGCATGTCGTTCGGCGCGATGGGCTTCTCCAGAATGCAGCGAATGCCGAGATCGTGCAGCTGGCGGCGGGTCTTTTCGCTCAAAAAGCCGCTGATGAGAATGATGGGGATGCGCAGGCCGGTGCGGCGCATTTCGGTGATGAAGTCGACTCCGGAGAGCCGGGGCAGGTTTTGGTCGGTGATGATGAGTTCGTAGCCGTCGGGGTTTTCCGTCACGTGGTCAAGAGCCTCGCGGCCGTCCTGTACGGCTGTGACGGTGTGGCCCTCCTTCTCCAGCAGCCGGGTCATCGTCACCCGCAGCAGCTCGTTGTCGTCAACCAGCAGGATGGATTTCTTGGACGCGTCGACTTCCGGCATCGGCTGGGTATCGGAGGCGGGTTCCTCCGGCAGGCGGAAGGAGTCGGTGCTGACCGGCAGGTAGACGGAGATGCTGCTGCCCTCGCCCACGTAGCTGTCGACTTCCAGCCAACCGCCGAGCGACTGGACGATGTTCCAGGTGGTGGCCAGGCCCAGGCCAGTGCCACTGCCGGGGTCCTTGGTGCTGAAGAAGGGCTCGAAGAGCCGCTGGCGGGTGGCCTCATTCATGCCCATGCCGTTGTCGGCTACCATGATGCGCTGGCAGGGCAGAATCTTGCTGGTGGTCTCCGTGTTGGCGGGAGAGTGGATCTTGGCGCTTTCGGTCGAGATAGTAATGCAGGGCTCCCAGCCGCCGGAGCTCAGGGCCTTGTGGCCCAGACGCTCCAGCAGCGTGTCGCGGGCGTTGAGGATGAGGTTCATCAGCACCTGGAAGATCTGCACCCGCGAGAGCGCCAGGGGTAGCAGGCCCTCCCCCAGCACCGTCTTGATTTCGATGCGGCGGTCCACCGTTCGCGCGAGCAGTTCGACGGTTTCGGTGATCATCTCGTTGAGGCTGACAAGCGCTTTCTTTTCCTCGTCCTTGCGGCCCAGCATGAGGATTCGCCGGCACAGGGCGCTGGATTGGCTGATGGCTTGCTGGATGGGCAGGAGCGCCTCGCGCAGTTCGGGTTCGTTGCCATGCTGGGCCAGCAGCTGTTCGGTCTGGATGACCATGGGCGAGAGCAGGTTGTTGAATTCGTGGGCGATGCCGCCGGCTAACTCGCCCACCGCCTGCAGCTTGCGGCTCTGCATCAACTCCTCCTGCTCGCGGCGGCGCAGGGTGTTATCGCGCTGCACGGAGATGTAGTTGACGATCCGGCCGTCTTGGTCGCGGATGGGCGAGATGTTCAGTAGCACGTAAAACTCGGTGCCGTTTTTGCGGTAGTTGATGACTTCGGAGTTTACCGGCAGCCCGGCCAGCATCTTGCGGCGGATGCGGTCGAGGGCTTCGCGGCTGGTCTTGGGGCCGTGGAAGATGCGCGGTGACTGCCCGATGAGCTCGGCGAAGTGGTAGCCGGTCAGTCGGCAGTGCGCCTCGTTGACGTAGAGAATGCGCGGGCCCGGCGGCTCCGCCAGCCCGTCGGTGATGATGATACTCTCGTCAAGCGCGTCAACGGCGGCCTTGAGCAGGGAAAAAATCTCCTCCGACTGGCGCAGCGCACTGATGTCGCGGAAGGTTGCGGCCAGGCCGTCCTCGCTCGCGTACACGGTCACCTCCAGCCACCGAGGCGAGCCGGGAAGCTGCATCGGGAAGGTCACCCGCTGGTCTTTCTCGCGCGCTTCCTGAAACTTGCGCTGGATCAGGCTGCCTTCGTACTCGGGAATGGCCTGGTGCATGGAGCCGTCGATCAGGCCCTGGCGGTTGGCCCCAAGCAGCCGCTCCATCGCCTTGTTGACGTAAGTAATGCGCCCGTCGCGGTCGGTCACCAGGAAGCCCTCCGGCAGTTTTTCCAAAAGGTTCGAAGCCATTTGCTCCCGGCCCTGCAGGTAGAGGAAGCGGTCGGGGCGTTTGCTGATGTCCCGAAGCACACTGATGAAGTGCGTTGCCCGTCCGCCGCTCATGCTTACGGGAGAGACCTTGGCCTCGACGTAGAATTCGCTGCCGTCCTTGCGGTAAAGCATGACCTCCTCGGTGATGGGAGCGCCTCGGTCGAGGGCGTTGTCGATGCGCTCGGCCACCTTGCGGTCGGAGCGCTTGCCCAGCAGAAGGTTGGGGCTCTGCCCCGCGACTTCGGCGCCGGAGTAGCCGCTCATCTCCTCGAAGCCGGTGTTGGCGTAGAGGATTTCGCGGCCTCCGGGAAGGGCCTTGGTGATAAGCACGCCGTCATCCGTGTTGTTGAAGGCGCGCTCGAGCAACTGCATGGCGCGGCGATCCTGCAGCCGCTCGATGATGAGGCGCAACCGCAGGGCCAGCTCCTCCTCTCGCAAAGGGCCGAAGATGATGTCGTCGGGCTCCGACTCCTCCCAGCTCGCCCGCATCCCAGGCGACAAGTCACCCATTGCGACCAACACGGCCAGTCCGCGGCTGATCCGGGGCGGAATCTCCCGCATCACGTAGTCGAGCGCGGGCTGCTCTTTGGAGGCATCGGGGCCTAGCACAATGACGTCGGCACCCAACAGGGCGTCGCTCTCGGCGGAGAAATCATCCAGCAGATGCACCTCGTCGCTGAGCGGGGCAAGGGCCGCCCGAAGCGCGTCATGGCGTCCGGAGTCGGCTTCGAAAACGACGATTTTCACGGCGCGGGAGGGGGTGGGGTTTCCGCTGGGCTGAGGCTGTTATGAGGCCTCTCGAAGTGCGGGCGGTTTGAGATGCTCGGACAGGTACGCCGCCACCTCCTGCTTGCTTTCAAATTCTACCACGTCGGCCGGGGGCCGCAATAAGCCGTAACCCGGGCCCCAGGCGGTACCGTTGAGCAGGCAGCCCACGGTGCCGCAGGCTTCCATCTGCTCCCGACCGGCGGCCAGGGCGTCGTCCCGGCTGCCGTCAAGCAGGTACTTCCAGCCTAGAATACCCGTGTTCGGAAAAAGAGCGCGCAACTTGGGCAGCAGCTTGGCCACGCGGCGCAGGCGCAGCATCCAGCCCGGGGCCAAGCTGGCCAGCTTGCGGGCGTCCGGGTCCGGCAGGGCGCTGCCTTCCCCGGAGAGCGGCTGGACGGAGGCGACCTCGAAGTCGCTCAGCGCGGCGGCGTGCAGCAGCAGATCGGGCGTGGAGGTGGTGGGGTCGGCCGCCAGCCGCGCCAGCAGCTTCTCCAGGCCCTGGTTGGTGCCAAAGTCGTGCAATTCCACGCCCTCGCCCGGGGGGCGGAAGGTGGCGTTGTCGCCCCGGCAGCAAACCACCCGCCAACCGGCGTCGCGGAAGGTCTCCGCCATGAGCGTACCGAATTCCCCGGTGGAGAAATTCGTCAGGCGGCGCACATCGTCGACCGGAGCGTAAGCCGGGCCGCAGGTGATCAGGACGTAGGGGGAAGGCATGGCTAGATGTCGAACTGCATGGCGGAGGAGCGGTGGCGGCGCTTGTCCTGCACCTCCTCCACCAGTTGCGAAAGCGGGTAATTGTCGAGGATGCCGGCCAGGGCATCGCGCACCTTCTGCATGGAAAGCTTGAGCCCGCAGATGTCGGGGTCCGGGCAGTTGCAGGGTTCGTAGGCGCTCTGGCTCACGCAGGGTACCGGAGCCAGCGGGCCGTCCAGCAGGCGCACGACCTCGCCCAGGGTGATTTCCTCCGGCTCGCGGTTGAGCCGGTAGCCGCCGTCCACGCCCCGCTTGCTCACCAGCAGCCCGGCGTTTTTGAGCGAGAGCAGAATCTGCTCCAGGAACTTCTCCGGCACCTTGGTGCGAGCGGCAACCGTGGCGATCTGCAGGAGCCCGCCGGGGTTCTCAACCGATTCGATCCCGAACTCGGTCAGCGCCCGGATGGCGTATTCGCCTTTCTTGGAGAGGTGCATGATCCCCTACAGTACTAAAGCACCCCGGCAAAATGACAAGGCCGGGCCAGCAACGAGCTTGGGGATGGGAGAAAATGGTTCGAACACAGGAAAAAACCTGCTTCAAAATGGGTTTGCGCGATGATGTATTTCGTTGTATTTATATAGTGGTTCAAAAAAAGAATTTCATATGTGTAAAACGGATCAGCCACAGCAAGAGGATTTGGAAAAGGATCTTGAAGAACTTCGTTCGATCATAGCGGTCTTGGAGCAGGGCGTTAATACTGCCAAGGGTGGAACAGGAGATGACCTGGAAGGGACTGATAACATACTTGCTGAGTTTCGTGGAGATCCCTTTGCTGACCTAATTCATGGTGAGCTTACAAGCTATTATGACAGGCTGGATACCCTACTTTCGAGATTGAAAAAGTGCTTAGAACCCGAGGTACTTTCACAGCAATCCGAAAGCGAATCTGGCCCACTAAGGCTTGTTGGTTTGAACTGTGAAATTCAGAGCTTAACCGCAAACCTACAAGAGTTTTTCAATTCGCAAATAAACGCGGCAAATCAGCCAGGCTCGACCTCCTCGCAGCAAGCTCGTGTGCAGCAAGCTCGCGCGCAGGTCACCAATGCTGTAGCAAACATACTAAACACATGGGTATTTCCTGCGATTAAGAAAATAGCTTCCACCTTGTGGCCGATTATTTTGAATCTCGTGACACCAAAGCACTGGAAAATCGGGGGAGAGATCAGCGGTGGCATTCCAGGAATTGGGCTGTCGAAAGCTTCGATTGAAATCCAATTTGGCAAGTAGCTGACGTATCAGCTATCGCCGCACGATGGGCATGACGGCCTTTTGGCTGATGCGCTCGGCCTCTTCCTCGGTGATCCAGAGCAAGCCCATCTCGTCGATGACGGCGAGTTCGCGGGTCTGGTCGTTGTAGCCGGCGATGAGTACGGAGTGATGCTGCCCACGGGCGATGCGGGGGCGGCGGCGGTTGGCGCCGAGCAGGTCCAGCCGCCAGGTGCGGTCGTTAACGGCGCCGGAGCGTTGCTCCGTCCGAGCCAGGGCGTTGAGGAAGGTGTCCACGTAGCCTGAGACCAGCCAGAGTACGGGCAGGCCTTGGTCGATGCTGCCGCGAACCTGATCCACGCTGCGCAGTTTTTCCGGGCGGAATTCCATGTCAAGCCCCTGGGCGGCGATCCGCAGCTGCATAATGCGGTAGATGGTGAAGGTGTTGCAGCCGTGGTAGCCGACGTCGCCGGCCGCCGCCAGGGCGAACATGTTTTCCGGCGTGTGCAGGTAGTGGAGGACGCGCTCGATGGTGACGGGCACGCAGTAGGGCTTGTAGCCTTGGCGCACGAGGGGGATGTCGCGAATGAGCGCGTCGCCCATGGCGTTGCGCTGGACCTGCCGGGGCCAGAAGTCCGGCCCGGGCGGGCGCGGCCGAGGTGGGGCGCTGGCCGGGGTAATGCTGACGGCGACGTAGTCGTTAATCTTCGGGAAGTAGCGCACCCGCATGCCGTCTTGCTTCCACTCCTGGAAGGTCTTGGCCAAGCCGCCGGGGGCGACGCGTTCCTCCTTGGGCGCGAAACCAAGCAGCCCGCCCAGAGAGCGGCCCACGTCCAGGTCGTCGCGGGCGATGCGGCGGTCGAATTCCTGCGGCGGAATGCTCCCCCGGTTGGCAAAGGTGAGCAGCAGCTCGAGGGGGCGGTTTCGACCGTCGGTGTAAAGGGTGATCTGGGTGGGCTCGGCTCCCAGCAGCTTAGGTAGGCGCAGCTCCGCGCTGTAGACGGCCAAGTGGCGGGTGCGGGTGTCGAGGTCGAGCCGGAGGCGCTCGGCCACGCGGTTGCCCGATTCCTGCCAAAGTTCGCGCGAGCCCAGGATGCGGTGGCCGAAGGCACGGTTCCAGCGTGCGGCGACGCGCTGGAAGACCGCCTCCGAGGTGGGGCCCGCCGCGCGGCTGGCCGCGGCGGGCACGTCTCGACGGACGACGTGGGCGGTGCCTGGTGGAATCGCCGCCGAGTCCTCCGGCATGGGGAAGGTCTCGCGGGGAGCGGCGTTCTCGTCCGGGGAAAGGAATGCGCGTAGGGTCTGGACCGTTTCTGGATCCTGAAAGAGGCGCCCCACCGCGAAGAGGCCCACAAACATCAGGCCCACCAGCAGATAGAGGCCAAACCAGGCTGAGCGGTTGGATTCCATGGTGCCAGAGTAAGGGAGTGCAACATCCGTGCCGGATGCCGTGCCCGCCTCCACTATAGGCCGGAGTCCCCGCCGCCGCTACTGGTTGAGGAGAACAATCTGGCGCTCGGCCGGACGGCTCATCACGCTGTCGCCGGGCACCGGGTTGAGCACCTCTTGCAGTTCCAGCCGGGGCCACTCGATCAGCCCGGGCAGGCCCTGGTCGGCCAACATCTCCAGCGTCACCATGGGCGACTCCGGCGGCAGGTCTAGGATTTGCAGGTTGTGGCGACGGATGATTTTGGAAACCTGGTCGGTGTAGTCGGCATCGGGGCAGTAGCCGGCCCGGGCCACCTCACCCACAAAGGCGTCGCCCTGGTAGTGGCGGAAGGCCTTCTGGTAGCGGGAGCGGTTGCGCAGGAAGTCGGCGTAGCCCTGCACGCTCTCGCCCAGGCTGCCGTAGGCGCGGAAGTCCGCCCGCACGCGCTGACCCAAGTCCACGGTGGGCATGTTCACGCGCGGGCCGTTCCAGTCCCGGAAGGCCTTAATGCCGAAGTAATTGTTGTTACGGCGGGCCAGGTCGCTGCGGCCGTAACCGCTTTCGTAGATGCTCATGCCGATGGTGGCCGAGGCGGGAATGCGGTAGAGCGCCTGCAGGCGCAAGGCGTGCGGGAGCATGTTCTCCAGGAACTCGCGCCGGGTGCCGTTGGCCGTGTCGAGCACGCTCTGGATGTCTTCGGCCAATTTCATGGTCTGGGTTGTGCTGTAGGAGTGCAGCCGGGCCAGGCGGTTGATCTCGCTCTCCAACTGGCGGCTGTGCTCCATTTCCGCGATCTTCATGCTGCGCTGGGTCCAGTACCAGCCGGCGACGGTAAAGACCGCAAAAAGAGACGCGCCCAAGAGGAGCACCCAGACCGCGTTGGTCAGGAAGAGTGCCTTCCAGAGGTGCCGCCGGGTGAACGGGCGCCGCTTGTCGTGCCGGTAAGGGTCGTATTTCTGGAGCGCGCGTTGCCGCAGCAGCTCGGGAATGTCATAGGAATTTTTCATGGGATCGGGGGCAATCCAAGTGAAGCGTGTAGGATAGGAACATTTGCGCTTTCTGCAAGTAAAAATCTGACTTAAAAGTATTTAAATCATTTAATATCAATGGCTTGCAGGTAATAATAGGCTTGTATTATATATTTGCAGACCAAGCTGTGGCGGAGGTGGTTTGGACGGTATTTACGGCGAGAATCGTCAAAACCCAGGCGACCAGGTTTGGTACCGCCTTTTGCCTAAAGCCTGAAGAAACGTGCGCTCGCGGCCGTCTTAGGTTACGCTACGGCTATGGAACCGACCGGATTTGGAGTGGAGAACCTCTTGGGCATTTGCGTTGGCATTGGGCTGGCTGCCTCGTGCGGCTTTCGCGTCTTCGTGCCCTTGCTCATCACCAGCATCGCGGCCTACAGCGGACACGTCCAGCTGGCGGCGGGCTTCGAATGGTTGGCCACGCCGGAGGCGGTGACCGCCTTTACCGTGGCGACGCTGCTGGAGGTTGGCGGCTATTACGTTCCCTGGATCGACAACGCGCTGGATTCCTTGGGCGCACCGGCGGCCGGCATCGCTGGCACCATTCTGGTCAGCGCCATGATCACCGACACTTCGCCGTTCTTGCAGTGGGCCTTGGGCATCATCGCGGGCGGCGGTGTCGCCACGGCCACCCACGTTGGCTTTGCGGCCGCCCGCGGAGCCTCCAGCGCGCTTACCGGCGGTCTGGCCAATCCGGTGGTCGCCACGGTGGAAAATGTGGGCGCGGTGGTGATGAGCGTCCTCTCGATTCTGGTTCCCGTGCTGGTCGTGGTGGCGCTGATCGTCAGCGCAGTGCTCCTCGTGCCGCGATTGCCCCAGCTCTGGCGGTGGCTCCGGCCCAAGCTGACCCCCGTCAGCCCAGTGGTGCCGGACGACGTGCCGCCAACGCTGCCCCGGCGCAACCCCAAGGACACGCCTCCGGCGGTGGCCCGCTAGCGGCGGTTACGAGTAACGGATGTCTTTGCCCGGCTCCATCTCGTAGTCGAGCTCGGAAATCCGGTTGGCGTAGGCGTCGATGATCTGCTTCTGGTACTGGGTGTAGACGGCGCTGGCTTTGGTCTGCTCCAGCTTGTCCATGCTCTCGACGTCGAAGGAAAAGAAGTAGGTGTAGCTGTTGGCGGGGTCGATGCGCTTGCCCACGCGCAGGTTGCTCAGCTCGGGGAGGATTTTGAGCAGGCGGATACGCGTCTGCACCATTATCTCTTCGAGCTTTTCGTCCGAGACGTCCGGATTGGTCTCCAGCAGGCAAACGTGGTGCACCATAAGTTCGCAGATAGTGGAGTTCCCGCCGGGGGAGTCAAGCCATCAGTCAGCTCGGCGCGGGCGGCAAATTTGCTGCAGCCGAAATGTTCTGGACGGTGATAACGGCATGCGGGATGCTTGAGGAACAGCTACACAAGCGGAATCTCGTATGTTCGGGGGTCTATTCGGAGAAACCAAACCGCCGTCCGGTCGGCCCCAGCCGTCGGGCTCCTCGCCGGATCACGCCCCCGTCTCAACCTCAACCCAGCACCCTGACATGAAAAGCTCCACCCTCAACGCGCCGGATCGCGAAGCCGGCGGCACGCGCACCAACGACTCCACCACCACGCTGCTTTCCCGCGGCGCCGAGTGCAAAGGCGAGTTCGGCTTTGACGGCGCCTTGGAGCTCCACGGGCGCTTCGAAGGAACCCTGAGCTCCGAGACCGGGCACCTGACCGTGGGTGAGGAAGCGCTCCTGAAGGCGGACATTACCGTGAGCGAAGTGGTCATCTACGGCAAGGTGCAGGGCAACATTGAGGCGAGCGAAAAAGTCGAGCTGCGCGGCCGGGCCCAAGTCTACGGCGACATCAAGGCCAACCGCATCATTATCGAGGACGGAGTCATCTTTGTTGGCCAGACCGAGCGGCTCGACGACAGCCAGGATGACAAGCCCGACTTCGACGATATTTTCACCACGCTGGGCAAGCCCCGCTCCGCCGGTTCCGTTAAGCCGGTCCGCGCCACCGAGCCCGCCTCCGGTGCCGGCAGCGTTAACGGCGTCAAGAGCAGCGACGCCCTCTCCGAAGCCTAAGTGGGAAGCCTTCGCGAGCGGGCGGCAAAACCTGACCGACGTAAGTTCCGCATTGGCAGGTGGCCTCGCGATTGCCAATCTCAAGATAGCTCCTACCTTGCGTCCGGGGCCTACCGCCCTGTAGTTTCCCATGAACGAGCACGCCCGCGCCGCCCTTCAGCAAGTGATCAAGGACCACGGACCGGGCGTGGCAGCCGACGGTCCCAAAGTTGAAAGCCTGTTGCTGGACTTGGTGCCGGATCACCGACGCGAAGTCTACGTGCTGAGTAGCTGCGTGCGCGAGGGCGTGGTACGCGAACTTCAGGCCAGTGTCGACCCCGCCGCCGCTGAAATCAACTGCCGCCGTTTGGCCAAGCGCTTGCAGGACCACCTGGCCTTTTCCGAGGACGCCGCTCTCTGGGCGGTGGAAAGCTGGGCGCTCGCCCTCCAACTCATCGGCGAGGCCATCCCCCGCCGGCCGAAGGTCGTCGCCAAGAAAGAGCTCGACAAGCCTTCCACCCACGGCGGCAGCCGGCCCGGCTACTCTCAGTACGAGTCGGCCCGGCTCCCGGCTGTGCACGGGCGCACGCCCGAGACCGCTACCCCGATGCCGGATTGGAACGCGCCCAGCGAGAACATCGTGGTGGCCGCCGACGGCACGGGCGACTATTTCACCCTCGCCCAGGCCCTCAAGCGCGCGCCGCACAACGCCTGCATCTTTCTCCAGCCCGGCGTTTACGCGGAGAGCCTCACCGTCAACCGGAACCTGCAAATCCGGGGCGCGGGCGAGCCCGGCGCGGTCGTGCTCGAATCCGAGGAGGGCCACATCATCACGCAAAATGGCGCCCACTTGCTTCTGCGCGGTTTGACGCTGCGGGGGCTTTCCGGGCGCAAACTGAAGAACTTCTCCGCCGTGGCGATCGAACGCGGCTCGGTCACCATCGAGAGCTGCACGCTCACCTGCGACGGCGGGGCCATCGTTGCCGTCAAAGGCGCGGCCACCCGTGCCCTCCTGCGCGACTGCACCCTGCATGACGGCAAGGCCAACGGCATCCATTTCTCGGAGGGCGCCTCCGGCGAGCTGGAGAACTGCAAGATCTTCAAGTGCGGCATGTCCAACGTGCAGATCGGCAAAGGCTGCCACCCCAAGCTGATCGGTTGCCAGATAAGCAACGCGGTCATTGCCGGTATCTACGTGAACGAAGGCGGCCTTGGCCTGATCGAGAACTGCGACATTTGGCAGAACGCGATCGCCGGCATCCAGATCCGCCGGGGCGGTAACCCCACCGTGCGCAACTGCCGCATCAGCCTCTGCGAGCGCAACGGCCTCTTCTTCGGCGAGCAGGGCCTCGGCGTGATCGAGGACTGCGGTATCTTCCGCAACGGCACCTCCGGCGTTCGCATCTCCCAGGGCAGCAACCCCAAGCTGATCCGCTGCATCATCTCCGAAAGCGAGAACATCGGCGTTGAGGTGGTGGAAGAGGGCGAGGGCCAGTTGGCGGAATGCGAGATCGCCGGCCAGAAGGGTCCCGGCATGGTCCTGGCCGATGGCGCCGCGCCGCAGCTCAGCAAGTGCCGGCTAATCCACAATCGCGCCGAGGGCATTCGGGCCAGCCAAAGCAGTGTGGGCGTGTTCACCGACTGCCTCCTGGAAGGCAACTCCGGCGTGGGGATCAAGGTCACCGAGCAGGCCGCACCCACTTTCATCCGCTGCAACTTCCGCAACGGCGTGGCCGGAGGGGCGGAAATCGACGAGCGCGCCGGCGGCATCTGGCGGCAATGCCGCTTCGAAACCAATGGCGCAGCCGCGCTCAAGATCGGGAAGTATTCCACGCCGCAGATCGAGGATTGCGAAGTCATCGACAACCTGGCCGATGGCATCGTGGTGGCGGAGAGCGGCGAACCCGCGCTTCAAGGCGGCTCCGTCACCGGGAACAACGGTACCGGCCTGCTGGCCACCCACCAGGCCAACCCGCGGCTGACTGGCGTGCGCCTGGCGCGGAACGCCGCCGGCGGCATCGAGTTGGTCGAGGGCGCGCTGGGCCGCTACGAGGACTGCACCGTGCAGGGCAACGAGAAGTTCGGCGTGAAGGTGGCCACCGGCGCGCGCCCCACCTTCCGCGACGGCGCCATCCTGGAAAACGACGGGCCCGGACTGCACGTGGTCAAGCAGGGCCAGGGGACCTTTGAGGGCGTGACCCTGAGCGGTAACCACGGTCCCAACGTGGAGATCGAAGCCGGCGGCAACCCCGTTCTGCGCCATTGCGAGATCACCGGCGGGCAGAAAGAGGGCGTCCTGGCCCACGACCTGGCCGGCGGCACGCTCGAGGGCTGCACCGTCGCCGACAACGCCCGCGAGGACGTGGCCCGTTCCGAGCGCGCCCGCACCCGCGAGGCTTAACGCCGATTCGTCAGAGCCCCAGCCGCTCGTAGATGGCGGGCAGCTCCAGGGTCAGCCCGTTGTAGAAGGGGCCAAACTCGGCGTACTGGTGGCTGACTTCGTCAAACCGCATTTCGTAGACGATGGCCTTGATGTCGAAGGGATCGTGGGCAAAGAGCGTCACGCCCCACTCCCAGTCGTCCAGGCCGGTCGAGCCGGTCACGAGCTGTTTGATCCGCTCGGCGTAGCGGCGGCCGACGCGGGCGTGCCCGCCCATTAGTGCCTTGCGGGTCTCGAAGTCGGCCGCGTACCAGTTTTGCCCGGGGTGGCGGCGTTTGCTCATGGGGTAGAAGCAGAAGCACTCCCACCGGGGCAGCTCTGGGTAGAGGCGGTACTTGCCGTACTTCTCGATGCGGACGCGGAATTCCGCCAGCTTCGAGTCGAGCTCGGGCGTGCCTTCGGCCAGGCCTTCTTCTTCCACCAGCTGCTTGCGGTACTGCTCTTCGGTGGTGGTGTACTCGCTGCGCTCGGTCATGGAGAGGTAGGTGAATTCGGTTTCGAGCACGTCCGTGCCCAGGGCCAGCCGGATCTTTTTCTCCAGCGCGTTGAGCGCCTGCACGTCGGCGTCGAGGATCATGAAGCCCAGGTCCGCCTTGCCGAACATGGCGAAGGTGTAGGCCGTGCAGCCCTCGCGGGCGTTGGCTTCGGCGACGAGGTCCGCCAGCGCCTGCTTGGCTTTGGCCTGTTCCTCGGGCAGAAATTCTTCCCACGCCCCGTGGTTGATCTGGTAGAAAAGGTGGAGGACCGCCAAGCCTTCGGCCGGGGTCACGTTGGGAATCTCCGTCTCGCTCATGCCATCAACCTCCACTCCAGAAGCGCCCCTGTCCAAGCTTTTGCGGGAGCAAATTTTAGCGGGCGGCCCCATGCGTTTTGACGATTGGATGCACCAGTGTCTCTACCACCCCGAGCACGGGTATTACAGCGACCCGTCCCGCCGGCGTACTGGCCGCGACGGGGACTTCATCACCAGTGTGAGCGTGGGTGCGATGTTCGGCTGCGCGCTGGCCCTCGCGTTTGTGCCGGTCTGGGAGGCATGCGGCCGGCCCGAAGAGTTCTGGTTGATCGAGTACGGCGCGGAGGACGGACGGTTGGCGGCGGACATCCTGGCCAGCCTCGAGGCGATGGGTGGTACGGACTTCGCGCACGCCGTGCGCTACGGCATCGTGGAGCCCGCTCCCGCCAAGCGGGAAGGGCAGCGGCAGGCACTGGAGAAGTCGGGATTTGGAGAAAGAGCCGAATGGCTGGAAGCGGACGCCGCACCGAAGCCGGTGGGGGTGGTCTTCGGGAATGAGGTCTTCGACGCCCAACCGGTCCGGCTGGTGGAGCGCGGCCCTGACGGCTGGGAGGAGTGCTGTGTTGCGCTGGCCGGGGAGATTGGCTTTGCCTGGGCCTTGTGTCCAATCGAGGCCAGCAGCGAGGCCGGGCGGTTCCCGGCGCGGCTGGGCGGAGACTATTCCCAGGGCTACCGTGCGGAGCTCCGCACGCGCGATGCGGAGCTGCTGGAGTCCATGGCCGCCCGCCTCGAGCGCGGCCTGGTCCTCGCCATTGATTATGGCTATCCGGAGGCGGAGCTTTACCGTCCCGCCCGCACGGCGGGCACGCTGCAATGCTACTCGGGGCATCAGAAAAGCGGCGATCCGCTGGCGGACCCGGGACGTCAGGACATCTCCGCCCACGTGAACTTCTCGCAATTGGCGCGGGAAGGGGAGCGCCTCGGCCTAAATCCGGTCGCCTGGCTGACGCAGGAGAAAACCATGGCCGGGCTGCTCGGCGCGTTTGGCCAGCATCCCGATGTACCCAGGCTGCTGGAGGGCGCGTCGGACCCTGCCAAAGCTACGCGCCAGTTCCACGCACTATTGCACCCGGAGCTGCTCGGCTCCCAGTTCCACTGGCTGTGGATGACGAAGAACGTCTCGCTGCCGATCTCGGAAATGAACGCCCTGACCTTTGCGCGGGACTCGCAACTGCACGCCCTGTTTTGAGCGTTGCGCGTGGCAGCGGAAGGCGTAGCATCCAGAGTAGTGGACGCGCCCGCCGACAACCCCGGAGTTGATGCGCCCAGCCTGCCGATCACCCTCGTCTGTGGTTTTCTCGGGGCGGGTAAAACGAGCGTTCTGCAGCACGTGATTTGCGAGCATCAGGGCGGCAGCCTCGCCTTCGTGGTAATGGATTCTTCCGACATCAACCTGGACGAACGCGGCCTGCGCGGTCTTTGCGCCGCTCTGGAGCGGGAGGACCACCTAGTCGTGGGCGTGCAGGACGACACCGGCCACACCCGCTGGCAGGACGCACTGCCGGGTATCGTGCGGGACGCCGCCGACGCCGGTCGCTTTGAGCGGCTCTACATCGAAGTCGGCGGCCGCATCGATATGCAAAGCGTGATGAAAACGCTGCCCGCCGCCGAACCCGCCCTGCGCAACCTCGATCTCGGCTCCCGGGTGGACAACGTGGTGACGGCGCTCAATGCGGTCCAGGTTTGGCACGAGCTGGTGTTGCCCGCGCTGGAGGGCCACACCAAAATGCATAACGCCATCCCCAAGATGCAGGCCAGCCTGGCCCGTGGCGCCAGCTTGGTGGTGCTGCAGCACGGCAGCAAGCTCGAGACCGGCGAAGTGCAGAAAATCGAGGACTTTGTCCGGCTGATTAACCCCAACTGCCTCTTTACCGACGCGGACCGCGATGGCCTGCCGGTGGAGCTGCTCACCAGCCCTGCGCCGGAAGAAGCCATCCCGCCGGCGATGCACCGCGCCGGTCAGCGCCGCCCCACCGGCGAGACCAACATCCTGCCGCCGGCGGTGGCCCGGGCCTTTCTCTACCAGGCGCGACGGCCCTTCCATCCGGAGCGTTTTATGAAGGCCTTTGGCGAGCGCTGGCCGCGATCAGTGCTGCGGGCCAAAGGCTTCTTTTGGCTGGCAACGCGGATGCGCTTTGTCGGCGGGCTCTCGCAGGCGGGGCCGATTTTTTCCTGCAGCATGGCGGGCGAATGGTGGGCGTCGGTGCCGGAGGAACGCCGCCCGCTGACCGGTCACGCCGCGGCCGAGCTGCGCCGTAATTGGGAGGAGCCCTTCGGCGACCGACGGCAAGAGTTGGTTATCTACGGCCAGGCCGGCTTCCAGGAGGAAGTGGGCGACCTGCTCGATCACGCCCTGCTCAGCGACGAGGAGATGGCGCTCGGGCCCGACGCCTGGGAGGAGTTCCTCGATCCGCTCCCGATTTGGAGCCAAGAGGAGGAAGAGCTGCCCCAAGCGGGCTAGCGGCTGTCCGAACCCTCCCACGCGGGCACGCAGGATTTTCGGACAAGCTCTGGGGCTCCTCACAACCCGTGCAGGTCAAGGTCGTAGCTGGGCCGGCCGTTGCGCCAGCGTTCTTCGATATCGGTCACGGTTTCGCGCCAAGTGCAGTTGCGATTCTCGATGGCGGCGTCCCACTTTTCCGGGGTGGGTCGCGCGACCATGTAGACGAAGCTCTCGCGCAGGCCGATGGTATCCGGCAGCATTTCAAGCTGAGCGGCGTCCAGGGCATGCTCCTGCCGGTAGCCTGCGAGCAGGTTTTGCAGAAGGGTGTGGACCGTTTCGGGTGAGGAATCGGGCAGTTTCCAGACGAGCAGCACGTGGAAGAAAAGCACGAGAACCGCGAGTTCGATTACCCGCCAGTGCTGGCAGCCCATTTCAAAGTCGAGCATCCAGAGCCGGTCGCCGTCCCGGAGCACGTTGGGCCCGATCAGGTCACAATGGGAGAGGCCATAGGCGGGCGGGGTGGCCTGGTCGGCCAGGGCGCGCATCTTCTGCTGATGGGCGTGCATCTGGCTGATGACCCCGGCGTCGTACACTGGCGGCATAGTTGGCGGCACCATCATTTCGACGTCTTGGTACCACTGCTTGCGCACCAGCCGAGGCGGGAAGTCGATTTCGTCGGTGGCGCGATGGAGCTGGCCGAGCAGCCGCCCGAATTCGCGCTGGAAGACGGGGTTGTCCCAGATGGCGGGATCCGGGCGGTCCAGAGTGTTGCCCTCAAGCCGTTGGAACAGCGCAGCGTGGAAGGTGCGCTCGCCGTCCTGGTAGCTAGCAAAGCTGCGGCCGTCGCGGGCGGGCACCGGCGTGGGTACGGCGCAGCCGCGCTCGGCGAGCCCGGCCAGCCAGAACAGCTCGCTTTCGAGGTCGACGGCCTCGCGGAGGGCGCCATCGGTTACCTTGACGATGAGCGGCTCGCCGCCGGGCGTGCGCGCCTCGTAAACGTGGTTGTGGCCGTCGCGCAGGAGGCGGGGCGAATCGGCATCCAGCTCCCAGTCTTGGGCGACGTGCTCGAGGACACGGGCGAAGGGGCCGCTTTCTGGCCGGAGGGAGTCGCGGGGATTCATGGGTCCGGCCGGCGCGAAGCGAAGATTAGTAGCTTTCCGGTGTCAGGACGACCTTGCCGCGGAAGATCCAGTAAACCGAGGCGGTGTAGGCCAGCACCAGGGGCACGCCCATCACCGCGATGAGCAGCATGATGGAGAGAGTCTTTTGAGATGAGGCGGCGTTGTAGACGGTGAGGCTGTTGAGGCCGTCCGGCAGGCCGTAGACCAGGTTTGGGAAGAGGCCGAGGCCGAGCACCCCCATCAGCGCCAACATCGCGCCGCAGCTCGAAAGAAAGGCCATGAATTCGCGCTTGAGGTGAATCTCGCGCGGGATGTTGGCGATGAGGAGCATGCTGGCTAGCGCCACGATGCCCGCGGCCGGGTACTCCTTGAAGACGTCCGTCATGTGGGGGTAGTAGAGCAGGGTGGCAAAGCTGGTGATGGCGTAGCAGATGATGAAGAAAATGATGAAGTTGTTCACATAGCGGCGGAACTGATTTTGCAGGTCGCCCTCGGTTTTGAGCACGACGTAGATGCAGCCGTGCATCAGGAACAGAGCCACCGTCGTGACGCCGAGCAGAAGGGAGTAGGGGTTGAGCAGGTCGAGGAAGGTGCCGGTGTAATTGCCTTGGGCGTCCATCGGCACGCCATGGACGATATTGCCCACGGCCACGCCAATGAGCAGGCTGGAAACGCCGCTGCTCAGGAAGAAGGCGTAGTCCCAGGTGCGGCGCCACCAACCCCAGGCCTCCTTGCTGCGAAACTCAATGGCCACCGCTCGCAGGATGATGCAGAAGAGCAGTAGCATGAAGGCGATGTAGAAGCCGGAAAAGACGCCCGCGTAAACCACCGGGAAGGCGGCAAAGAGCGAACCCCCGCCGGTGACCAGCCAGACTTCGTTGCCGTCCCAAACCGGGCCGATCGAGTTGTAGAGGATGCGTCGGTCGTGGTCGCTCTTGCCGAGCAGATTGAGCATGCCCACGCCGAGGTCAAAGCCGTCCAGGATGGCGTAGCCGGCAAAGAGAATGCCTACCAGCAGGAACCACGTGGCGTTCAGGCTAAAGTAGTCGGTAAAGAAGTCGGTCCACATGGTGCGGGCGGGTGGCGGCTAGTCGGCGAGTTTTTCCGGGATGATCGCGCGCTGATCGGGATCCGGCTTGTCGAGGTGGGTGTCGTCCGGGCCGTGCATGATCTTGCGGTGGAGCAAGTAGATGAACAGCGCGAAGAGCAATGCGTAGATCAAAAAGAACATGATCAGCGAGGCCAGTACCATCTCGGCGGTGACGGACTTGCTCAAGCCCTCGCTGGTGCGCATGAGCTGCCAGACGATCCAGGGCTGGCGGCCGACCTCCGCCGTGTACCAGCCGCACTGGTTGGCGATCTGCGGCAGCAGGACCGCAAAGACCATCACTCCCAGATACCAGCGGGCGAACTTGCTGCTCTCCGGTTCCCACAGCCAGCCGCGCCACCACAGGTAGATGCCGGTCCAGCTCAGCACGATCAGCGCTAGGCCGATGTTGATCATGATGTGGTAGGCTTGGAAGGTGATCTGCACCGGCGGCCACTCGTCTTCCGGAAACTGGTCAAGGCCTTTGACCGGGGTCTCGAAGTCGCCATGGGCCAGATAGCTGAGCATGCCGGGGATGGCCAGCGAGTAGGTCTCGCGGTTCTCCACGTCCACCCAGCCAAAGGCCGACATCGGCGTATAGTCTTCCGTCTTAAAGATGCCCTCCATGGCGGCGAGCTTGGTCGGCTGGTTTTCCATCACGCCCTTGGCCGAGATGCTGCCGCTGACGAGCTGCACCAGCGAGGTAAAGGCGGCAAAGACGAGCCCGATCTTGATCGAGCGCACCGCAAACTCGCGGTGGCGGCGGCGCAGCAGGTAAAAGGCGCCCACGCTGATGACCAGAAAAGCGCCGGCCAGCCAGCAGCCAAGGATGACGTGGGTGAGGCGCTCCATCGCGGAAGGATTGAAGATCATCGCCCAGAAGTCGGTGATCTTGGCGATGACGGTGTCGAAGTCGCCTGGTTGAAATTCGTAGTCCGGCGGGAGGGTGACCAGCAGCGGGTCGCCGTTGGCGTCAAAGACCGCGCGGCCGTTTTCGTCCGTTACCCGGCGGGCCAGCTCGAAGCCGGCCGGCGTCTGCATCCAGGAGTTGGCGATGACGATCCAGACCGCGCTGAAGTGCGAGCCGAAGGCCACCATGCAGGTGGCGAAGAAGTGCAGCTTGGGCCCTACCTTGTCCCAGCCGAAGAGCAGCAGCGCGAGGAAGCCCGACTCCAGGAAGAAGGCAAAGATACCCTCCGCGGCCAGCGCGCTGCCAAAGACGTCGCCGACGAAGCGCGAATAGGTGGCCCAGTTGGTGCCGAACTCGAACTCCATTACGATCCCGCTGGCCACGCCGATGGCGAACATCAACCCGAAGACGCGGGTCCAGAACTTGCCCATTACCCGGTAGATCTGGTCTTTGGTCGCCAGATAAAAGGCCTCGATTACCACCAGCACCACGCCCAGGCCGATGGTCAGCACCGGGAAGATGTAGTGGAACGAAATCGTAAAGGCGAACTGCAGGCGGGAAAGGATTTCGACGTCCATAATGCTTCCTCTTGCGCCGCCTCCCGAGGCGGGTTGGACCCGGTTTTTCTCGTTATGACCGGTTCGGCGAAAAAGGTCAAGGATGCGTCATCCGCGCGGGCACAACCGCCTCGTCGAACTCCTCCGCCGTGAGCAGTCCAAGCGCCAGGGCGGCCTCCTTCAGGCTGCTTTTTTCGGCGTGGGCCTTCTTGGCGATCTTGGCCGCGTTGTCGTAGCCAATCTTCTGGTTGAGCGCCGTCACCAGCATCAGACAGTTTTCCACGTAGTCGGCAATTTTGTCGCGGTTGACCTCGATGCCTTCGGCGCAATGCTCGCGGAACATCCGGCAGGCGTCGGTCATCAGGTGGGTGCTGTGGATGAAGTTGTAGACCATGACCGGCTTGAAGACGTTGAGCTCGAAGTTGCCCTGGCTGCCGGCGATGGCCACGGCGTTCATCTCGCCCATCACCTGCACGCAGACCATCGTCATGGCCTCGCTTTGGGTCGGGTTGACCTTGCCCGGCATGATCGAGCTGCCCGGCTCGTTGGCGGGCAGGGTCAGTTCGCCCAGGCCGCAGCGCGGGCCTGATCCTAGCCAGCGCACGTCGTTGGCGATCTTGAGCAGCGAAGCCGCCAGCGTGTTGAGCGCTCCCGACGCGAAGACGAACTCGTCGTGCGCGCTCAGGGCGGCGAATTTGTTTGGATGGCTGGCGAAGGGCTGGCCGGTCAGTTCGGCGATCTTGGCCGCCGCCCGCTCGGCGAATTCCGGATGCGCGTTCAGGCCCGTGCCCACGGCCGTGCCGCCCACGGCGAGGTCGCGGAGGCCGGGCAGGATTTGCTCCAGGCGGTCCAGGTCGCGGTCGAGCAGGGAAACGTAGCCGCCAAATTCCTGGCCCAGTGTCAGCGGGGTCGCATCCTGCAGGTGGGTTCGGCCGATTTTAACGATGTCGTTGAACTCCTTGGCCTTGGCGTCGAGCGCGTCGCGCAGTGCCCGCACGGATGGAATCAGGTCGCGGCTCACCACCGTGGCCGCCGCGATGTGCATGGCGGTGGGGAAGGTGTCGTTGCTGCTTTGCGACATGTTGCAGTGGTCGTTGGGGTGGATGGGATCCTTGCTGCCCATCGTCCCGCCGGCCATCTCGATCGCGCGGTTGCTGATAACCTCGTTGGAATTCATGTTGGTCTGCGTGCCGCTGCCGGTTTGCCACACCCGCAGGGGAAAGTGCTCGTCCAGTTTTCCGGCGATGACTTCGTCGGCCGCCTGCGCGATCAGCTCGGCCTTCTCCGCGGGTAGCTTGCCCAGGTCCTGGTTAACCAGCGCGCAGGCCTTCTTGAGGATGCCGAAGGCCTTGATCAGGTCCGGCGGCATGGTGTCCTGGCCAATGGCGAAGTGGATCAGCGAGCGCGCGGTCTGCGCGCCGTAGTAGCGGTCGGACGGGACCTGGATCTCGCCCATGCTGTCGGTCTCGATGCGGAACGGAGGGGTGTCGCTCATAGGCCCACAGCGTAGGAAGCTCCGCGCACTTGGCAACTCCCTTCAAATTGGGGCTCGGATTTAGTAGCCGCGCTAAAGGGGGGATGAGCGGCAATTACCGCCGCGCCGCAGCACCTAGGCCGGTAGCCGCCGCTGACCCCAGCGGCGGGCGCCTTTTGCCTTGGCGGGAAGTCTTGCCTAAATGGAGTAGTCGGGCTGCTCCTCGTGGAGGCCGCATTCGCGCTTCAGGCCGAAGAAGCGGGTTTCCTCCTCGGACATGCCGTCACCCAGTTTGCGGGTGGTGTGCCAGTCGCCAATCGAGACGTAACCCTGGTCCCAAAGCGGGTGGTAGGGGAGGTCGTGTTCTTTGAGGTAGACGTAGATGTCGCGGTCGCCCCAGTCGATGATCGGATAAACCTTGAAGCGCTCGTTGACGAGCTCCAGGCCTTGACGCTCGGTGCGGGTGCTGGCCTGCTGGCGGCGCAAGCCGGCGATCCAGGCGTGGGCGTCGAGGTCGCGCAAGGCGCGCTGCATGGGCTCGACCTTGTTGATCTGGTTGTACTTGTCGATGCCCTCGACGCCCTGCTCCCAGAGCTTGCCCCAGCGCGCCTCTTGCCAGGCGGGACTCCAGCGTGGGCGGTACACTTTCAGGTTCAAGCTCAGTCGTTCGGTAAGCTGGTCGACAAACTCGTAGGTTTCCGGAAAAAGGTAGCCGGTGTCGATCAGCACCACGGGAATGTCCGGTCGCTGCCGGGTGACCATGTGCAAGAGAACGGCCGACTGCGCGCCGAAGCTGGAACTGAGGATGACGTTCTGGCCGAAGCGCTCCAGCGTCCAGGCCACGCGTTGTTCGGCTTCCTTCGGATCGAGCTCGGCGTTGAGGTCGCAGACGTTGAGGTCGCCAAAGTTGCAAACCTGCCGCCCGCGCGGTTCGCCGGTGCGGGTGCCGGGGCCGGTCAGCTGGGAGAGGATCTC
The DNA here is from genome assembly GCA_038745425.1 of Verrucomicrobiota bacterium. Classification (GTDB taxonomy): domain Bacteria; phylum Verrucomicrobiota; class Verrucomicrobiia; order Methylacidiphilales; family UBA1321; genus CAWUJC01. The sequence goes on along the minus strand of JBCDLL010000009.1, from coordinate 38,904 downwards.
GTCGACCGCCGAGGTGGATTGGGCTAAGGCAGGCATGATTGGATTTGTCGATTAATCCTATCAACTTTGCCGGACAGGTCAAACTTGCAAGTAACTTTTTTTATAAAAGTTACTTGCAAGTGGTGTCAAGGCCGGCTTCCGCATGGAGGTGTTGTCTTGTAAGCCTCACGGAGAAAGCCGGTTGCGGATCCACCCGCCATTCTCCCGGCGGTAGGCAAAGCGGTCGTGCAGGCGGCTGGCCGCACCTTGCCAGAACTCAATCTCCTGCGGTACCACCCGGTAGCCGCCCCAAAAATCCGGCAGGGGAACCTCCCCTTCGGCCCACTTTTGCCTCAGCTCCTCAAATTTCGCCTCGAGCAGGGAACGCGTGGTGATGATCTCGCTTTGGCGTGAAACCCAGGCCCCGAGCTGGCTGCCGTAGGGTCGGCTGGCAAAGTAACGCAGGCTCTCGGCGGCGCTGATTTTTTCCGCCCCGCCGGCGATGGCCACCTGGCGCTCGAGCGGCAGCCAGGCAAAGAGCAAGCTGACCTGTGCGTTCTCCGCCATGGCTTTGGCTTTGCGGCTGCCGTAATTGGTGTAGAAGACGAAGCCCCGCTGGTCGAAGGCCTTGAGCAAAACGGTGCGTGCGGTTACCCGGCCATCGGCGTTGGCGGTGGCCAGCGTCATGGCATTGGGTTCGAGCAGCTTGGCTTCCTCCGCTTCGCGAAACCACCGGCGGAACTGCTCGATCGGGTCGGCGTCCAGCTCCTCGGCCCGCAGCCCGCGCGTCGTGTACTCGCGGCGCAAAGCGGCGATCCGGTCATCTCGGTCCAAGGGAACGCTCATGGTCAAAGGGTAAGTCTTTGCGCAACGGCACGCCAGCGCCCAGCCAAAAAATCAGGGGGAGGCATCCATCGTCTTTCGCTGCTGAGCGCGCAGCCGCCGGCGCCGCACGATCGCATAGGTGATGCCGTAGGTGGCGGCCGCCGCAACCACGCCGTAGAGCGCCGCGCCCAGCAGCACCGGTAGGCCGACGTCGAAGTAAAAGGTCCACTGCTTGAGTTCCTGCAAGGTGAAGTCCTGTCCGGACAGGGCGGGCGGCAGGTGATGCGGATGGGAAAGCAGCCAGTAGCCGAGCTCGTACTCAAGCCGCAGCAGGGCCGGCGCCAGCGGCAGGATGAGGTCGTGCAGATTAACGAAGATGACGGCGGCAATCTTGTTTCGCCCCAGCACCCAGGCCAGGATCAGCGCCAGCAAGGTTTTGACGCCGTCCAGCGGGAGGAAGCCCACCCACATGCCGATCGCCGCTCCGCCCGCGATCGCGGCGGGCGATTCCTTGAGTTCCACCAGCCGGACCAAATGTGGCTTAACGTGGATTCGGTATAAGTGGAGCGCGTTCACCGCGGTTAAAGATGTTCTGTTCCTCGTGCTCTTTTTCCTCTGGCACTTCGGCAAAGATGCCCCGCATGGCCACGGCGTCGGTTTCCCGGAAGCCCTCCGGGACGGAGAAAGCCTTCGGAGAAGCGTTGACGGCGGAGATGCTTTTAAGCACGACGCGCTCGCGCCCTTCGACGGGGCCGCCGCCAATGGAGACGTCGAGCGGAACCCAGCCCTCGGCGCTGAGGCCTTCCGCCGCAGTAAAGAGTTCCTGCGGCAGCGGCGAGCGCACGACGGCCAACTGGATTTGCCGGTTGACCGGTGCAAGCTGCTTGAGGAGGGTGCTTAGTCCCTCGGGTTCTTCCCGTGTCGCCCACGCGGTAATGAGCTGGCCGGTATCGCTGCGCCCAATCCACTCCGTGACGCTTTTGCCCAGGCGGGTACCGGTCCGCCCGGTAGAGTGCCACTGGTAGGCGGGGACGGGAAGGCCTTCGGTTGATGGGCCGGCAGCAGGCTCGGTTTCGGCCTCGAGAATGCCGCCTAGGTCCATGCTTTGGAGGAGCTGCTTGTTCCGGGTGGTTTCGCTCACGGCGGCTTCCACCTCCGGCCACCGGAATCGCCAGTACTTTCCGTCGCGCAGCTCGAGCCCGGTGTAGGTTTCCGTGGGCGCATCGTAGAGAATGGTGTAGCGCTGGTGCGGCCGCTCCAGGCGGATGCGGTCGTCGGCGAGGAGAACGCCAACGGGATGGACAACGCCTCTTTCCCGGTGATCGAACTTCAGCTCGGTCGCGGCTTGAACCGCGGCGCTAGCTTGGATCGCGGTGGCCAACCAAAGAGCCCGTCGAAGTCGCTTCATCATCGCGGGCAGCTTACCATGTCTCCTCGGGGGCTGGCTGCTTCTTTTCCCGTGGGCCAAAGAGAGCGGTGCCGAGGCGGATGCTGGTGGCACCCTCTTCGATCGCCACCTCGAAGTCGTTACTCATGCCCATGGAGAGCTCCGGCAGCTTGAGCCCGGTGGCCGTCTCGGTGGCGTCGCGGCAGGCGCGCAGTCCGGCAAAAGTTGGGCGGGCCAGCTCGGGCTGCGGTACCAGAGGAGCGATCGCCATCAGCCCGCAGAGCTCGAGATGGGAGAGGGCGTTGACCTCCTCGGCGGCGGCGGCGATCTCGCCGGGGGCCAACCCGTACTTCTGGCTTTCGCCCGCGACGTTGACCTGCAAAAGCACCGTTAAATGCTTGGCTTGCTCTTCGGCCCGCCGGTTGATCTCGCGCGCCAGCTCGATCGAGTCGACGGAGTCAATCTCGTCAAAGAGTTCCACCGCCAGCTTGATTTTGTTGCTCTGCAGATGGCCGATGAGATGCCAGCGCCCGGCGCCGACTTCGGGAATCTTGCCGCGCGCCTCCTGCACCTTGTTTTCGCCGAAGTCTTCCAGCCCAGCGGCCAGGGCGGCGCGGACGGTTTCGGCGCTTCGGGATTTGGTGACCGCGACCAGCCGAACGTCTTCGCTCCGGCGGCCGCTTTTGGCCGCGGCACGCGCGATGGAAGCGCGGACGGTTTCGAGGCGTTCCTCAAAGCTGGGCGGGGAAATTGAATTTGACATTAGTTTGTTCAGAGAATGATTGCATTTTAATTAGAGAGTCTTATATTTGGCCATCATGCAGGTGGAATCATTCAAAGTCTTTCGTGATTTGGTGGAGTCGCAAAGTTTCAGCAAGGCGGCCTCCCTTAACTTCATCACCCAATCCGCGGTGAGTCAACAGATCCGCGCGATGGAGGAGCGCTTCCGCGTTCCGCTCATCGAGCGGCGTAACAAACGCTTCGGCCTGACGCGGGAAGGGCAGGTGCTTTACGAGACCAGCAAGCAGATGATTTACCATTATGATTTGCTGCAAAGCCAGTTCGAGGAAATGCGTAACGTGGTCAGCGGAACCATCCGCGTGAGCACGGTCTACAGTATTGGCCTGCATGAACTGCCGCCTTATCTCAAACGCTATTTGCGCGAGTTTCCCAGCGTGAATGTGCACGTGGAGTACCGCCGTTCCAACCAGGTCTACGAGGATGTGGTCGAGGGAACCAGCGACGTCGGCTTGGTTGCTTTCCCCAACCAGCGCAAGACGCTCAAGGTGGAAGCATTCCGCGAGGACCGGCTGGTGGTGGTTTGCCATCCCGAGAATACGCTGGCTCAGCAGAAGGAAGTAAAACTCTCGGACCTGGGCGAACTTAAATTCATCGGCTTCGAGCCCGACATCCCCACGCGCAAGGCGGTCGACAAAATCTTCCGCGAAAGCGGCTACAACATCAGCACCGTGATGGAGTTCGACAACATCGAGACGGTGAAACGCGCGGTGGAGATCAACGCCGGTGTCGCGATTGTTCCGCGAGCGACCGTCAGCCAGGAAGTGTACAACGGCACGCTGGTGGCGCTGGAGTTCAAGGGCAAGCCATACCACCGCCCGCTCGGCATCATCTACAAGCAGGGGCGCGTGCTTTCGCCAGCCATGAAGCGCTTCCTGAAAATCCTTAGTGAGCCGCTCGAGGAGCTTGACGGAGAGATTTTGAAGAAGGCGACAAAGCGCAACGGCAAGCAACTCAAAGTAGCCCGGGCGTAACCGAATTGAGCATGAAAGACTGATTTGTGGTGCGGATGGGATTTGTGGCCGCAACCGACAAAAGTCAAATCGCCGAGGCGGATGTGTTTGCCATCAACGGGACAGATGCAAGTAACTCCGGCCTAGCATTTGCGGCGAGTTATTCACAGTGCCGCGGGAAAGTTATTCACAAAAAAATACTTTTCCTCTTTTCCAAAATGCGCTTAAGTCATCGATAATGAAGCGACTGATCTGCGCCCCCGGCAATCAATTGTCAACGCTGCAGACCCCCGCACGGGAGGGAGGTGGAATGACATGCCAGTAGCAAAAAAGAAACCCGCTGCCAAGAAGACGGCTAAGAAGACGGTGAAGAAGACGGCGGCTAAAAAAGCCCCGGCCAAGAAAACCACCGCCAAGAAAAAGCCGGCTGCGAAAAAGGTAGCTAAGAAAAAGGCTCCGGCCAAAAAGGTGGCCAAAAAGGTGGCCAAGAAGAAAGCCCCGGCCAAGAAGACTGTGGCTAAGAAGAAGCCGGTCGCCCGGAAGGTGGCCAAGAAAAAGGCTCCCGCCAAGAAGACCGTGGCCAAGAAGAAGCCGGCCGCCAAGAAAAAGGCTCCGGCTAAGAAGCCCGTGGCTAAAAAGAAGGCTCCGGCCAAGAAGAAGGCGCGTAAGCGCTAACTTAGTTGGCAGCCTCCCTCTACCGAGGGGAAGCAGGTCCATCCCTGCTTCCCCTTTTTTTGGCGCCGACCGCAAAACGGGACCTGGCGCGAACCGGTCGTTAGGCCAGGTGCAGCATGCGCTTGACCTTGGTCAGCGAGACGTTGGCGATCGCGGCCACTTCGCGCGCGTAGTCCATTTGGATGTCAGCTACAGCGTCGGAACGATCTTCCCAGATGCGGTCAAGCTTGCGCTTTTGCATCCCGGTCATGTTCTCGCCCTTGTGCTCCATGATGAGCTCCAGGCGAGAAACGAACTTGGCTTCGGCGATGGCGTCGCGCGAGACGCGGCGCTTGCCCTTGGGGGCCGCGCCCTTGGCCGCTCCGCCGCGGGCCTTGGCCAGCCCGGCTTGACGCTGGGTTTTGCGTCCGAGGATTTCGCTCTCGGTCAACCCGGTGATTTCCGCGGCCTCTTTGATGAAGTCCTGGTTCAGCGCAACGATCTGTTGCTTGCGTTCCTGGTGGGCCTTCTTCAGCTCTTGGATCTGACCCTGGTCAAGGTCGCGGTTGAGTTCCTCCTGCAGGCGCAGGATCGGGACGGGCGGAATGCGGTCGCCTTCGTCGAGTTCGTATTGGCTGCTGGCGGTAGTTTCACCCGCGCCGGTGCTGGGGCTGTCCTCGGCCACGGAAGAGTGGACGCAGAACAGTGCGAGCAGGGCGGGTACGGCTAGGTTGCGGAGATGGGGGTTCATGCCGGATGCAACCCGCCCGGCCCGGAAAGGTTGCGGTCCCAAGAAAAAACGAACGGCCCCAAACGAGCCTACGAGCCTTGGGCCGCCGCCGCTCGCTGGAGGATCGCCTCCGGCGGATACCATTGGTAAAGCATCAAGTAGACGAGCACGCCGGTAATGGAGACGTACATCCACACCGGCCAAGTCCAGCGCGCCCACCGCTTGTGTTTCTCGAAGTTGCCTTTGATCGCGTGGAAAAAGGTGACGATGATCATTGGCAGATTAATCATCGCCAGGGGGATATGGGTGAAGAGGATGAGAAAGTAGATGGCCTTCGGCCAGCCCGTTGTGGTGAATTTGGTGGTGGGGTGGTTGAAGTGGTAGACCAGGTAGCAGGCCAGGAACGCGGCGCTGATGACCAGCGCCGTGACCATGCAGGCCATGTGCGCCCGCTTGCGGCCCAACAAAATAAGGATGAAGCCGGCCAAGAGGAACACCGTGGCCAGGCCGTTGAGGGCCGCGTTGACCGCGGGGAGGTCGGAGAGGGAAATCATGGCGCGGCGCGGGGGAGCAGGGCGCGGATGTCGGCCAGCACCTGCTCTTGGCTGTCTTCGGGCAGCCCCTCGTAGTAACGGCGCACGTTGCCGTCGGCGTCGACCAGCACAACTTTAAGCGAGTGGATGATCGTCTCGCCCAGGGCGGCGGTCTCCGGATCGGGGTTGGGCGCCGCACTCAACAGGAAGCCTTTTTCCATCAGCGCGTAGACGTCGTCGTGCTCGCCGGTCAGGAAGGTCCACTGGTCGCCCGCTTCATATTGCCGGGCATAGGCGGTGAGCTTTTCGGGCGTGTCGGTTTCCGGATTCACACTGGTGGAAACCAGCCGCACGTCTTCCAGGTCGGCAATCTTCTCCTGAAAGTCCTTGAACTGGTTGGTGAGAATAATGCATTGCCCCGGGCAGTCGGTGAAGATGAAGTTGGCCAGCCACACCTTGCCCGCAAGGTCCTGTTTGCTGAAGGGGGCGCCGGTTTGATCGGTGAGCGTGAATTCCGGTAGCGCGCGGGGCGCTAGGAGAGCGCGTTGCGCGGCCGCTTGCTGCGCCACCTGCTCTTCGGTTACGGCGGGACGTTCCGTCCGCGTCCACATCATGATGAGCGTTGCGCCCACAAAGGCGATGGCGACGAGGCCAAAAAAAACGGCGAGCAGTTTTCCAAGGGTGAGATTCATGGTTTGGGGAGGGGAACCCGGCATCATACCGTTTTCTGACCCCGGAGCAAGCATGGGCCCGGCCGAGCAAGGCCTAGTGCTGGCCGTGGGGACGGCCGCAGTTGCCTGCCCGGTTCAGGTGGTCTTGGCCCTGCAGGTAGAGGTATGCCTTGCGGAAACTGCGGTTGGCCAGGTAGTGGCGCAACTGGGGCGGCGCCTGGGGAAGACTGGCCTGGGCAGTCTGCTCCAGCGCGGTGGCAGCGGGGAGCAGCTCCGGCACCTGCCCGTCGGCGGCCGGACGCTTCTCAACGGCGGCGAGATAGGTTTCCAACGCTTTCTGGAGTTGGGGAAATTCCGTCATGATCCCGAGCGCACCTTTTCCTTTTGCGCCTCGCAGTCTTCCCGCAGGCCGGCGACTTCGCGGCGCTTTTGATCTTCGAGCTGCTCGACCTCCGGCGCGCCGTGATCGCCGTGGGCTCGGGCGGCCGTAATCTGGGAATCCAGGAACGTTTCCCGTTCGGCGATTTTGGCGCGGAATTTTTCATCGATGGCCGCGATTTCGTCCCGCTGGGCTTCGGTCAGCTTTTGGCTGGGGGCGGCCTGTTCCAGTTTTTCCATGGCCAGTTCGTAGGCGGATTTCATTGCGTGAATATAGGTCAGTCTGGCGCCGAATCCAGCGTGATCCAGATTTGGCCGTCACGTTCTGATGCCGGGTAGGCTCGCACTCGGCACCCGCGCGGGGCCATGCCGACGCCGTCCGCCAACCGGAACCGCCAGAGGTGCAGCGGGCAAACCACCTCGGGCGCCTGGGCGGAGCCAGCCAGCCAGCCCTCGCTAAGCGGTGCGCCCGCGTGCGGGCACTCGTCCTCCAGCGCGTAGACCTTGCCCTCGACGCGGAAGAGGGCGATCCGGTGGCCGGCCGCGTTCACGCTTGCGGTTCCGCCGGGCGGGAGCCGCTTGGAGCCGAGCACCGCTGTTAACCGGTCTTGCTGCATGAGCCACTATGGCGAGGGAGGCGTTGCGCTGCAAACTCCGAGGTCTATGCTAACTCTATGTGGTTTGCCCCCGGCCCCAGCTTCGGCTACACCGTCCGCGAAATCGACGGCCATCCCTGGAACTACCTGTTGACGATGAAGGAGCTTTGCCAGCTCGAGCCGGGGACCATCCGCTTTACGGGCGAGGCGGCCGCCTCCCACATCGAGTATTGGAAGCAGCACCACCCGGAGTTTTTCCCGGAGGTCGAGACGGCCCCGGTCTTTGTGGTGGACACCACCCCGGTCCACCCTCGCACGGCCGAGCAGGAGCCCCGGAGACCCTTTGCGCCGTGGAAAAAAGCGAATTAGGCAGACTTTTTTCGCTACGGCGAAAAATTAATTTCGCTACTTTTTTGGACGCCGCGCTTGACCTTCCTTTGGCATTCTCTTTACCATTCGGTCAGTTCTTTAATCGGGGCCATCGCGGCGATATCCGTGCTGGTCCCCTCAGAACCGAAATCCATGCCCCGGAGCCAGGGAATGCCGTGCAAGCCGGCAACAGTGGCGCTGCGGTTACGGGAGACGAGTCCTCATCCCTTCCCCTTGCGGGAGCGGGAACAACGCCAATCAAGGCTCCGGCCTTGGTGAAGGCCAGGGGCAAGGCGTGCGGCCTGGGTGCAACCCCCAGGCGGCCACAATCCCGGAGTCCGAACACCTGACCAGGGCGTGCTCATGCACCTTACCGGGCGGAAACCATTCCGCCCGCCCAAGGTGAAAAACCTTGCCGCACAAGCAGGGCATGGGAGTAAAACGCGCCGCGGTTCCCTCATCCGGCCGGTTTGCTCTCAGCAACCAACCCGCAACCGGGCCTTCGGGCCTACCAAAAAGAGAGCAAACATGAAAAAAATCATACTTGGGGCCTTCTGCGCCCTGGCCTTGGCTGGAACCGTTCCCGCCGTTGCAGGCACCTTCGAACCCGAACCTGGTTTTTCTTCCACCAACGTCAATACGGGCGTGGGCACTGACCTCCAAATCGTCAGCTTCGATGCGGTGGGCGATACCCTTTACAATTGGCAGGGTGATCCGGCGTTTTTTGGTCAGGGCGGTGGACTCTTCATTGGCGACTTCCAGGGCAATGGCACGCCCGTCGTGGTCAACGATCCGTCGGATCCCACGCTCAACAGCGACTACATCTCAACGGCGTTCAACAGCTTCACGACTTACCACGAGGCGAGCAACACCTTGTGGCTGGGCTTTACCATCTCGGGCAATGCCGATGACCGGATCTACACGGTCGACCTTGATACGAACACTTGGTCCCGCCAGGGGGAAAACGCGGATTTCACCGGAAATTACGATCTCCAGTTCTCCGGCGGTGAGATTTACGTTTCGGCACTCGGCTCGAGTGGATCTGGGAACAGCATCTGGCACTTCGATCCCACCATCAACAACTCGACGGCCCTCACTGAGATTGTGAACCCAGGCGGCAATTCCGCCGGACTCACCTTTGACGATGAAGGCAATCTCTACTACGGCACAAATGGATTGGCGGACGACGTCATCTATCAGTTTTCGGCTGATGAGGTGGAGACGGCGCTCAACACAGACACGCCCATTACGGTGACGAACAGCCAGATCATCACCAACGTCGACAGCGGCGTCACGGACGTGGTGGTGGACGACGAAAACCAGCTTTTCTTCAACTTTAACTTCGCGGGTGACGATTTCGACGAGTCCTATCTGGCGTTGTGGAACGGCATTGCCGGGCAGGACGACAATTTCGAACTGCTGGGCCAAGCCTTCAGCGATCCCTTTACCTTCCTGACGGGGCTCGACGCCAACGGGAGCTTTGAACAAGGTGGCCCCGTGCTGGCGCTGGAAGCCGCTAGCGGCGATCTTTTCGCCGTGGTTCCGGAACCCACGAGTGGGGCGTTGCTTGGGCTGGCGCTGCTGAGCGGACTGGCGCTGCGCCGGTCACGCCGGAGCTAAAGCATGAAGATCTTACCCAAGGCTAATGCCCTCACTGCAGGGATTGGGCTGCTGCTGGCAGGCCTCCTGCCCGCGCAGGGGGGTACGTTTGATCCTCAGGTTGGCTTTGGCGCCAACGATGCCATCTTCTTTAGCAGCGACCAGATCCAAGGCTGGGGAACTGGCGTCGCTGAATTGAACCGTGGCCCGACGGACATCTCCAACCCGAGCTCGGGACCGGTCGGCTTTGGGACCATTGACGACGTTCTCGGACCATCCGACGCCTTCGGTAATGCGCTTAATGTGCTGAGCCTTGGCGACGGTGGCTGGATCACGATGACTTTCGACCAGCCGATCACCAACGGGCTGGGGGCGGACTTTGCGGTCTTTGAGAACGGTTTTTTGGTTTCGGGAGAGCTGGCGTTTTTGGAGTTCGCCTTTGTCGAGGTCAGCTCAGACGGTGCGAATTTCTTCCGATTCGATTCGATCAGTGAGATTCAGACGACGAACCAGACCATCGGCGACGGGCCGGCGCTCCTCCAGGTCAGCGATGCGAGCGAGGTCAACAACCTGGCGGGCAAGTATATTGCCGGTTACGGAACGCCGTTCGACCTGGAAGAACTCGTCGGCATTGATCCCTTGCTGGACGTCAACGCCGTTACGCATGTTCGCATCGTGGATGTTGTGGGGTCCATTGACCCTGCCTTCGGTAGCCTCGATTCGCTCGACACGATCATCAACGATCCTTTTACGACGGACTTCAACACGGGCGGTTTCGACTTGGACGCCGTCGGTGTGATTCACTTCGTGCCGGAACCGGCCTCTGGGTCCCTGTTGTTAGGGGGCGGGTTGGCGTTGTTGGCGCTGCGCCGCCGCCGTACCGGGACGGCGAAGGAGTAAGCGATGTCCTGGCGCCGCCAACGTCGCTCCGCCGCTTTTACGCTGGTGGAGTTGCTGGTCGTCATCGTCGTTCTGGCGGTGCTGATCACGCTGAGCCTGATGGCAATGGGTCAGGTCCTGACCAGCGCGGCCACCACTCACGCCCAGAACAACCTGCGTCAGCTGGCGGTCGCCAACCTGGCTTACGCGGCCGACCATGGCACCTACTGCCCGGCCCAGAGCAGGGACAACAACACCCGCTGGCACGGTTCGCGGAGTGGGTCGAGCGAGGCCTGGGACCCGCATGGCGGTTATCTGGCTCCCTACATGCGCGACGGGCATTACCTGCAGCTTTGTCCGTTGCTGGAAGGGCACGAAAACACCCCAACCTTTGAGGAGGGTGCCGGCGGTTACGGCTACAACGCCGCCTACATCGGCGGGCGGCTTAATCCCGCCAACGGCAGGTGGGACTATTCCACCCCCAATCGCCCTTCCGGCGTGCCCAACCCAAGCCAGACCATCATGTTCACGACCACCGCCTTCGCCCGGGCGGGCGGTGTCCAGGAGTACCCCTATTCAGAGCCTCCCATGGAGGCGGGCGGGCGCTTTGCCCTCCAGCCCAGCACCCACTTTCGGGCCAGCAACGACCGCGCGGTGGTGGCCTGGTGCGATGGCCGGGTTTCGCTGGAAGAAAGGAACGACTCGTCGGGCCCCGATTACTATGGTGGAAACAGCGAGGAAGCGGAAGTGGGCTGGTTTGGCCCAATGGAGCACAACGGCTACTGGAACCCCCGCTACCAGGAGCTCGCCGCCCGCAACGCCTCGGACTGACTCCCCTACGCTCGGGCCACTTCCATGGCGGCCACAAACTCCCGCGCGCGCTGGGTCAACTGTGGCCAATCCCCTTTCGCCAGGATATCGCGGCTGACCAGGCAGCTGCCGGCCGCGACGGCGCTGCTGCCGGCCTTGAGAAAGGCGCCCACCGTTTCAACCGTCACGCCTCCGGTGGGGATGATGCGCAGTTGCGGAAGGGGAGCCTTGATGGCCTTGATGTAGGCAGGGCCAACGCTATCGGCGGGGAAGATTTTGACGAAGTCGGCCCCCGCCTCGTGCGCGGCCAGGGCCTCGGTTGGCGTGAAGGCGCCGCAGGCAATGGGCACGCCATAGCGCCGGCAGCAGCGGATGATTTCCGCGCGCATGACGGGCGTGACCACGTACTGCGCGCCGGCCAGCATGGCGTTGCGGGCGGTGACCTCATCGAGCACCGTGCCCACGCCCAGGCAGATTTGCGGGCCCAGTTCCTCGGCAGTTTGCGCGATGACGCTGAGCGCGTCCGGCGTCGTCATGGTGACCTCCACCGCGTGGATGCCGCCTTCGACCAGCGCCTCGCAGGCTCGTTGCAGGTGCTCGGAATGGTCGGCCCGGATGATGGCGATGATCCCGGGATCAAGCAGTCGCGCGATGACGTCGTCTTTGCTCATAAGTTAGCGCTGGACGCGGCCGCTGGTGTCGCCGCCCGCGAGGCGTTCCACTTCCTCGCGGGAGATGAGGTTGAAGTCGCCGGGGATGGTGTGCTTGAGGCAGCTGGCGGCCACGCCGAAGTTGAGCGCGTCCTCGTCGCCCTGGCCGGCCATGAGCCCGTAGATGAGCCCGGCGGCAAAGGAGTCGCCCCCGCCTACGCGGTCGACGATGGTGATATCGTAGCGGCGGCTGAAGTTGGGCATTTCGTCGGCGTAGAGCAGCGCGGCCCAGCCGTTACGGCTGGCGCTGATGCTCTCGCGCAGGGTGATGGCCACTTTCTTAAGATTGGGGAATTTGTCGATCAGTTGGCGGGCCACGTTGATGTAGTGTTCGTGGTCGAGGTGGCCAATGGTCACGTCGGTCGATCCGGCTTTGATGCCGAAAACCTTCTCTGCGTCCTCCTCGTTGGCGATGCAGACGTCGACGTATTTGACCAGCTCGCACATGCAGGCGTTGGCTTCCTCCGGTGTCCAGAGTTTCTTCCGGAAGTTGAGATCGCAACTCACGGTCAGCCCCATTTGCTTCGCAGTTTTGACTGCCTCCAGGGTGGCGGCGGCGGCCCGCTCGCCCAGGGCCGGGGTGATTCCCGTCCAATGAAACCAGGTGGCGCCTTCGAAAATGGCCTTCCAGTCGTAGGAAGCGGGGTCGGCTTCGGCGACGGCGCTGCGGGCGCGATCGTAGATGACGTTGCTGGGTCGCTGACTGGCTCCGGTTTCCACAAAGTAGATGCCCATGCGTTCGCCGCTGCGCCGGATCAGGGAAACATCCACGCCGATCCCGCGCATCTGGCGAATGCACTTCTCGGCGATCTCGTTCGCCGGCAGAGTGGTGACAAAAGCCGCGTCAGCGCCCAGGCTGGCCAGGCTCACCGCGACGTTGGCTTCGCCGCCGCCGTAGGTTAGTTCCAGCTCGCTCGCCTGCGCAAAGCGTTCGAACCCTGGCGGGCTCAGGCGCAGCATGATTTCGCCAAAAGTTATGCAGCGGTGGTCCATCTTGGCAGTGCGGCGGCCGGTATTTGTCCGGACACCCATCTAATTCAGAGAGCTGGAGCGTGGATGGTCAATGCCGAAACGGTTTTTGCGGCCAGATTTTTCTGCCCGCCAGCCTTGCCAGCGAGGGGGGATTGCGTCAGCGTAGCGGATACCATTATTTCTAGTTTTATGTCTGCCGCTTACAACGACTACGTTCTCTCGACCTCGCTGGAACAGGGGTGGATTGACTCGGAACAGCACCATCGGGTGGAGGAAATTCTTGGCCAAACCCCGGGCGTCGCGGCGCTGGATTTCCTGCGCGAGCAGCAGCTTCTGAGTGAGGAACAGGCCGCCATGTTGGGGGAAGCCATCTCCGCCGCAGAGTCCCAGCACCCGACGCCAGGTGAAGCCAACGGCAAGACGCCTCCACCCGGGGAGCCCGAGGGCGTCGTGGAAGCCGTGGGCGGCGGGAACGCTGCCCCCGTGGCCGAAGGTTTTGATCACGTGGACGCTTTCCTGCGCTTGGCGCGCGAGGCGAAAGTCAGCGACGTGCATCTGGGTGTGGACGCGCCGCCGCTCATGCGCCAGGCCGGCAGCCTGGTGCCGATGTGGGACGTCGCCCCGCGCTTCGAGCCCGAGCAAACCGAGAGTCTCATCCGCAATTTTCTCAGCGCGCAACAGTGGAAGCACCTTCAAGAGAAAAAGTATCTGGAGTTCAGCTACACATCGCCTGACGCGTTCCTGGGGCGCTTCCGCTCCAGCATCGTGCAGCAGCGCAAGGGGCTGAACATTGTCTTCCGCCTGATCGAGTCGGACGTACGTAGCATGGATGAACTGGGCCTGCCCGAGTCGCTCAAGGTGCTGACGCGTTTCCACAACGGTCTGGTACTGGTGACCGGCCCGGTCGGCTGCGGTAAGTCGACCACGCTGGCGGCGATGGTTGAGCAGGTAAATCTGGAGCGCCACGACCATATTATCACTCTGGAGGACCCGATTGAGTACCTCTTCGACGCCAAGGGCTGCCAGGTTTCCCAGCGCGAAGTGCACACCCATACCAAGAGCTTTGCCAACGCGCTGCGCGGTTCCCTTCGCGAAGATCCCGATGTGATTATGGTCGGGGAAATGCGCGACCTCGAAACCATCTCCCTGGCGATCACGGCCGCGGAAACCGGCCACTTGGTGCTTGGCACCCTCCACACCAACAACGCCTCCCGCACGCTCGACCGCATCCTCGATGCGTTCCCGATTGAGCAGCAGGCGCAGATTCGAATTATGGTGGCCGAGAGCCTGCGCGGCATCGTCAGCCAGCAGTTGATTCCGCGGAAAGACGGGCCTGGCCGCGTGTTGGCGTTGGAGATTCTCGTGAATACGCCGGCGGTGGCAAACCTCATTCGCGAATCCAAGACCTTCATGCTCCAGGGCGTGATGCAGACCGGTAAAAAGGTGGGGATGAAGCTGATGGACGACTCGCTGATGGAGCTGGTGGAGAGCGGGCAAATCGACGGGGGAGAGGCTTTCGACCGGGCGGAACAGAAGAACCTCTTCTCCCGCTTCCTGGACTAGGCCGAGGTGAGCACGGGCCTGGAGCGAGTCTGGAGTGGCCTGGTCCGCGCCGGCGACGGAGTCATCGCGTGGTTGGATCGACTCCTCACCTCGTGCGGAAAGCTCTGGCTTCCGCTGGTCCTATGGTCGGCGCTCCTGCTATCCTTCGTGACGGCGATGCCCAACCTGGGCATTTTCATGTACCCGGCCGGCCAGGGTTATCTCGAGAAGATCGAGGACCCCTGGCGCGACATGCGCGCGGATTACCGGGATCGGCAGCACGAGTCCAAGCTCAACCTGCGCCTGACGGTGCCACTGACGCTGAACATGTTGGGCATCAACCACCCCCTGGCTCTGGGTGTGGTCTGCATCCTGGCGGTGCTGGGCCTGTGGGCCTGGACGGGGGCCTTCCTGGAAAAGGTCAGCGGCGACCGGGTGGTGGGAGCGCTTTTTGTGCTCTATCTCGCGCAAACCTACGTGGGGATGTTTGGCTGGCCGTTCTTAAACTACGACAGCGTGGCTCTTTTGCTTGTCGTGGCAGGCTTTTGCCGCTGGCCTCCAGGGCTCAACACGCTCTGGATTTTTCTCGCCCTGTGGACGGATGAGCGCGCCTTTGTGGCCGCGCTTTTTCCTTTGTTCTATCACTTGGTCCGCCGGGTGGAGACGCCGCGCGAGCGCTGGCTTTGCGCAGGCGGTGTTTTGCTGGCCTATGCTCTGGCGGTGGCGACGCGGTTCTGGGTCACGGCGGTCACCGGCTTGGAGACGCCCACCTCCGGGGTGGTGACCGTCTGGATGCTGGGGCACTTGATGGAATTCGCGCACATTGGAATCCTCTATAGCCTCGAGGGGGGCTGGCTGTTGGTCGCGGCAGCCGTGTTGCTCGCCTGGACGGCCGGCCGGCGTTGGCTCGCTTTGGGTTTTACCGTGCTCGTAGGGCTGCAATATGGGACCGGTTTTACGGCGGCGGACGTTTCGCGAAATCTTAGCTACCTCATGCCAGCGGCCTTCTGTGCGGCATTGCTCTTTCTTGAGCTTGAGCCCGACCGCCAAGCCCGGCGGCGGCTGATGCTGGTGGTGGCGGTGGTTTCGTTTCTCCTCTCCAACTACGTGATCTTTGGCTATTTGCACCAGGACGAGAACGCCAAGGGCTGGGTTCGCTGGATCCGGCCGTTGCCGGTTGACGTGGTCGAGCAGGCCGTTCAGGAGCGCTACCCCGCACCGGCCTACACCCGCCCATCGCAACCAGATCCCTCCGATCCACCTGAAGATTGAGCCCGCCCGATCTGAATGCTAGTATCAACGCGATTCATTTTTTTGCCCGGCGACGGCTCACCGCCACTCAGCTCATGCGCCCGATGATACTCCCGCTTCCGGTCTTCGTTTCTGGAGGCCGGCACGTGTCCCAGTCTTCCCGCCGTCCAACAACCCCGCTCCTCGGTGAGTAGTCGCTTGACGCAAGCCGGTACCGGCCTCGTTCGAGCGGGAGACAGCGTGATTGCGTGGTTGGACCGGCTTTTGACCGCCTGTGGCGCCTTTTGGTTGCTGGTGGTGGTGTGGCTGGCGCTACAGCTCTCTGTTCTGACCGCGGCGCCCAATGTGAGCATTTTCGTCTACCCGGAAGGGGAGGGCTATCTGCTTAAGATGGAGGATCCCTGGCACGATTTGCGGGTCGATTTCGACGACAACGTCCATCAGGCCAAGCTCAACCTGCGGCTGACGGTGCCGCTGGCTCTGCATGCGCTGGGCGTGAGCAGCCTGCACGCCCTCGGTGTGGTCTGTGTTCTGGCGGTGCTGGGTCTCTGGGCCTGGACGGGCGGCTTCCTCGCGGCCGTGAGCGGGGACCGCGTGGTGGGCGCGCTTTTTGTCCTCTACCTTTCGCAGACATACGTGGGGATGTTTGGCTGGCCGTTTTTAACTTACGACAGCGTGGCGTTGCTGTTGGTAATGGCGGGCTTTTGCCGGTGGCCGCCCGGGCTCAACACGCTTTGGATTTTCCTGGCCCTCTGGACCGACGAGCGGGCGTTGATCGCCTCCCTTTTTCCTCTTTTCTACCACTTGTTTCGCCCGGTTCGGACGGCGCTTGAGCGGTGGCTTTGCGCGGGAGGCGTGGTGCTGGCCTACGTGCTGGCCGTGGCCACGCGATTGGCGGTGACGGCGGCCACGGGGCTCGAAACGCCGACCGAGGGAGCACTCAGCCTGTGGATGCCGGGGCATGTGCTGGAGTTCGTGCACATCGGAATTCTCTACAGTCTCGAGGGCGGCTGGCTGCTGGTGGCGGCGGGGGTGGTGCTGGCCTGGAAGGTCGGCCGACGCGCAGTGTCCGTGGGCTTTGCCGCGTTAGTTGTGCTTCAATACGCGGCAGGTTTCACCGCCGCAGATGTTTCCCGCAGCCTCAGTTACCTGATGCCTGCCGCGCTTTGCGGCCTTCTGCTGGTGCTCGATTTTGAGCCTAGCCGCCAAGCCCGGCGGCGGCTTATGCTCGTGGTCCTGGCGATTTCCTTTGCCTTATCCAACTATGTGATTTTTGGTTATCTCAAGCACGACGTCACCGCCAAGGGCTGGGTCCGCTGGGTCCGGCCGCTGCCGGTGCAGTTGGTGGAAGAGAACATCAAGAAGTACTTTCCGGCTCCGCCCTACACCGCCCAACCCCGACCCAAACCCTCCGATGAACAACAAGATTGACCACCTCTTTCAACGCCTTGTCGCTGACGGCGCCAGCGATCTCCACCTTTCCCAGGGACAGCCGCCCAAATACCGCGTCCATGGCGACATCTCCGCCATGCGCGAAGAACCTCTTAGTGAGGAGGAAATTGTCGAGATGCTTTCCGAAATCGCTGGGCCGGAACGCTGGGAGCATTTCCAGGAACACGGTGACCTCGACTTCGCCTACTCCATGGACCCGTCCTCGCGTTTCCGGTGCAACTTCTACAAGCAGGTCCACGGCTACGCCGCCGTCTTCCGGTTGATTCCGACCGACATCAAAACGATCGAGGATCTGGGCATTCCTTTGGTCATCAAGCGCTTCGGGCATCTTACCGGCGGCTTGGTGCTGGTAACCGGGCCCACCGGTTCGGGCAAGTCGACCACGCTGGCGGCGTTGATCGACTACATTAACACCAACTTTTCCAAGCATATCGTGACTATCGAGGAGCCGATCGAGTTCGTGCACGAGAACAAGAAAAGCGTCATCACCCAGCGGGAAGTGGGGGAGGACACCCTGACCTTTGCGGACGGCTTGAAGGCCTGCCTGCGCGAGGACGCGGACGTGGTGCTGGTGGGCGAGATGCGCGACCTGGAAACCATTTCTCTGGCGCTGACCGCGGCGGAAACCGGGATGCTCGTTTTTGGCACCCTGCACACCAACAACGCGCGCAAGACCGTTGACCGGATGATCGACGTCTTTCCCAGCTCGCAGCAGCCTCAGGTGCGCACCATGCTGGCTTCGTCCCTCAAGGGAATTGTCGCGCAGCTTCTGCTCAAACGCGTCGACACCGGCGGGCGCATCGCCGTCAACGAAATCCTCATTGCCAACAACGCGGTCTCGGCCATTATCCGCGAAGGCGCCCCCGAGAAGCTCCAGGACGTGCTGGTGCAGGGGCGGGCCGAGGGCATGCAGTTTATGGACGACGCCATCATGGATCTGCTTAAGCAAAAGATTATCGCGCCGCGCGAGGCTTACATGAAGGCGATCGACAAGCAGCGCTTCGCTGAATTTCTGCCCAAAGAAGAGGCGGTCGTCTAGACGAAGTCATGAGCACGCTTCGCGACGCCACTCGCCTGCTCCGCCAGGGAGGCGACTTGCCGCCGGAAATTGTTCCCGGTTGCGTGGACGTTTTGCTGGACCTTGAAGTGGGTGATGCGGAGAAGGCGGACTTCCTCCGCGCCCTTTCCGACAAGGGCGAGACGGCCGCTGAGGCGGTTGCCTTTGTCAATGCCGTGTTGGCGCACGCGGTTCAGCCGCCCCTGACGCGCGAATGGAACGGCAAGCCGCTGCTGGACTGCTGCGGCCCTGGCGGGGGCGGGCTGTCTATTCTTAATGTTTCCACCGCGCTCGTGTTTGTGGTCGTGGCCTGCGGCGTGCCGGTGGTCAAGCACGGCAACAAGGGCGTCACGAAGAAATCCGGTAGCTCGGATGTGCTGGAGGCCCTTGGCGTCCGGGTTGACCTGGGGCCGGAGACGCTGCCGGACTGCTTGGAGGCGGTCGGCGCGGCGTTCGTGTTTGCGCCCAAGTACCACCCCGCCTTCAAGGCGGTCGGGCCGGTCCGGATGGCCCTGGCGCGGGAAGGGCGCAGCACTGTCTTCAATCTGCTGGGCCCGCTCCTCAATCCGGTGCGTCCCTCTGCCCAGTTGATGGGTGTTTTCCAGACAAAGCAGCTCGATTTTTACGAGGAGGCGCTTTCCGCCACCGGCCTGCCGCGGGCTCTGCTTGTCCACGGCTTGGCCGGGCACGGGGACGACGCCCGGCCGCTCGGCGAGGCCAGCCCTTACGGCACCAACACTTGGCGGCAGATCGGCCTGGAAGGCGTCCAACTGCCGGCCCACCTGGTGGAGAGACGCGACCTGGACATCCAGCCGAGCCGCCTGTTACCGGAGTGGGCGATCGAAGATGCCGCCCACAGCGCTCAGCGAATCGTCGGCTTTTTGGACGGTACCGACAACGGGCCGACCCGCGAGCTGGTGCTGGCGAACGCGGCCGCCGCTTTGATCGCGGCGGGCGAAACCCGCGACTGGACCGAGGCCTTCCACCGCGTGCGCGAGGCGGTTGATTCCGGCGCAGCCAAAAAAGTCCTGGAAAAGTGGCGGGACTTTTCAGCGCGGTCAAAAGCTGGTTAACTCGGCCTAATCCTCTCTGTCATGCCAGTCAAACGCTCCCACCCCGCGATCCAGCGACGGCTGCCTCAGCAGGCCATGCGCAAGCTGCGGGACCTGGAGACCCAGCTGAACGAGGTCAACGCCGCCTACCTGGACCGGCTGCACCGCGAGGTGGAGGGCCTGCTGATCACGGTTAAGACACGGGGTGGGCGCGAGCGCATCTCCCGCGACGAAACCCGCGACCTGGATACGATCATGGGTTGGCTGGACGAGCTCGACGTGAAGCCGGAGAAAGGCCGCCGCAAGGATCTGCGCAAAATCGACCGCATTATTGGCAAGATCCAGTCCGTGCTCGACGGATGGTCGTGACCGCTCCGCCTCCCGCCCGCCATGACGCCCGCTTCTCCGCGCCGCCGTTTCGCCATTGTCGATATCGGCAGCAACTCGGTGAAGTTTCTGGCCGGGGAGCCGCTGAAGACCAAACTCAAGATCATTGACGACGCCAGCATCCCGACCCGGCTGGCCGAGGGCTTGCTGCGGACCGGAGAGCTCAAAGCCGAAGCGATGAAGCGCACCTTTGACGTGCTGCGCGAGTTGCGCGAGCGCGCCGACGGCTTGGGCGTGGAGGCGTTGCGGCCCATTGCCACGAGCGCGGTGCGCGACAGCTCTAACCGCAAGCGCTTTTTGCGCGAAGCCGGGTCCATCCTGGGCGAGACGGTGCGCATCCTCTCCGGCGTGCAGGAGGCGGAGGCGATCTTTGCCGGGGTCTCCTTGGATCCGCACTTCAAGCGCCACGGCATCATCAGCGTTGAAGTGGGCGGCGGCAGCGCGCAATGGACTGCGGGCGACAATACGGGCGTGGAGCACCGGCTGAGCCTGCCGCTGGGTGCGGTTCGCTTGCGCGAGCGTTTCATCCCCGATCACCCGGTCACGCCGGCGGTGTTGGGAAGCATGCGGAAGGCGTTGGGCGAGCAGTTGGGGTTGGCGCTCGCGCCCTACTCGTTGGACGGCAAGCGGCTGGTCGGTACCGGCGGCACGGTCACCACATTGGTGGCTGTCATGAGAAAGCTCAAAGTCTGGGATCCACGGAAAGTCGACCACACTGTGCTGCGCAAAGAAGACCTCAGTCGCTTCCTGAACCGTCTCTCCAAACTGCCGCTCGGCCAGATTAGAAAGCTTCCCGGCCTCCCGCCCAAACGGGAGGATTTGATGATTCCCGGCGGCTGCGTTTTCCTAGCCACCATGGATGTACTCGGTGCCGAGGAAATGACAATCAGTGTTCGCGGGCTGCGCTATGCGCTCTTGCATCAGCTCGTTCAGGAGCGATGCTAGCCACATCATGGTGGAAGATCTGGCGCCCCAGTTTCAAGCGGCGGAAAAGCTCCTGTCCCGTTACGAGGATGAGCCCGAGCATGTCCGGCAGGTGTCGCGTTTGGCGGGGGAGGTTTTCGACGGATTGGGGGCGGCGGGTGGCCATCCATACGGGGCCGAAGAGCGGGAATGGCTTATTCTTGGCGGTCTGCTCCACGACATCGGCTGGTCGCAGACGCCGACGGGCTCGGGTCACCATAAATGGTCGGCACGGCTAATCGAAAAGCATGGAATTGAGGGCTACCAAGACCGGGAAACCCGGATGGTTGCGTTAATCGCGCGCTATCATCGCAAGAGCCTCCCCGACCCGGAGAAATCAAGCCACGAGCCCTTTTTCCGGCTCGACGCAGAGGACCAGGAGCGCATCCGCCTGCTGGGCGGGATCGTCCGTGTGGCCGACGCTCTGGACCGCACGCATTGCCAGCTCGTCCGCCACGTGGGCGTGCGGCTGAAGCCTGACGGGTGCGCGCTTCTGGTCAGTGCCAGCCACGCCTTCGGGCCCGAAAAGGCGACGGTGCAAAAAAAAGGCGACTTGCTCTCCCTCTATTTGGACCGCCCCGTCTGGGCCGAACCGGCCTAGGCCCGTCCGCTGCGCCGACGCGCCAAGGCAAAACCGGCGGCCAAGAGCAGGAGGGACCCGGTGGTTGGCTCAGGCACGACTTCGACGCCAAAGAGGTAGGTGACCGGGGTGCTTGTGACCAAGTCCCCGTTGGCCAATTCGGTGGTGGCGCTGAAGCTGACCTCGTACAATCCGGTGGCACTGAAGGTCCAGTTGTAATGGTTGTGACCGTCTCGCAGGATGTAGAGGTGGTTGCCGTCGGTGGGCGCGGCGATGGAGGACATCCAGACGATGTTGTCGTCAGTGTAGACGGAGAACTGGCCTGGGCCGCTGACGCTTTCCAGGTTCAGCCGAAACCAGACGAACTCATCACCGCCGAAGTCCACCCGGGTGTCGCTGGGAGCCCAGGCGCCAAAGTCGGTCAGATCATCAAACTCGGAGCCGACGCCGAGGTAGAGCAGGGTCGGGTTCTGCGGGCCCTGGGGCAGCACCCAGAGATCTTCGCCTTCGGCCGAACCGGTGAAGCCGGCCTCGAAGGAATCAGCGGACTTCCTGGCGTTGGGCCCCAGGTAAAGGAGCACCTCGTCCGGGTCGTACTCGATGTCGTTGTCATCGTCGTGCACGTGGAGGTCCCAGCCACCCTCGTAGCCGATGCCGATGTCGGCGTGTTCTGTGGTAAGGATGGTGCGTGCTGGTGCGGCGGCTGGGAGTAGCAGCAAGGCCAGGGCGGTTGCGAGCAACGGGCGGGTCGCTTTCATGGTGTGTTCGTCTCTTTCTTTTTTTGGGTTGGGTTGATGGAAGTTGGAATTGGCTAGGGGCGTGCGGGGTTGTGGCCGGCATCGAGGCGGGCCTTTAAATCGTCGGCTCGGATCGTTTCCACGTGGCCGTCGGCAAAGAGGTAGTTGGCCGAGCCGTTAAGTTTGTCGCTTTCGCTGCCGCCGGAGCGGAACCGGTTGGGCTGGAGGTCGCCGATGACTTGAGCCCAACCTTTGTCCCAGTTGGTGCCGTGGATGTGGTCGTTGCTGATCGAGAGGCCGATGGTGTCGCTGGCGGGGAAGAGCACGATGACATCCGCCGGCCGCGACAGCTTGTTAAAGCGGTTGTAGCGGGCTTCCTCCAGGAAGCTGTTGTAGAGGTAGCTGCTGTTGGGCAGGCTGCCCTCGGCCATACGGTTACGGCGTTCTTCGGCTTGGGCGTCGCCGGGGCTGATGTAAGCGTACGCCGCACCGCCCGGGCTGGCCATGGTTCCGTTGGGCGCCACGGAACCTCCCAGGTAAGGCAGGAGCTGGAATTGCCAAGCCCTTGTGAACCTGATCCCCGAGGTGTGCGTGCTCACGGGAAAGCGGTTGCCGTGGTCGGCGGCGTAGGTTTGGATCGCCGTGCCGAGTTGTCGCAGGTTGTGGGAGCACTGGGCCTGGCTTGCGCTTTTGAAGGCGCTCGTCATGACCGAGAGCGCCAGAGCGCTGAGAATTGCCAGGACGGCGACCACGACGAGCAACTCGACCAGGGTAAAGGCCCGAGGTCGTTGATACTGCATGGGGGTAAGGTCGCCGTACGTCGTTTCCACTAATTAAGCTGGTAGCAGAAGCGTCAATCAGCCATACCGGTATGTGGTATATGTCCAGTGGGCGTGGTGCCATTTCCCGCTTGGCTCGCGGCTGGGGTCTGCTTGACTGATGGCCCTTGATGACAATCTTGTAATTGAGGCCACTGAAAGTTTCCTGAAAGACCAGGGGGGCGTCATCGTCTTTCCACCAAAGCATTCAAGGAGACCGCCATGACCGTATTAACTTCCCCTCCCGAGACTGCCGAATTTTTCGGGTCCAGCCCAACCCCAAGCGAATCCCCAGACGTGACCACCACCAACCAAACGATTCAAGCCATTAACGAAGAGGTGCAGCGCAGCGGCAGCTGGGTGGCTCCTCTCAAAAACGAGATTTCCCGGGTGATTGTCGGCCAGTCCTATTTGGTCGACCGCCTGCTGGTGGGCCTGGTGGCCAACGGGCATATTTTGCTGGAGGGCGTACCCGGCCTGGCCAAGACGCTCGCGCTTAAAACGCTGGCCCAGGCGATGCAAGCCCAGTTCCAGCGCATCCAGTTTACGCCGGATATGCTGCCGGCCGACATTGTCGGCACACAGATTTACGTGCCCCAGACCGGCGAGTTCACGACCAAGCACGGTCCCATCTTCTGCAACCTGGTTTTGGCGGACGAAATCAACCGCGCCCCGGCCAAGGTCCAGAGCGCGCTGCTCGAGGCAATGGCCGAGCGCCAGGTCACCATCGGCGACGCTACCTACGAACTGCCCGATCTCTTCCTGGTGATGGCCACGCAGAATCCGGTGGAGCAGGAAGGGACTTACCCGCTTCCGGAAGCGCAGACCGACCGCTTCATGCTCAAAGTAGTGATTACCTACCCCAACCGCAGCGAGGAGCGCGCTATCCTCGACTCCATGGCCACCACCAAGCCGATCGAGCCGGTGCAGCCGGTGATTACGGTGGAGAACGTGCTCGAGGCGCGGCAGGTCGTAAATTCCATTTACGTGGACGACAAGGTGAAGGACTACATCGTGGATCTGGTGCTCGCCACGCGCGATCCCGAATCCTACGGCTTGGCCAACCTGCGTGGATTCATCGAGTTCGGCGCCTCGCCGCGTGCAACCATCGCGCTCACGCTTGCGGCCAAGGCGATGGCCTTCCTCAATGGCCGCGGTTACGTGACGCCGCAGGACGTCAAGTCGATGTCCTTTGACGTGCTGCGCCACCGTGTGGCGGTCACTTACGAGGCCGAGGCCGAGAACCTCAACTCCGAGGCGCTCATCCAGCAGATCCTCGACACGCTGCCGGTACCCTAACCCGCCGGGGCCGATTGCCGCCGGCAACCGGCACGGACCGCATTGTTTTCATGGCTGACGCGCTGCAACAGGATCAGGCCGACCGGACCCGCGAGATCATCAAGAAGGTCCGGCAGATCGAGATCCGCACCAACCGGCTAGTAAACGATTCGCTCGCCGGAGAGTATCACTCCGTCTTCAAGGGCCGGGGCATGGACTTCGACGAGGTGCGCGAGTACTCACCCGGTGACGAAGTGCGGATGATTGACTGGAACGTGACCGCCCGCAGCGGCGTGCCGCACGTGAAAAAATTTACCGAGGAGCGCGAGCTGACCATCCTGCTGCTGGTGGACCTGAGCGCCTCGGGCAGTTTCGGTTCCGGCCAGCAAAGCAAACGCGAACTCGCCGCCGAGGTGGCCAGCACGCTGGCCTTTTCCGCCATCAGTAACAAGGACAAGGTGGGGCTGGTCCTTTTCACCGACCAAATCGAGGCCTACATCCCGCCCGCCAAGGGCCGCCAGCACGTGCTGCGCGTGGTGCGGGAGATTCTCTTCTTTGAGCCCCGGCGGCGCGGCACCGACATCGCCATGGCCTTGGATTTCGTCAACCAGGTGCGCAAGCGCAAGGCGGTGGTTTTCCTGCTTTCGGACTTCTGCCTGCACCAGGAGCATCAGGGCCAGCTCACGGTGGACCGGGGCATCCCCGTGGGGCTCGAGGCGCTGCGCCCGGCCCTTAACCTCACCGGCAAGCGCCACGACCTCATTGCCGTGCACATTCAGGACCGCAACGAGCAAGAGCTGCCCAACCTGGGCCTGCTCACCGTGGAGGATGCCGAGACCGGCGAGCAGTTTGAAATCGATACCGGCAGCGAGGAAACCCGGGTGCGCTTTGCCGCCTTGGCCCGAGATCGCCTGGAAGCGGTTCGAAAGCTCACCCGGTCCTGCGGCGTCCAAAGCCTGGAACTCAAAACCGGCCAGTCTTACGTCACCGCTTTGCTGAATTTCTTCAGCTCGCGAGGCAGACGCCGGAGGTAAAACCATGGATATTCGCCTTCCCCTCCTGATGGCAGCGCTCACGCTGGCCCCGGCCGGTGCTTGGGCGCAGTCGCAGCCCGACCCCTCGCAAGTGGCACCCGCGCCGATGACGAACGCCCAGTCTGCCCAGCCCTCTGCACCTCAGCGCCTGATGGCGCCGGGTTCCGGGCCGGGGCAGGCGCCGGCTCCATCCCCGGCGGGCCTTGACGTCGGTGATGACATCCGCGATGTGCGCACCGTGGAGCTGGAGCCGCCGGTGAACTGGGTGCTCTGGGGGAGCGTCGCTGCCGCCGTGGCTGTTCTGCTCGCGGCGTTGGCGGGGTACCTCATCCTTCGGGCGCGCAAGACGCCGCTCTTGCCGCACGAGCGGGCGCTGCTCGATCTGGAGGAGGCCCGCGCCCGAGCCCGACCGGGGGAGGGGCGCAACTACGCCTACGCGGTTTCGGAAATCGTGCGCACCTACATCGAGGAGCGCTTCAAAACGCGCGCCGTGCACAGCACCACGGAGGAGTTTCTCTACGAGCTGCTGCAAAATCCCAACGCGGCGCTGGCTGGTTACACCGACGCGCTTCGGGAATTCATGGAAGGATGCGACCTGGCCAAGTTTGCCGGTGTCCAGCTCGATCAGGATGGCATCGACCGCTTCCACATCACCGCGCTCAACTTCATCCGCGCCACCGCCCCCCGTAAGCAGGGCGACCCGGAACCCGTGTTGCAGGAAATGCGCCCGTCCTCCGCTGCGGAAAGCCCGGCTCCGACGGACACCGACAATCCACTGCCGGTGGCCGATCCGCTACCGGCGGGTGACGCGTCGCTGGAAGCCGGCGAATCGGTCGCTCCCGGACCTGGGTCGACACCCCAAGAAGAGGAACAGGGTGACCACCCCGATTCCCGCTATCAGCCTCGCTAGCCCATGTTCAACGCTATTACCAGTTATGAATTCGCCAATCCGGGCATGCTCTGGCTGCTGCTGGCGCTGCCCCTGCTGGCCATTTGGTTGGGCCGTCGCGGGCAGGCTGCCGCGGTCCAGTATTCCAGCGTGGAGACCGTCCGCCGGTTGGGCGCCTCGCGCCGCACCCGGGCGGGAGCTTTTCTCACCTCCCTTCGGCTGCTGACGCTCGCCTGTGTGATCGTCGCGCTGGCCCGGCCGCAAGAGGTGGAGCGCTCGCGCGAGATCGAAGCCAGCGGCGTCGACCTGATGCTGGCCGTTGACATTTCCCGCAGCATGATGGCCGAGGATTTGACCGTGCGGGGCGAGCGGCTCAATCGGCTTGAGGTCGTCAAGCGCGTGATGGAGGACTTTATCCGCGACCGGCCAAACGACCGCATCGGCATTGTTGCCTTCGGCGGTAAGGCCTACCTGATGAGCCCGGTTACTCTTGATCACGACTGGCTGCTCCGTAATTTTGAGCGCCTCCAGATCAGCTCCAAGGCGGACGGCACCGCCATCGGCATGGGCTTGGCGGCGAGCGTCCAGCGCCTGCGCGACGAGAAGGCCAAGAGCAAGGTGGTGATTCTCCTGACCGACGGCGTCAACAACCAGGGCGAGGTCTCTCCGCTGATGGCGGCGGAGGCGGCCAAGACCCTCGGCATCAAGGTTTACACTATCGCAGCGGGCAAGGACGGGATCGTCCAGGTGCCCGTGCAGGGCGGTTTCTTTAACCAGAGCGTCCCGGTCCAGGCGGAAGTCGACGAAGAGACACTCAAGGAGATCGCGGCCATGACCGGCGGCAAGTTTTACCGCGCGCAGGATGCGGAGTCGCTCATGCGGATTTACGATGAGATTGACCAACTAGAAAAGACCGAGGCCAAGGTCCACAAGTACCAGCAGTTTGATGAGCTTTTCTACCTGGCTTTGCTGCCGGCCTTTTTGCTGATGGGTCTGGAAGTGGGCCTGGCCAATACGCGTTTGAGGAGGCTGCCCTAGATGATCGAGTTTGACCAACCGCATTGGCTACTGATTGGTCTGGCTTTTTGCGCCGGGATGGTGGCGCTGTTCTGGGCTTCGTCCCGGGCTCGTCAGCATCGGCTGGAGAGCTTTGCCGCACGGCATTTGCTGGCCAATCTCACCGCCAGCGTTTCTCCGGCGGCACGCATCACCAAGCAGGTGCTGCTGGTGGTGGGGGTTGCTTGCCTTTTTGTCGCAATGGCCAGGCCGCAGATGGGCTTTGAATGGCAGGAAGTCCGACGCCGGGGCATTGACATCCTGATCGGAGTGGACGTTTCGCGCAGCATGCTGGCGGAAGACATCCGCCCGAACCGTTTGGAGCGCGCCAAGCTGGCGGTGACCGATCTGGTCGAAAAGCTCGGCGGCGACCGCGTCGGGCTGGTCGCTTTTGCCGGTGATGCCTTCCTGCAGTGCCCGCTCACGCTGGACCACCAGGCCTTCATGCGTTCGCTCAATGTGCTCGACACCACAATTATCCCGGTCGGCGGCTCGGACATCGCCCGCGCGATCGAGGTGGCCCAGGAGGCGTTTGCCTCGGAGCCGGGCAACCAGAAGATTTTTGTGATGCTGACGGACGGCGAAGATCTGGAGGGCGGCGCTCTGGCCGCCGCACGTGAGGCCGCCGCTGACGATATGACCATCTACACGGTGGGCATCGGTTCGGAGGACGGCGAGCTCATCCCCATCACCGACCGCAATGGCGCCACCACGTTTGTGCGCGATGAGCGGGGCGATTTCGTCAAATCCCGCCTGGACGCGGAGGGCCTCCGCCAAATTGCCGACCTCACCGGCGGGACTTATGAACCGTTGGGCAAGCGCGGGCAAGGCCTAGAAACGATTTACGAGACCCAGTTGAAAGGTCTGGAGCAGCGAGACCTGGCTTCGCGCCGCACCAAGATTCCGGAGGAGCGTTTTCAGTGGCCGCTGGCGCTGGGGCTGCTTCTGCTGATGCTGGAGATGATGATTCGGGAGCGACGTGCGCCTCGCCGCCGCAAATTCGAAGGGGCCGATATCCGCCCCGTCCACACGCTCGATCACGATGCCGTCCCGAAGCCCGAGAGCGAAGACAGTGTTCACGCCACCGCCCGCCGGCTGCAGGAGTTTCCCGGCCAGACGGCGGCAACGGCCGCCCGCTCCGGGGCAAAGGCGGCCTCACGGCTGTTCATGGCGGGAGGTTTGGCTTTGGCGTTGGTGGCGCCAGCCCAGGCGGCCACGCCGCAAGAGGCGGAAAAGCTCTACGCCGAAGGCCGATACGAGGAAGCGGAGAAGGTTTACGAGGCGGCGCTGGTCGCCGCCGGGGAGGAAAGCGGCGAGCGGCCAAAGCTGGAAATCAACACCGGCGCAGCCGCCTACAAGGCGGGAAACTTCGACCAAGCGGAGACCGCTTTCACCAAGGCGCTGGGAACACCCAACACGGCGCTGCAACAAGAAGCCTACTACAACCTTGGTAACACGCTCTTTCGCCGAGGACAGCAGACGGAGCAAAGCGACCCGCAGTCCACCATCGCGGCTTGGGAGCAGGCGCTCGAGATGTACGAAGGTGCGATGGCCCTTAATCCGGAGGACGCGGACGCCAAGCACAACTACGAGGTGGTGAAGAAAAAGCTGGAGGAGCTGAAACAACAGCAACAGCAGCAAAACCAGGACCAGCAGAATCAAGACCAGCAGGACCAGGATCAACAAGATCAGCAGAATCAGGATCAAGAGAATCAGGACCAGCAGAACCAGGATCAACAAGATCAAGGCGACCAGGACCAGCAGAGCCAGGACCAGAGCGACCAGGACCAACAAGATCAGGGGGACCAAGATCAGCAGAACCAGGACCAGGGCGACCAGGACCAGCAAGATCAGGGGGACCAAGATCAGCAGGATCAGCAGAACCAGGGAGATCAGCAAAAGGATGAACAGGGGGAGGTGGATCAATCACAGGACCAAGGCGACAAGAAAGAAGACCAGCAAGGCGAGGGAGATCAACGAGACCAGCAAGACCAAGGCGACCAAAAGCAGGAGCAAGGCGAGGGCAACCAGCCTCAGCAGCCAAATGAGCCGGGACAGGAGCAGCCCGCCGACCAGGGCCAGGAGGAGAAGAAGCCTCAAGAGCCCGGTGGGGACCAACCTGCGGGCGGCCAACCGGGAGATGGTTCGCCACAGGCCGCCGCGGATGGTAAAGAAGAACGGGTGCCCGGAGCCATGAGCAAAGAAGAGGCCATCCGCCTGCTGGAAAGCGCCGAGACCGACGCCTCGGCCACCCCCATTCCCTACTTCTACCAAGCAAACCCGTGGCAACGTCCCAAATCCAAAGACTGGTAGCGATGAGCTTTCCCCGCTTCCTCTCCTGTTTGAGCGTTGCCTGCCTGTGGGCGGCGGCCGGGCAGGCGCAGGCCCAGCAGCCTCGGGTGTTGGTTGACCTCGACCCCAAAGAAGTGGGCCTGGGCAATGCTTCCCGGCTCATTATCCAGGTGGAAAACGGCCGCGACAGCCGCGTCTTCCTGCCGCAGGTGGCGGATCTCGTTCTCGATTACCTGGGCCAAAGCGCCAGCTCGCAGCGGATCTCGGTCATCAACGGGCAGATGACCTACCAGTCCACGCAGCAAAAGATCTATTCGGTGATCCCCTACCGAGAGGGCGAGTTCACCATACCGCCATTTGAAATCGACGTTGATGGCCAGACCTTCAAGACCCCTGAGTTGAAGCTGATGGTGCGTCCGGGGAAGGCGCCGGCGCCGGTTACGCAGACGCCCAATCCGACGCCGCGGGCTCGGGCGCTGTCTCCGGGCGGCCGCCTGAATTTACCGGGGGCGCCGTCGACTTCTCAGGTGCAGCCGCCGTCGATTCCGAGTTCGCCCACCCGCTCGCGTCAGGAAGTTTCATTTTTAGAGATGGAAATCCCCAAGCGGGAGGTTTACGTCGGGGAGATGATTCCCGTGCGGCTGGTCTGGTACGTGAAGCGCGGGGTGCAGCACCCGCCGACTTTCCCGAACCTTCCCAGCCAGGCCTTTGTTTCCAACCTGGCCGAAGCCCAGCCTACCCGGCGTCAGGAGTACATCGGCAACGAGCTTTACGAGGCCAATGTTTGGGAGTTTGCCATGACCGCGGTCAAGGAGGGTGAGTATGAGGTCGATGCCCAGATCGAGACCGTGCTGACGGTCCCGGTCGGGTCGGCATCGCGCAATCCTTTTTCCGGCTTCGGGAGTCGCTTCCACAACCGCGTGCGGCGCTACGAGAAGACCCTGGAAACAGTGCCGCAAAAAGTGACCATCAAGCCCCTGCCGGAAGAAGGTCGGCCGGCGAGCTTTGACGGCGCGGTGGGCGAGTACAACCTCACCGCCAAGGGCTCGCCCCGGCAGGTGGACTACGGTGAGCCCATCACACTGACCACCACCGTCCAGGGCATCGGCGACCTCAGCCGGGTCAATGCGCCCGAGATGGTGGATGACGAAGGATGGCGCATCTACCCCGCCAAGAGCGAAGTCGAGTTGGAGCCCGGGATTGGCAACCGCGGCAAAAAAGTCTTCGAGCAGGCGATCATTCCGCGCAACCCGGCCCTCAAGCTCATTCCGCCCATTGAGTTCAGCTACTTTAATCCCAACACCTCGCAGTACGTCACGCGCCGCATTCACGGCCCGCCGGTGGAAATCATTGGATCGCCAGACGCCGTTACGCAGCTACCGCCCACACCGCAACCGCAAGCCGGGGAAGGGGAAACTGAGCTGACGGCGGCAGAAGCTGACTCGCCCTTGGTGCCGAACAAGACCGCCCTGGGCGGCTTCACCCGGAGTTTCACCCGGGTGGCGCTTCAGCCGTGGTTCTTGGCAACCCAGGGTGTGCCGCTGCTGGCGCTTTTGATCGGCGGAGTTGTGATCAGCCGCCAGCGACGGCTGGAAACCGATCCGGCGTTTGCCCGCCGCCTGAGACTCGAGAAGGAATACCAGGATGCGGTGCAGAAGATGAGTGCGGCCGTTGCGGCGTCGGACGAGCCGGCTTTCTTCAGCTCTACCCGGCGGGCGCTTCAGCACCGCTTGGCTCTCGATACGGCGCTGGAACCGACCGATGTCACGCCGGAGAAAATCGCCGAGCACGCGCCGCAAAGCAGCGCCGCTGCGGCTGAAATCTTCGCCCAGGCGGACGCCACGGTTTACGGTAGCGGGGCATCGACACGGCCGCTTTCGGAGTGGCATGATCTCTCCCAGACCACCCTGACCCTGATGGAAAGAGAAGCCCGCCAGCCCGTGGAGGAACCGGTATGAGCACCCCGCTTTGTTCCGCCGGTGTCGTGGGTTGCCGGAGCCTGAAGACGGTGGTGTTCGTGGTGGCGCTGTTTGGCGCGATGGCCGGCCCCAATGCGGGCGCCGAGACCGTGGCGGAGGAATTCGGCAAGGCCAACGCCGCCTACTCTGCCGCCCAGTACGATCAGGCGATCTCTGGTTATGAGCGGATGATCCAAGTGCACGGCTACGATCCGGCGGTGCTTTACAACCTCGGCAACGCCTACCTGCAGACCGAGCAGCTCGGCCGGGCCATCCTCAACTACGAGCGTAGCCTGATGCTGGCGCCCAACGACCCCGATGTGGTCGCGAACCTGCAGTACGCCCGTGGGCTCGCCGGGCTGGAGGTGCCCACACCGCAGTGGTGGCAGCGGCTGATGGCATCGATGACGCCCAACCAGTGGGCGTGGTCGGCTTCGGTTCTGCTCTTTCTCTGGGCCGGGGCCGCGCTGGTTTACTGGTTCAAGCCCGGACCGATGCCCGTCAAGTGGTGGCGGCTGGCGCTGGCGATGCTGGTGATGGGCTTCTTTCTTTGCGCGGCGTTCGCGGGCATGGCGGCCATGGAACGCCCCTACGCGGTGGTGACGGCCAAAGACGCCGCGGTGCTACAGTCGCCCTTTGCCAAGGCCAAGCAGGTGGCCAGCCTGCCCGAAGGCGAAACCATCGCCGTCGACAAAATCGACAAGCAGTACCAGCAGTACGTGCGGGTGCGGTACGACAAACGCAGTCTGGGTTGGGTCAGCCGCGAGCAGGTCGAAGCCATCCAGCCGGACCTCTGGTCCGCCCCCGAGAGCCCTCAGCCCTGACTTTTCATGCGTGTCCTGGTGGTGGAAGACGACAAGAAGATCGCGGGCTTTGTCTCCAAGGGGCTCCAGCAGGCCGGGTACGCCGTGGACGTGGTCGGCGAAGGCGACACCGCCTTGCAGATGGGCTTGGACAACGCTTACGATGCCGCGGTGGTGGACCTGATGCTGCCGGAGCTCGACGGGCTCGAGGTTATCAGTCGCTGGCGGGAGCGAGAAGTGAGCACGCCGGTGATTATTCTCAGCGCCAAGCGTAGCGTGGACGACCGCGTGGCCGGCCTTCAACGCGGCGGGGACGACTACCTGATCAAGCCCTTTTCCTTTGCGGAGTTACTGGCGCGCGTGCAGGCGTTGATTCGCCGCTCGACCCAGGCGACCGAAACCACGGAACTGCATTACGGCGGACTCAAGCTTGACCTGATCCGCCGCGAGGTGGAGCGGGCGGGCCAGCGCATCGAGCTCCAGAGCCGCGAGTTCAGCCTGCTGGAGTACCTTCTGCGCAATACCGGTCGGGTGCTTTCCAAGACGATGATCCTGGAGCACGTCTGGGACTACAGCTTTGATCCCCAGACCAACGTGGTCGATGTTCTGGTTTGCCGCTTGCGGAACAAGGTTGACCGCGGCTTCGAGGGCAAACTCATCCACACCCTGCGCGGCGCCGGCTACGTGTTGAAAGAGGAATAGCGCCCGATGGAAGAGCGCTCCTCCGCCACTCCGCCACTGCCGGCCCACTCTAAACGCAGCATCACCTGGCGGCTGAACCTCTGGTATGCCGCCTACTTCATCGTAGCCGTCACGCTTTTGTTTTTGGCGGTGTACTGGTTCTTGGCCCGGGAATTGACCGATTGGGACCGGCGCGAGGTGCGCGACCGTTACCGGCTGGTGCTGGGGATTTACCGGGCCGGAGGGATTCCGCGCTTGGAAGTACGGCTAAAGCAACTGCAGGACGCGCTCAAGGACCGTTTCTTTGTGCGGCTGGTTTCGCCGGACGAAGAAGATTCGCTCTGGTTCGCGGTCAAGGCCAAGGGTGACCCGATTGAAAAGGAGCAGGTGGCGGCCCTGGTCGAACCGCACAGCGGTAGTTTGGGGCCGGGGCGCGAGCGGGCCTACTGGAACGAGCTGCCATCCCATGACCCGAATCTGTCCTGGACGGTTTACACCACCCACCTCAACAACGGGTACACGCTGCAGGTCGGCATGCTGACGGACAACCTACCGCAGTTGTTGGCCACCTTTCGCACGGTTTTCGGGATTGCGCTGCTCGTGGTGATGGCGCTGGGCTTGTTCGGCGGGATGCTGCTGACGGATCGGGCGGTGCGGCCTATCCGCTGGCTGGCCGCGACCGTGCGCTCCATCCTGGCGACCCGTAAGCTGGAGGCCCGGGTGCCGGTTTCCGACAGCGGTGACGAGCTGGCCGAACTGGGCACGCTCTTTAACCGCATGCTCGATCAGCAGCAGATGCTCATCCGCTCGATGCACGAGGCCCTTGATAATGTCGCGCACGATCTGCGCACGCCGTTGACTCGCCTGCGCGGCAGCGCCGAGGTGGCCGTGCAGGATCATGGCGCCGACGCCCAAGCGCTTCGCGAAAGCTTGGAGGACTGTCTGGAGGAAACCGAGCGGGTGGCCTCTATGCTCACGACCCTGATGGACATTTCCGAGGCCGAGACCGGTTCCATGCAACTGCGGCGTTCGGAACTCGACTTTGCCGGCCTGGTGCGCGGCCTGGTAGAGGTTTACCTGCTAGCGGCAGAGGAGAGGGAGATTACGATCAAAGAAGATCTTCCGGAGAAGCTGATGTTGACCGGGGACGCGCCGCGCTTGCAACAAGTGGTGGGCAATCTGCTCGACAACGCGGTCAAGTACTCGGCCACCGGTGGCGAGGTTGCGGTCCGGGTTTGGAGAGCGGAGGGACAGGCCCTGCTCAGCGTGCGCGATCACGGCCTCGGCATTGCCGAGGCCGAGCGCGATCGCATCTGGGAGCGTCTCTACCGGGCCGACAAGAGCCGCGCTCGCCGGGGGCTTGGCCTTGGGCTCAGCTTTGTGCGCGCCATTGTGGAGGCCCACGGCGGCAGCGTGCGGGTCGAGAGCGCAACCGGGCAAGGTTCCACTTTCCAGGTGGTGTTGCCCTTGCGGCCAGAGGAGTAAGCGCTAGTCGGTGAACTGGATCGAATCCAAAATTTGCTGGAGCTTCTGGCGCTGTTCTTCGTCCGTATACACGATGGTGATTCCGAGCATGTAGTCCTTGCGCACAAGGCAGTAGGCGTCTTGCAGGAGTTTGCGGTCGCGGAAGTCGATTTCCGTGCGTAGGTGGGGGAGCTCCCGATTGCCGATATTGGCTTGGTTGATGGGCTCCATTTTGTAAGGAATCCCGGCTTTTTTGAGCGAGAGCAAGGTCAGCTCGAGGAAGTGCTCCGGGGTGCTGACGTTGGGTAGGATGGATTTGTTGACGGCGGTGATGACGATGTTGGGGTTGAGCGGCACCTTTGCCCCAAGGGGGTATTGGCCAACGTGTACCAGTTTGAGCTGGCGGGTGTCGCGTTCCAGTACTTTCTTGCGCAGGTCCGGATCGTTAATGCGGGAGAGCTGCTCGGTCAGTTCGGCGGCCTGCCCGCGGCTTTCTTCGTCCAAAAAGTGCATGGTGGACGGGATGCGGAGGCTGAAGCCAAAGTAGGAGTTGCGGTATTGGTTGCCCGTCCACGAGCCGAAGAGTTTCTGGAGGTCGGCCTGAGCGCATGTGGTCAGGGGTGCCCCCGCTAGCAGCAGGAACAGAACCCAGAGCCCTCCGTCTAGCCACAGCCGGCGTGTCTTGCCCATACCGCTTAATCGAAAGCGACGGTTTCGAGCACTTGCTGGCACTTGGCCTTGCCCTCGTCATCGACGTAGGTGGTCACGAAGCAAAGGGCGTAGTCGCGTACGATGGCGCTGTAGTAATCCTGAATGATGGTGCTGCCTCCATTGTCGAGATGCATGGTGAGGGTGTCGAAGCTGCGTCCGCCGATCGTGGTAGTGCCCTGGTCCACCTCTTTGTAGCCCACGGAGGCTTGGAGCAGAAGCTGCTTGGCGTGGTACAGGTAATCCTGGCCGCTATTGATGCCGGGCAAACCGCCGACCCGTTCGGCGACGGAGATGACGCTGTTGTTGACGGGCACCGGAGCACCCGGCGGGTGTTCGAAGGTGGCAAAGAGCGGGACGGTTTGCAGTTCCGTCGCCTTCAACATACGCTTCATGTTGGCATCGTCCCCGGCAAGAGCCTCTCCGCCAAGCTCCAGCAATTCTTGGTTCTGCTCTTTATCCTGGATGTACCATCCCTCGGGCATCTCCGCGCTCATGCCAAAGTAGGCGTTGGTATAGCCCCGGCCCTTCTGCTCGCCGTAGCCGATTTCTTTGGCGGCGGAAGGCGCGGCACGGCCAGGAATGCCGACGTTGTTGCAGCCGTTGAGGCTGAGCAGCAGTCCGCCCAGAAGCAGGAGAGCGGGGAGGGAAGCCGAAGGGAAAACGGGGCGTGTTTTCATCGCCTTCTTTCTAGCGGGATCGCTCAGCTTTGCCCATTGAAATTTGCCCGTACTGCTCCATAACTGAAAAAGACGAACGCACTAACCAAAACTAACTTCTCCTGAAAGGACGAACCATGACCACTGTTTCCATGCCCCGAATGGCGATGATTTTCGGCTTTGCGCTGATTGTTGTCGGCCTGTTTGGCTTTTATCTCTCCGCCGCCGAGGACAACAAATCCTGGACCGCTTTGATTCCGGGCATTCCGGGCGCGCTCATGCTCACCTTCGGCTTTCTCTCGCGGAACGAGAAAATGCGCATGGTGTTTATGCACATCGCGGTGCTGGTGGGCCTGCTGGGCTTTTTGGCCGCCGGCTTTATGGTGGGCAAGGCGGCTCTGACCGGCGAGATCCGCAGCGAGCTGGCCCTGGCGATGCAGTCGCTCATGTTTGCCCTCTGTGGCGGGTTCACGACCTTGGCGGTCATTTCCTTCGTCCGTGCCCGCAGCAGCAACGAGCCGGACGCCAAGCCGCTGAGCTA
This sequence comes from Verrucomicrobiota bacterium, assembly GCA_038745425.1. Classification (GTDB taxonomy): domain Bacteria; phylum Verrucomicrobiota; class Verrucomicrobiia; order Methylacidiphilales; family UBA1321; genus CAWUJC01. The sequence goes on along the minus strand of JBCDLL010000009.1, from coordinate 2,859 downwards.
GCTCGCAAGGGGCTTTCGCCGGGAATTTTCCCTGGTACAGGGTGCTTTCTGGCAGCGGCGCCTTCGCGAGCATTGACTTCAACATAGGCCTCTCGGATACTCATCGGGTGAAGGCGGTTATTTTTGTTACCCTTAAGCCGAGTGTCTTCGATCCGCAGGGAGAAGCCGTCAAGCAAGCCATGGCCGCCCATGGTCTGGACAGCGTTCAATCCGTCCGCATTGGCAAGCGCATCGAGGTGGAACTCAAGTCCGCCGCGGCCGAGACCAAGGCGCAGCTCGAACGCATTAGCGGCGAGCTTTTGTCCAACCCGGTGATCGAGAACTACGAGTTGGTGCTACCCGGCAGCAAACCCGCTCCGCGGAAGGTTGCCAAAACCGTGAAGACCACCGCAAAGAAGGCGGCGGCCAAGCCCCGCAAATCCGCGGCCGCCAGTCGGCCTGGAGTGGTGCCGCCGAAGCCGGTCAAGCCGCCTGCCTCCGTGCGTGCCGCCGCCGCCGCCGCCGGCGAGCCGGTCCCGCCCGCTCCGGCCCCGCGGCTTAATGGCGGCGAGGGCCCGTCCGCCAAACCGAAAGCAGCGGTGAAAAAGGCCGCTCCTACGCCCGGTTCGCCGAAGACGGCGAAAGAGGCCAAAAAAGAAGCCAAGCAGGCCAGGAAAGAGGCCAAAAAAGAAAAAAAAGCCGCCAAGAAGGCCAAGAAAAAACTCCAGAAACAGGCCAAGGCTTCCAAAGCCACCGCCAAGTAGACTCGACCGCTTCCCGACTCGTTCCCCTCCAGCCGAATGCGCGCCGCCGTCATCCAATTTCCGGGCTCCAACTGCGACCAGGACTGTTTTTATGCCATGGAGCGAGTTCTCGGGGTTGAGACTTTTTACCTTTGGCACAAGGAAACCGACCTCCGCGGTGCCGAGCTGATTATCGTCCCGGGCGGCTTCTCCTACGGCGACTACCTGCGGGCCGGTGCCATTGCCCACCTGTCGCCCGTGATGGGTGTGGTCAAGGCCGCCGCCGCGGAGGGCCGCGTGGTGATGGGCATTTGCAACGGGTTCCAGGTGCTGTGCGAAAGCGGCCTGCTGCCGGGAGCGCTCATCCGCAATCGTGGCTTGCGTTTTGTCTGCGAGCATCGCCTGATGCGCGTGGAGCACAGCAAGTCCATCTTTACCCGCAAGTGCCGGACGGGGCAGCTGCTTAACCTCCCGATTGCCCACGGCGAGGGCAACTTCTTTGCCGACGAAGCCACGCTGACCGAGCTACAGAGCCAACATCGTATCCTCTTTACCTACAGCGACGCGCACGGTATCGCGCGCGAGTCGGCCAATCCGAACGGCTCGCGGCTGAACATCGCCGGCATCACCAACCAGGCCGGTAACGTGCTCGGGATGATGCCGCATCCCGAACGCGCGGCCGAGGCCGTCCTCGGTTCCGCCGACGGTTGGCTGATCCTTTCCGCCGCACTCGAGCATGCCGCCGACCTGACCGTGCCCGCCTAATTCGACCGCCATGTCCGCCCTCGCCGAAGTCTCCATTTCCCCGCAGTTGATCGAGAAGCACGGGATCACCGACGCCGAATACGCGCGTATCAAAGTAATTCTTGGGCGGGAACCCAATCTGACCGAGCTGGGCATCTTCTCGGTGATGTGGAGTGAGCACTGCTCTTACAAGAACACGCGCCCCCAGCTCAAAAAATTCCCGGTGGATGGGCCGCGCGTTTTGGTGCGCGCCGGGGAGGAAAACGCCGGCGTCATCGACGTTGGCGACGGTTGGGCGGTGGCCTTCAAGATGGAGAGCCATAACCACCCCAGTGCGGTCGAGCCCTTCCAAGGTGCTGCCACGGGCGTCGGCGGCATTCTCCGCGACATTTTTACGATGGGCGCGCGCCCAGTCTTCCTGCTGGATTCCCTGCGCTTTGGCGACATCCGTGGCGAGAGCGCCCGCGCCGAGGCCAACCGCCATTTGCTCTCTGGAGTGGTCAGCGGCATCGCCCACTACGGCAACTGCATTGGTGTCCCCACCGTGGGCGGGGAAATTTACTTCGACCCCAGCTACGAGGCCAATCCGCTGGTCAATGTGTTCTGCCTGGGCACGCTGCGCCACGAGGACATCCGCCGCGGCGCGGCGACCGGTGAGGGCAATCCCGTCTTCTACGTTGGCAGCAAAACCGGCCGCGACGGTCTGGCCGGCGCGGCCTTCGCCTCGCGTGACCTGACCGAGGATAGCAAGGAGGATCGTCCCGCCGTTCAGGTGGGCGATCCCTTCATGGAGAAGCTCTTGCTCGAGGCCTGCCTGGAACTTTACGAGCACCCCGAGGCGGTGGTTGGCATTCAGGACATGGGCGCGGCGGGCCTGACTTGCTCCACCTGCGAGACCGCCAGCCGGGGTGGCTCCGGGGTCGAAATCGACCTCGCGCGGGTGCCCCAGCGCGAGACGGGGATGACGCCGTACGAAATCATGCTCAGCGAAAGCCAGGAACGCATGCTCATCATCGTGCGCAAGGGCCACGAACAGACTGTGCGCGACATTTTCGCCAAATGGGACCTAGATGCGGCCGAAATTGGTCGGGTGACCGCAGACGGTATGATGCGCGTGCTCAACCACGGGGAAACCGTGGCCGAGATCCCTGCCCGCCCGCTGGCCGATGAGGCACCCGTCTACCATCGCGAGGCCGAGGTGCCGGTCGATCTCGCCGAACGCCAGAGCTTTGATTTTGGGTCGATCCAGGAGCCGGGGGACTACCAAGCCGCCCTGCTGGGTGTGGCCTCGGTACCGAGCGTGGCCAGCAAGCGCTGGGTCTATCGCCAGTACGACCACATGGTGCGGTTGGGCTCGCTCCTGCTGCCGGGCAGCGATGCCGCGGTCGTGCGC
>JBCDLL010000008.1:0-70963 GCA_038745425.1 Verrucomicrobiota bacterium | reverse complement strand
GTTCAGGAGAACGAGGACCAGATGCAGATCGCGGTCAACCTGGTTTACACCTTCTAATCGAGGTTACGACCTAAGAGACCCGCGAGTCTGACTCGCAACTTACAAAAAGCCCCGGAACTTCGGTTCCGGGGCTTTTTGCTTGGGGCTCGGTGCCGCTCGCTCCCGAAGTTCTTCCGAGGGCTTCGTGGCATCCACTTTGTGCTGTGGGGGTTGGATCATTTTAGGCAGAGTGGGCGGGCTGCATCACATCGGTACCGGGGCGTTGGCGGGCGCTTCGGGAAGCATTTTGGAGCCCAAGGGGCGGAATGCGATTGCCAGGGGGCATATTATGGTTCATAGGTGAAGGGCTGGCATGGGGGCTGCTTCCATGCATGAACACCTCAGGATTCCGGGCCCGCGACCAACCGTGGCGGGTCCAACGGCCTCGGGGCCTGCCTGCAAGGTAAACCACAAGAACAAGATAAGGAGGAATACATGGCTTTGAAGAAACTCGAAGCAATCATCAAGCCTTTCAAGCTGGAGGAAGTGAAGGAGTCCCTCACCGAACTCGGCATCGAAGGACTCACCGTCAGTGAAGTGAAGGGCTTTGGCCGCCAGAAAGGCCACACTGAAATCTACCGTGGCAGCGAGTACACCGTGGACTTCCTGCCGAAGGTTAAGATCGAGGTGGTCCTTAAGGACGAGCTCGTGGAGAAGGCCAAGGAGACGATCGTCAAGGCGGCCAAGACCGGCAAGATTGGCGACGGCAAGATTTTCATTCTTCCGCTGGAAGAAGCAGTCCGCATTCGCACCGAGGAGACGGGCGACAAGGCGGTCTAGTCTAATCGCTTACCACAAGGCCGCTTTCCGTCGGCGTGATGGCAGCAGGCTCCGGTTTCGCCAAAACCGGGCCCCATCCCGTCCCGCGGGTTCGGCTGGCTGGAAAAGGCGCGGGCATTTCTTGGGGAAAAGCTCGCGCCTTTTCTGTCGACAGGTAGGAAAGCTGGTGCATGTTTTAGGTTCCAATCTAACCACCAACTTACCAACGACCTATGGCTGAAAAATACAAGCGATGCAATAGCGGGGCGGAGGTTCTCGCCTTTGCCAAAGAACACGAGCTGAAGCTCGTTGACCTCAAGTTCAGCGACCTGCTTGGCACCTGGCAGCACTTCACTGTCACCATCGAGGAGCTGACCGAAGACATTTTTGAGGACGGGCTCGGTTTTGACGGCTCGTCCATCCGCGGCTGGAAGGCAATCAACGCCAGCGACATGCTGGTGGTGCCTGACCCCGCCACCGCCATGGTCGATCCTTTCAACGAACTGCCCACGTTGAGCTTGATCGGGACGATTATTGACCCGATTACCAAGGAAAAATACGAACGCGATCCCCGCAGCGTGGCTTTGCGTGCCGAGGCTTACCTACAGGGCACCGGGATCGGCGATACCGCCTACTTTGGTCCGGAGGCCGAATTCTTCATCTTCGACGACGTGCGCTACGACAGCACCTCCAACGGCAGCTTTTACAGCGTCGATTCCGCTGAAGGCATCTGGAATACCGGCCGGGAAGAGTTCCCCAATCTGGGGTATAAGATCCGCCACAAAGAGGGCTACCTGCCGGCGCCGCCCTCCGACACTCTCCAGGACATCCGCAACGAGATCACCCTGATGCTGATGGATCTCGGCATCCACGTTGAGCGGCAGCACCACGAGGTGGCCACCGGCGGCCAGAACGAGATTGACCTGCGCTTCAACAGCCTAACGCAGATGGGTGACGACATGGCTGTCTACAAGTACGTCATCAAGAACATCGCGCGCAAACACGGCAAGTCGGCCACCTTTATGCCCAAGCCGCTCTACGGTGACAACGGGTCGGGCATGCACACCCACCAGTCGATCTGGAAGGGGGACGAGCCGCTCTTTGCCGGCAACGGTTACGCCGGGCTCAGCGAGACCGCGTTGCACTACATTGGCGGTCTCATCCGGCATGCCCGCGCGCTGGTCGCCATCACCAACCCCACCACCAACAGCTTCAAGCGCCTGGTGCCCGGCTTCGAGGCTCCGGTCAGCTTTGCTTACTCCGCCCGCAACCGCAGCGCGGCGATCCGCATCCCGACCTACTCGGCTAGCCCGAAGGCCAAGCGCGTGGAATTCCGCACTCCGGACGCCACCGCCAACACCTACCTGGCCTGCGCGGCCATGCTCATGGCCGGCTTGGACGGCATCCAGAACCGGATCGACCCGGGCGACCCGCTTGACAAGAACCTCTACGAGTTGCCGCCCGAAGAGCTAGCCCAAGTGCCGCAAGCACCGGACAATCTGCTTTCAGCCGCGGAAGCGCTGGAGGCCGACCACGAGTTCCTCCTCAAGGGCGATGTCTTCAGCCAAGATCTCGTCGCGCAGCTCGTTTCGATGCGTAAGGCGGACTACGATGACCTCCGGCTGCGACCGCATCCCTACGAGTTCACAATGTATTACGATATCTAGTTTTAAACGCCATTTTTGATACGTTTGGCAGAAAAAGGCGCTCTTCCGGAGCGCCTTTTTTCTATGCACATTGGGAGCAGGCACTTAGAAATAGGTGCCAAATTCCCGCCTTTCGGGTTTTAACGCGAGATTGTGTCAGAAGCTGATTAGCAACCCTTTTTTTACAATAAAACTTTGGGTGAAGAGTTCATTTCACTTGCTCCGAAGCACCGTTATTTTTAGCGTATACCTTCGCGTGGCCGGACATTGTGTCATTCGCATGACGGAATCCCCGGTGACGTGACCGCAAGCCTGTTTTACGCGGGCATGCCGGTTTCACCCTTTTGCGGCGAATGGTCCGGGGAAGACGAGGTGGGCGGCCTGACGCGTCAGCGGCTTGCATAATACGCTTAAAATGAACATCTTAAAGCGATCCGCTTTCTGCCGTTTTCTCGCCGGCTACCGGTAAGTGGTTCGTTCAACCCTCTGCTTCAAGACCTCTCGCCCTGTGAATAACTCCTCCTCCACGATGGAAACAAAGGATACCTGGGTATCCATTTGCAACGAACTCCAGCAAGCCGTCTCGCCCGATGCCGTGGAGCGATGGTTTAAGCCGCTGCGCTTGCTCGAACAGACCGAAGACTCCCTTCTGCTGCGGGCAGACAACACCATTTACCAGTATTGGATCGAGGAAAACTTCATGCCCCAGCTGAAGCGGGCAGCCACCTCGGTTTTGGGGGTTCCGGTGAAGATCAAGTTTGCACCCCACGAGGTCACGAATAACGGCGACAACCCGGCCCCGGCCGCCTCCGAATCCGCCCCCCGGGCGACGCCCTCCGCCCGGCCGAAGGAAGAGAAGCTGAAGTTTTCCTCCAGCGACCGCCAGGGCGGGCTCAACCAGCGCAACAGCTTCGAGAGCTTTGTGGTGGGCACCAACAACGAGTTTGCCCAGGCGGCGGCCCGCGCGGTGGCCAAGGCCCCGGCCCGCACCTACAACCCGCTTTTCCTGCACGGCGCGGTCGGTCTGGGCAAAACGCACCTGATGCAGGCGGTGGGCCTGGAAATCTGCAAGAACAAGCCCAAGCACAAGGTCCTCTACGTCACCAGCGAGCAATTCACCAACGAGTTTATTTCCGCCATCCAGCACGGCGAACTCACCAAGTTCCGCAAGCACTACCGTCAGGTGGATGTCCTCCTCATCGATGACGTACAGTTCCTGGCCGGCAAGGACCGCTCGCAGGAGGAGTTCTTCCACACTTTCAACAGCCTCTTCGATGGCGCCAAGCAGATCGTGCTGACCTGCGACAGCCCGCCGAACGAGATCGGCAACATCGAGAAGCGCCTCATCTCCCGCTTCGAGTGGGGCCTCACCGCCGAGCTCCAGCCGCCGGACATGGAAACCCGCGTCGCCATCCTGCGCCACAAGATGGGCGCCATGAGCAAGGAGCTCAGCGACGATGTCATCCGCTTCATCGCCAACCACGTGAAGAGCAACGTGCGTCGCCTGGAGGGCGCGCTCACGCGGGTGGCCGCCTTTGCCTCGCTTCACGGCAAGGCCATCACCGTGCCGCAGGTGGAGGTGCTGCTCAAGGACCTCCTCCAGCACGAGAATCACCAAGTGGTGAGTATCGACACGATCCAACGTAAGGTAGCCGAGACCTACGACATCCGCCTGGCCGACATGACCAGCAAGCGCCGCCCGGCCCACATCGCTCTGCCGCGCATGGTCGCCATGCACCTTTCGCGCCGCCTGACCGACGCCAGCCTGAGCGAGATCGGCGAAGCCTTCGGCGGCCGCGACCACGGTACCGTGCTCCATGCCTACCGCACCATCGAGAAGAAGATGAAGGCGGACGAAAAGCTCCGCCAGGTGGTCGGCTACCTGGTCGAAAAGCTTGGCGGCGAGCAGCGCACCTAGCGACGCGTCCAGACGATGAGATTTCGCACCGGCGTTCCGGGCTCAAAGGAGCGGTCCGGGAGCGCCGAACACCAAAAGCCGGTGGAGGGTCCTCCGTCCAGGTTCAGCGCGCGTTCGATGGAAGATGGCAGCCCCGGCCGGCCGTCCTCCTCGACGGGGAGCTGATGAAGTAGCGTCGCCGCCTGAACCAGGGAGAGCGGCCTTTTGAAGACGGCCACCAGTAGGAGAGGAGGCCCACCGCCCGGACCCGGACCGGTCAAGGCAAGTACCGTGCGCTCGGTTTTCGGACCATCCCGTTGAATACCCAGTTCACCGCCCGGGTCGATCAGGAAGGGTCCGCTTTGCATGATCTCGCGTTGTTGGGCAATCTCCGCCCGCGCAATCAGTTCGATCCTTCCCTGCTCCACCACGACGGCTCCGGAATGCACGGCTTTGGAAGTAAGGGGCGCGATCTCACGCCCACCCGTGCGAAAGAGGCCGTCGGGTTGGAAATCTTGCGTAAAGTAGCCGCCGTTAATGGCCAGCAAGGCGTCTTCCGTCTGGCCGGTTCGCTTTAGCCGGTGTCTTTCCAGTTTTGGAGATACTTTTTTGCCGGTACCGGCCAGCGGCAAGTCGACGAACTGAGCGCGGATCTTGGCCTGATCGATGACGAAAAGAAGAGCCAGAGTTTGTCGTGGATTCTTGGCGGGAATGATTTCGTAGGCTTGAAACCCGTGGGTTTCCGTGGGCAGCCTCCAAACGGCCGCATACTCCTCGCCGTAGAAAAGGGAGATTCCGGCGTACGCGCCATCGGCTTGGGCCGGGCGAGGGCCGGCCACAGCCAGGGCCGCCATTCCCAACAGGACACTCCACCGGAGCGATTTCATCATGCCTCGACGGCGGGCACCTAGCCCAGCGCCTCCACCAGCTGGCGCCACTCGCGCTCCAGGGAGCAGTCGGGCTGGGATTCGCCGGCGCGGGCGTACCAGTAGGCGGCGTTGCCCTCGTCTCCCTCCACCCGGTGCAGGTAGGCGTGGACCCAGTCGCCATCGTGGCCGCCGGCGTCCTGCGCGATCTGGTGGGCGCCCTCCCAATCCCCGGCGCGGGCCGTCCAGAGGGCCTGAAGAGGGGCGGACAGGTGGCCCGGGGGCGTTTTTCCTCCGTCTTCAATGGCGGCGATGATTTCGTCGGGGCTCATGGCCGGGTCGGGGTTTCCCTAGGGTTGGATGGTGACCTTGTCGCCCACCTTGGCTTGGAGCATTTCCGCGGCGGAGCCTTCCTTGCGGGCGATCTCGAGCACGCCCGAGCTGCCAAAAATGAGGAACAAGCGGTCCTTCTCCATGTCCGCAAAACTCACGGCCACCGGGGTGGTGTGCTTCTGCTTGTTCACGGTGATGTTGGCCAGCTTGCCTTCCTGGAGCAGCGGGGTGAAGCCCTTGGGCAGGCTGGTAAGCACGTTGCCGAAGCGGTCGATGTGGATGACGTCCGCGATGATGTGGGAGCCGGCCTTGGCTGGTTGCAGCACGCCGGGGAGCTCGAGCTCGCGGGTGGTGATGGCTTCGCCCAGCTCGTCCGGGGCCACGCCGCTGACCAGGTGCCCGGCGGCGGGGGCAAAGACGTCGCGGCCGTGGAAGGTGGAGCCCATGGCTTCGGGCGGGAAGAAATCCGCGTTGTTCAGCTTCCAGGCGTTGGCCAGGCCCTCGCGGGCGATGACGATGGAGAAGATCCCGTTGTTCGGGCCCAGGTAGTACTTGCCCGCGTCGGTCTCGATCAGGATCGGGTCGTGCTTGGAGCCGGTCCCCGGGTCGACCACGCCGACGAGCACCGTGCCGCGCGGGAAGGCCGAGGCCATCTGGTCGATGAGGTAGGCGCCCTGGGAAACGTTGAAGGGCTCGATTTCGTGGGAAAGGTCCACCAGGTTGACCTCCGGCTGGACCGAGAGCAGGGCGCCCTTCATCTCGGCCACATAGCTGTCCTTGTTGCCGAAATCCGAGAGCAGGGCGACGGTGGGCATGGTGGGGCGGGGAGCGGGGGTTTCGGCGGTTGCCCCGCAGCCGGCCAGCAAGGCCAATGCCGCCAGCCCGGCCAGGGTCGGCAGCGGGCGTGAGCGTTGGTCGGTGGAGGGGGTGCCGCGGGGTGCCATCGGGAGTATTGCGCGCAAATGCGGAGGCCGTGTCAATGCCGATGTGGCCTAGGCCATGCCCAGCTTGGCTTTGCCCTCCTCGGAGATGCGCTCCGGCCCCCACGGTGGGTCCCAGACCAACTCCACGTCGGCGGCGGCCACGCCCGGCAGGCTCAGGATTTTTTGCTGTGCGTCCGCCGCGATGGTCGGGCCCATGCCGCAGCCGGGAGCGGTCAGCGTCATTTTGACCTCTACACGCTTGGCGCCCTCGGGGGCGTCGCTCATGGCCAGGTCGTAAATCAGGCCCAGGTCCACGATGTTGACCGGGATTTCCGGGTCGTAGCAGGTCTTGAGCTGGGCCCAGACTTCCTCCTCGCTCACCTCTCCACCGGCGGCGGTCTCGACCGGGCTGGGGGGCGCCGTCTCGGTGGCGTCCTTGCCCAGGGCGTCGGCGTCGTCGTTTTGGATGCGGAAGAGGCCGGGCTGCCCCTTCACCGCGATGGTATAGGTGCCGCCAAGCGCCTGGGTGATCATCACCTCGGTGCCCTGGGGCAGTTCCATCGGTTCGCCGCTGGGGATGGCCAGGGCGGCCACGCCCCGGCTCAGCATAATCACGTCACTTTCACTCATGGCTCAAAATTTTTTTCCGAAAAGAGAGTTGTTTTTTCGAATAGAGGAGGCGGTTGGCCCGTCTATTCTATTGGTTAGGTTAGTTCAGTTGCGGGCGCCTGAGGTTCTTATTCGTCCTCTCCCCATACCTCGGGCGCCCGCACATTTTTTCCGGGGTTGCCGTGCGTGCGCCCTAGGGTCAAGATGCTCGGAGTTTGGCCCCTTTGCAAGCCCCACTCGAGCGCCGCTACGGCGACCTCCGCGCCCGCCTTTCCCGGTTGGAGGGCGTGGCCGTGGCCTTTTCCGGCGGGGTCGACAGCGCCTTCCTCATGCACGAAGCCCACGCGGTTCTGGGCGACGGTGCCGTCGCTGCCGTGGCGGACTCGCCCAGCCTGCCCCGGGCGGAGCTCCGGCGCGCGACCGGCCTGGCCCGGGAGCGCGGCTGGCGGCTGGAGGTGATGGCAACCCGCGAGCTGGAGAACGAGTCTTACGCCCGCAACCCCCTCAACCGCTGCTATTTCTGTAAACAGGAGATGTTTGCCCGGTTGGCCAGTCTGGCGCGGCGGCTGGGCCTGCCGGCGATCGCCTACGGCGAAAACGCGGATGATTGGCGGGACGACCGCCCCAGCCGCCCCGCGGCGCGGGAGTTTGCCGTCCTGGCTCCGCTCCAGCAAGCCGGTCTGCGCAAGGCGGAAATCCGTGAGTTAAGCCGCCGCGCTGGTTTGCCGACCCACGACCTGCCGGCTGCGCCCTGCCTGGCTTCGCGCCTGCCGACCGGGCGGCGCGTTACGCGGCCAGCGCTGGCCCGGGTCGAGGCGGGAGAAGCGCTCTTGCGCGCGGCCGGACTGGTGATCGTCCGCCTGCGTGACCACGGCGAGAGCGCCGCGGTTGAGGTTGGCCCGCAGGATTTGCCGCGGCTGGCGGACGAGGCCCTGCGGCGGCAGTTGGCCCGCAAGCTGCGGCAGCTTGGATATCGATCGGTGGCCTTCCGCGAAACGCCCTACCGGGGAGCCGGTCTCAGGTGATTTTGAATGGATATGTGTCATCTTAAACAACACGACCACCCGACCTCAGCCCTCGCAAAGACGGGCCGACCCTGCCATGAGTAGAATCGATGACGCCCTCGACGCGATTGCCCAGATTGGCGAAAGCTCCGAGCGAACGCTGGCAACCTGCGGGCTGATCTCCACCCTGCTGCGGATCAAAAATGTCCAGTCCGTGGTGGTGGGCCCGTTTGCCTACGCCTGCTACGCCCAAATGCAAGACGCGCGCCCCAGCGTGCTGCTGCAAACCAAGACTCCGCACCTGCCCGTGCGGATTATTTATGAGGTGATGGCCGAAATGCTGCCCGCGCACGGTCACCAGGCGGAGTGGAACCTGCTCGGTACGCAAATCACCTTCGGCGGGCAGTTTGTCTCCGAACACACCGAGCTTTGCCGCGATCTGCAGACGGACTTTGGCATCGTCAGCCTGATGCCGCCGGAGCAGCTCATCGCCGATTACATCGTGGCCGCCAACCAGCCTTACCAGGACGCCGTCTCTGTGCACCGGGCCAAGCGCCTGATGGCGCTCGCCATGGAAAACGCCTTCGACCTCGACTGGAACCAGCTACGGGAAATCGCCGACGGGGAGAACTACCGTGTGGGCGAACTGGCCGCGCAGCTGCGCCAGCAGACCAAGGCCGAGCTGGACGCCGCCCAGGCTTCGGAAACGCCCGCCCCGGCGGCGGAACCAGCGCCCGAGCCGGAGACGGAGCCGCCGACCGAAGCAACCCTGAGCCCCCAGGATTGACCCCGCCCACGGTCCGCGGGTTAGGCTAGGGGAGTGAAGAAAGCCGCGACCCCGTCTCCCGACGACGCTCTGCTGGAGCCACTGGCGAGCCTGCCGGCGGAGCTGCTGGTCGGGGTTTCCGGCGGGGCGGATTCCGTCGCCCTGCTCCACGCCCTGGTCGCGGCGGGCCACCGCCCGGTGGTGCTCCACTTCGATCACCGCTGGCGGGAGGACTCCGGTCGTGATGCGGACTTCGTGGCGGACCAGGCGCGTGAACTTGGGTTGAAGTGGCAGGTCGGCCGAGCCCGGCGGCGCCCCGCCCGGCAGAGCGAGGCCGCCGCCCGCGCCGCGCGCGACGCCTTCTTCCGGCGGGCGGCGGAGAAGCACGGGCGGAGCAGTCTTGTCCTGGCCCACCACGCGGACGACCAGGTGGAGACGTTCCTCCTGCAACTCCTGCGCGGCACCGGTACCGGCGCCGGGATGCGCCCGCTCACCGAGCGCGGCGGTATCATCTTCCTGCGTCCCTGGCTGGGGGTGTGGCGGGAGCAAATCCGCGCTTACGCCAAGAGGCACCGCCTGGCCTGGCGGGAGGATTCGACCAACGCCGACGTCAGCCGCCGCCGCAACTGGGTCCGGCGGCGTTTGCTGCCCTACCTGCGCCGCCACACCGGGGATGGCGTGCCGCGCGCGCTGTGGCGGGCGGCGGAGATCGGCGGAGCCGAGACGGCTTGGCTGGACGAGCTCTGCCTGCCTTGGGCCCGCCGCGAGCGCCTGCCGGTGGCGGAATTGCGCGCCATGCCCCGCGCCCAGCAGCGGCGGGTGCTGCGGCTTTGGCTCGAGCAGCGGGGGGTGGCCGACATTGGCTTCGAGCAAGTGGAGGCGGCTCGGGGCTTGCTGGAGCGTGATTACCCGGCCAAGGCCAACCTGGCTCGTGGGCGGCACGTGCGTCGGCAGGCCGGCCGGCTCTTTGTGACCGGTTAGCTCCGGTTGCGGAGATAACTGAAGGCCCGGCCGAGGCGGCTGGCCTCGGCGTGGTTGCGGCTGGTGATTTCCCGGGCGCGGCCGCGGGCCTCGTCCGCCTCCCGGTCGCGGCCCAGGGCGGCGAGCGCGCCCGCGTAGTCGCTCCAGGCGGCCGGGTTCTCGGGTTCCAGCTCGACCAGCTTGGCGAAGGCCTCCGCCGCCTCCAGATCGTTTTTGAGTTCGCGGGCCACGTGGCCCATGCTGCGCCAGGCTGTTTGCGAACCGGGTTTGCGTTTGAGGGATTCGCGGTAGCAGCGCTCGGCCTCGGCCAGCTCCTGGCCGCGCTGGTAGGCGAGCGCGCGGTTGAACCAGCACTGGTGGTTCTCGGGATCGCACTCGATCGCCCGGCCAAAGGCCTCTTGCGCGGCCGGGTAGGCGTGGGCCTGGAGGTGAAACATGCCGACCTCGTTCCAGGCCATCCAGAGAATTTCGCAACTTCCGTCGAGGCGGGTGGCCTCTTCGGCGCAGGCGTTGGCGTCCTCGATGCGCTGCTGGCGGGTGTGGATGATGGCCAGGTAGCAAAGTGCGTAGGCGGAGAGTTCGGTCAGCTCCTTGGCGTGGCCGAAGGCTTCCCGGCTTTCCTCCAGCCGGTCCTGCTGGAAGTAAATCATGCCGAGCTTGAGCCAGGGCTCGGCGAAGCCGGGCCGGATGGCGACGGCGCGCCGGGCGGCTTCCTCGGCGTCGGCCAGTTGGCCCTGGGCGCCCAGGGCCGAGGCCAGGTTGTCCCAGGAGCGGGCGTAGTCGGGATCGGCCTGGAGGGACTTGCGGGCGGCGTCCTCGGCCTGGTCCAGGCGGTCGCTCTGGAAGTAAAGCGCGCTCATGTTGCACCAGACTTTGGGGTGGCCGGGCTCGATCTGGTCCGCCCGTTCGTAGACCTCCATCGCCTCGTTGAGCTCACCCAGGTTTTGCAGCGCCAGGCCCAGATTGAACCAGGAAACCATTTCGTCGGGGAGGAGGTTGGCGGCGTGCTGGAAGGCGGCGGCGGCCCAGGTGTACTGGCGCAGGGCAAAGCACTCTTGCCCGAGCTGGGTGGCGGCGGACCAGCTCAAGTCCAGGCGCGGGCAGGTCTCGATGATGGTTTCCAGCAGGGTCAGGGCGGAGTCGAACTTGCTGCGCTGGGCGAGCACGGGGAGGCGGTCAACGGCCTGCGCGACAGAGAGGTACTCGCCCTCGTGCTCGAGTCGCTGGTCGCCCGCCATCTGCAGTTGGGCGGTGGCATCGCCGACTCTGGCCGGGGACTTTGCCTCCGGCGGTTGGGCCACCGTGGGGCGTTTGAGCTTGCGCGAAGTGGTGCGGCGGGCCAATTCGGCGGGCATGTCCGGCAGGCCCTCGGTCTTCTTGTGGAAGGAAAGCTTGCCGGTGCGTCGAAGCATCTCCTTGGCGGCGGGGCGTGCGTGCTTGGCGACCACGACGCCGCTTTCGGCGGACTCGCCGGTGATGCCGGCGCGGTCGCGGGCGCTTTTGGCGTTGGCCAGGAGGGCGTCGAGGTCACCGTCGCTGGTGCGGAAGCGCTTGGCCAGCTCCAGGTGTTGAATGGCGACGCCGGGGAGTTTGAATTCGTGGAGGTAGAAGATGCCGATCTCTTTGAGCAGGCCGGAGTTGTTGTGCGACATGGCCAAGCGGGAAAAGGCGTGCCGTTGCATGTTGGTCAGCTGGCTCTCTTTCTTGGACAGAATCTCGTTGAGCTCGGCAATGCCCTGGACGATGACGGCGACGGACTTGGCGCTGAGGTTGTCGCCGGCTTCCAGATAGCTTTGCTGGAGCTGGGTCCAGCGCCGCAGGTTGAGGGGGTCCTGCTGGAGCGACTTGCAGAGTTCCTGGCGGTCGTGCATAGGGTTAGCCATAACGTGCGGGAAGCCTTCCCGGCGCGCAATGCCCAAACGCGCGGCGCCTGGGCCGCAAGGGAGGTTTCCGGCTTCGTCTAAAGGGAATGCGGCGCCGCCGGGCCGGTCGGCTTTCCCGGTGGACTCCGGCGGCGTCCGTGTTATTTTGCCTCACTATGTCTCAACCCACGATGGAACCCCCCAAGCGGCCCAAAGACCGCAAGCCGCCCGTGCGCAAGCGCGGCCCCTCCGGACCCGGAGGCGGCCCCAACGGCGGCGGCGAAGACTCTTCCAACTGGAAGGGCCTGCTCTTTTTCATGTTCTTCATCGCGCTGGCGCTGACGGCTTTCTTCCTGATCGACCCGACCTCGTACGCGACGAAGGAAATCACCACCGAAGAATTCGACCAACTGCTCTCGGAGAAGCAAAAGAACGGCGATCCCAAGATCACCGAACTGAAGCTCACCACCACGCCCACGGCGCAGACCGGCACGCTCACCGGCAAGTACGTCGAAAAGTACGACGACAAGAATCAGCCGGTGGAGGCGGGCTTCCGCACGCCGGTGGTCTTTGCCTACGACCGCGACCTGCAGACCCGGCTGCAGGAGGCCGGCTTTACCGTCGACCAGAAGGTGGAGAACACGTGGATGCGCGACATCTTCTTCGCCACCGTCCTGCCATTGCTCCTGATCGTGCTGGTCTTCTGGCTCATCTTCCGGCACCAGCTTCGGGCGGCGGGCAAGAATGCCTTTAGTTTCGGCAAGAGCAAGGCGCGCATGCTCACCCGCGACCGCAACCGCGTGACCTTCAAAGACGTGGCGGGCATCGACGAGGCCAAGGAGGAGCTCTCCGAAATCGTCGACTTCCTGCGCGATCCCCGCAAGTTCCAGAAGCTGGGCGGGCGCATTCCCAAAGGCGTGCTCATGATCGGTCCCCCGGGAACGGGCAAGACGCTGCTGGCCAAGGCCATCGCGGGCGAGGCCGACGTGCCCTTTTTCAGCATCTCCGGTTCGGACTTTGTGGAAATGTTCGTTGGCGTCGGCGCCAGCCGCGTGCGCGACATGTTCGAGCAGGGCAAGAAAAACGCCCCCTGCATTATCTTTATCGACGAAATTGACGCCGTCGGCCGCAGCCGGGGCACCGGTATGGGCGGCGGTCACGACGAGCGCGAGCAGACCCTCAACGCCATGCTGGTGGAAATGGACGGCATGGAAACCAACGAGGGCGTCATCATCATTGCCGCAACCAACCGCAAGGACGTGCTCGATCCCGCCTTGCTGCGTCCGGGCCGGTTTGACCGCGAAGTGCGCGTGAACCTGCCCGACGTGAAAGGCCGGCGCCAGATTCTTGAAGTCCACACCAAAAGCATCAAGATCGAGAAGGATGTGGATCTTGGCATCGTCGCGCGCGGAACGCCGGGCTTCTCCGGCGCCGAGCTGGCCAACCTGGTCAACGAGGCCGCGCTGATCGCCGCCAAGCAAAACCAGGAGGAAGTGAAGCTGCCCGACTTGGAAGAGGCGCGCGACAAGGTACGCTGGGGTCGCGAGCGCCGCTCCATGGCCATGACGGAGGAGGAAAAGCGCAAGACCGCTATCCACGAGGCAGGGCACGCCTTGCTCAACGTGCTGCTCGAGCACACCGATCCGCTGCACAAGGTCACGATCATCCCGCGCGGGCCGTCCTTGGGCGTGACGATGATGCTGCCGGAGAAGGACAAGCTTAACGTCTACAAGGACGCCCTCCACGACGACATCTGCGTGGCGATGGGCGGGCGCGTGGCGGAGGAGGAGTTCCAACTCGACGTTTCCAGTGGCGCCGCCGGCGACATTCAGATGGCGACGCACTACGCGCGCAAGATGGTCTGCGAGTGGGGCATGAGCGACAAACTCGGCATGATCCACTACGGCGACGACTCGCAGATGAGCTTCCTCGGCCGCGAGCTGGGGCAGTCCCGCAGTTACTCCGAGCAGACCGCCCAGGACATTGACGCGGAGGTCCATGCCATCATCGACCAGCAGTACCGCCGGGCCAAGGATCTCATCGGACAGCACCACGACACCGTCCAGAAGATCACCGACGCACTGCTGGAGTACGAAACGCTCGACGGCCAGCACATCATCGACATCGTGAAGGAAGGCGAGATGAAGAATCCGCCGCCCAAACCGATTCCACCGCCAGCCACCCCGCTGCCGCACGAAGAGGTCTCGACCAAGCCGGAAGAGTCCGAGGACGAGGACGATGGTGGCATGCTGCCTGGCCTCCAAGGCGCCCCGGCCGGAGCCTAGGGGCGCCCCGCATGTGTACGGTTTATCGGAACATCATGCTTCGCCCGCTCGCGGCTTCCCATGAGGACCCACCGTGCGATTTCACCAAGCTGGAAGAGTTTCTTGCGAAGGAAAGTCTCTGCCTGCCAGCATCGTACAAGGAATTCCTCGCGGAGTGTAACGGAGGCCGTACCTTCTGGGGCGAGCAAAAGGTCTCCTACCTAGCCGGAGACAAACGAAGGAAAGAACGCGAGCTCGCCGTGCTGTATTCGTTCGATCCGAAACTTTCCTATGAGGGCAACCCGCGTGTGTGGAAGGAGATCAAAAGATATCATCCACGATTCCTCTTTCCGATCGGGATGGATTACCAGGACGGCTTTATCACTCTGATCGCGGCGGGGAAACTGGCGGGGAAGATGTACGTGCTGGACAGTCAGAAAACCCGCCTGAAACCGAAAAGCACCGAAGAGGAGCTGTTCAAAGACCGTGGCGTCTGGTGGCTGGCAGACTCATTCGATGAATTCATCGACGGGTTGCAAATCTGCAAGCGCGAGCGGCGGGCCGAATGATGGTCCCTTCTCGAACGCGACCAGAATTCCCAGTTACTTTTCCGCCCAGCGCACCTGGGCGGAGCGGCTTTGCTCCTCCGGACGGACGCCGTGGCGTTCTTCGATCTCGCGGGCGGCCTCGCGGATGGCGTTTTCCAGGCGCTCGCGGATGGCGTCCGGCTCCTCACCACGTTCCGGAGCGGGGAGGACGGGCCGGTAACGGATGAAGACCCGCGTCCGGCGGAAGGCGCTGCGCCACTGGTAGAGCTGGTCGGTGCCGATGATTGCGCCGACCAGGGCCGGGCAGCGCACCAGCCGCCACAGGTTGACGGTGCCCTCCGGCAGGGTCGCGCCCCGGAGCATGCTGGCGGCGCCATGGCGCACACCGCCTTCGGGGAAGATGCCCACTACGCGGCCGGCCTTAAGGCGCTCCAAGGCGGTGCGAACGGTGGCGCGGTCGGGCTTGGTCCGGTCGATGGGGAAGGCGTTCCAGCTTGCAAGCAGGCGGCCGGCGACGGGGATTTCCAGCAGCGGCTTGTCGGCCATGAAGTCGACCGGGCGGCGCAGGGTGCTGCCGACCAGCAGCGGGTCGAAGTGGCTGAAGTGATTGGTCATCACCAGCACGGGGCCGGAGGCGGGCAGGTGCTCGGCGCCTTCCACAATCACGTGGCTCATGCCGCGGAGGAACGTCCAGAAGAACGCCTGGCCCAGCCGATAGCTGAGGTCGCTCACGGGGCCAAATAGCCGAGCAGCTTGGCCAACTCGGCCCGCAGTTCGTGGCGGGGTACGATCCGGTCAATGAGCCCGTGCTCGAGGAGGAACTCGGCGGTCTGGAAGCCTTCGGGCAGGTCCTGCTGGGTGGTCTCTTTGATCACGCGGGCGCCGGCAAAACCGACCATGGCGCCGGGTTCGGCCAGGGTGACGTCGCCCAGGACGGCGAAGCTGGCGGTGACCCCGCCCATGGTGGGATTGGTCAGCACGCAGATGAGCGGCCGGCGGGCGGCGGCCAGGCGGGCGGCCGCGCCGCTGGTTTTGGGCATCTGCATGAGGCTGAGCATGCCCTCGTGCATGCGGGCGCCGCCGCTGGCACAGAAAAGCACGGCGGGCAGCTCCCGCTCCAGCGCCAGCTCAAGCAGGCGGGTGATCTTTTCGCCCACCACCGAGCCCATGCTCCCGCCGAGAAAGGCGAAGTCCATCACGCCGATGGCCACCGGTTGCCCCTCGATTTGGCCCACTCCGGTGACGACGGCTTCGTGCACGCCGGTCTTTTTCTGGTAGGTGGCCAAGCGCTCCGAGTAGCTGGTGGCGCCGGTGAATTCGAGCACGTCGACCGAGGTCATCCCGGCGTCGGTTTCCTCGAAGCTGCCCTTGTCCAGCAAGGTGGTCAGGCGCTTGTGCGCGCGGATGGCGCCGTGGTGCCCGCAGTGCGAGCACACCATTTGGTTTTCCTCCAGCTCCTTGTTGAAGATGATCTCGGAGCAAGCGGGGCACTTGGTGAAGAGGCCTTCCGGCATCCCTTTCTTGCGGGTGGCCGGCGCGTTTTGATCGTATTTGGCTTTGGGGATGACATTCATTGGCGGGCGGTGGAAACCGGTGAATTGGCAAGTATCCCAAGCCCGGGGCGGACTTGGCAACGTTTTTAGAACCTGTGGTTGCAGCCTGACCAGAAATTGTAACATTAAAGCGCTGGCCATGCACGAGGAGCATCGCCACTTTCACCCCTTGGCCGATCCCGAGCGGTCAAACGCAGCACCTAACCCAACCAACCAACCCGAGGAGAAACCCAACATGGCTAACTGGCCCTTTTCCTTTTCCGTCGTTCCGCAACTCCCCGCCCGCATCGAGGGGCTGCGCGAGCTTTCCTACAATCTGTGGTTCTCCTGGAACGACCGCGCCATCCAACTGCTGCGCAGCCTGGACCCCGAGCTGTGGGAAACCGCCGGGCACAACCCGGTACGCATGCTGCGCCAGATTGCCCAGGAGAAGCTGCTGGCCGCGGCCAACAACGAGGAGTTCTGCGCCGAGCTCGACGCCGTGGTCGGGCAGCTCCATGGCTACCTCAGCAAGGGCGACCGCTGGTACAAGAAGAAATACGAGGACAACTACGACAAGAATCTGGTCGCCTACTTTTCGGCGGAATTCGGCCTGCACGAGAGCCTGCCGATTTACTCCGGCGGCCTCGGCATCCTGGCGGGGGACCACTGCAAGGCGGCCAGCGATTTGGGCGTGCCCTTCGTCGCGATGGGCCTGCTCTACCGCCTCGGCTACTTCCGCCAGAAGATGAACCGCGATGGCTGGCAGGAGACCGACCTGGTGCACTGGAATTTCCACGAATTGCCGATCAGCGAGGTGCGCGACCCGGCCACGAACAAACCGTTCATGATCAGCGTGGAGCTGCCCGGGCGCGAGGTGCACGCCAAAGTCTGGGAAGTCAAGGTCGGCTTGATCCGACTCTTTCTGCTGGACTGCGACGTGCCGGAAAACAGCGAAGAGGACCGCAAGATCACCTATCAGCTTTACGGCGGCGACCACGAGATGCGCATCAAGCAGGAGATTGTCCTGGGCATTGGCGGGGCCTGTGCCCTGCGCGGGATGGGGCTGAAGCCGGCCGTTTACCACATGAACGAGGGCCACGCCGCCTTCCTCGGCCTGGAGCGCATCCGCCACCGGGTGCAGAACGAGGGCCTCACTTTCCACGAGGCGCTGCAGTACGTGGCGGCCAGCTCGCTTTTTACCACGCACACGCCGGTGCCGGCGGGCAACGACGCCTTCAGCCCGGAGTTGATGGGGCGCTACTTCAGCCACTTTGCCCAGAAGTGCCAGATCGACTGGCAAAACTTTCTCCGGTTTGGGCGCCCTTGGGAATGCAGCGAGGAAGATCCCTTTAGCATGACGATTCTGGCCCTGCGCATGTCCCGCCAGGCCAACGGCGTCAGCGCCATCCATGGCCGCGTCTCGCGCGAGATGTGGCAGAGCGTCTGGCCGGGGGTGCCGCGGCCGGAGATCCCCATCGACCACATCACCAACGGCATCCACACCCTCTCGTGGATGGCGCCCCAGCTGCGGGAGCTCTTCGAAAGTAAGTCCGGCGCCTTCTGGGACGACAGCCTGTCCGATCCCCAGCCCTGGAAGCAGATCACCGAGAACCTTTCGGACCAAGAGTTCTGGGAGATTCACAAGAAGCTCAAAGTCGAGCTGATCGACTACGCCCGGCAGAACCTGCGCAACCAGCGCCTGCGCGCCGGATTTAGCGCCCCGGATATCCGCGCGGCCGAAAACGTGCTCGACCCGAACCTGCTCACCATCGGCTTTGCCCGCCGCTTTGCCACCTATAAGCGGGCAACGCTCCTCTTCCGCGATCTGGACCGCCTCAACGCCATCTGCAACCACCCCGAGCGCCCGGTGCAGTTTGTCTTTGCCGGCAAGGCCCACCCGGCGGACGACGGCGGCAAGAAGCTCATCCAGATGATCTACCGGGTGGCTCAGCGGGAGGAGTTCAAGAACCGGATTGTCTTCGTCGAGAACTACGACATCGAGGTGGCCCGCTACCTCTACCACGGCGTGGACGTGTGGATGAACAACCCGACCCGGCCGCTGGAGGCCAGCGGCACCAGCGGCGAGAAGGTGCCGCCCAACGGCGGTGTGAACTTCTCCGTGCGCGACGGCTGGTGGGACGAGGCCTACGACGGCAAGAACGGTTGGGCCATCGGCGAGGAGGTGACCAGCCCGGATTCGAAAATCCAGGACGAGTTCGACAGCTTCTCCATCTACAGCCTGATCGAGAACCAGATCGCGCCGATCTACTACCGCCAGGACGAGAGCGGCGTCTCCGCCGATTGGATGTGCTACGTGCGCGACAGTCTGGAGACGGTTTGCCCGACCTACTCCACCTTCCGCATGGTGCAGGACTACACCAACAAGTTCTACCGGCAGGCGGCCGAGAACGGCCACAAAATGGAGGCCGACAACTACGCCCGCAGCCGGCATCTCTCGGACTGGAAGCAGCGGATCAACAACTACTGGTCAGGCGTGCAGGCCAGCGCGGTGGAGTACCAGCACCCGAGCGGCTTCCAGATCACGGTCGGCGACGAGTTTCAGGTCTCTTGCAAGGTGCACCTGGGCGAGATCAAGCCGGACGAGGTGCTGGTGGAGGCCTACATCCGCGCCACCAGCGGCATTGGGGTGCCGGATACCCGCAAGCTGACCGAGGCCAAGGACATTGGCGACGGTTGGTACGAGTTCAGCGGCTCGGTGCAGGCGCGCGACAGCGGCAGCTACCAGTTCAACGTACGGGTCATTCCCTTCCATCCCGACCTGGTTCAGAAACACGAGCTGCGCCTGACTTGTTGGGCCTGACCCTGGCAACGCCTGGCGAAAAGCGGTCGCGATGGCCGCGAATGGCGCCGAAATGAGCACGAAACTAAGGCGGGATTGACGCTTAAGCCGATTTTCCTATCCTAACGCGATGGCTTTGCCCGCGACCAAAACCAGCACCGCCACAGTGGCCCGGACCATCCAGGTGGCCGAAACCGCCTGGCGGGGCGAGGCCCCCGCGCGCGAGCAGCTGGTGACGGCGGCTGAGACGGCCATCGCCCAGACCCAGCAGTACCTGCTGGCGGACCAGCACGAGGACGGTTACTGGAACAACGAGCTCGTCTGCGACGTAACGCTGGTTTCCGATGTGCTCATCTTCATGCACTGGAAGGGGGAGGTCGACTTCGTCCGCCAGGCCAAGATCGTCAAGCACATCCGGGACGAGCAGCAGCCCGACGGCGGCTGGAACACCTACACCGGCGGGCCGAGCGAACTCAACGCCACGGTTAAAGCCTACTTTGCGCTCAAACTGGCGGGTGTGACCGCCGACGAGCCGGAGATGCGCAAAGCCCACGCCACCATTTTGCGCCTGGGCGGCATCCCCAAGACCAACACCTACAACAAGCTCATGCTGGCGCTCTTCGGCCAGTATCCCTGGAAGTACCTTCCCATCATTCCGGCGGAAATCATCCTGCTGCCGAACTGGATGTACTTCAACATCTACGAGATGAGCTCCTGGAGCCGCGCCATGGTGGTGCCGCTTTCCATCATCAACCACTTCAAGCCCATGCGCTACCTACCGCCGGAGAAGCAGCTCCACGAGCTCTTCCCCTACGGCACCGAGCACTCGGACTTTTCCATGCCCTGGACCAAGGATCTCGTGACTTGGACCAACTTCTTCCTGGGCTGGGATACCACCCTCAAGTTCTTCGACTCCCTGCCGTGGAAACCGTTCCGCGCCCGCGCCCTGAAGAAGGCCGAAGCCTGGATGACGGAGCGCATGGGCGAGGGCAGCGAAGGCCTGGGCGCCATCTTCCCGTCCATCATGTACTCCATGATCGCGCTGAAGGCACTCGGCTACAGCGATGACCATCCCCTGATGCGCAAGGCGGAAAAGGAATTCTTCGACTTCGAGGTCGACGACGAGGCCGGCGATGACTACCGCTTCCAGCCGTGCTTCTCGCCCATCTGGGACACTGCCATTAACACCTTTGTTTTGGGCGAAAGCGGCGTGCCCCGGGACCACCCGCAGATGGTCAAGGCGGGCGAGTGGATGCTCGAGCGCGAGGTGCGCGTGCGCGGCGATTGGTACGTGAAGAACCCGCACCCGGAAAACAGCGGCTGGGCCTTCGAGTTCCGCAACGACTTTTATCCCGACGTCGACGATACCTTCAAGGTGTTGCTGGCCCTGCGCCACGTGGACCTCCCGGAGGCCGACCGCCAGCAGGAGGTCATGGACCGCGCGCTGCGCTGGGCGATCAGCTTCCAGTGCAAAAACGGCGGGTTCGCCGCCTTTGATAAGGACGTGACCAAGCCCTGGCTGGAGGACGTGCCCTTTGCCGACCACAACGCTATCCTGGATCCCCCCTGCAGCGACATCACCTCACGCGCGCTGGAGTACTTTGGCAAGGTCGGCTTCACCGCCCGGGAGCCGTTCGTGGCCAAGGCGCTTCGCTTCATCCAAAGCACGCAGGATGGCGACGGCCCTTGGTCCGGGCGCTGGGGCGTGAACTACATCTACGGCACCTGGCTGGTGCTGCGCGGGCTTTCCGCCCTGCGCGAGATCGACATGAACCAGGACTGGATCCTGCGCGGGCGCGACTGGCTGGAAAGCTGCCAGCAAGAGAGCGGCGGCTGGGGCGAGAGCCCCGCCAGCTACGAGGACAGCAAGTGGAAGGGCCGGGGCGAGACCACCCCCAGCCAAACCGCCTGGGCGCTGATGGGCATCATGGCCTGCGGCGACGCCGACCGCCTGAGCGTCCGCCGGGGCGTCGATTACCTTTGCCGCACCCAGCAGGCGGACGGCTCCTGGCACGAGCCCCACATCACCGGCACCGGCTTCCCCAAGGTGTTCTACCTCAAGTACGAGTCTTACCGGAACAACTGGCCCCTGCTGGCGCTGGCGGACTACCGCCGCCTGTCCCTGGGGCTCAAGGCACGCGGGGCATGATCTGCTACGCGTTTGCCGTCCCGCACGAAAGCGAAGGCCTGCTGGAGCAAATGCAGGGGCCGGAAAGCTTCGACCTCGAACACGTCCGCTGCACCGTGGGCCTTTACAAGGACCGGCTGGTGCTTTGCGCCGTGCTGGGCATGGGCATGCAGCGCGCGGCCAAGGGCGCCGAGCTGGTGCTCGAGTACTTCCAGATCAAGGCCTTCATCCTGGCCGGCTACGCGGGTGCGCTCGTGCCGCAGCTCGCCCACGGCGATGTGGTGGTCAGCGATAACTTCAGCTCCGACAACGTGATCTCCTTCGTCCGGCTGCTCCCGGACTTCAAGTTCGCCAAGTTCTGCAGCAGCGATGAACTCGTCGCCACTCCGCAGCGCCGGCAGGAGTTCCACGAAGCGACCGAGTGCCAGGTGGTGGACATGGAAACCGGCGGCGTCGCCGAGACCGTCCACGGCCGGGGCGTTACCTTTGCGGCGGTGCGGGTCATCTCCGACACCATGGACGACGTCCTGCCCGTGGGCGCGATGAACGCCGCCTACGACGCCGAACGCAACCGGCCCCGCCCCGTCAACCTTGGCTGGTACCTGATGACCCATCCCGGCGAAAGCGGCTCCTTCAAGGCGTTCGTCGCTCGCCTCGCCCCCGCCCGGGAAAGTCTGACCAAATTCCTCAGCGCCCTGACTGACGAGATGCCCAAGGGAATTTAGGGGCCGGGGAGTTCTTTGGAGACGGAACCAACAAAGTTGACACGAGGTGGCTTTATCCGTGGCGACTCAAGCGTTTTACGTATGGCCTCCCTGACTGTAATGGCTTGCTTCGCCCGTCACCTTTAACTCCAGAGTAGACAGACTCTCGGCTGATCGCAGCGACACAGTTATGGACGCGGAGCCGCCTTCACGAGCGCGAGGTGGAACTCTTGCGGAGAAGCCTTTCTTGGCGGTGTGTGGTGATCCCAAGCTTGGAGAGGCGATCGTACGAAGATGACTCTATCGGATATGCATGGCGTGGTACGGCATGCTCTCCAAATCTTAAACATAACAAGGCAAGAGCGTGCCAGTTTCCGAGGGATCTTAAAATGTTTGCAAGGCTATGCACGTGGGCTCCCGGGCGGAAATTAATTTCACGGCGAGGACGAAAAAGACTACGCCATCAGGCGTTTCAAGGTTTGATCTAAGTCTCTAAGCTGTTTCTTGGCCTGCCGGTAGTCAGGATCAATTTCCAGAGCCTTCAGATAGCAAATCCGGGCCTCTTCGTACTGATGTTTGGCAAGAAGGTAGCCGCCCAAGTTGTAGTACGCTTCGTCAATGCAGCCGTCCCGACATTGAATGGCCTTGCGAAGATGGGACACCGCAGTGTCGAGATTTCCACGGCAAAAAGCGACGCTGCCAGCAAAGATTAATCCCGACGCATCATCTGGCCGGGTTTGATGGGACTTTAGGTACTGCTTTTCCGCCTCTGGCAATCGGCCTTGCCGTTTAAGGAGGTTGCCGCGTCGAATGTGGATTAAATAGATCTTTTCCTTGGGAATGTGGGCTTGTGCCCGATCGATGGCTTGGTAGGCCTTCTCGTAATCGCAAAAGGCGCAAAGTGAGGATGCATACATCAGTTGAGCGGACCAGTCTGCAGGATCAATTCGTACAAGCTCTTCGCCCAAAAGCCGACACAGAGCATGATGATCTTTCTGGTATGCTTTTAGAAGGCGCTTTTTGAGTTCTGTTTTCTTCGGGGTTGGCATTAGTTGCGGCAACGATGTTTCCTTTTCATCCTTATGGGTCGTGAATCGCAGAGTCGTGAGCTTTAAGTTCCGTGGGGCAAATATTGATTAAGCGTCATCGACCGAGAAGAGCGTGGGAGGAATCTAGATGGCATTGATTGGGCAGAATCAAATAAGAAATTCTGGGTAGCAAAATAATTTGGCGCGAGAACAAGAATTCGATAAGAGAATTATGATTCTAACTCCGAAAGTCTGCGGCCTCCAACGCTTGTGCTCTTCGTGGCCTCGTAGAGAAAAACAAAAAACCGATAGGTTCTGCTTAGGACGCGGCTACTCTCTCCGCGTGCAGCAGTCGGGGCAGGCCGCGGTAGGATTCGGTGCGGCCGGTGACGGTGAGGGTCTGGTCGAGCCAGCTCCTAGCCTGCTTGGAGAGGTCCTCGGGGTAGGCAACGCGCAGGGCGGCGGGCTTGGCCACGGGTTCGGCCTGGCCGTCCGTGATGAGCTCCAGCCCGCGCAGGTCGAGGCGACTGGCGTCGAGGTCGATCTCGCGGACGGTCCCTCTGTAGGTGACGGCTTCCTCGCTGAGGACGGGTTGCTCCAGCAGCCCGCGCAGCCGGTGCCGGTGGTCGGGGGTGAGGGTGTGCCAGCGGTCACCGGGCAGGGCGCGGCCGGTGATGGCGACGGAGCTGATGCCCTTGCGCCCGGTGGGGGCCAGCCGGGCCAGGGCGCTGAGGGCGGCGTCGCGGATGGCCGGGTCGGGCAGGCCGTCTTCCAGCGCGGCGGCGGGGTCGGGCGACTCCACTAGGGTGGCGGCCTCGCCCAGGGTGCGCAGGGAGTCGGCGGCGGCTTGGAGGAAGGGATCGCCGGGCAGGAAGGTTTGGCCCGGGCCGGGTTCGGGCAGGCAGAAGCCCAGGTAAAGGCTGCCGCGGGCGAAGGAGCTCAGCCCCAGGTCGATCTCCTTGGGCATGGTGAGATCCTCGCGCAGGGCGCCGGCCAGCAACTTGATGAGCCCGCCGACTTGCCGGCGCATGTCGCCAAAGAGGCCGTTGATGAGCGTGAGCTTGGGCCGGGCGGCCTCGACCGCTTCGCCCTCCAGGTGCAGGAGCAGGTCGCTTTCGTCCAGGGCTTTGGCCAGCGGCATTTCCTCCAGGTAGAGCTTTTCCAGCATCTCGTAATACGGCGCACAGGCCGCTTGCAGCAGTTCCTCGTCCCCGCCGTTGCTGGCCACAAGCTGCTGGAGCGCGCCAAGCTGCTGGTGGATGAGCTCGGCCCGCCGCGTCGTCGACTCGCGCCAGTTATCGGGGATGGAAGTCATGGCTGGGGCATGGGGTGGTCGCGCAGGGAGAGCTTGACGATGCCCTTGACCGCGCCTTGCAGGTCGTGGTGATCGCCCGCTTCGCGCGGGGAAACGTACTGGAAAAAGCGACGGAAGTCATGGATGCCGGCGGGAAAGCCCTCGGCCCAGAAGTGCAGGTGCACGCCGTACTGCTCAAAGATGCGGGGGTTGCCCTGGCGCATGAGCGGCGCCATGGCGTTGAGCGCCTCCGGGCCGTACGGGGCGACGGTCTCGAGCACGAGGTCCAGGTCGCCCGGTCTGGGCTTGCGGGAGATGAATCCGCCACCCAAGTAGACGTTTGAGAAGGTGCCGTTTGCGTTGGCCCAGTGGAGAAACTCCAGCATCCGGCGCAGCATGTTGCGGCGGTGCGGGTTGGTGGCAAAGCGGGCGCGCAGGGGCTCCCAGCCGGCGGAGTGGATGCCGGGGGGCAGCCACCCGTTTTCCAGGAGCTCAGGCAAGAGGGCAGGCGGTGCCGGGGACGGGCACTGCGGGGCTACTGGGCCGGGAGCTTGAGGGTCTGCCCCACCCGGATGGTGTTGGTCGTCAGCCCGTTGAGAGCCTTGATGATCCCGGCCGAGGTGTTGTTGTCTTTTGCGATTTCCCACAGGGTGTCCCCCGACTTGACGGTGTAGGTTCTGGTGCTGACTCCGGAGACGTCCGGGTTGTCGTAGGAGCTCACCGTGGCGTCGACGTTGGCTTCGGTCGGCATGTCGCTTGGGTTGCTGGTGTCGACGGTGGAGATGCTGCTTTGGCTGGAGGGTTCGGCCAGGTTGGTGTCGCCGTCGCTACAGGCCAGGAGCGACAACGTGGAACCAAGGGCGACGAGAACGAACAGGTTTCGAATCATAGACGGATATCCTGACACGGGTTTGTCGGGAAGTTACAGGAAAAAGAATCACCCCGCCACCGGCCGCCCGTGGCGGGCCAGCAGCTCCCGGGTAAAGGCGCGGTAGCTGGCGGCGCCGACGCCCCCGGGATCGTGGGAAAGCACCGGCTGGCCGTAGCTGGGCGCCTCCGCGATGCGCACACTCCGCGGGATGATCGTATCGTAGACCTTGGGACCAAAGTGGGTCCGGACGTCCTCGACGACCTGCTGGCTGAGGTTGGTGCGCGTATCGTACATGGTCAGCAGGATGCCCTCGATTTCCAGCGGACCCTTGCGGCGGTTTTGGCCCACCTGGCTGATGACGTGGGTGATTTTGCTCAGGCCTTCGAGCGCAAAGTACTCGCACTGCAGGGGGATAAGCACGGCGTCGGCGGCGGCCAGGGCGTTGGTCATCAGCACGCCGAGCGAGGGCGGGCAGTCCAGGATGACGTAGTCGGGGTCGAGGCGCCCGGGCAGGCCCTCCAGGGCGGTGGCCAGGCGCTCCAGCGGGTGCTCGTCGCGGGCGATCTCAATCTCGCAGCCGGCCAGGTCCAGCTCGGCCGGCACCAGGTAGAGAGGGCCGAAGTCGGTCGGGCGCACCATGTCGGCCAGCGGGCTCTCCCCGGCGAGTACCGGGTAGAGGCTGCCCGGGTCGGCCGGGTCGGCGCCGAGCGAGCTGGAGGCGTTGGCCTGGGGGTCGAGGTCGATCAGCAGGGTCTTGATGCCGTGTTCGGCCAGGGCGGCGGCCAGGTTGACCGCGGTGGTGGTCTTGCCCACGCCTCCTTTTTGATTGGCTACGGCGATGATTTTCATGAAGGATAGGGCTCGCTCGGAGCCTCCAAAAGGAAGGCCGAGACTGCGATAATCTTGACTTGTTCGCAAAATGATTTTTCATCGCCTATCCGACTTTTTCCCCATCCATGATTGACGTAGAGAACCTCAGTAAGAGCTACTCGGGTGTACAGGCGGTCAAAGACATCTCCTTCCAGGTCGAACCCGGCGAAATCGTGGGCTTCCTGGGCCCC
This sequence comes from Verrucomicrobiota bacterium, assembly GCA_038745425.1. GTDB lineage: Bacteria > Verrucomicrobiota > Verrucomicrobiia > Methylacidiphilales > UBA1321 > CAWUJC01. The sequence goes on along the minus strand of JBCDLL010000008.1, from coordinate 45,045 downwards.
AACGGCGCGGGCAAGAGCACCACGATGCGCATCCTGGCCGGCTACCTGCCGCCGACCGACGGCCGGGTGAGCGTGGCGGGCTACGACGTGATCGACGATTCCATTGAGGTGCGCAAGCGCATCGGCTACATGCCGGAGAACGTGCCGCTCTACAACGAAATGCGCGTGGGCGAGTACCTGAGCTACCGGGCCCGGCTCAAACACGTGCCCGGAGCCAAAGTGCGCGACCGGGTGGAGGAGGTGACCCAGCTCTGCGGGCTGGAGGACGTCTCGCGCAAGATCATCGGCACCCTCTCCAAGGGTTACCGCCAGCGTGTGGGCCTGGCCGATTCGATGGTGCACGAGCCGGACCTGCTCATCCTGGACGAGCCGACGATCGGGCTCGATCCCAAGCAAATCCGCTCGGTGCGCGAGCTGATCAAGAGTCTGGGCAAGAAGCACACCATCCTGCTTTCCACTCACATCCTGCCGGAGGTGGAGATGACCTGCTCGCGCGTGCTCATCATCCACAAGGGCCGCATCGAGGCCTCCGACACGCCCGACAACGTCATGCGCGCGGTGCGCAGCGGCGCCCTCCGCGTGGAGGTGAAGGCGCCGGAGAAAACGGCCGCCGACCGTCTCGGCGAGGTCGCGGGCGTGGAGGACGTGACCGTGCTCGGTGAGAAAGACGGCTGGTGCCGGCTGGAGCTTTTTGCCGACCGCGATCACGACATCCGCGACGGGGTCTTTGAGTTGATTAAAAAGGAAAACTGGGCGCTGCGCGAAATGGCGCCCGGCCGGGCCACGCTCGAGGAGGCCTTCGTCGAACTGACTCAGGATTAAGATGACGACTTTCTGGACGCTTTACCGCCGCGAACTGGGCAGCTACTTCCTCTCGCCCATCGCCTACATCGTGCTGTTCATCAGTGCGCTCATGCTTGGGCTGTACCTGAGTTTTGAGCTCAGCGCCAACATGGAGTTCAAGCACAACAGCCGCGCGATCATCCAGATGACGTCGATGAACGTCGTCGCCATTTTCCTACTCTTTTTCCAGCCCGCGCTCATTACCATGCGGACTTTCTCGGAGGAGTACAAACTGGGCACCATCGAAAGCCTGCTGACCGCGCCGGTTCGGGAATGGGAGGTGGTCGCGGCCAAGTTCGCCGGCGCCTGGACGTTTTTCATGATCCTCTGGCTGCCGATGCTAACCAACGTGGTTGTTGTCTGGGCGTTTTCGGGCAACCACATGCCGCCCGTCTGGCCGCTGGTGGGCTCCACTTTCCTGGTCTACGCGCTGCTGGGAGCGGTCTTTTGCTCGCTGGGCGTGCTGACCTCGGCGATGACACGCAATCAAATCCTCGCCGCGCTGACCTGCTTCTTCCTCACCTTCATGCTCCTGTTCATCGGCCTGGTGTCCGTACTTTATTACGATCCGCTCCTACGCGACATCATGGGTGCCTTCTCGCCGCTGCTGCAGATCTACAACTTCAGCAACGGCATTGTCGATACCCGCCCGATCGTCTTCTACCTTTCCACCACGGTGCTGGCGCTTTTCCTGGCGCTGCGTCTGCTGCAAGCCCGCCGCCACCGCGCCTGATTTTTCCCCATGCCTGATTCCTCCAACCCCACGCCGGCTTCCAGCCCGAAGCCCGAAGAGCCCGCCGCCCTTGAGCCCAAGGACGCGCCGGCGGAGTCCGCCCCGGCCAAGGAAAGCGAGGCCGAGGTAAAGCCGGCGGCGAAAGGCCCCGAGGTGCCGGAAGAAGAACCGGTCAACTCCCGGCTGGCGGCGCGGCAGTCGCGCTTCCGGGGTAACCTCTCCAACTTCGTTTCGGTCGTCCTGGTGCTCTTCATTTACCTGATGGTGAACTTCCTCGGCTTCAAGTACTACGATCGCTGGGACGTTTCGCCCTCCGGGCTCTACAACCTTTCGGGCAAGACGGAGGCGCTGCTGGCCAACCTGCCGGGGCCGGTCACCATCACTACTTTCTTTACCCGCTCCAGCGAGAACCCGTCGAAGCTTAGTGCGCAAATCTACAAGCTGATCGAGTCCTACCAGGGGAAGGGCGGCAGCAACATCCAGGTTCGGATTCTCGATCCGCTCCACGACCACGAGGAGGCGCGCAGCCTGGCCCGCGAACTGAACTTTGGCGAAGACTCGAACCTGGTGATCTTTGAGTACGAAGGCAAGAAGCTGGCCGTGCCGGAGGATCGCATGGGCGCGGTGCAGCAATCCGGCTTCCGGCCCGGCGATGTGCGGCTGGTCTCTTTTGACGGCGAGGCCGTCTTTACCTCCACCATCCAATCGCTGGTGGAGGGCGAAGCCAGCGTGGTCTACTTCCTGGCCGGTCACGGCGAGCTTTCACTCGAGGACGCCTCCAGCTTTGCGGGTGTGGGCAAGATCCGGCCGATGATCGAGCGCGACAACATCCAGCCTCGCTCGCTCAACCTGCTGGAAACCGGCGACGTGCCGGAAGACGCGGACGCGCTCGTGGTGATGGGCCCCCGCCAGTCGCTGGCCAAATTCGAGGTCGAAGCCATCTCCCGCTACCTGGACGCCAACGGCAAGCTCTACCTGATGCAGGCGCCCGATACCACCTCCGGGCTCGAAGCGCTGCTGCCGCGCTACGGCCTGCGCCTGGCCAACGACGTGCTGCGCGCCCGCGCCAACCTGGGCGGCCAGACGCGGCTGATCAGCAATGTGCTGGTCAACTTCAGCGATCACCCTTCCGTCGTGAACCTGCAGAAGTTCAACCTGGAGCTCAAGAACGTGCGCTCCATCTTCCTGCTGCCGAACAGCGACGGCCAGCCCAACCCCAAGGTCTTTCCGCTGCTGGTGGCGCCGGAGGCCTACTGGGGCGAGACCAACCTGGCCGATCCGGCGGCGAGCTTTGACCCGCGCAGCGATACCCGCGGGCCGTTGGCGGTTGCCGCCGCCTACGACGGCGGCAAAGTGGCCGACGGCGAAGTCGAGGTCGCCGGGACGCGGCTGGTGGTGATCGGCACGACCGAGTTTCTGGCCAACCGCTCGGTCACGAGTGCCGGGCTGGACTTTTTCCTCAATACCCTGGACTGGATGCTGGAGAAGGAACTGGCCGTCGGGATCGCGCCCAAGGCGCCCGCGGAATTCCCCATCGCGATCAGCCCGCTGCAAATGCGGGTGATTGTGGCCTCCGTTTGCGTGGTGGTGCCGCTGCTGGTGCTGCTGCTGGGCGGGATTCTCTGGTACACGCGGCGCAACTAGAATCCGTGGCCGGATCAAGGCATGAAAAAATACGGTACGCTTTTTATTTACGGGCTCGTGGCGGCGGGTCTGCTGGCCTATCTGCTGCTGGTGGACAGCGACACGCTCTCCACCGACCAGGCCAAGAACCAGCAAGAGCGGCTTTTCGACTTCACCGCCAATGATGTGACCCGCGTGCGGCTGCAGCGCGGCCCGGAGGTGGTGGTTCTGGAGCAGGCTCAGCCGGGGGTCTGGCGGATGACGGAGCCGGTCGAGTCGGCCGCCGCCAATAACGTGCTGCGGCAGATGCTCAACGAGATGGCCTACGTGCGCAAGGTGCGCGAGGAGCCGATGGCGGCCTTTGGCGAAGATCGCAGCGAGCGCCTCCGCGAGATCGGCCTGCAGCCGCCGGTGGTGGAGGCGACGCTGGACGCCAATGGCGAGTCCCACCACTTGCGCCTGGGCCGCCAGCTCCCGGCCGGTGATCTTGTCTTTGCCCGGCAAGGCCGCGAAGAGGACGCGCCGGTGCTGATTTTGCCGGACGTGGTGCTGCGGCTGGCGGCGCTACGGCTCAACGACATGCGCAGCCGGGCGGTCTTTGCCCGGCCGGGCAGCCGGGTGAACTCCATCACCGTTCGCCGGGCCGGCGAGGGCATCGACGGCAACCGCGAGGAGGAGGTCGCCAGCACGGAGACCGGCGCCTGGACGCTGCGCAAGCCGCTGATCTACCCGGTCTACACCGAGGGCGTTACCGACTGGGTGGGCAAGGCCAAGCGGCTGGCGCTGCTCAACTTTGTGACCGACCAACCCGAAAACCTCAACCTCTTCGGCCTGGCCGCGCCGGAAAAGCAGATCATCCTGAAGTACGAGAACGGCTTCGAGGACACGCTGCTCATTGGCCAGGAAATCCGGCCGGAGATGATCAATCAACTGCCCGAGGGCATGACGAAGTATCCGGAGTCCTATTTCGCCAAACGGGTCGGTAGCCCGACCGTCTTTGCGCTGCCCAAGGCCGAGGTGGACGCCCTGACTAAAAGCCTGATGGAACTGCGCAACCGGCAGGTGTTGCGCTTCGCGCCGACGCAGGTGGAGCGCTTGGTCTTTACCCAGGACGGGCGGGAGGTGACCGTTTACCAGCCGGAGGAAGGCAACTGGCGGGTGCGCAACACCACCGGCGGCGCGGCGGGTGACGACTTCACGACGGACCCACTCGAAATCTACGACTTGATCGTGGCCTTGGGGCATCTGGAGGTCTTCGAATTTGTGAAGGACTCGCCGACCGGACTCAAGGCCTACGGGCTGGACCAGCCCGCCGCCACCGTGACCATTGAGGAAAACGCGACCGAGAGCGAAGGCGAGCCGCGCGAGACCACGCTTCTGCTGGGCAAGCAAGACAACGGGCTGGTGTACGCGATGCTGCGGGATCAGCCCTATATTTACGCGGTGCCGGAAACGTTCCTGAAGTACCTGCCCAAAGACGCGTTGGAGCTCCGCCACAAACGCCTCTTTGTCTTGCAGCCCCACCGGGTTGAGTCAGTCACCATCGAGCGCCCGGGCGAGGACAAGCTGGTGCTGACGCGGGCGCCGGACGGGCTGTTTACGTCCAACCGGGGGGGCCGGACCGTGCGGGCGCCCGCGGCGGAGGCGGTCTTTAGCCTGCTGGCCCAGCTTCGGGCGGAGCGGTTTGTGGCTCCCGGCGACGCCGTCTACGACCGTGAGATGAAGGAGATCCAGGAGACTTTCACGATCGACAGCACGGACAAGCGCCGGTTTGTCCTCAAGGTCGGCGGGAAAGTGGACGATCTGAGTCTCGCCGCCGAGGCGTTGCTCCCGGACCAGACCCGCGAGCGTTTCCTGCTCTCGACGGACGACCTGGAGTTTCTGCGCCAGGACGTGTTCTTCGCGGCAGGACCGGCCAAGCCGGCACCGGCGGAATGAGAAAAAGCTTTGGCTGGGGCGCCGCCCCTTTATCCTAGCGGCCATGCCGAATTCGGGCCCTGACACCACGCCTCCGCCCGAGGAAGGCGGGGACAAGCGGGTGGTCCGCCCGCCCAGCCGCGTGCGGTGGCCTTCGTTCAAGGTGCGGCCGCTTCTGATGACCTACGTGCTCTGGCGGATGCTGGTGCGCCTGTGCATTGTGCTGACGGTCATGCTGGTCATTGGCGTGCTTTACACCGCGCGCTGGATTCAGGAGCGTCCGGACGACTTCATTCAGGCGGGACTCCGGCTGAGCGGCCTTGAAATCACGGTCAACGAATCCTTTTGGACGGAGGACGGCAAGCTGCGCCTCAACCGGGTGCGGTTTGGCCCGGAGGAAAACCTCTGGATGATTGTGGGCAGAATCGATCTGGGCTTTACTTGGCTCGACCTGTTGCTGGAAGGCAAGGTCGAGGAGTTGGAACTGAGTTACCCGCAGCTCTGGATGTCGCGCTACATCAAGGCAATGGAAGAGTCCGGCGAGCTGCCCCCCATTAGCTTTGGCCGGACGCGGATCGTGGCCGGCACCATCATGCTGGACGAGATCGCCCCGGACGTGGACCCGATCCCGATCCAGTTGGGCCAGAAAAAGCCACTCGAGGTGGCGGGCTTCCGCCTGAACAACTGGAAGGAATCGCCCATGCTGGACCGTACGCAGACGGCCACGGTCAAGGATTTGCTGATTACCTCGCCATACGATGCGCTCTCTCCGGTGCTTTCCTTTGGGGAGATCGCCATCACCTTCACCTGGGAGGGGTTGCTGGACAACGAGATCGACCGGCTGGTGGCCGTGGAGCCGATCATCTACCTCGGCCCGGATCTGTTCTGGTTTACCAACGAATTCCAGAAGGGTGCCGGCACCAAGGCGGTCAGCAAAAGCTGGATGATCAAGGAGTTCGTGGCCAAGGAAGGGCGGCTGGGCATCAACGTCTTCGGCGCCGGGGGCATCGTGCTGCCGCCGCCGTTTTTCTGCGAGGCGCGGAACATGGACCTGGGCGACCTCAACCGCACCAAGGTCAACACGCTCTTCAAGTTCAAGCGCCAGGATTACAAGTACCCCGAGTACGGCCTGGAGCTCGACGGCGTGCGCGGGCGGATCGAGTTTGCCCTGCCGCTCGACGCCGAGCGCGCCGACAACGTGGTGCCGACGCTCTTCGCCGACGCTATCGCCTGGCAGGGCATCGCCATCACCGAGGCCTGGACCAGCGTGACCTTCGACGAGAAGGGCATTTACGGCAAGCTGGGCGGGAAGTTCTACGAGGGGGACGTCAGCAGCAACTTCCAGATTCTCTTCAACGGCGACTTCGGCTGGCAGGGGGACTTCTTCGTCCTGAAAACCAACATGCAGCCGATCATCCAGGACCTCATTAGCCGCTACCTGGAGCTCAAGGGCTTCGCCAACGGCAAGTTCCACATCGAAGGCGCCGCCACCAAGATTAAGACGGTCACGGCCGACTTCGAGCTGCTGGAAAAGGGCGTCTTCAACGTCAAATTTATCGCCGACCTGGAGGACCGCATCCCCAAGGATTGGCTGCCGCTCTACCAGCAGCTGGCGACGATCCTGATCGATTCCTTCAAGACCTACGACTTTACGGGCGGTTACGTGAAGGCGAAGTACGTGCCGAACCTGAGCACGGGCGAGATGGTGCTCAACGGCTTGCAGGGCAAACGGACCATCAACGTGCGGGTCAAGAACGAGGAACCGGCAAAAGCGAAGATTGCCAAGACGGAAAAAGATGAATAAGGATAAAGGCCGCTGTTTCCACCCGGAAGCCAACTCCATGACCGCCCACCTGTCGTTCCCCATCCGTTCGCTCCGCCGCCTGACGGCGTTGGCGGGCCTGGCTGTCTTGGGCCTGCTCCCCGGCTGCAATCCCACGGTCAATATCGCCACGCCCAAGCCGGTGACGATTGACGTCAACATCAAGGCGGACGTGACCACCCGCAGCGACGCGCCGGAAAAAAAAAACGACGAGCAACATCACAGCGGCTCTGGACCGGCGGAATCGTATGGGGGAGGTGCAAAACCTCAAGAATGACCGCGTGGTGGGCGAAAACAATCAGGGTTACCTGACCATTATCCGGCTGCCGGAGGAACCGAGCTACGCCCAGTACGCCCTCCGGATTGTCGAAGCCGAGAACAAGGACCGCCAGATTCTCTACAAGCAGGCGGCCCTGCGGGAGAAGGAACCCATGCAAGTGATTGAGAACCAGTACTCTCTGCTTTGGCGGGAGCACAGCTTTCCGGGGGAATGGATCCAGCGCCGGGATGGTAAATGGCTGCAAAGATAATGGTGCAATGTTCATACAAGGCATGTTAAATTTCCCGAATCCTGTTGGTGGCTGGAGAGTTATCCGGCCCACCGTCAGGGTTGGCGGTAAGTCCGAGGCCAATGCCAGAGTAGCCAGACGCGACGCCCTCACCGCCGAGAATTGATTCCCGTACCGTGACGAAGGAACCCGAGCAGCGTCCAGCCCTAAGCCATTTCGACCGCCTGACTCCCAGCCGGGCGGCATTGGTCGTGCTCTTCTGGGCCCTACTGGCGGCGCTGATGACGCCCTCGGCGTGGATGTTTGCCCACCGGCTGACCGGCACTTTTTCCGGTACGGAAAACTCCGAACCCGCGCAGGTTGAGGACGCCCTGGTCGATAATTTCTCGACCGCTCTGGCTTTCCCCAGCGCGCTGGTCTGGGACGCGGTGGGCGTGCCGCCCGAGGAAGCCGACGCGGCCTGGAGCAACCTGATCGACACGGCGGAAGCCCATCCCGAGATCATCGACGTCAGTGACGCCCACAACCTGATGAGCGGCAAGGTCCGCGACGACTGGCACGTCGCCTTCCTTGAGCTCGACGTGGAGACCTTTGGCCAGGCCGAGCTGCGGCTGCCCCAGATTCGTGAGTACCTGGCTGAGAAAGTGAACATGCCGGGCGAGGGCACCTTTCACATCACCGGCGGGCCGGCCATGTTCCTGGACCTCAACACCACCTCGACCAACGCGCTCAAGCGCGCGGAGCTGATCGCCTTGCCGGTCGCCTTCCTCATCCTGCTGGTGGTGTTCCGCACGCCGCTGGCCGCTCTGCTGCCGGTGCTAGTGGCCGGGGTGGGCGTTGTGATCACCCTCGGGGTGCTCAGCTTCCTGGCCAAGTACATTCCGGTCACCTTTTTTGTGCCCAACCTGGTCACAATGATCGGCCTGGGTGTGGGCATCGACTACTGCCTGATTTACCTGGCCCGCTACCGGCGCGAGCGCGAGCTGCACCTGACCACGCAGGAGGCCCTGGCCGAATCCCGCCGCACCGCCGGCCACACCGTCCTGGTTTCCGCCGTGCTGGTGATGACGGGCTTTCTGGTGCTGCTGGTCATTCCGCTGTCCTTCTTTTTCTCCATTGCGCTGGGCGGGCTGCTCATTGTCGGCTGCGTGGCCGCCACCACGCTTACCCTGTTGCCGGCGCTGGTGGTGCTGCTGGGTTCTTCGCTGGAGTGGGGCCAGGTTTACCGCACCGACGGCAAGTTCAAGGAGAAGCTGCACAACTTTTACCGCTGGTGGTCGCGCTGGCTGCTGCGCAACCCCTGGAAGTGCTTTCTGGCGGGCGCGGCCCTGCTGCTGTTCATCGCGTCGCCGGTCACGCGGCTGATGATCACTAGCCTGCAGGTGGACACCCTGCCCGCCTCGGCCGAGGCCCGCATCGGCTACGAGAGCATGGAGAAGGAGCTGGGCCCGGGTTGGCTCTTGCCCACGATGATCCTCGTTCAGCACCCGGACGAAAGCTGGTGGGAACCGGCGCAGCAGGAGCGCGAGCGCGCGCTCGTCGAGCGGCTGGAGGCCTTGCCGGGCACGGCGGAGGTTGTCGCTCCGTCCGACCCGAAGGAGGAGATCGGCCGCCGGGCCGCGCAGGTGCGGAGCTTCCTGCTGGAGGGCGATCCCGACCGTACCCAGACGCTCATCCTGATGATCCCCGACGACGACCCGCAGTCCACCGGCGCGCGCGAGTGGCTGCGCGACGTGCACCGCATTCTGGACGAGGAGGAGGCGGCCCATCCGGACGGGCCCACCTTCAAGCTGGGCGGTATTTCCGCGATTACTGCGGTGACCGATGAGGTCATCTTCAGTTACTTGCCGATCGTGATCGGCCTCACGCTGCTAACAACCTTCCTCTTGCTGCTTTACTTCATGAAGTCCATCTTTGTTCCGCTCAAGGCGATCGTGCTGAACCTGCTTTGCGTGATGGCGGCCTACGGGTTCCTGGTCTTCTGGTTCCAGGACGGTTGGGGTGCCGGGATGGGCGCCTTCCACGAGGTGGATGGCCTCAACACGATCGTGCTGGTGGTCATGTTCTGCGCGCTCTTCGGCCTGTCGATGGACTACGAGGTCTTCATCCTTTCCGCCGTCCGCGAGAGCTGGCTGGAGCGCAAGGATATGGACTACGCCATCGAGGAGGGGCTGGTGCGCACGGCCGGTATCATCACCTCCGCCGCGATCATCCTCGTCTCGGTCTTCCTTTGCTTCGCCTTTGCCGGCGTCCTCGAGACGCAACAGTTGGGCACCGGGATGTCCTTTGCCGTGCTGCTGGACGCCACGCTGATCCGCTGCGTGCTGGTACCCAGCTCCATGGCGCTGATGGGCGAGTTCAACTGGTGGTTGCCCGGCCAGCCGCTGCCGGAGAAGGACGAGGTCCGCGTCCACTTCCAGAAACGCGAGCTGCGCCGCCTGCGCCGCCTCCGCGGCAAGGTGGAGAAGATGATCAAGGACGTGGGCAGCAAGTAGAACGTGCACGCCATGACCGCCCAACGCGTCACTCTCAAGATTCTGGCCGTCTTCTTTGGCGTTTGGTCGGCGGTTGCGCCTGCGGCGGCGGCCGAAGAGGCCTGGAAGCCGGCGGACCACTTCTGGCCGGAAGACGTCGGGGACGGCGAGCTGTTGCTGCCGAAGAACCTGTACAACTCCAAGTACGGGCACGGGCAGTACCGTCTCGACGGGATCAAGTCGCGCGGACACCTCAACTGCATTTTCCTCACCTTCATGAGCGAGGCAAAGGCGACCGGCACGGCCAACCTGACGGAGTGGGCGCCCTCGACGGCGCTGATTCAGGAACGCAAGGCCCTCGTGCGGACCGCCCTCTACCCCAACCCGTTCCTGGAAAAGCCGCCCGCCGCGGCGGCGATGCTGGAAGTGCGCATCACTGCTCAGGACGCCGAGACGGCGGACGAACTCCAGCGCTTGGCGGAGGCTTTTCTCCGTAAAAACGCCAGAGTGCCGCTCAAGTTTTAGTCGACAGCGGAGGCATCCGGGGTTACCGGACAACGGTTGTGATGAGCCGCCCGAGATTGAAGATCGCCATCAACGGCTGCGGGATTGCCGGGCCCGCTCTGGCCTGGTGGCTGCGGTACTATGGGCACGAGCCGGTGCTTTTTGAGCGCTCTCCCGAGCTGCGGCGGGGCGGCTACTTTGTCGACTTTTGGGGGGTGGGCTACGACGTGGCGGAAAAGATGGGCCTCCTGCCCACGCTGCAGGCGCGGTCCTACCAGCCGGCCGAGCTGCGGTTGGTCAACGCCGAAGGCAAGCGCCGCGCCAGCCTCGATCTGCAGGCCTTCAAGTCCCTCACCGACGGGCGCGCCATCAGCATTCTGCGCAGCGATTTGGCCGTCTCGCTCTTTGAAGCTTGCGAGGACATCCCATCCCGCTTCGGCCTGCCGGTAACCGCCTGCCGCCAGACTGACCAAGGGGTGGAGGTGCGCCTGAGTGACGGCAGCGCGCCGACGTTTGACCTGCTCATCGGGGCGGACGGACTCCATTCGCGCGTGCGGCGGGCGGCCTTCGGGTCGGAACAAAAATTCCTCCATCCGCTCGGCTACCGGGTGGCGGCCTTCAGCGTGCGAGGCTACCGGCCGCGGGAGGAGGGCGTTTACCTTGGCCACACCGAGCCGGGGCGGCAGGCCATGCGCATCTCCCTGCGCGGCGACCGCACGGTCTTTCTGCTCATTTTTCGCGAGGACGTCGTGCCGCCGGAGGCGCTCGACCAGGAGCCCAAGGTGCTCTTACGGGAGGTCTTTGGCGGCATGGGCTGGGAGGTGCCGCACTTTCTGCCGAGGTTGGAAGAGGCGGTCGATTTTTACTACGACACCGTCAGCCAGATCCGCATGCCGCGCTGGTCCAAAGGGCGGGTTGGCCTGATTGGCGACGCCGCCGCCTGCGCCTCACTCCTGGCGGGAGAGGGGGCGGGGCTGGCCATAGCCGAAGCCTATATTCTGGCCGGGGAGCTCCACCGGGCCCGGGGCGATCATGAAGTCGCCTTTGCCCGGTACGAGGAGCGGGTGCGCCCGTTCCTGGAGCGCAAGCAGCGCGCCGCGGAAAAGATGTGCGGCTTCTTCGCGCCCAAAGCGCGCCGGACCATCTGGCTGCGCGACTTGGCCGTCAATCTCTCCAACCGGCGCTGGCTAGCGCGCCTGCTCTCCGGCTCGACCGTGCGCGACCAACTGGAGCTACCGGATTATGCCAGCCCTTAGGTGAAGGATGGCTGGGTCGGGCTGCAGGGATTTGAACCCTGGACCTCCTCGTCCCGAACGAGGCGCGCTACCAAGCTGCGCTACAGCCCGTAAATCCGTGAATCAACGGGTGGGGAAGCATACGGGAGAGTCGAGGCTGAAGGCAAGTGCGCAACGCATTTTTCGCGGGCAGGTCCTCAGGGTGAAAGGGCTGGGGGTCGGCGATGAAGGTCTCTTTCTGTGCGGACCTAAAGCCTGCGCGAACCGGCTTCGGGGGCTTACGGCGATGGCGCTTGGTCCAACCCCAACGGCTGGGCGGCGTGCCGGTTAAGGTGCCGGGTGGGGGAGGTGGGAAGCCTTCCCCAGGGCTGTCGTCGGCGGCGGAGAGCGTCGCGGATGCGCTTGGCCGCGAGACCGAGCATGATACCGGCGGATCCATGACTTAAAGTGTGCCGAAGGCCGTGGGCGAGGCGGGCGGGCCAGGCGCCATTGAAGGTGAGAAGGTGGGACTTGCGGAAGAAACGCTTGTGCTGCAGCAGGTCGGCTCGGTGGAAAAAGGTCTGGCGGTACCCTTCCGGCACCAAGCTGGTAAAGGCATCGGAAGACTGGCTGCGCCAATGCCGAATGGTCTGGCGGCCTTCGGTAAACTCAAGGTCCCAGCTTTGCGCCGTAAGGTGGTTTTCGTGCACGCGCCAGCCCACAAGCCCAGGGGTGAGTTCCACTAGCTGCAAGCCGTGACGGTGGAGCCAGGCCGACCAGCGCATGAAGTACTCCGAGTCGCAGAAAAAGCGGAGGTCGGGCTGCATACCCCCGATTTCATCGTAGATCTCCCGGCGCATGATGACGGAAGTGGGCAGGGGGCCCGCGAAGGCACGCAGGCGGAAAAACCGGGCGGGATCCTGAAAGATGATCTCTGGGTCCTGTCTCCAGGCGGGGGGCTCTTCTTTAAAGCGCAGGAGCCAATGGGTGAGCACGCCAATGCGCCGCTCGTACTTTTCGAGCAAGCCGTGTTCGATCTCCAGGGCACGCGGGGCCAGGAGGTCGTCACTGTGGAGAATGCGCAGGTACTTGCCCCGGGCGGCGGCGAGGCCCTGGTTGGTGTTGGGCGCCTGGTAGAGCCGGGGCTCGGTGAAAAGGTATTGAAGGCGTGGGATCCTCTGGGCGTAGTCGTCAATTTGGCGACGGATTTCCGCGCGTTCCGGAGCGGTGTCGCTGTCGTCCGTGACGATTACTTCGAAGTCGCGGAACGTCTGTTGAGCCAGGGAGGCGAGCGTTTCCCCGAGCAGATCCGCCCGGCCGTGGACTGGAATGACGACCGAGATGGCCGGGGTTTCTTGAGGCGAGTCGGACATGCGGGTGCACTCCAGGGCGCGATATGGTCCCGAGCCCGGCAGCAGGCCCAAGTTGGCGAAGAGAGCGGGGAGGAGCAAGCTTGGAGAAGAGCCCCGCACCGTCGTGGCGCCGCTCTCGGCCCGGCTTTGATCGGTGGTTGAACTCAATCCCCGTTTCTGTAACCTGCGGCCATGATGAAAAGGGTTTACACGCCTGAGCCTTACCTCCGCCATCCAGGCGAACTGGTGGTGGAAATGTGGCGGGACATCCTGAGCTCCCGCGAGCTGGCTTGGCGTCTGACGGTCCGCAACATCAGTGCGCTTTACCGACAGACCTACTTTGGCTACCTGTGGGCCTTTCTGCCTCCGATCGCGACCACGGTGGCCTTCCTCTTTTTAAAGCAGGGCGGCGTGGTCAGCGCGGGCGATATCGCGGTCCCCTACGCCGCCTATTTGCTGATCAGCACCAGCCTGTGGCAGCTTTTTGCGGATGCCGTGGTCACGCCCCTACGGGTGGTGACGGCCTCGAAGGCCATGCTGATTAAAATCAACTTCCAGCGTGAAGCACTCATCATCGCCAGCATCGCGGAGACTCTGTTCAACTTCTTCGTGCGCCTCAGCCTGGTGCTTTTTGCGATGCTCTGGTACGGCGTGCTGCCTGCGGCCACGGTGTGGCTGGTGCCGCTGGGTTTGCTGGCCTTGCTGGCCGCGGGCACGGTGGTGGGCTTGTTGCTGACGCCCTTGGGGCTGCTTTATCAGGACATCCAGAAGGGCCTGCCGATGGTGCTGAACTTTTGGATGCTGTTGACGCCGGTGGTTTACGCCGCCGGAGGGGACGGCATCCGCGACGCCCTGATGAAGTGGAATCCGATCAGCCCGCTGCTGGCCACCACGCGGGACTGGCTGCTGACGGGGCAGTCAACATTCCTATTGGAATTTTGCCTGGTGGGCGGGGCGGCGTTTGCTCTTCTCATCTTGGGATGGGTCTTGTACCGTGTAGCGATGCCGCATGTGATTGCGCGCCTTGGAGGGTAGGGAATCGAGTGTTTGTAAGCCAACGTTGAAGTGGGATGATACCTAGCCAGCATCGAGAATTTAATTTGAAGACCGAAGGCGCGGAAGATTTGGGAAGTCACCCCGATTTTCCAGCCTCTCATGTGTACTACTCACGATCCGAGGAGTTTGGATTCACCTCTCCGCTTCCTTCGGATGGGGAGCTTTCTGCCTACTATTCGGGCCAGTACCGGCAAAACCGCAACGAGGCACCAACGGAGCATTACCTTCGAGGGATGGGCGGGCGGGCACGTAACCAGCATGACTATGTCGTTGGACGTTCCGGTGATGCCGTGATCGCCGACGTACTTGACGTAGGTTGTGCGGCGGGCTCGTTTCTCGAGACCTTCAATCGCGACGGGGCACGCGTCACCGGTTTCGAACCCGATGAGAGGATGTCCCAAAAAGCGCGCGAGGTTTTGGGGGAGAGTGGCACGGTTTATACGAAAATGTTTGAGCCGGAGATGATAGCTCCCGAGAGCATGGATCTGGTCTCGGCCAGTCATGTTTTGGAGCACGTGCCCAACCCCCGGCAATTTTTGGCTTCACTGATAAGGTTGTTGAAGCCGGGGGGCATCCTGTTTGTCGAGGTCCCGAACAGCTCGCACTACACCGTACGGCGCCAATTGGTGAAACGACACGTTGGCAATGGCCATCTACATTTTTTTTCGCCCCGGTCCCTGCAAGCCCTTTTAGAGACGTTTGAGTTGGAATTGCTCGATGTCGCCACCTATGGTCCCAGTCTGCATTGGTATATATACTTTCGTTATATCACCGGGAAATGGAACCGGTACGCACGCAAGTTGCTGGCACGTGCCACTGGCTATGGCCCGTGGCCTTGGCGGCTTGAAGGTGAATTGACGACACGGCGCGCCAAAAGTGGCGCTTCCTTGCGCTGCTTGGCAAGGGTCACCCCGCTTGCCGGCGCGGGAGGAGATGGTTGAACCAAGGGCCACAGCATGTAAACTCCGGCGTGGAAAGCCTTTCAAAGGTCTGAACTTGCCAGCCCAAACCCATGATATCCACACCCCAAAACATAGCAGTCGAAAGCAGCAGCGAAATGGCGAGCGAGGTCCTGATCAAGGCCGAGCACGTGAGCAAGATCTTCTGTCGCGACCTGAAGAAATCCCTGGCCTATGGGGTGCGCGACGTGGCGGGCGAGTTTTTCGGCCGACGGCGGCCGGAGAAGGAAACGATGGCGCCACCTCGCGAGGACGGCGGAGACCTGCGCAGGAAGGAATTCTGGGCCAATCGCGATATTAGCTTCGAGGTGCGCCGGGGTGAGTGCCTGGCCCTGCTTGGCCGCAACGGGGCGGGCAAGACGACTCTGCTCAAGTTGCTCAATGGGCTGATCAAGCCCGACCGCGGCCGCATTACCATGCGGGGGCGGGTGGGCGCGCTCATTGCCTTGAACGCGGGCTTTAACCCCATCCTCACCGGGCGCGAGAACATCTATGTGTATGGTTCGGTGTTGGGCCTGGCCAAGAAGGAGATCGACGCTAGTTTTGACGAAATTCTGGAGTTCTCGGAACTCTCCGATTTTATTGACACGCCCCTCCAGTCCTACAGTTCGGGTATGCAGGTGCGCCTGGGTTTTGCGGTCGCCACCGCACTACAGCCCGACGTGTTGCTCATCGACGAAGTGCTCGCGGTTGGGGATGCCGCTTTTCGGGCCAAGTCCATCAACCGGCTCAAGAGCATCGCCAATAAATGCGCCACCATCGTGGTGGCGCACAACATTCAGGTCCTGGCTAACCTTTGCGATACCGGCTTCTACCTCAAGGAAGGCCACCCCGTCGATTACGGGCCCATTGACAAGGTGCTGGCGACATATTCGGATGACCTCAGCCGGGCTTCTGCCAACTATGTCCAGCGCTTGGTTTACAAGCACGAGGGGATTGTCGATGCCAAGTTTGAGGTCCCGAAAACAATGCAGTTTGATGAAAGCTTGACGGTTCAGATCAAGGTCCGCGGCAAGCGCAAGTACACCGACGTATCTTTCCGGGCCGTGATCTTTGATGCGGAGTACCAGCCGGTGGCGGAATTCAACACGGTGAATTTTGACTACCGCTTTGATCTCGAAGAAGGGGAGCAAACCTTGACTCTGAAAACGGACCGGATTCGGTTGCGACCCGATTCGTACACCCTCGAATTCTACCTGCACGGAAGCGGGGACTTGCGGATGATTGTGCGCACCTGCAAGCGAACGCCACTCAAGGTCGTGGGGTTCCGGCGGAGCTTTGCCCCCTATGTTCTTGGTGCGTTACCCTCCGGCCATCAACCCGGCCAAGACTCATGAGACGACTCAAGAAAGCGTTCAAAGCCCTGCTGGCCGACCGGCTGGAGGCGGCGGAGAAAAGGAAGTATATCGTTTCCTATCCAAAATCCGGGGCGACTTGGCTCAACTTTATGCTTTGCCGAATGCTAATCCTGCAGCACGGTTTGGACGACAACTATAGTGTGAAGCTGTTCAAGCTGAGTGCGAAGCTCAACCTGCCATTTCGCTTGGAGTGGACACACGACAACAGCCATGTTTACGACGAGAGCGGCAACGTGTGCTGCGAACCGGAAGACCAGTTCCTATCCTGGAATCGGGACGGTTTCCGCCATTCGGAGGTGCTTTTTATCATTCGCGATCCCCGGGACATCATCGTGTCGCTTTACCACCACCGTAAGAATCGAGGTAAAATCAGAATCGGCGATCAGTCCCTGTCCGATTTCATCCGGGATCCGCTTTGGGGTTTTGAGCGGATCATCAATTTCTATGAAATCTGGTGGCACAACCGGAGCGTTCCGTCGCGCTTCAAGGTAATTAGTTATGAGGATCTGCTTGTCGATCCGGTCCGGGTCGTGCGGGACGTGCTCGCTTTTTTGGAATTGGAAATCGATGAGCCGCACATGATGGACGCCATCGAAAAAGGCCGGGCGGAAAACATGCGCAAGCTGGAGTTGAACAAGTCAGTGGAAGGGATGCGAGTGTTTGACGAAACGAATCAGAACTCCTGGAAGGTGAGGCGTGCCAAGGCGGGTGGCTATATGGACGAAATGAGCGAAGACGACATTGCCTACTGTCATGCCAGAATGAAGAAACTACCTTGGCAGTTAAACTACGAGTAGTTTGCGGCCCGGCACCAAGCATCCAACCCATGAGCGAGGCCACTTGTCCCACTTGCGGATCGAAGGCGACCCGGTACCGATCGCCCGGCGGCGGTCGCTTTATTCTGCGCAAGTGCGCGGATTGCGCTCTGGGCTACGCCACGCCCATTCCCACTGGCGAAGAGTTGGCCCGCTTTTACCAGGGCTTTTTGTTCAAGCCTCAGTCGCCGCAGGCCATCGCGGAAGTAGCCGGAGACGTAGCTTCTAGCTTGCGCCATTTCCTGGGCGAATGGAAACCTGGCACCACCTTTCTCGATTACGGGGGAGGCACCGGGGCCTACGCCTATGTTGCCCAGAAGGAGAGGATGGCTTCTACGCTTTTCGACTGGGACGAAAAGGCGCTCGCCTATGCCAAGGAGGAGCTCGGGATCGAGCGAGTCTGCGGGGACACGGAGGCCCTGGCGGACAATCGTTTTGACATCATTGCCTGCATCCATATGGTGGAGCACTCCAATGATCTCGATGCCATGATGCGGGAACTAAAACGGCTGCTGGCTCCTGGGGGGCAGATTCTTTTTGCCACGCCACACGCCCATTCCATCGAGAAGTGGTTGCGGTGGAGACACTTCCGTATCTACTACCGGCTGCTCCGGCGTTCCGGTGAAAGCGCGTTCAAATCGTTCCTGCTGGTTGCAAAACCTCAATCCATTCTTTGTCTGGACCCGCCCCGGCACCTACTGGCCTTTACCGAAGAGGCCTTTCATTCCTTGGCGAGCCGACACGGCTTCAAAGCCCGGACCGAAGTGGGCTATAACAGCAACCGGCTTTTCGATCCCCGCGGCTACGTGCTAAGGGGTAGTTTTCGCCATCTCCCCAGCCGGTTTCTGCGTAAGCTTGCCCGCCGTCATTGCGAGATGTGGATGTACCTCTTCGAGTGGCTTTTCCCGAAGAAGGGCGAACAGCTGTACGCGGTCTTTACCGTCGAGGATCAACCACAAGGATCGAAAACGTGAGGGCGAGCCGGACCAACGCTTTCACCCTTGGAGATGATTCCCTGGCCAGGAATTACTCTGGAACAATCGATCACTCTCTTCAGCTTATGACGGGGCTTTCGCGGTGCGCATCCATCTGGGGTCATTGATTGCTGAGGCAAAGAGCACCCGGAAATTGGAAACTCTGTGGAGACGATACCATCAACCAAAGACGAGCGGGCCAATCACCCCGCGGACGATGTGCTTTTGATCGTTGGGATGGGACGGTCGGGCACTTCGCTGGTGCGAGCCGTCCTTTCCCAGCACCGCGACATCGCCATGTCGGTCCGGGGAGAGCTTCATTTTCACGAGAATTGGAACCAGAAATACGGTCCGGCACCCACCGAAAAGCAACGGGAGCAATTCGTGGCTGAGTTGCTGGCAAGTAGTGAGCTTCAAAACTGGGAGGTGGACTGGACGCTCTTCCGCTACGAGCCCAAACGCTTCGACGAGGATTTCTACCTGGATGCCTTTTACCAGTTGGGCGACTTCTACCGCCGGGCCAAGGGGAAAAAGTATTGGGGGGAGAAGTCCACCAGCACGATTAAGCATTTGTCTCAGATCACCCGGGAAATGCCGCGCGCCGCTTTTCTTTTGGTCGTGCGCGATCCCCGCGACGTATTTTGCTCCATGCGCCGCGCAAAGTGGAACGAAGGCCGAACCATGGACCCGGGCCGCTTTGGCCATACTTGGGCGGTCGAGATGTGCCGCTGTCTGGGGCGTTTGAATGCCTCGGCGCAGCGCTACGCGCTCGTGCGCCATGAGGATATGGTACTTAGCAACGAGAAGACCCTTCGTCGCGCGCTGGAAACTCTCGGATTTGACTACTACCCGGAACTGCTTAAGCCGAAGGACTTAAAGTGGGAAAAGAACACCAGTTTTGGTGCGCAGGAGTGGACCGACCCCGGTCATGAGCAGCATACCCAGGAACTGAAGTTCGACCCCGATACGCTGGGCCGCTGGAAGGACCATCTTGGCAAAAATGACATTGCGGCGTTGGAAAATCACGCCAAGTTTGGAATGTTGGCCTTTGGCTATACTCCTGAGCTCGCAACAACGGCCTACCAGGACACCCTTGGGGCCAAAATTAAGCGAAAACTTTCCAAAATCCTCCCCAGATGAAAGCTCCTCAAGTCATTGCCGAAATTGGCTGTAACCACAAGGGCGACATGGAGATCGCCAAGGAGATGATCCATGTTGCGGCCTACTTTTGCAAAACCGACGTCATCAAGTTCCAGAAGCGCACACCGCGGGAGCTGCTCAATGACGAGGAGTATAACGCCCCCCATCCCAACCCGGCGAACTCCTACGGCGAGACCTATGGCGAGCACCGCGAGTTTTTGGAGCTCAACCTCGATCAGCACCGTCAGCTTAAGCAGTGGTGTGAAGACAATAGCACCGTCTACAGCACATCCGTTTGGGATATGACCTCTGCGCGGGAGATTGCCACCCTCGAGCCGAAGCTCATCAAGATCCCCTCGGCCTGCAACCTCAAGTTCGACATGCTGGAATGGCTTTGCCAGAACTACCGGGGCGAACTTCACCTCTCCTTTGGCATGACCACGCACGACGAGGAGGAGGAAATCGTGCGGCTATTCGAATCTTTGGGCGCGGCCGACCGCGTGGTGCTCTACAGTTGCACCTCCGGCTACCCGGTTGCCTTCGAGGACATCTGCCTTTACGAGATCACGCGCCTGCAGGAGCGCTTTGGCGAGCGCGTCAAAGAAATTGGGTTCTCCGGCCACCACCTGGGCATCGCAGCGGACGTCGCCGCCATGGCCCTGGGGGCCACCTGGATCGAGCGCCATTACACGCTCGACCGTACCTGGAAGGGCACCGACCACGCCGCGTCGCTGGAGCCGGACGGCTTGCGCCGCCTGGTGCGCGACATTCGTCACGTGGCGGCCGCTCTGGCCTACAAGAGCTCCGAGTTGCTCGAATGTGAGGAAGTCCAGCGCCGTAAACTCAAGCGCGTGACGACGTCCGCCAAAACCTGATGATCCCGCTGGCGGAGGCGCGTTAACGGTCCCCTCCCGCTACGTTTGCACCATGGCCAGCTCGGAGCGTTTTATCATCGTTGGTAACGGGCCCAGTCTGCTTCGGCTCTCCCACGAGGAAAAAGAGCGCATCCAGCAGGGTCCGTCCCTCAGCCTCAACCACTACATCCAGCACTACCGCCAAGCCGGCTTTACCACTACCCATTACGGATTGGTCGACGACTGGGAGCCCACCCGCACCATTTTCCGCAACCTGCCGGAACTCCTCTCCCGGCCGGAGTGGAGCGCGGTCACCTGCCTGTTTTCGCCTTACTGGGCCGGGCAGGTGGCGGAGGCAGTTTCTCCGGACAGAGTGCATCTGGTGAAGGATACCCTCGGCATTGGCCACGTCATCAAGTGGACGCTGCGCCGTCGGCCCGGTTTCTACAACTACTGCTACCACAACCCGATCGCCCTCTGGAACCGCTTGCAGGGCCGGGAGACCGTCTTTAAGCGCAAGCCCCAATTTGAACGGATTTGGCCACGCGAGCCCAGCGATCCTCTGGTCTGGATCAACGGTACCCTCGTCATTGCTTTGAGCTACGCCTACCGCGAAGGCTACCGGGAGGTCGAGCTGGTGGGGGTTGACCTCAATGACGGCACTCATTTTTACTCCCCGCAAGAGGACATGGTGGCTTACGACTCCAAACGCTTCGGCCGGGACACCTTGAAGGACCACACGACGGTCATGTGGGGGTTTCCGCGGCCATCGCCGCCCATCCAATACTTGCTCCGCTGGATCCGGGAGATCTACGAGGCCGATGGCCGCAGCCTCACCGTTGCCAACGAAAGCAGTCTGCTGGCGCGTGAAAACATCCTCCCCCTCAAACCGCTCTTGGCCTAGCCTCATCAGATATTACTGCCATGACTCCAACCATCGCCATCATCCCGGCCCGGGGTGGTTCCAAGGGCATCCCACGCAAGAACGTGGCGCTCGTCGCGGGTCAGCCGTTGATCGCCTGGACGATCGAGGCGGCGCGGGAGGCCACCCGGGTTGATGCCGTCATCGTTTCGACCGACGACCCGGAAATTGCAACGGTCGCCCGGCAATACGGTGCGCGTGTGGTGGATCGCCCGGCAGAACTGGCCACCGATCGCGCCAGCTCGGAATCGGCCCTGTTGCATGTCCTCGATCACCTGGAGTCGGCCGGCGAAACCCTGGCCGAACGCTTCGTCTTTCTCCAGTGCACCTCGCCACTGACCAGCGCCGCGGACATCGACGGCACGATCGAGGTGATGGAGCGCGACGGGGCGGACAGCGCGCTGGCGGTCGCCCCTTCTCACGACTTTATCTGGAAGCCGGGACCGGGTGGCGACTGGGCAGGCGTCAACCACGACAAGGCCGTCCGCCTGCGGCGCCAGGACCGAGAGCCCGAGTTTGTTGAGACCGGTGCGGTCTACGTGATGAAGACGGCCGGTTTCCGCACTCACGGGCACCGCTTCTTCGGACGCACGACCGCGTACGTGCAGGCTCCGGAGTGCCGGGTGGAAATCGACGAGCCGGCCGATCTGGAGTTGGTGGGAGAGCTGTTGCGGCGTCGCCAGGGGGCGGCGCCTGGGTTGCCCTGGCCGGAAGCGCTGGTGATGGATTTCGACGGCGTCTTGACCGACGACGCTGTGCTGGTGAACCAGGAAGGCACCGAGAGTGTCCGCTGCCACCGGGGCGACGGCCTCGGCTTGGAAATGCTGCGCGAACGAGGATTACCGTTGTTTATCCTCTCGCGCGAAACCAATCCGGTGGTAGCGGCCCGGGCGGCCAAGCTGCAGATCCCGGTGGTTCATGGCTCCCGCCAAAAGGGAGAAGTCCTCGCGGATTGGGCGGCCGAGCAAGGTCACGACCTCGCGCGGATCGTCTACGTCGGCAACGACCTGAACGACCTGGAGTGCCTGCGGCTGGTGGGTTGGCCCGTGGCGGTGGCCGACGCCCATCCCGAGGTGCGGCAAGCGGCGCGCTACGTCTTGACCCGCTCTGGCGGCTGTGGTGCAGTACGCGAGCTGGCCGAGTTGCTTTTGGCGGCCCGGGCTTGAAGAGAACCGATCGCGCCTTTGCCGCCGGGTACATGCCATGCTCTCCGTCATCATCTGTACCTACAACCCGCGGGAGGACTACCTCCGCCGCACGTTGGAAAGCCTTCGCGCGCAGGACCTCAGCCCAGCGGAGTGGGAGCTGGTCCTGGTCGACAACAACAGCACGCCTGCGTTGCAAGAGCGTGAGCCGGAACTGGTTGGTTGGCATGAACATGGCCGTCTGGTCAAAGAGGACGAGCAAGGCCTGACGGCCGCCCGGGTGCGCGGCGCCCGGGAGGCGCAGGGCGATCTGATCGTCTACGTCGATGACGACAATGAGCTGGCCACGGACTACCTGAGCCAAACCCTTGCCATCGCTGCGGAGCATCCGCACCTGGGCGCTTGGGGCCCGGGCGTGGTGGAGGGAGACTTTGAGACGCCGCCACGGCCCGAGGTAGAGCCGTATTTGCACCTGCTGCTCATCAACCGGCTGGAGCGCGAGCGGTGGTCAAACGTCTACGGTGACGG
The DNA here is from genome assembly GCA_038745425.1 of Verrucomicrobiota bacterium. Taxonomy (GTDB): domain Bacteria; phylum Verrucomicrobiota; class Verrucomicrobiia; order Methylacidiphilales; family UBA1321; genus CAWUJC01. The sequence continues at coordinate 22,303 of JBCDLL010000008.1, read as the reverse complement.
CGTCAACCCCTGGGGCGCGGGCCTGGCGATGCGCGCCCGCGTGCTCGAGGCGTTCCTTAGTTACTTTGAGGAGCATCGCCGCGAATGCCTGCGTCTGGGACGCAAGGGCAGCGCTCTCCTTAGTGCCGAGGATCACCTCTTTCTTTGGCTGGCGACCGAACTTGGTTTGGGCAAGGGACTCTTCCCACGGCTGCGGCTGGTTCACCTGATTCCCTTCAATCGGCTCGAGCCGGACTACTTGCTGCGGCTGATGCACGGCAACATGCTCTCGCTGGCGCGGCTCTCGGCCATCACGGGCTTCGAGCCGAAGGTGCCGCACCCGATCATGTACGGGCTCACCTGCCTGAACGTCTGGCTCAAGAAGGGCGGGTTTGCCCGGCAAATGTACCAGGCACGCATTCGCGGGCTGCGCGAGGGTTACGCGGACGCCCGCGACCCGGAAGCCTAATGCCGACCGCCCCTTTTTGCTTTCCATCCCGGGTAGAATTCACACACTGAGGGGTTTCCACTGGTTCCGATGCGCTATCTCGTTACAGGCTCCGCCGGCTTCATCGGCTTCCACGTTGCCCGCCGCCTTCTGGCGGAGGGGCACGAGGTGGTCGGAGTGGATGACTTCAGCTCCAGCCTCTACGCGGCGGAACTGAAGGAGGCGCGCCACCAGGAGCTGGAGGGTCGGCCCGGCTACACGCTGCATCGCGGCGATCTGGCCGACGCCGCCCTGATGAGCGGCCTTTTTCGCCAACAGGATTTCGACCGGGTGATCCACCTGGGCGCCCAGGCCGGGGTCCGCTACAGCCTCACCAACCCCTCCGCCTACGTGGCCAGCAACCTCAGCGGTTTCTTTCAAGTGCTGGAGGGCGTGCGCGCGCAGGAGTGCCCGCACCTGGTCTATGCCAGCTCCAGCTCCGTTTACGGGTTAAACGGCAAGACGCCCTTTTCGGTCGGCGACAACGTGGATCACCCCATCAGCCTTTATGCCGCCAGCAAGAAGGCCAACGAGCTGATGGCCCACACCTACAGCCACCTCTACGGTCTTCCGACCACCGGCCTGCGTTTTTTTACCGTGTACGGCCCCTGGGGCCGGCCGGACATGGCCGTCTTTAAATTCACCCGCAAGATCGACCGGGGCGAGCCGATTGAGCTCTACAACCACGGCCAGCTCCAGCGCGACTTCACCTTCATCGACGACATCGCCGAGGGGGTGGTGCGCATCGCCGACCATCCGGCGCAGCCCAACCCGGATTGGGACGGTGCGGCCCCCGACCCTGCCAGTAGCAGCGCGCCGTACCGCATCTACAACATCGGTAACCAACAGCCGGTTGCGCTAATGGACTTTGTCGCCACGCTGGAAGCGGTCATGGGTAAACCGGCGGAGAAAGTCATGAAGCCGATGCAGCCGGGCGACGTTTACACCACTTGCGCCGACACCGAGGCGCTCGAGCGGGAGATCGGCTTCGCTCCGCGCACGCCCCTGGCCGACGGCCTCGCCCAGTGGTACGACTGGTATCAGCGGCATCGCGATTTGTGCCAGCGGTGCTAACCGGGTTTATCTTCATCACAGCGAAGGCTCGAAGTTAAATGTAATACATAAAAGTTTCAAGAGTGTTGAAATAGTCTTGACGTATTCCAATTAGATACATCAAGTTACACGTGGAGACCGAACCGATGCCGCGTACCTTTGACCGCGCCTTCGTAAACAGAAGACGAGTGTACCGCCCGGCGGCGTACGCCTGCCTTTTGGCCTGCCTGGCTTCCACGCCGGCGGCCCTCGCCTGCGGGCTGCACTGGAAGATGCCCCGGATGCACTTCGATGCGGTCCAGAAGCAGGGGCGCCTGAGTTACCACGAGGACTGGGGCAAGCTGGTGCTGGCGGAGGGACTGCAAATGCCGCTGGTGGTGAATTTTGATTCGGGCGGCGAGTGGGCTTCGCCGGTGCTGGGCCGCGGCTGGATGTTGGCTTTTACCGATTCTCACGTCATCCGCCGGGCGGAAAACCACTACGAGGTCGTGATGCCCGATGGGTATCACTACCACTTTCGCCGCTCGCGCCACGAGTCGGCCATCTGGAAGGGCAACCGGGGTTGGCTGGGCCGGGAGACCTCGCGCGGCGGCTTCCGTGCCTGGGCCAAGTGCGGATGGAGCATCGAGTGGCGGGAAAGTCGGATCGCCAAAATGGTCTCGCCGGCGGGCACGGTCATCGATTACCGGCGAGAGGGCGACTTTATCAGCGAAGTGCGGGCAAACGGCCGCCCCTTGCTGCGGCTGGAGCGGGATGCGGAGACGGGGCTGGCTTCGGCCCTGCGCTTTGGGGCGGAAAAAATTGAGCTCACGTTTGGGCCGCGGCCGCTGGTGCGGCAAGTTGGCCGGGCCCGTTTGATTGAGGAGCTCACCTCTAACCTCACTGCCGCCAAATGGAGTTCCCTTGATCCGGCGCGCCCGGTGCGGCCGCAACGCGCCTATGCCTATCCGCTCGACGATGGGATGACGCCGGGCCTGGAGATTTCCAGTACGGAGGAGGCCTCGCGCTTGCTCCAGTGGGATCCGCAGACCAGGCTTATTTTGAGCGACGGTCCCTGGCGCTATGCGATCCGGCCCAACCCGAAAAAGCCTCTGGCCAGAGTGCCGGTCACACGCACCAACGCCGCCGGGGAATCGGAATTCTGGCACCGGGAAGGGGGGCGGGGGCGCTCGACGGCGCGCTTGCGCGACGGCACCAAGGTCGTGCGGGAATGGTTTGTTTCCGGGCCCGCGCGCGGCCGCACCCGCCGGGTGGTGCGGACGCACCCGGATGGCAGCGAAAGCGTCCGCCGCTTCGCCTACCGCGAGGACGGACGAATTCTGCGCCGGCAGGAAGCGGCCGGTGGCGTCAACCAGATCTGGCTCTACCGCTACGGCGAGGATGGAAGGCTCGACGCGATTGAACGGGAGTTCGGCGGCCGGCGCACCCTGCAGGTTTTCCGGCCGGAGGGCGAAGGCGGGCCGGAAAAATGGAGCCAGTACGACCGGGTGACCCTGGCCGAAGGCGCTTCGGAAATCGCGATCCACCCGAAAACACCCGGCCGCGCCGCCGCCGACGCAACCGGAACAGCGTTCTACGTTTTTGATGCCACCACCCAAACCCTAACCGTGAAAGGAAACCCGACCCATGAAAACCGCCCTTAAATTCCTTGGCCCGCTAGGGATCGTCCTGATTCTGGTTGCGGGTCCGTTCATCAACTCTTCAGCGCACGCCGTCAGCCTGGCCACGGCCGAAGAGCTGGGCAATGTACGCGGCATGGACGATGACGACTCTATGCACGAGTGTTTCGGCAAGTGCTTTCGCAAGCTGGAGGGTTGCTTCGCCAACTATACCCCAAAGGGCTGCAATCCGTACCCGAATCCAGATCCCAACCCGCTCCTGGAGCCCGGCAGCACGTTGTGTTACGGTGAAAACGGAGATCTTGGGCAGTTGGAGCTGCTGGCGGAAGACTATGAGGAATCCAAATGCGAGCCCGCTGGTTCCAACCGTTTGGCCACTTGCAGCGATGCGGAGTGGGATGGTTGCGAAGTCTACAACGTTTATCGATGCGTTAATTTGACCAATAGAACTTGGCAGACGGTCAACGGAGTTCCGGTCCGGCTGATCTCCTACCGAACCGACTGCACCCAAGGCGAGCAAATCAATGTCCTTTACAAAGGCACTTATTGGGACGCTGTCGGCACGGAATGCACGGACTAAGACGGACGCTAACCAAGACTGAGCATGCGCCTGCTATCTCTGCTTTTCACCCTGTACTTAACCGTGCTCATGGAAGCTCGCTCCGAGACCAAGATTGTGTCGTTGCCGGGTTTCCCGCTCGGCCTGGAAAACCAAGCGTCGGAAGTGGTGATGATCCTCGCTGGCAAAAGAGGCGATCTGGATCTGTCGGCCAATCTCGTGGTCAAGTACGACTTCTACAGTTGGTACGAAGGCGAGGCGCCGAAGACTAAAACCAGCGCCACCCTCTACGTCAATGCCTGGGCTCCGACCCGCTTCCGCCAGGAATACGATCCCTACGGCATCCATGGACCGGATATCGCCCCGGGGACTGATAAGGGGGCGCGCACGGTGGTCTTCGATGGCCTTAACCTGATGAGTTTTGAGCGGGAAGAACAAGTTGTCTCGGGTCGGACCGTTGCCCGGCAACATGGCACGATTCGCGAGTGGAATCCGGCGGCAAACCCGTTCCAATTGCCAGTCAACTACCTCTCCTTTACCACCCTGGGATGCAACACCCCGAGCGAGCTGGGCTTGAGCCTGCTTTCCGAGCTGAAGTCGCCGGAGCGGCTCGCCTCGATCAAGAAAAATACTCCGCAGGAGCTCGTCGTGGAACTATTTGAGGGCACCGACAGCAAGCACCGCTTTACCTTCGACCCCAAAAACAAGTACGCCCTGTCCAAAAGCGAAAACGTCCATTTCGATCTCGAGACCAAGCAGGATATTCAAGTCTACCGGACCCTGGAGATCGAGGAATACGCGCACCCCGATTTTTCGCCGTTTCCTCTGCCGGTGCGGGCCAAGGCCGTTACGAAGAGCCAGGACGGCACCCTTCACGGCGAGCTTATCGTGAAGGACATCTACCTTGATGACCGTCCCGGTTCGGAAATCTACTCCCTGGCCTTTCCGGTTGGCACGCGGGTCCGGGACTACCGCCTCAATCTCCGGTTCCGCGTGGGCGAAGATGCGGCCGAAACCATGCGCTCAATCAAACGGCAGGTGGAGCCGGTGAATCGAATCCCCCGGTATGAATAAGCTGCGGCCGACCTTCCTCGCTGTCGTCATGGGCACGTCACTCCACCTCTCCGGCGCCGAGATTCTGCCGGAGGGGGTTTACATGACCAACTGCGGCTACGCCTGCGCCGCCACCTGCCTGGTGCTCCACCGGATGGAAAGCGATCCGGACGTGCTCGCCGAGCGGCTTGGCGTGGGCCCCGGCATGGAGCGGGCCGTCTCTCTCCTCGATATCAAGGCGGCGCTGGAGGCCGAAGGTTTGGGGGTGGTCGGCCTCAAGGACACCCAGCCGCCGGAATTGCTGGCCATTCTCCAGCGGCAGCCCGGCTTGCTTGCCGTCGTCCACCTGGAGCAGCCCGGCTGGGAGCACTTTGTGGTCATGGTGGCCATGCCGGCCGGGCAGCACTCGCAGCTGATGGTGTTCAACCATCCCAGCCCCCCGCGCTCGAAGACGCCGGCCCAATTGCTGGAGGGTCTGGACTTGATGTCGGGCCACCTCCTGCTGGTGGGCCGCCACCCCGAGCGCATGAAAAAGGTCGTCCAGACGGTGGCTGAGCTGGAAGTTCCCCAACCCGTGACCGCCTCGCCCGCCGCCCAGCGCCCAGCCCCCTCCGCGTCGGCCTCGCGCCCAGCGCAAGCGGAAGGGCCGGCCCGGGTCCGCTTCTTGTCCGACGGCGACATCCTGGTCGATCCAGTGCGCGTCGCAGAAGTGCCGTCGCATGCGGAAGAGTTCTCCCAACCCGTCCTGTTCCAGAATTTCACCAACCGCGAGATCATGCTGCGCAGCATCGTGGGGTCGTGTTCCTGCTTCCGCGGCGCCGAAGTGCCGGTGGCGGTTGGTTCGGGTCAATCCGTGGCCGTGCCGCTCAAGTTCGGTTCCCGCCAGTTCCGCAGCGCGCGCGGCGCCGAAATCATCGTCCAGACCGACCTGGAGAATGCGAAACCCATCCGCTTGAGCGTGACCCTGACCCAACCCGCTTCGGAAGCGCCGCCCACGCCGCCGCTCTACGTTATGCGGCGCTATCTGCACGCCGGGCGATTGGCGCCAGGCCAAATCGCCATCGAGCGGTTTGCGTTTCCCTTCCTGGTCGAGCGGGACCAGGCCGCGCTGCTCGAAGGGCTGGAACTGGCCGTCCTGCCGTCCGGTCTGGCCGCCGAGTTCTCGCCGGTGGAATTCACCCGCATCAACACGCGCGAGTACGCCCGGCGCAACTTGCTTGTTCGCCTGTCCCCGGGGGCGACCGGAGCCTTCGAGCACACGCTGTTGGTCAACACCCGCCACCCCTTGGAGAAACAGTTGCGCTTGCGCGTTTGCGGGGAAGTGACCGGTGGAACCAGCCTTAGAGTGCCCCCTCAAGGATTCGAACCTTGGACCAAGTGATTAAGAGTCACCTGCTCTACCGCTGAGCTAAGGAGGCGTTTTGGGGATCGACTTGCGGGCGGCATCCGAAACCGGATGGAGGTGGCCGAAAAGACCGCCGGCTCCGCGCCGAAATCGAATGGGAATTATGCGCCTGCCGCCAGGCTTGGCAAGGAAATTGGAGGGGCCGGCTTTTGACGTTCCCGGCGTGACGGCGATGGTAGGCCCGGCGTATTCTTTCCCGCTTCAGCCCATCGCGTTCCATGGCCGCTTCCTTCAAAATCCTCTTTGTCTGTAGCCGCAACCGGCGCCGGAGCCTGACGGCCGAGCGGCTCTACGCCGATTTCCCCGGCTATGAGGCCCGGTCCGCCGGCACACAGCCGGAGGCGCGGATCAAGGTGACGCCCGGACTGCTCGGCTGGGCCGATCTCGTCGTCTGCATGGAAGCGGGCCATCTGCGGCGGCTGCGGCAAAAGTACCCGGATGTCTTGGCGGCGAAGGAGACCGTCGTGCTGCACATCCCGGATGAGTTCGACTACATGAACCCCGCGCTGGTCGACGAGTTGCTCGCCGCGCTCTCCGATTACGTGGAGGTTCCCGACTTGCCGGGGGCGTGAGTTCTACGAGAGCTCTACCGGCGGGGCTTCGCGCAGGGCGGGTTCGACCTCAAAGTAGGATTCCGGCCGGAAGCCGCCCATCCCGGCGATGAGGTTGCTGGGGAACTGCTCGCACTTGTTGCGGTAGTCGCGCACGTTGCCGTTGAAGAAGCGCCGGGCGGCCTGCAGGCGGTCCTCGGTGTTGACCAGCTCGTGCTGCAGTTGGAGAAAGTTCTGGTCGGCCTTCAAGTCCGGATAACCTTCCGCCAGGGCAAAGAGCCTCTGCACTCCGTCGACCAAGTGCCGTTCATCCTCGGCCTGGGAGGCGATGGAACCGTGGTTGCCGGCGGCGCGGTTGCGCAGCTCGGTCACCTTTTCCAGCACCGCGCGCTCGTGGGCGGCGTAGGCCTGCACGGTCCTCACAAGATTCGGGATCAGGTCGTAGCGGCGCTTGAGTTCGGTATCGATGTTCGCCCAGGCGTCGCGGATGTGGTTCTTCAGCGCCACCAGGGAGTTGTACGTCGCCACCGCCCAGACGACCGGCAGGACCACAACCACCGCCACGATGACGAGCGGCAGGAGGGCGCTGGCGGAGTTCATGGCAACTGGGGCGGAGGTGTCTTCAACAAATACCCCGGAATCAGACTGCGGATTTGCGCAAGGTGTTCAAGATCGGAGCGCAGCGTTTTGGGCGTCAGCCGTCCGCGGCGAATTTCCGCCAGCGTATTGCCCTCCACCTCCAGGATTTGGTCGGGCTTGAGCAGCAGGTACTCGATCATCCGGGCGTGGCAAAAGTCGTAGGCGAATTTTTTGTCCGGCGAGGTCACCTTGAACTTGCGCGAGAACTCCGCACTCTCGAAGTCGATGTCGTCGAACCCCAGGCTGCTCGCAATCTTGTCGAGAAAGCTCTCGGGCGCGATTTGCAGTTCCGGGACAAAAACCGGGATGATCATGGTGGTCAGGTTGAGGTAGTGGTGGTGAGTTTGGCGTCCGTGCTTGCCCCTTGAGTAGGTCTCGTAATGGTAATCGCAAACGATGACCTCATGGCCTTCGTAGGCGCCGCGGGCCACATGGTAACAGTAGCGGTTGGACCCTTTTTGCAGCCGGTCCAGAAACCCGAGTTGCCCGGCTAGTTCGTAGTTCTTCTCCGAGCTAAAACTGAGGCCCAGGCGGGTGGCGGCGGCGGCGAGCGCTTGGCGGCGCTTCTGCTCCTGCTTCCACCCGTAGATGCCACCGATCGTCACCATCACCGCGATCAGGAGGAAGATGAGGATAAAAACCGTCATGTCCCTAGGGAATCTGGAGCAGGTTTTCCGCCGCTTGGGGATGGCCGGCCGCCTGCGCCTGCCGGAGCAGCTCGCGCGCCTTTTGCCGGTTTTGGCCGACGCCGTAGCCGTGCAGGTGCATCACGCCCAGGTTGTTGAGCGCGCCCGGATGGCTCTGCTCCGCCGCTTGCCGGTAGTAGCCCGCTGCGCGGATGGGATCGGCCTCCACGCCCCGGCCCGCTTCGTAAATGACCCCGAGCTGGTAGAGGCACTCCGCGTCGCCGTCCTCCGCGCCCGCGCGGAACGTGCGCAGCGCGGCCAGCAAATCCTTGCGCAGGTGGCGGCCTTCCAGTTGCCATTGGCCCAGCAGCGGACGGGCTCCGGGGTAGTCGTCGCTGGCCAGCTCGCGCAGCAGGGCAACGGCTTCGTCCGGACGGCCGGCGTCCGCACCGTGTGCGTCGATCAGCCGCACGAGGCGGAAACCGGCTTCTTGCAGCCCCGCCTGCGCCGCTTCCCGGTAAAGCTGGGCCGCCTGCGCGATGTCGGGCCCACGGCCGGGCAGCCCGGATTCGTTGATCTTCCCCAGGACGAGGGACGCCTGCGGGTCGCCTTGCTCGTAGGCTGCGGTCAGCAGATCGATCGCTCCGGCCGGGTCGGCGGGGCCGCCCTCGCCGGTGAGCAGCATACGGCCCAGTTGGCTTTGGGCGGCGGCGTCGCCTCGCGCCGCCGCCTGGCGGTAGCTCTCGCGCGCGGCGGCCAGTTGGTCGGGATCGCCGCTCTCTTCCAAAAGGAGGCCGAGCTGGCGGGCCGCCTCCGCGTCGCCGTTGCGGGCGGCCAGTTCGAGCAGCGCGCGCGCCTTCTCGGGGTCCTGCCGCAGCGTGCCGCCGTCGCGGAACATCTCTCCCATCAGCCGCAACGCCGCCACGTGCCCCTGCCGTCCGGCCTGCTCCAGCAGCCGGTAGCCTTCCGCGCCGTCTTCGTCCATGCCGTCGCCTTCCACCAGGCGCCGTCCCATCTCATAGAGCGCCTGCGGCAACCGGGCTTCGACCGCCGTATTGAGGTGCCGGAGTGCCTCCTCGCTTGGAGGGTCGCCCGCCGGGGTTGCCTGCTTGGCCTGTTGGTAGAGGATGAAATCCGCGCGGGGGTCGCCGCCCTCGGCTGCCTGGGCCAACCAGGCGTCCACCTCGCCTTCCGCCGGTTGGCCGACGCCGGCTTGCAGCAGCACGGCCAGCGAGGTCATCGCCTGGGCGTTGCCGTTGTTGGCCGCCAGGCGGAACCACTGCGCCGCCGCGGCGGGGTCGACGGCCACTCCGTTGCCGGTCAGGTAGCAGCGCCCGAGGAGCTGCTGGCTGTCGGCGTGGTTGTTGGTGGCTCGCTTGCGCAGCAGGCGCACGGCCTCCTGCGCCAACGCCGGATCGGGCGCGTGGTGGCGCAGGTAAAAGGACGCCAGGCGGTAGTCGGCCTCGGCGCCGCCGGTGGTGGCGGCTTTCTCAAGATATAGCCGGGCCTGGCCCAGATCCCGCTCGACCGGCCCGCCGACCTGATAAAGATCGGCCAGGCGGAAGGCGGCCTCGTTCTGGCCGGCGTCGGCGGCGCGCTTGAGCAGGGCAATGCCGCGAGCGGTGTCCTGCTCGACGCCCTTGCCGGTGAAGTAAAGCGTGGCCAGCCGCAGCATGGAGGGCCCGTAGCCAAGTTCCACCGCGCGCTGGAAGGAGGCCACCGCCTGGTCCAGCTCGAATTCGCTCCGGGCGGCGGCCACGTGGAGCGTGCCGAGCTGGTCGAGGGCGCGGGGTTCGTCCTGGGCGGCGGCCTGTTCCAGCAGGGAGGTTGCGCGGCTGATTTGGTCGCGGCTGACCTCCCCCGAATCCACCCGGGCGATCACAAGCAAAGCCAAATCGGTCTGGGCGCCGGCGTGGCCGGCCTGGGCGGCGCGGCCCAGCCACTGCGCGACCTGCTCCGGGTTGCGCGCCACGACCCGGCCCTGTCCGTAGTGCTCGGCCAGGGCGTACATGGCGTCGGCGTCGCCGTTATCGGCCTCGGCCTGGAGGAAGTCCCAGGCGGCCTGGGCTTGCTCCTCGCTTTCCGGCGCCGCCAGTATCTGTTGGGCGCCTTCCACGCTCGATGGCGTATCGCCCGAGCCGCAGCCCGCCAGCAGGCCGAAGGCCAACAGGCCAAGGGCACAGGCCAAGCGGGGCCGGGACGGGGAGGGCGCTTTCATGGTACCGGGCGAGAGGTCAACTTATCGGCCGGGCGGTTTTCTGGCAAGGTTTGCTGGCCAAGCGATGGCCGGGCACTACGCTAAATCCATGATCGTACGCCATCGCGACGACGGCGTGGAGGCCATCTCCCAGCACGCGCATTCCTGGCTTTGCGCGCAGTTTGGCCGGCACTGGGCCTGGCCGCACCCCCTGGGCGAGCCGGGGTCGCCGCTGGTAGAGGAATTCCTCCTGGGTGCGGCCGAGCACGACATCGGCTACCTGGAATGGGAGGCGGCGCCGCAGCTCGATCCGCGAACCGGGCTGCCCTTTAACTTTCTCAAAATGCCGAGTGACGAGCACCTCTGCCGGTGGCGCACCGGCATCGCGCGGCTGCGGCCGACCTCCCTGCTCGGCAGCCTGATGGTCTCGCATCACGCCTACCGCATCGTCTGCCCCGACACGGAAGACGAGCTCCACGGCAAGACGGAAAACGGAGAGGTTCGCGCCTTTCTGGAGGAGCAGCGGCGCTACCAGGAACAGGCCACCCGCGACCTGGTGCCCGACCCGCGCTACGCGCGGCTGCGCGACCCCGAGGTGCAAAACCGGATGACCCTGTTGCTGCGCGTTTGGGACCTGCTCTCGCTCTACCTTTGCATGGATTTGGCCGGACCGGAGCGCATCCCGCAAACGCCCAGCGCCGACGGCGTCCGCGAGCTCGTCTTCACCCGCCGGGAGCGCAACCGCTACGCGCTCGCGCCCTGGCCCTTCCGGCTGCCCAAGCTGACCGGCCACGTGGCCCGGCGCCGCCTGCGCGACCGCTATCGGGACGAGGCCGAAATGCGCGCGCATCTCACCACTCTGGCGCCGGACTACTGGGAGTTCACGCTCGAGCCCGGGGAGGAGGCGTGAGCGGGGCCGATCCCCGCGACCGGCTGCGCCGCCGGCTGGTGGAACTGGGCGAGCACGTGCGGGCGAGGGTGCTGGCCTCGCGGCAGGCGGCCGCGCCGGGCGAGCTGGCCGCCGTGGTGGGCAGCACCAGGGCGGACGTCATTTACGCGGTCGACCGGGTGAGCGAAGCGGCCATCACCGAATGGTTCCGCGCGCGTTGGCCGGCGGAGGAGCCGGTCCAACTTGTGATGGAGGGCATCGAAGATCACGAGCGCGTGACCTTTCCGGCGGAGACTCCGGCCGGGCGCCTGCGGTGGACTTGCCTGCTCGATCCGGTCGATGGGACGCGCAACCTGATGTACGACAAGCGCTCGGCCTGGGTGCTGGCCGGCCTGGCACCCTACGGGCAGGGCAGCGCCACGCTGGCGGAGATCGAAGTCGCCGCCATGGTCGAGCTGCCCCCGGCCAAGCAAGGCCAGGCGGATTCGCTCAGCGTGGTCCGCGGGGCGGGGCCGGACGGCCTCGTGGCCGAGCGGGTCGGGCTCGACAGCGGGCGCCGGGCGCGTTGGCGGCCGCGTCCTTCGCCGGCGGTGGACTTCAACCACGGCTTCGCGTCCATCGCCCGGTTTTTGCCGGAAGGCAAGGAGGCGCTGGCCGGGCTGGAGGAAGAGCTTTGGCGCCGCCTGGGCCCGGCGGCGACGGTCGTCTTCGAAGACCAGTACATTTCCACCGGCGGGCAGTTTTTCCAGCTCTTGGCCGGGCACGACCGCTTCCTGGCCGACCTGCGTCCGGAGGTGCTAGCGCTGCAGGGGCAGCTGGGCACGGCGCTGGTCTGCCACCCCTACGACGTGGCCGCCGCCCTGGTGGCGCAGGAGGCCGGGGTGGTGCTCGAGCGCCCGGACGGCTCGCCCCTCGACGCGCCGCTCGACACCACTTCGCCCGTCTCCTGGGTCGGCTACGCCAACCCCCGCTTGGCGGAACTGGTCCGGCCGGTGTTGACATCGCTGTTGCAACAATTGAGGGTCAAATAAAGAGACATCGGCGGCGGGACATGATATTTTTAGGCATGAAGGCTTCCCGTTTCCCGTCCGGTCCGCGCGCCGGCTTTACCCTCATCGAGCTGCTGGTGGTCATGGGTATTATCAGCATCTTGATCGTTCTTTCCGCCGCGGCGCTGCGCAGCATTACGGCCGCCGGCGACCTCGACAGCGTGGCCGATAACATGAAATCAAGCATGGAGCTGGCCCGCCAGGAAGCGATGACCCAGAACCGCGAGACGGAATTCCGCCTCTACGTTGATCGCGAAACGGTTGGCGGTACCAGCCGGGACAAACTGGTGGCGTACCAGACTGTGATTGTGGGCAATACGGGCTCCGGCGTACCGGTTAATCAACAACAGCCCAATATCCAGATCAGCCAAGTGCAGCCCCTGCCAGCCTCGGTGGACGCGATGACGTCGCAGTCCACGATGATGCCGGTGGGCGGTGAAAACAGAGATCCGTTCACCGATGGTTGGGTGGAGCCGGGCGGTAACTACTACTACATCCGCTTTTCGCCCAACGGCAGCGCGGAATCTCCGAGCGGAGGCGGCCGCTGGACACTGACGCTGGTCAACGCCGAGCACGCGGATAAGCCAAACACCACGGATATCAACTTCGCGACGCTGGAGTTGCAGCCGCTCACCGGCCGGATCCGGATCGAGCGCCCGGAGGCCGAGTAAGGGGCGAGGCGCGCCGGGGGTGGCCACGTTGGCGTCGAGTTGATCCGCACCAGGACAGAAGTGGGATTGGTCGGTGTGTGGTGCCGGGGGAGGTAATTCTGTGGGGTGCTGGGCAGGAACACGTTGGGCGGTAAAGCGCTCACCACGGCCCCGTTTTCAATTTCCTGGCGAAGGTCGGCCACGATGCGGGTCATCGCGTCCAGCGCCGCCGGTTCGACCGGATCCTGCGCCGAAGCCAGCGAGGTACCGGCCAAGCTGCCATCCAGGGCCAGAGTCAGCCCAAGCCGGAACGCTCCTCCGACCTTTCGCCCAAGCGGGGATGGGGAATGGTGTGCCGTTGGTTCAACGCCAACCGGGTCGTCTCAACTTGCTCCGCACCCTCTTCCCGGGGGCGCTTGGCTCGAGCCGGCGCCTAGGCGGTGCGGCTCAGCTGACCCGGCGGCGTCGTCCCAGCAGAAGTAGGCCGCCCGCAGTCATCAGCAGCAGCGAGGAGGAGGGCTCCGGTACCAGCGAGGCGCTCAGCTCCGTCATGACAAAGGTGAAACTGGGGGCGCCGGGGACCGGGCCGTTGGCGCTAAAAAGAAAGTCGACATTGAGGCCGCTGAAGGTGCCGCCGGACGACACCACCGGAGCGAAAACCGTGGTGGGCCCCGAAGTGAAGTCGTTGAAGTTAAACTGAGCCTCCAGGAACGCCGCATTTTCGTCGGTTACCGTCAGTCGAAACGGGCCCGAAACCTCATCGCCGGAAAAGGTCGTGGCGTCGGCCGTCAAGGCAAAGAAGGCGGTGTTGGCGTCGATGTTGACGCCGCCCGGAAAGCCGCCAAAGGTGCCGCTGGAGCTGTTGGTGCCGCTCAGCTCCCGATCCGCCGTGGTCCACGACCAGCCGAACTGGGCGTTGCCCGATGGAATCCCGGTAAAGTCCGTGATCAGCTGACTCCACCCACTGGTGACGGAAAGGCCTGTGAGCAGGACAACGACGAGGACGGCTTTCATATTATTTTGTTGTTTAAGGCAAGGCGGTCGCTTCGTCAGTAAAAAAACTACTGGGAAGTAGCAATTTGGTAGTATGAGGGCAGGGGGTCCAGGAAGATACTGGCGTCGTCGGCGCTCCCTCGCTTCAGGATCATGAGCCCCGTGCCGGCCGGGATTGGCGTATCGCCCCGGTCGAAGGGCCGGAGACTTCCCAACCGCTGCCAGCGCGAGTTGTCGGCGTCGTACACGTAAGACAGCCAGCCGACGGCGTCCCGGATCGTCACGTAATCCGCTTCCGCCTCGGTGTAGTTGTTGGGGCCGCCGATCGGCCGCCAGCCGGGCATTTCCTCCAGCTTTAATTCCCGGAGCTCGCGGTCGGTGGGGAAGTTGGCCGCGATCATGTTCACACCAGTGGCGACCAGGATCTGGACGCCTTGGTCCGGGACGTGGCCCGTGGTCACCAGCGTAAAGTCACTCAAGCCCGCCCGGTTGTAGATGAGGCAGCTCTCGGGGCTGATCGGGATGTTGTTGCGGCTGAATGGCCGCAGCGAACCCCTCAGCTCCCAGCGGTCGCTGGTGACGTTGTAGACGTAACTGCTCCAGCCTAAGCCGTCGTTAATCTGGATGACGTCGGCGCCGTCACCGGAACCGTCTGCGCCGCCAAGCACTCCGGGCGTGTTGATGTCAGCCACTCCGGTCCCGAAGGCGCTGATTAAGGTGTGCCCGGCCACGATTTCATAGCCGTCGGTGCCGACGGTTACGCTGCCGGTCAGGGCATCGCCGTCGGTTTCCAGCGTTAGGGTATCGGTGGTGTTGGCGGTGATCTGCATCATGCGCCCCGCGAGTGTGCCGCTGGTAAAACGCACATAATACGGCGCCGCTTCGGTGCTCAACTCTCCGGCCAGCCAGCCGGCGTCCGTGTCGGTCATGGTGTCGCCCGTTACGGAGTCAATCAGCCCGGCCATCGCTCCGGTCGGCCCCCCTTCCGCAGTGGGCAACGGCCGCGGGTAAAGCGGCAGGCTCACCATGCTGACCTTGGGCGTGCCGACGGCTTCCGCCCCCGGGATCACCACGTTGAAATAACCCTGGGCCCGGGTGGGGGAGCCGTCTTGAGCTGGGGCCAGAGGAACAACGGCCATCGACACGAAAATGAGCATCGTGAGACGTTTCATCAACATCAAGAATTAGGGCGTCGCCCGGCCTAAAGCAAGACGCCAATTGGTTCCCTTTCCATTCAACCCGAGACCGGGATCGACCCCTCCAGGCCACGTTGTGCTCAAGGTCCCGCTGTGATCGGCAGCATGTCTTTTTCAGCCAATCGGTTAGCGGTCATTAAACCGGGCTGCAAATGATGATGGCGGCGCTCCGCCCGGGCTTTGCTCCCACCAAGACTCGCGAAACTATGTTTGCTTTAGTTTTTCTAATGATGAGAAGGCGCCAAATTCCCCTATCAACCAGGTCCGCTGCCGACCGGTTTCGTGGCCAGCGCCTTAGGCCAAAGTTGAGCGCAATCCTACGCCGCCCTCCAACGGCAACCAACTGAGCCAGTCCGCCGGGTCGGGTAACACGGTCTTTCGTTGAGGCGGTGATGTCGTGCTTCGATGTTTTCCAAAGGATCAAAAGCAGCGTTCTCCGACCAAAGAAAACTGATGCTTTCGCGGTTGTCCACGCTAGTGTCGATGCCAATGCCGGATTCACCGACGGATGAGATTGCAGCTTTCATTTCCCGCTGGGAAAAGTCGGGCGGCCACGAACGCGGCTCGGGACAGCTTTTCCTTTCCGAGCTGTGCGACCTTCTAGCGCTGCCCAAGCCGGACCCGCCTCGCGAGGAGACCGCGCTCAACGAGTACGTGTTCGAGCGCCGTGTCAATCGTACAAAGCCGGACGGCAGCACGGTGGCCAACTTCATTGATCTCTACAAAAAGGGTCACTTTGTCCTCGAGACCAAACAGGGCGTCAACCCGGACCGTGATAAGGAGAACCCCGACCAGCCACTCCTCAAGGTGCTTGAGGTGACAGCCACCGCCAAAGCCAGCGGCCACGGCAAGCGGGGCACCCCGGCCTGGGACAAAGCGCTCGAGCGCGCGCATGCCCAGGCGTCTCGCTACATCCACGCCCTGCCAGTGGAAGACGGACGCCCGCCCTTTCTCATCGTCTGCGATGTCGGCCACAGCATCGACCTTTACGCCGAGTTCTCTGGCACCGGCGGGCAGTACGAGCGCTTTCCCGATCCCGTCTCGCACCGCATCCTCCTGTCCGATCTCCACGACGAAAACATCCGTCGGAGGCTCCGCGCGATTTGGACCGACCCAAAATCACTCGACCCCTCCAAACACGCCGCCAAGGTCACGCGCGAGGTCGCCAGCACCCTGGCCGAACTCGCCAAGCTGCTGGAGAAAGACGGGCACGATCCGCACGTCACGGCTGGGTTCCTTCAGCGCTGCCTCTTTACCATGTTTGCTGAGGACATCGGCCTTTTGCCCAAGGCGTGCTTTCTGCGCGTGCTGGAGGGCGTGCGCGAAGAGCCCGCCGGCTTTCAGGCCGAACTGGAAAAACTCTGGCAGGAAATGGCCACCGGCGCCACGTACTCCGTCATCATCAAGCAGGCCATCCCCCATTTCAACGGCGGCCTCTTCGACGACACCACCGCGTTGCCCCTCAACGCCCACCAAATCCGCTTCCTCATCCACGCGGCCCGGTCGGATTGGTCGGCCGTGGAACCCGCCATCTTCGGCACCCTCCTGGAGCGTGCGCTCGACCCGCGCGAGCGCCATAAGCTTGGCGCCCACTACACCCCCCGCAGCTACGTCGAGCGCCTTGTGCGGCCCACCATCATCGAGCCCCTGCGCGAGCAGTGGGAGGCGGTCAAGACCGCTGCCGCCCAACTCGACGAGCAGGGCGAGCTCAAGGCCGCCCGCGACACCGTGGCTGAGTTCCACCACGAGCTCTGCCGCTTGCGGATTCTCGATCCCGCCTGCGGCTCCGGCAATTTCCTCTACGTCTCGCTCGAGCTGCTCAAGCGGCTGGAAGCCGAGGTGCTCGACCTCTACGGCAAGCTCGGCGGCAACCTCACGCTCGAAATGGCCGAGTTCAAGGTCCGGCCCGACCAGTTCCTGGGGCTGGAGATCAACGAGCGCGCCGTGGCCATCGCCCAGCTCGTCCTCTGGATCGGCTACTTCCAGTGGCATCGCAAAACTACCGGCAAGGCCGACACCAACGACCGCCCCCTCCTACCCAAGCACGCCACGATCCGCCAGCAGGACGCCGTGCTCGCCTACGACGAGAAGGTGCCCCGTCTTGATTC
Source organism: Verrucomicrobiota bacterium (assembly GCA_038745425.1). Taxonomy (GTDB): domain Bacteria; phylum Verrucomicrobiota; class Verrucomicrobiia; order Methylacidiphilales; family UBA1321; genus CAWUJC01. Next base: position 5,250 of record JBCDLL010000008.1, on the reverse strand, counting down.
GGAAACCGGCCAGCCCGTCACCATCTGGGACGGGCGTACCACTAAGCCCCACCCCGTCACCGGTCGCGAAGTCCCCGACGAAGACGCCCGCCGCCCGCTCTACGACTTCACCAACCCCCGCCGTGCCGAATGGCCCACCGCCGACTACGTCGTCGGCAATCCGCCGTTTATTGGGGCCTCGCGCATGCGGGAAAGCTTGGGCGATGGCTACACTGAAGCTCTTCGCAAAGCGTGGAAGGGGAGGGTGCCAGAGTCGGCCGACTTTGTGATGTACTGGTGGCGCAAGGCGGCCGAGTTGACCGCAGCGGCGGAGATCCGGCGCTTCGGGTTCATCACCACCAATTCCATCCACCAAACCTTCAACCGGCGCGTGCTGGAGCCCTTCTTGAGTGACACCAAGAGGCCGCTCCACTTGGCCTTCGCCATCCCCGATCACCCCTGGGTCGACTCCGCCGATGGCGCCGCTGTCCGCATCGCGATGACTGTCGCGGATCGCGGAAAAGCTCCCGGTTTGCTCATCCGCGTCGAAAAAGAGTGGGAACTAGAGGACGGCGAGCATGAGGTGAAAGTCTCCCGCTCGACGGGACCGATTATCGCGAATTTGCAGAGAGGCGTCGATGTCGCTTCATGCCAACCCTTGAAGTCCAACGCCGGGTTGAGTTGCCCTGGCGTCAAACTTCACGGTTCGGGTTTCATCGTTACCCGCAGCGAGGCCGAAAACCTAACTCAAGCGAATCCAGCAGCCGCAGATTTCATCAAGGAGTATCGAAACGGCAAAGATCTTACCAAACGGCCTCGCGGCGTCTTGGTCATCGACTTGTTGGGTCTTTCTGAGATTGAGCTGCAGGATTGCTACCCATCTCTCTACCAACACGTCTTCAATTTTGTTAAGCCGGATCGGGATGCAAAAGCTCACACGAAAGATGGGAAGGCTTATGCCGAAAAATGGTGGTTGTTCGGGAAAACGCGGGCTGAGTTAAGGCATTCCTTGGAAGGTTTGAGTCGTTATGTAGCAACGGTGGAAACCAGCAAACATAGATTCTTTGAGTTTCTTGATGCTCAGGTGCTTCCGGATAATATGCTGATCGCGATTGCAGTCTCAAACCCACCGTTTCTCTCGATTCTCTCTTCAAAACTACATCTGATTTGGGCGCAAGCTCAAGGTGGGACGTTAGAAGACCGTCCTCGATACAATAAATCGGTTTGCTTTGACCCTTTCCCGTTTCCGGCGATGGAAGGGCAGGAGATTGGTAACGCCATGCAGAATCTAGGCGAACATCTCGATGCGCACCGCAAGCAGAGGCAGGCGCAGCATCCCGAGTTGACGATGACGGGGATGTACAACGTGCTGGAGAAGCTGCGGCGGGAGGAGCCGCTCAGCGACAAAGAGAAGGCCATCCACGACGACGGGCTGGTGACGGTGCTCAAACAGATCCACGACGACATCGACGCGGCGGTACTGGAGGCCTACGGGTGGGGCGACCTTCAACCCGAGGGCGCCAAGCCGCTGGCCGACCGCCTGGCCGCGGGCGACGACGCGGCGGAGGAACTGGAGCAGGAAATCCTTTCCCGGCTGGTCGCGCTCAACCACGAACGGGCCGAGGAGGAGGAGCGCGGCCTCATCCGCTGGTTGCGCCCGGAGTACCAGGCCCCGGAGGCGTCCGGCCTGCCCAAAGCAAAACAGACGGAAATCGAGCTTGCCGTCGACGCCTCTGCAAAGAAGGCGGCTGCACCGGCCCAGAAGCTGGCCTGGCCGGACAAACTTTCCGATCAAGTCGCCGCGCTGCAGAGGCTGCTCCCGAACCTTGGTCAGGATGTGGATGCGCTCGACCGTGCCTTTGGTCGCCGTAGCAAAAGGCGCCGCCAGGAGATCGGCGAAATTCTGCAGACCTTCTCCTCGCTCGGGAAGATCTAGGCGGGCCGCCGGTGGGGGCCTTTCCATTCCTGCGAAGCCGGGGACAGTCCGTTTGGGAAAAGGTGTTTTTGGGTTCGAGCAAAAACGGGTCGTGGTTCTGTCCCGGGCTTGCGGCCTCGGGCCCTTTGCAACACGCCATCGACTGGGGCGGAGACCCTGGTTGGGACAACGAGCCCGCCGACGTGGAGCCACGGGGATTCGAACCCCGGACCTCCTCAATGCCATTGAGGCGCTCTACCAACTGAGCTATGACCCCATCGGGTTCGCCAAGAGGCGAGAATTTTGTGACAGTAGCGTGGGCGTTTGGGCGGAGCAATCTTTTTTCGCGGTTGCCAAACGCCCCCGCCTCGCCGATGCTAGCGGCCGTGGAACGGGGAGACTGAGCGAACTATATGACGTTGATTGGGAGCACCTTACTGCTGCAGGTCCTGTTGATGATCGGCGGCCTGGTGGCACTGTATTTTGGCGCCGAAAGCCTGGTGCGGGGCAGCTCCGCCATTGGCTTCCGCCTGGGGCTGACCCCGGTGGTGATCGGCCTGACCATCGTCGCCTACGGCACCAGCACGCCGGAGCTTTTTGTTGGCGTGGCCGGCGCGCTCGACGGCCAGGGCGACATCGTCATCGGCAACATCGTGGGGGCCAACATCCTCAACATCGCGCTGATGCTCGGAGTCGCAGCGCTCATCCGTCCGCAAGAGGTCCGGCTGCAGCTCATCCGGTGGGATTTGCCCATCGTCATTTTTGCCTACATCGCATTCCTTTGGGCGATTTTGAACGGCATCATCGGCCGGTTCGAGGGTGCCTTTTTCTTCGCCGGCATCGTCGCCTACACCGTCTTTAACATCGTCCACGCCCGCAACGAAACCCGCCGGGAGGTGCAGAAGGAGTTCGAGGAAGGCTTGCCCCAGCCCAGCGGCAACACGGTCCAAGAGGTCGGCTTCATCATCCTGGGGTTTTTCCTCCTGGCGATGGGCTCGGACCTGCTGGTCAACAACGCGGTCGCTTTCTCCGACGAGATCGGAATCAGCAAGGCGGTAGTGGCGCTGACGGTGGTCGCGATTGGCACGACCTCGCCCGAGCTCGCCACCGCCGTGGTCGCGGCCAGCCGGGGCGAGAGCGACATCGTCTTCGGCAACAGCTTTGGCTCCTGCCTCTACAACGTGCTCTGCGTGCTGGGCGTCGCCGCGATCATTTCCCCCATCGTCGCGCCCAACATCAGCCTGGTCGACATCGGCGTGATGATCTTCCTCGCCGTCATTGTGCTGCCCATGATGCGCACCGGCTACGTGCTGCGCCGCTGGGAGGGAGCCCTCCTCATCATGATCTACTGCATCTACCTGGCCTACCTCTGGCCCAAGTAGGGGGAGCGGAGCCGGTCCACAAGCAGGCGTGGGTTGGAGACCGGTCGACCCGGCACCGGATCTTTTTACGCTTCTGGGGGTAAATATCTTGCCGGAGCAGGTGGCGCGTGATAAACAATTGATCCACAGGCGGTAAGGCGAGTTGTTCAGCGCTTTGCCGTGATTTTGAGCACGCCTCTGTCTTGCTTTCCCGCATGAATGTTCGGTCCGCCTTTTTGCTCGCTGGGATCGGGTTGAGCCTGAGCGCTTTGCCCGGCTGGGGCGCGCGCCCGGCGGACGTCCGCCCGGAGGTGGACCCGGCCGCGCCGCTACGCCACATCGTGGTGCTGATCCCCGACTTCGAGGCCTGCGCGCTGGTCGACCCGGCGCCGCCGGACGGCTCCCGCCGCGAGCGTGTCGTCTGGGGCGAGGGCGCCGCACCGGTGGCCGGCTACGCCGCCCTCCATCCCGCCAACCACCTCGAGCCCCGGCCCACCCTGCGCCTGGCCGGGCGCGACATGGGCACCGGGCTGGTCTACGCGCTCACCCATCGCCAGCCGGGGGTGCCCGCCTTCCAGCCCCTGATGGAGGACGTCAACTTCTTCGTCTTTGCCTACGATTGGCGCCAGGCCATCCACGAGAAGTTGGCCCCGCAACTGGAGCGCGCCCTGCGCCGCATGGCCGCCACCGCAGCCAACCAGCTCGGCACCCAGCCGGACCGCATCCGCTTTGTGCTGGTAGCGCACGGCGCGGGCGGGCTCATCGCGCGTACCTTCATCAGCACGCAGCCGCGCCTGGCCGACCGCGTCGAGCACCTCTACCTCGTGGCCACGCCCAACCTGGGCAGCGCCCACGCCTTGCGTTCCCTGTTGGGCGGCACCGGCCGCGCCGCGGGCCTGGAAGCGACGGACGGCGCCGACGGCGCGGTCCCTGGCTGGGGCGGGCTCTACGGGCAGCTGGGCGAGGCCGACGCCGCGGTGCCGGGCACGCGGCTGATCGCGGCCAGCCTGCCGAGTCTCTACCAGCTCATCCCCATGCGCAACCCGGATTGGATCCGCGACACCACCAATCCGGACGAGCCCCGCCTGCGCGTGGCCGGCCGCGACATGCTCGCGCTCGGCACCTGGGCTGACTATTGGCCCGGCGCCGACGACGAGACCGTGTTTCTGCTCGAAAACAACCTGCTCGCTCACCGCGACCGCACGGCCGAGGCCGCGCCCGAGCGCTGGCTGCTTTTCCAGGATGTGACCCTGACCCACCTCCAGCGCCTGCTGGCCGCGACCCGCGACTGGCGCCTGGCGATGGGCACGGTCGGCTACACCGCCCAGCTTCTGCAGCGGGCCGGCGAGGCGCCGCGCCTAACGCTGGTGACGCCGCGCGGCGTGCGCACGCCCACCGGCCTCATCTCGGAAGGCACCGGTGGCGAGGTGCGCACCCGCTTTCTCTACGGACCCTTCGCCGACGGGGACGGGTTGGTGACCCTGGAATCGATGGTGGAGGACATCCGCGACCCGTCCCGAATTCTTGTCCTGGAAAAGACCACCCACGACCAGGCGATCAGCCACCCGCGCTTCCTGGCGCGGCTGCTGCGCGAGGTCGCGGGGCTGCAGCGTCTTGAATCCGCCGCCGACCAGCAGATGGCCCAAGTCCTCCCCCTGGAAGGCCCGGCCACGACGCCCTAGCGGAGCGCCCGCCGGGCCCGCCGCCAAGGGTCGATTTGCGTCCGGGCGCGATTCGCGCCACTATAAGGGGATTTTATGAGCAAGCCGCCCCCCCAGCCTGAAGACCTCCCCTCGGTGGCCGACGAGCCCTCCGCCGAGCGCACCGCCTTCCTGCGCTACCCGGCCAGCACGCTGAGCCCGCGCATCGTGCCGACGGATCTGACCACCTTCAAGACTCACGGCGTCTCCCGCGTGCAGAAGGACGCCGCCCAGCGGCTGGTGCAACTGCGCGAGCAGTACATGGCGGTGGTCGACGAGTTCAACTGGAACAAGC